>NZ_BAJY01000029.1 GCF_000613945.1 Prevotella falsenii DSM 22864 = JCM 15124
CCTTGCCTTCTTTTCGTTCATCAGTATGATATTGAATTGTCATCAGTGTGATAATAGACTTTAGCCGGTATGAAATAAAAAAGGCAACCAAGCATTACTGCTTAGCTGCCTCAACAGAATTTATTTCTATGAAAAAGAGTATAAAAACTCTATCTTTTTTTTGTTTATCGGTTGTTTTGTATTGTTGTACGTATCACCTTTTTACTGCTTGGAAAATCTTTTTAGGTATCTCTTTCGTAATAAGTGCAATGTTTTCTTTTCTGCTAAGATTAAATAGATGGTAATAATGAGATAGTTTTATATTCGTTTGCTCAATATAATACTTAATCCCTGACCTTACTTTTGTTGTGCGACCATATTTCCCAAAGTTACCTCTCTTATACACAACGTTAAGAATATATTTCTTTCTTTTATAATCTTTCTTTGTCAGTGTGTAGGGAAATTCGGCTTCCGGTAAACCTATCTCGTCTACAAGGATAGTTCCAATTGCAGTGAATGCCTTGAGAAAATCTAATCGTGTTAATATTTCAATAAGTTTTGCTTTATCAATACAATTCTTTCTGTCTCCTTCTTGTTCAGCTATCGCAGCTCTGTGGCACAATATTGCAACATCGCAAAACTGCCGAAGCCCCACACCTAATTCTATAAGGTGATGAAACAGATGAAGAAAAGTATAAGCAAGGTTTAGCGTTGGATTTAAAGTTGGGACTTTTTTATTATCAATGAATGTATAATCCGGCGGTTCGGAGCTTATTAAACTATCGAAATATTGTTGATTTTCTGTACTTGCAAACTTGTAAAGTGTAAAATGTAGTTCGAATAAGGTTTTATTAAATAGGAAAGTATAATGCTGTTCCGATTCATCACGTTTCGGTTTTACATTTAATTCTTTGTGCAATATGCTTAGTAATCTTTCTAAATCTTCTGCAAAACAGTAGAAGTCAATATCTCCACCTACTCGATGGAGTGGGCGAGGGTAGGAGTTTGCTACTGTTTGTCCTTTTACAACAAAGAACTTTATATTATGTTTCTCTAATAGTTCGGTAAGGAATATTAGATTTTTATTAAGGTGTTGATTTGTTTTCTTGATGTTTTCTAAACTTCCAAATGCAACCAAAGCCTCTTGCTGTGGGAGTTTTACATTGTTGTTGATAAGTGAAGAATATACCAAGCCATTTACAGTTTGCATATTTGCAATATTCTGTAGAATAGAGAAATCCTTTTTATCTATTGACGAAAGGCTAAGCTGTTCGTCCCATAATTCATTCTTTATTAACTCCTTTAGCTGTTTGGTAACACACATAAAGTTATTATTGTAGAAACATAAAGTTCTATTTTACAATAGAAGTTTTGATAGATTCGATAATAAATCTTGCGTCTTCATCGCTAATCATAGGACCGGAAGGAAGGCAAAGACCTGTCTTGAACAGTTCCTCGCTTATGCCATTGATGTAGGCTGGGCAGTTTTTATAAACCGGCTGTAAATGCATTGGTTTCCAAAGCGGGCGGCTTTCTATGCCTAATTTATCCAATGCTATACGCATAGCCTCGACATTTGTGTTTGGTTCGCAATCGGTATGAACCTTTCCTGTTGAATGAACTACACCTGCTGCACCGCCAACAGCACCTGCAATTGCTTTGTTATAAGCTTCTTCTTGACCTATAACCTTTAAATCTTTGTCCAATGTGATGGTATTCAACCAGAAATTAGAGTCATATTTTTCATTCGGATTGCTATGGAATGTAATGCCTTTTACATCTTTAAAGCCTTCTTTATACAGATTTGCAAGGTGTTTATGGTGTGCAATATGTTCGTCAAGCACCGTCATTTGTCCACGCCCTATACCTGCACAGATATTGCTGAGGCGATAGTTGTAGCCAATTTCTTCGTGTTGGTAGTATGGGAAAGCCTCCCGAGCTTGTGTTGCAAAGAACATAATACGGTCTTTCGCTTCTTTGTTTGGACAAACCAATGCGCCGCCACCGGAAGTGGTTATCATCTTATTTCCATTGAAACTCATTACGCCGTATTCGCCAAATGTACCTACAACTTGCCTGTTATACCGGCTGCCAAGTCCTTCAGCAGCATCTTCGACAATTGGAATGTTGTAGCGTTCTGCAATTTCCATGATTTCTTTTATCTTTGCAGGCATACCGTAGAGGTAAACTGCGATAATTGCTTTCGGCTTGTTGCCTGTCTTTTCTATTCTGTCTTTAATTGCTCTTTCGAGTAATTCCGGCGACATATTCCAAGTATCAGCTTCGGAATCTACAAAGACCGGAGTTGCTCCAAGATAAACAACGGGGTGAGAACTTGCACAGAAGGTGAAACTCTGACAAATAACTTCATCACCAGCCTTAACGCCTAAGTTTATCAAAGCCAAATGAATAGCTGACGTGCCGGAGCATAATGCAACAACTTCTTTATGTTCTAACTCTTTATATCCATCGTTCCATAGCCCATCAGGATTGTCGTTGTGTGCCTGAATACTTTGTGGATAAACTTCATTGGAGAAATCTATTTTGTTGGGTTTCGACTTACAAAACCTTGCTAATTCTTCTTCAAAGGCATTCACATTTGGTCCTAATGGTACTACCCAATTTGTGTCAAATGCTTCCTGAATGTATTTCTGTTCGTTGCCACTCATGTGGGCGAGGCATAAATATTTTCTTTCCATCTTGATTATATATTTTCGCCTGCATAGTTCATCTTTCTACCGAGAACCGTACAGACTATCATTTGAATATCCTTTATAAATGAATAATGTTTTAAGTAATAGAGATTCAATCTTACTTTGTCAGGAAAGATAACCTCATCATTGTATTGTATGGGATTTTCAACAGAGGCTAACAGTTCTTCTTCATTTCTATATTTGAGACTGGCAGGTCCGGTAATTCCCGGCTTTAACTTGAGTATATCTCGGTCTTCATCTTTCAGTTGGTCTGCATATCCGGGTACATCGGGGCGCGGCCCTACAAAACTCATATCACCTTTGAGTACATTCCAAAGTTCCGGCAATTCGTCCAGTTTGTAACGTCTCAGCTTCTCGCCAAGTGGAGTAATCCTACTTTGTTCTGTTGAAGCTATAGACGTAGCCGCAGAATCTTTACTCGCCACTGATGCCTCAGCTTTAACAGTCATTGACCGAAACTTATAAACAGTGAATAGCTTACCGTGTTGTCCTACTCGTTTCTGACAAAACAGAATGGGACCGGGCATCTTTCGTTTAATGAGAATTGTTACAATTAATAATACTGGACTTAACAATACTAATCCAATGACGGAAACAATCTTATCAAATATCCATTTAAGAAACATAACTTTGACTTAAGGATTCATTTTTCTATTTTTTACTAGTTTAATTAAATAATAAAGGAATTCACCCAAAATAGCTTTCTTGTCTTCCTTTCTATAATCATCAAAAGCATCAAAGTCCCAACTCATAATTTGTTTGAACTCTCTTATAGTCAAAGAAGAACGAAGTATTTTTCCAATGAGAGTAATAATATCTCCAAGAATCCACTTGGTTTTTGTTCCTATACGAGGGCAAATACTTTGATTGTATTTCCCAGATGTAAAGAGAGTATATACAATGTAAGGTATGTCAAAACCTCCTGCCATTGGAGTAGCTAAGCCACCTGTAAATCTAGCATTAACCTCTATAAAGACAGCATTTTTTGTTTTTTCATTCACCTTGAAGTCAATGCCACATACACCTTTATAGTCAATTTTATCTAAGATTAGTTTAGAATATTTTTCCAATTCGGGCATTTTAACAAGGATTCTCTGCGTAGTCGTACCTCCACCATCTGTTTTGGTTACCAAAGATCTATATGTACTTGCTTGAAAGAAATTATCATACCTAACACAGTCAACGCTATAATCTCTGCCTGCAAAGAAATCTTCTACTAGAATATCTTTTTTGTTAAATTGTAGTAAGAGATTCTTTGCTTCCTCGTAATCTTTGGGAAAGAATACACCTTTAGCAGAGTTTCCAAATTTAGTCTTTATAACAATCGGATATGTGGCATTTCGTATATCGTCTATAAAACGTGGTACAGGTACACCAACAGAATCTGCTAAAAGCGTTGCCTCATATTTATCTGATAATCGAATTTGTTTCTCATAAGAGTCCATGGTATAAATGACATCTTGGGGAAGTTCATCTATATGTTTGGCAATTATCAATGTCTCGTCATGTGTAGGCATAAGAACCTTAGGGGAATATTCTTTGATAGCTCTCTTCAAATCCTCAATAAAACCTTGCTCATCCTTACTAAAATCCCGATATATGAATTTTCCTATGCTAAATTTAGAAATGCTACAAATATTATATGCAGAGGTATCGCCTACAACAACTTTCAATCCCCTTTCATAAAGGCTACGAATTATATTATATCCAACTCGATTCCAACAATATGTTACAATAACATCACACTCCATTAGTTCTCTACTTTAAAAGTTTCCTATATTCATGTAGTATCGCTTTCCAAACTTCTTCTTGCCTATATCTGTCAACTATCATTTTGCGAGATTGTGAAGACATATCTTTTACGCAGTTCTTATTATTCAAGCACCAATTCATTTTCTCGTATAAAGCATCTACATCCTTAGAAGAGAATATTTTACCATTGAAACCTTCTTTGATAATTTCATTGCATCCATTAATATTTGTTACAATAGCAGGGATACCCATAGCTCCAGCTTGCAAAACCACATTAGGAAATCCTTCTCTGTAACTTGGAAATACTAATACGTCTGCTGCTATAAAGAATGGGCGGACATCATTCTGATAGCCAACAAAATGAACATTTGAATCCGAACGAAGAAATTCTTCATTATCAGCATCAAGAGGATCCAATTCCGATTCAAAACGACCTACAAGAAGTAGTTTCATACTCTTTTTTTCTGCTTTAAATCGTTTCATACAGACTGTTAGCTCATTCATACCCTTATCACGAACAATTCGTCCTATGAAGATAAAGGCAAAATCGCTTTTAGAAAGTCCAATGCTTTCTCTGAATAAATCTCTTGCTTTTTCTGAATTTGTTTCTTTAGAAAGGTTCAGATTTTGCTTTATTTGTTCAATTGTAGCCTGTTCAGAAAAGTAAGTAGTATCTATACCATTGATATTTCCATTATGGATTATGTGCATTTCTTTACTTGTAATTCTATCTTCAAGTAAAGTCTTTTTTACTCCTTCTCCTTCCGGAATTACTTTCGTTGCGCAATAGCAGCTAATACGTTCCATTGTTATAAGCAAAGTGCGGAAAAGCCCATTTGCGCCTTGATAGCGTAGCCCTGTAACTGTATAGAGACGATGAGGCACAGAAGCTAACTTCGAGGCTATCATTGACAGCATACTGCCTTTCGGGGTATTGGCATGGACAATATCAGGTTTTTCTTTACGAAATAATCTGTAAAGCAGCCAAAGGCATTTGATGTCGGAGAACAAGGAAATTTCTCTGTGCATTGGAACTTCAATGGTTCTAATGCCTTCGCGCTTTCCTACCATTTCCAACACCCCCGTATTGTTAGAAACACCAATAACTTCAAACTCTGAACTTAGAAATTTAAGTTGTCCTTTGATGAGCGAATCTAAACTTATATCAGAGGTAGTAACTCTTATCAGTTTCCTCTTTGCCATCTTTAATAATTCTTATGACATTATATTCTCAACGGTTTCAGATATATCAGTATCGGTCTATTCAAACTTTCCAATTACTTTTTGATAGACCTTATTATAACCGCTTACCATCTTACTAATATCAAATTCTATTGCTCGAGCATAACAGCGGTTGGCAATTTCATCATAATAGTCCTTATTTTCTGCCAGTTGATTAATCTCATTTGCAAGAGCCTTGGCATCTTCGTGCGGAAAGAGAATGCCGTATCCTTTTGTAACCTCTCGCAAGCCATTCACATCAGAGGCTATAAAAGGTTTATGTGCACTCATACCTTCTACATTGCTAAGACTCAAGCCCTCCCAGTGAGAAGACATTACGATAATATCTGCTGCCTTCAAAACATTTGGTATATCTGTTCTTAATCCAAGAAACCGAACTCTATCATCTACACCTAACGACTTAGCCAGCTGTTGAACTTCTTCCATTCGTTCGCCAATCCCGGCAAACCAAGCTTCAAATTTATCTTTATCCAAAGCAGACAGAGCTTTAACAACTGTGTCTTGGTCTTTAGCATCTCTAAAACCGGCAACCATTAAAATCGCCTTCCTATTTTCTTTAAGTGTTAGAAGTTCCTTATTAGGCGTAGCATTGCAAATGGCATCAACGTCCACACCATTATTAATGGTGGAAATATGCTTATAGCGAAGTTTGGTATTATCTATCCAATCACCTCGCATATATTCCCTCAACTTTTCTTCTGCTACTTGACTGATGCAAATTACATAGTTGTATTGTCCATACATCCAACTTTCAATCGGAGCATACCATTTCCATTCGCGTTTGCGATTAGAAGTTGTATGTTCTGTAGATACGAGTTTTATATGGCGGTATAAGTTGGCAATTGCAATAAATAGCTGTGGTGAAGAATTATGTGTATGAACTATATCATACCCCTTCATTATCTTTATCAACCTTAATATATAAAGTGGATTGTACACACCATACCCCAATGCATATATCTTTGTCTGTGGACTTTCAACCTTAAGCCTCTGCATCAATGGTGTTTCCGTACCATTAAATATACATAAATCCACAGTATGCCCTAATGCGCACAATCTTGGAATCAAGTTCACAACCAAGGTTTCTGCACCTCCTATTTCCAAAGATGTAATGACTTGAAGAATCTTCATCTGCTCATATTAAGTTAAAACGTTTAAGAATCTTACGAATCCACATTCTATCAAATCCAAGGGCATCTGTAACTGTAATTCCTTTATACGAATTAAAGGTATGGCTACCTATATTTAATGTAGGGTGTACAGAGTATAGTCTTCTTATTTCTTTAAAAGTAAAATTGGTTGTATCTGTTTCCTGTAATGTAACTGCATGACCATATTGCGTATTACATTCTTGGGTTGGGCGTATAAGTTTATCTTTGTAGTAAAAGAAATTGCCAGACATACGTGCTATGTTTTCTTTGAAAGAAATTTCTTTTAGAAAATGAAACTGCTTATTTTTAGGTGCCCATTTATATATGTGTAAGATGTTTCCATTAGGATTTTCTCTTGGTGTGCAGAACAAATATATATATTCATCAATTTTAACAGGAACAGCATCTTCAACAGCTTTGTCTAAAACACTGTGTAAGCAGCTTATTTTATTCGATTTCGGGGAAAAACTATATATGTATAAATGTCCGCTTTCTCCGTTCTCCGGCAAGATATAAACATTAGGTTCTGTTGCCTTCTCGTTTTCTGTATCAATATCTTTTATAAGGTCTCCTAAGCTACTGTTTCTCCTGATAATTAGAGGAAAAGAAAGATGTGTCGGTAATTCTAAAATAACATCACATCTTAAAAGAATGTATGTTTTTCTATCAACTGTAAGCTTAGAAATTCGTCCTCTATTTATAGGTTTATAAAATTCTTCAACTAATAAAGTAATCTCTTTTTCTGTTACATCTAAAACGAATGGGTCGGCAAACCAAGAGTCTTTATATTTATGAATTATCCATTTTACATCAACAGCACTGCCATTAATAATATCCTCCGTAGAATTCTGAATAAATCCTACATTCCAACGCTCGTCGGTAAGTTTCTTTATCTGTGTTTTGAGAGACATTTATAATTTTTCTTTTATAGTTTAATATAGGTAAGAGATTTTTTTTGTTTTGTAAAGATAATCCTCCTAAGAAGTATTAACTACTCTTTCGCACTTCAAAAGCGTATGTTTTGCTCAGCAAAACATACGCTTTTACACGATAAAATCTACGCTTTTGATATACGAAAGAATATATTTTATACCACACTGATAAATAGAAAGTTAAAAATAAGTGTGCTTCTGAAAAAGTATTTACAGTTTTATGGCTTTCTTTCTGTTTACAAAAGAATGTATGTAGAGTAGGAGAGTGGTGAATATTGCTGATAAAAAAAGATTATCAAGTTATCTCTTTGCTGTTCTTATGCGGTCTTTAATGTGAAATGCCCAACCTATTGGTAATAGCCATATCCATAAAGAATTTATTCTTTTTCTTATTTTTGATTTATCCTCAATACAGAAATAAAATCTCCAATAATTTATGGCTGCTTTTACTTTATCTTTAATAGGAGGATATAAATCTAACATTTCTGCATAACACATTGTTGTTGCAATCGGACTCTTCATTCTTATTTTGATAATTTCAGCAGTAAGACCATCTTTTTGGTATTCCACTTGGTATATTGATTGGTTGATACATCTTAGTTTATATTTTTGTGCAATTCTGTTCCAAACTAAATCTTCTGGGACAAAACGTTCGTTGTCAATTTCCGGAAAAGGAAACTCTTTCATTACGTCTGTATAGAATACCTCTTTTAAATCTCCGATAACACGATACTTATTGCGAATTTCGATAGAACTACTTTCTAAAGTTTCTTTAGGTAATTTTGAACCGACAAGTTTTCCATCTTTATAACAATCTAAACCACAAATCCCTCCAATATTTTTGTTTTCTTTAATCTCAAGATAGTTTTTCCGAACTATTTCTAAGGAATTGGGTAATAAGGCATCATCGCTGTCTGCTATAAAAAATAATTCTCCTTTCGCTTCTTTTACCCCTTTATTTATTGCTGTGTGTTTTCCTCCATTCTCTTTATAGAAGTATCGAATTGGAAAATCATTCTCTTGCTGTATAGTTATGTTCTCTATAACTTCTTTTGTATTGTCGGTACTCCCGTCATCAACGATAACCCACTCAAAGTCTTTATTAGTTTGCTCTTGCAGGCTTTTATGCAATCTTGGAAGAAGTCTCGCCCGGTTATAGGTTGGAGTGAATACGGTTATCAGCATTAATATCTTTTATTGTTGTTGTTTAAAAGAATTATAAATTAAAATATTCCATATAGCTATTCGCACTTTATCTAATAGGATAGAAATGAGAAAAATACTTAATATGAAAAGCATAGTAAATACGAGAAACCATTCTGTACTTTCAGTTACCGAAAGGTTATTTATAATTTTGCCATAATAAGGGCGTAGAAGTAATTCATTAGCATGTAAAAGATAAACAGAGAAACATGATATTCCAACCCAATTAATGATTTTGCTTTTTATAGATATTCGACTAAAAATAATTAGTAATAACAATGATTCTAATAAAACTAATGGGTTGGTATAAGTAAATAATCTTCCTGCTATGGGAAGACCGAATCGAGTTACGATAAAAGCCAAGATTGCAATAAACAATACAATGCTAATGTAACTCGATATATATATACTCTGACTTATTTTATTTATGTCTGGCAAAAGATATTGTCTTGTATATCTTGCTGCAAGATAAAGAAAGAAAAAAGAAACTGCAGAATATCCCCCTCCGATCCATTGTACTCCATCAATGCTGAGCCAGCCATAAATAGTTTGAAAAATAAAGAAGGAGATAAGGAAATAACCAAGTTGTTTTTGTGAAGCCCTTTCTGCAAACGTATTTAAAATAGGAGAAAATAGATATAGCCCGATATATGCTTTGACAAACCAATAGTCAGAGCTATGAAACATAAAGAAGGTAAGGAGTGCATCTGTATTTGCAATAACATTAGGAGAAAAGATGTAAAACCCTATAAAAATAATACTTGTAAAGAAAAAAAAGTTGAAAGATAAATTCTGAAAATCTTTTTAAATTTGCCTTTATACCGAACCAACCTGATAGTAAAATAAAGATATTGACACATACAGTAGAAAATGATTGTGAAAGAAAAATTCCAAAAGAATTGTAAGGAGTACTTATAGAGTCTTCATGTGTAGGAATACCTAAAGATAAGAATGTTGCATGAGTAATCATAACAAGTAACATTGCTATGATTCTAAGTAATTCAAAATTACTCTCTCGTTTTTTTATAGGGATTTCTTTCATAATTTATCGATAGAATTTATCCATATCATATTTAAGATCGTATTCATACCTTTCATAAATCCATTCTGCAGCTGTATGTCCCGGAGTCAGGAAAGTTTTGTATGGGCACATATTAAAAGACCATTCAATAGTTATTCGTAAAAATAGAAATAAACTTACAGCTATTATATATAAGTCGAAATGATGACGTTTACCATTTTTAGTTGTTAATAACTGTGTTAGTGAGAATATCAAACCATATACAAAATACCAACTTAAGCGTCCTCCGTTTTCAGAACGAATAAACAACAGCAAAACAGCACAAAATGCTAAGGCTATATTGTATAAAACAACACTTTGCTTGGTATCTGGTAAATGTCGATAAGAATTAATTAGAAAAAAGAGAAAAAATCCTGCCTCTAAAATGTAGGCGATACGGGTATCTCCTTGAATAGCATAATCACCATGTGCTGCACGAGTTGATATATCGTCAAATAGATTATAAAGCTGCTTGATATTCCGGTTACACCAATAATGAAGCATGCAGCCATTAATAACAATATATGTGCTTTTGAATATTTTCTATTCGCAATAAAATACATAGGGAAGAAAATAACAGCAGAATTATGGAATGAAAACGCTGCGAAGATAACGGCACAATACTTTAAAAATTTTCTTTCGATGATATATTTAATAGAAAGCCCTATAATAGCAGCGGCAAACATCTGTCGAAGATATGTAAAGGAGAAATAGAATACCAATGCCATAAACAGAATACATGCCAAAGGGTAATTTTTAGCATATTTTTTGAAACTATGTAAAATAATGGCATACATACAGATAGTATAGAGGAAGATAAAAATATACCTGTTGCTTGTTATATGGGCTATTGCCCAGTTGAACCCTATATAGCCAAATTCTGTATTGTATATTTGATAAATATCAGAAAACATTATTGGAGTCCCAATTTTCAATTGGTCTGCTAAATTATCAAACAGCTCGCCATAGATGTATCGATCGTAACCGCCTAACATATCGCCCAATCCAACAAATGCAGCTAACGAAATAAAAAAGAATAAAAAGGGTTTGTAAGAAGCCTGTTTATTGTCTTTATAATAGAAATATAAAACGGTAGGGATAAGAAAAAGAATGATGTATACAATCATGTTAAAATATTATTTAATGATTTAAATAGACAGGTATTAATAATGATTTCTGTCTAAAATAAATCAAACAGTTCTTTTGCAACCTTTTTTCTGTCATGCATTGTCAGTACACATTTTCTTCCCTCTTCAGCCATGACTTCATATTTTTCTTTTTGCAAGGGGATTTCTTTTAAGATAGAAATTAGTTGCTTGGCATCTTTATAAATAATGCACGATTTATTGTTTTCGACTGCAATGTTTTCCATTGCATACGGTGTACCAATTATAAGTAATCCATTTGCAAGTGCATCAAGAACTTTCCCTTTAGTTCCTGTTCCGACTGAAATAGGAGTGAGCTGAATGTCATATTTAATGATTTCATCTAAATACACGTCTACAAAATCGATTTGATAGGTTTCATACCCTGCTTCCTGTAGTTTATCTACAGCAAAGTTCCACCCTTTTCCTAAGAATGTAATGCTGTAATTGTTTGCAATTTCTTTATGATTACATAATTCTGGAAGAATTTCATTAAATGCAGTAAACATATATAGATTATATTGCCCTGCGATAAGTATTTTTAATTTTAGTTTTTGAAAATGATATTTGCTTTTTATCTGTGTAATTATAATGTGGGTGGCGTATAAAATGAGCATCAAGTCCTTTATTAACCTTAAGAAGGTATTGTTTATCAGCTTCTCCAACAAGATGGTAAATTATATTTGTAGTTGGATATTTTTTTTCCAATTGCTTATTTTTAACAGCCTGTATCCTATTACCTAATCCCTTTAACCAAATTTGCCTACACCAACTATCTTTCAAAAGGCGATCATAATATAAACAAACGCAATCAGGCATTGTCAATACTTTTTTATATCCGTCAAATTGTTTTAAAACTTTCAACATAAAATCGCCATTAACCCATATTGCATCAGGTTTTTTATTGTTTATTTTTTCTACTATTTTGGGTGATAGTGAATTGTAATAATTGAAAGGGTAGGGGAGAAAGTTTTTAAGGAAAATAGTATGCGTTTTGAATAAGTAATTAATATACTTGTTTGTTGGTACTATATGAATGCTGGCATTAAGTTCTTTTTCTATGTGTTGTATCACATTTTGAGGAACATTATTACCGTTAAAACTATAAATTTCTAATTCAACATTAGCAGGTCTGTATTTACATAGATGGAAAGAGAGTGCTGATGCAGCTTTAAAATTATCAGGTGTTGGAGTAACGTATGTAATTAAAATAATTTTCATCGTATGAATATTATTTAGAGAGTATTTATATTGTATAAGCTCAACAAGTTATTTTATAGTACTGAATGTTTTATATAAAAAAAGAGTAAAATGTTAATAACAACTAAAGTATAAGTAGTGGGGCACTGAAGTATAAGTAGTGCCCCACTGAAGTAGGACTTGTCGCTATCTCCATCTACTGCGCCAATGGAGGTTAAATAGTTCCCCTGGAGTATCCTTTAAAGAGACGCCTATAATTTGTTGAATTCACGTTAGTTTATATAACGAAGATTTAACAGTTTGCTTAAAATCCATATTCTCCATGAAGTAAAAGGACCTTGAAGGGGAAAAACTCCATGACTTTTCATTTCATTGAGAACTTTTTTTCTAAAGTTTTTATCTATTAGAGGACTATTACTACGCTTTATGGATAATACGAGATTAAACAAGATATTATTACTCCATCTAAGAATATAATCTTGCAGTTCTTTATCTTCAAGTGTTTTTATAAACTTCTGGTGAGATAATGCAACATACATATCGCCAATAGTATAGAAATATTGTCTTTCTACAGTTTTCGGTTTGGAAACAGAGCCACTATGTTTTATATAGATATAGGCTTGGTAGTCTGAGAAATAAATGTTTTTAGCCAATGCTACTGCCCGCATTGAAAATTCAACATCTTGATGAGAGATACCAACATAAAAACTTAGTTGATGTTTTTTGATAAAATCTCTCTTACAGATTATTGCACATGCTGATGAAGGCTGGTAACCAGTTAGAATAGCATCACGTCCTTTTAAGACAACATTATGCTTTACCTTTTGTTGAGAACATTCTATACGAGTAGTTTTTCCATCAATAAGTTTTAATTGAATAGCAAATATATCAGGAAAGTTATTTTCTATAATGTCTTTTTTAATTCTTCCTAATAGTGAAGATTCTAAATAATCATCGCTATCTATGAACCAAATATAATCGCCCGTAGCTTTTTCTATACCAACATTACGTGCTGCGCTTGACCCTTGATTTTCTTGTTCTATAAGTGTTGTATTCTTGTGTTGTTGGCATATTTGCTTTGCTACTTTGGCACTGTTGTCAGTAGAACCATCATCAATCATAATGATTTCTACCTCTGAATTTGTTAATGCTGAATTATAAATGCTTTCTATGCATTTATTCAAGTATAATTCTGCATTATAGATAGGTATTACAAAACTTATTTTCATTATAGCCTTGCATCTATTATATTAGTAGGCAGCACACCCTTGACATCGTAAACTATTCCTTTTTCTTTTAGCAAGGAGCGTATGTCTATATTAAGAAATTCTTTATGGGAAACTGCTAAAATCACGGCATCATATTTTGTTGCTTCAATCTGTTCTAATTCTTGTTTTGTATCGATGTTGTAGTGTCTCTTTACGATTTCAGGATTAGCCCAAGGGTCGTAAACCGTTATATTGTTGCTGTATTCCAATAGTGTTTGATAAATATCTACCACTTTTGTATTTCTTACATCTGGACAGTTTTCTTTGAATGTTATACCAAGAATAAGAATGTTGGCATCTTTTACCATAATGCCTTTCTTGTTCATACATTTTATGGTTTGGTTGGCAACGTAATCGCCCATGCCATCGTTCAGACGTCGTGCACTCGACATTATGCGAGGAAGAACGCCATATACTTGTGCTTTTTGAATTAAGTAATATGGGTCTACGCTGATACAGTGCCCGCCTACTAACCCTGGACTTAATTTTATAAAGTTCCATTTCGATGCTGCTGCATCAATAACATCGCGTGTATCAATCCCCATTGCATTGAATATTTTTGCTAATTCGTTCATAAAAGCGATATTGACATCGCGTTGAGAGTTCTCAATAATTTTCGATGCTTCAGCTACTTTTATCGAAGGGGCTTTGTGTGTTCCGTTTATTAAAACGGAATTATAAATATTATCAACAATATCTGCAACTTCAGGTGTTGAACCCGATGTAACTTTCTTTATTTTTTCTACAGTGTGCTCCTTATCTCCGGGATTTATACGTTCCGGCGAATAGCCTGCAAAGAAATCTTCATTGAATTTTAAACCTGATACCCTTTCTACAACAGGCAGGCATTCTTCCTCTGTCACACCGGGATAGACAGTAGACTCATATACAACGATGTCGCCTTTTGAGATTACTTTCCCAATGGTTTCACTTGCGCTTACCAGTGGCATTAAATCCGGTCGGTTGTTACTATCAACAGGAGTTGGCACAGCAACAACATAAAAGTTACAGTCCTTTATATCTTCAATATTACTTGTGCATTTGAACCCATTTTTACTAATGGCTTCTTGCAGCAGGTCATCATCAACTTCTAATGTTGCATCGTGTCCTGCCATTAATGCATCAACACGGCTCTGCTTCATATCAAAGCCAATGGTCTTGAACTTTGTTGAAAACAATCTTGCCAATGGCAAGCCTACATATCCTAAACCTATTACTCCTATTTTGTACTCTATCGACATATTTTTATCTTAAACTTTATTCTATTTATTTTAAATGCTCCAAATTAAATCCCACATCTCTTTTGACTGTATCTTAATAGTAGGCAATATCTTTGTTATTGCTTGTCTAATGAATAAATTATTCCTTTCATCTATATATTCTGTAATTTTATTCTTTATAGAGTTTAAATCTTTTGTATTTAAGATACAATCTGTTTGTTGGTAAAGCTTAAAAAGCTCTTCATACTTATGACTCCAACTAGTCGCTAAGCAAGGTATCCCTGAATTAAGAGCAGATGCTACGCCATGAAAGCGAGAAGAAACGCAGAGGTATGAAGACGAGATCATTCCCTTTACCTCTAATGCATTTAATCCTGTTACGATTTCTATATCTTTTCCAAGATATTGCTTGCATTTGGCTATTATATCTTCATCACCTATTCCCTCATGGTTTAATAGATAAGTCTTATGTTTAGTTGAAGTAGTTTGATTTATGATTTGAGTTAAGATATTAATATATTCTTCTATTGTAACTATTCCTTGAGATACCATTTTTGCATTTGGTATAATACAGATTCCATTACTTAAGTACGAGTATTTAGAAGGTATGATCCCATCAATTAAAGATGTAAAATCTGGATACATTAAAACATTATCCTTAGTTTGTTTTATTTGTTTTAAATAATCTAACGAAACTTTTTCTCGTGCAAAAATTAAATCTGCTTTTTCGCATATAACATCTATAATATCTTTTGTATATTTATTCTCTATGGGGCCAAATGCTTGCGGTAAGAATATTATTTTGGTTCCTTGTTCTTTATATTTTGCCAATTGCTTAAACCAATATTGATAGTTTTCTCTTTTTAAATTGAATTGATCCGAAAAAAGAAACCCACTTGCATCAATAAAATATTTTGCGTCTTTTACTATCTTATTAGCAATAAAGTTATCATAAAAAGGTAATTTTAACCTTTCCATAATACCTTGTATCTTAAAAGTTTTAAGCCATATAGGGTATTGTGTCTTGAAACTTAACTTAGTTGAAAAATCATAACCTTGGGGAATAGCTTCTGATAAATAAACTACAGAATTTGGAAATTTATTTTCAATTTCTTGTAATATAGCATAAAGCATTAGCTCTGCACCTTTATTTACAAACCCTATTCCAGATAAAACTATCTTCTCCATAACATTCTCTTTAATTTTATGGCAACTCTATAATAAAAAGGAACTATTTTAGTGCCTTTTATAATTTTATTATGTGCTTGTTTTATTAATTCTGTTGTTTCTAAGTGATCGTTTTTTATAAATTCTCGAATAATACGTTTAGCTTTGCTTAATTCTGCTCTTGTTATTTTGTTACTATCAAAATTATAGAGATATGATTCTGTATGTTCGGATAATATCTCTAGAGCCTTAGCAAAGTTATTTACACTTATCTTTCGTGTATCAATTCCCTGACCTCTTAAAGCATCTTCTTCATTACTTAATACTAACTTTATCTTTTCTTGGTTCATCATCTTTTGAATACAAGATAGTCCAAGTTCCGTTCTAACTAAAACCAAAGAGTTTCCATGTGTTTTATCTATTTCTCTTGTTCCATGAGGATCTCCTATTACAATGTCAGCGTGCACATTTAATTTATCATAACAAATATAGCATCGAGGAGTTGTAAACATTTCTTTTAAGAGCATTCTATAGTTTTTAGGTAAAACCTTTAAAACTTTCTTTTTTGTGTATATAACTACGGGAGCATTAGAATACGAATAGTATTTATTATTTATAGTTGAATCCTTTCTTCTCCAGTCTATTTTAATTTCATCATTTTCTTTTGTTTGAGCAAAAGATGAGATTGCGGTTTGTACTCCATTACATAAAGTTCTATCACAAATTAAACCTATTCTATACTTGATATTAGCAAATTTTTTTAAAGTTTTACTTAATGCTATTGCGCCTTCTATATGACATGGTAAGCCTACTAATGCTATAGATTGTATTCCTTTTGTTTGCTTTAATGCTTTTAACAGTGGAACTGGAGTATAACAAGATTTTTGACTATCTTCTAAATCCTTTATAGAAGTAACAAGATATGGTTGAACTAATGGAATTTTAGCAAAATCCATTTTACATACTATCGCTCCATCAATTTTCTTATTTTCGAATAACCATGCAAGAATAGAAGTACATAGTCCACCACTTTGTCCATTTTGAAAAAAGTTCTGTGTAAGGCTTTTGCCTACGTATACTTTCTTTATTTCACCTTTATATATATCTTTGTATACTTTATGAAGATCGTAATAATCTATGGAAGGACAGACTTTAGTACATAATCCACAATCTATACAATTTGAATTTACATTTGCATACATTCTCCCAATAGGAGAGTAATTAAAATCTATAGCGTTTACACCGCAAATCGTATAACATGCGCCACAATTAGAACAAAGATATGCGTCAGAGATCCTTTGAATATTATTCATCAAATAAATTTATGGAATAATTTAAGTATGAAACTCTTTATTATTTTTTTTTCAGAAGCAGAACAACCTATATTATAAATAACGAGTAAAGATACTATCAACGTTATTCCTGTTACAATAATAAAAGATAAAAAATTATCAGACAGACTTAATGACAAATATATAGGTAAAATAGAAGCTATTACACCTACTAAACAAACTTTTAAAACAACATTTTTTATATAATCTCTTGCTTTTAACCCTATCATACTTCGTAATAAGATTAAACGTATAATAAGACAACATAGATTTAAAGCAAGTGCAACTATTAGAGTAATCTCTGGAAGAAATCCTTCTCTTAGAAAAATGTAAGAAGCTGGCAAACAGAGAAGTTGAATACCTCCTATTATAAGTTGGTAATTTCTAATATTACCAGTTGCAAGCATAGCTGTAATTAAGGGCCGAGATATAGAATCGCATAAAGCATAAAGAAGGATTAGCCTTACAAACCATATTGTATGTTCAGGAACTATTTTTAGCCAAATTGTTAATATATATGGTGTCTCTACCATAATAGGTAAAGATAAAAATAATAATAAGAACATTGAAAATTTTGCACTCTTATAAATTAAGTCCAACATATATTCTTTTTCATTAGCTGCATACGATTTTGTTATTTGTGGATTTACAGCCGTCATAAAATTAGAGGCAAAACTATTTACAGCTCCATTTACCTGTTCTGCTATGCCACGAGCTGCATTTACAACTGGACCTACATATAAATTCAATAAGATATTTGAGCCTTGATCTCTTAGAATTGCAGACGATGAACCTATAAAAGTCCAGCCAGAAAAAGCGAACATCTCTTTCATTAACGCTTTATCAATATAAAAGTGCCAATCCGTTTCAGTAAAATGGCGTTTGCAATATATACCATTTAAAAAACGTATAATTATATAGGTAGACAAAAGAAGAAAGGAATAAAATATTAACTTATCAAAAGAGAAAAATGGCAAAATAAGTACAATCGCTAATTTTAATAAAACGTGAATAATCCCCAAATAGGCAAATGCTTTCATATGTTCATGCGCTACAATGATAGCATTGTAAGGAACGGTTATAAGGTCAAGTATAAGTACAATAATAGAAGTGTGGAATACACATTTCGCTGCAAACATTCTATCTGGTTCTATGTTCATCTTTTCAGTTAGAAACCATAAGCCAAAAGATTCTGATAAAATAACAATTAAAATGGATAATATTACTTGAATATTAATTGATGTGCAAAATACTTTATTTAGCTTATCAATATTTCCTTTGCCCAACTCAAATGTTAAAAACCGACTAATAGCCCCTGATAGCGATGAAGACAGTATTGTGAACATTCCAACAAAACCACCAACAACATTATATATACCATAATCGGTTATGCCTAATTCATTTAAAATGATTCGACTTGTGTAAAGAGATACAAGTAACGAAAAAATCGTTCTAAAGTACAGTGCTAGTGTGTTTTTTGCAATTCGTTTATTGTTAGATGAAATATCTGACATTACTAATAATTATCCTAAGCAATATTTCAGAAGTGAGTAATAACTTAATGGGAGGTGTTCAAACAACAAAAATTATTCTTCCCACTCGAATGGTTTGGCGTGTGCACCACTGGCTCCGCCTTCTTCTGGATTAATATTTATTTCTACGTCTCCTTTTTCGTTTACACCACCATTCTTAGATGATGAAGTTGTGAAAAAGTGAGAGTTTATAATATGTATTGTTGTTGAAGTTGGTTGTTTATATATTTTTAAGTGTTTCATTCAAAGTAAGGATTTTAAGGTTTAAGCGGTCAATGTATATATAGCTTCTTGCCGTTTTTTATATATATGCCTGCTTTTAAATTATGGGTAGAACGTACTTGTCTACCGTCTAAAGTGTAGATTTTTTCTTGCGTGTGGGGTGGGGTGGTATTTATGTAGGGCAGCGGAATAGACGTTGTTTCGTCTATGGCGATGTTATATTTCGATTGCCTTGCTTGCGATCTGTTGTTCTTTATTCTGAAGAATGCTCGCATACCGTTTATTTTTTTGTCGTTTGCGAAGGGTTTGTAAAGATAGTCTTTATCGCCAAGAAACAATTCTGTGCCGTCTGTCTTTAGTTCGGTGGGGCTATAAATGCCAACAAAGGCATAGTCTTCTGTTGTGTCTGCTATTGTTTTTGGCCTTTCGGCTGTAATAATAACATTGTGGAATGTTGGGTTTACTACATCTTTTGATGGTTTTATAATATAAGGCATCCCTGCTTTAATGCTGTCGGTTTCCTTGAAAATCATGGTTGTACCTTCAACCTTTCCTGTAAATACTCTTAGCTTAGGGTTGTTGAATACTCTTTTTATAGTGTCCGGTTCAATATTGAAAGGTACACAGAATGTGTTCCAATAATCCTTCGATAGCGTGCGTCTTAATTGTATAGAGTTGTCTTTTATGTTTTTGTTATTTGCGATAGCTATGGAATTGTCTTCCTTTTCGTTAATTTCATTTACAATTTCGATGCTTTTAATAATAATAAAACTTTCTTTCTCTTCTTCGAAAGATAACTTTATCTCTATATAGCCATTTGTATCTACCGCATTGAATAATATGGAACATTCTCCGGGATTTTTGTTATTAGAAAGCTTTTGTTGTGCGTATGGTTTATCGTTTATCTTTAATTCACCTTTTAAAGAAGCGGTGTCCTTAACACTTGTACCTGTATTGACTATAATTCTTTTTATTTTTGAATTTGTAAAAGATGTTTTTAAAAGTAAAAAGGTAGCACCATTACCTTTTGTAGTTGTACCACTTTTAAAGCGTTTATCACTATTTATCTCTGCATCAGTCTCTACTTCCCAAATTCTACTATTTGTTTCAACTTTGCAAAAAGAGTATGTTTTTCTGTTTTTGATTTTTTCCTTATACTCTTTTATAGTATATTGCTTTTCTTCAAAACTATACAGCTGTGCATAGGAACTGCCGGCAGCAAAGTTGCATAGAATAAAGATAAGGAAGAGCCTTAAAGCTTTCCAAGAACAAGTAGCTGTATGTATCTTTGATAGTAGCATATATATAAGGTATCAGTTCTTTAACGAATCTTGATACCAATCGTATAGTTTCTTCACGCCGTCTTCTATTTCAACTTTATGTTTCCAGCCTAAAGAGTGGAGCTTGTCCACATTAATCAGCTTTCGAGGTGTACCATCGGGCTTTGTTTCGTCCCAAACTATTTCACCCGTAAAGGCAGCTGTCTTTGCAACCAATGCCGATAGCTCTTTTATGGTTAGCTCTTTTCCTGTTCCTATATTGATGTGGCAATTTCTTATTTCTCCTAAACTCGGAATAGCTCCGCCACGTCCGTCGCTGTTGTTGCGGTCTACTTCTCCGTCGGCTTTTACTCCATAGAATACGCTTGAATACTTTTCAATGCCAATGATGTCCTTGAAGTCTACATTGAGCAATACGTGCACCGAAGCGTCTGCCATATCTTCGCTCCAAAGAAATTCGCGTAGAGGAGAACCGGTTCCCCAAAGTGTTACCTTGTTGTTTTCAATTCCGTAGAATGCCAATGCCTTCAGTATGCGCTCTTTGGGCGAATTTCCATCGACATTCTCACTGCCAATTTGTTCGCTGAGTTTGGCAACAGGGTTGATAGGTCGTTTGTTCATATCTACCTTTATTGCGTCCCAATTTTCCTCGTGAATAAGTTTTGCAAGATACACCTTGCGCATCATTGCCGGCATTACGTGGCTATTCTCTAAATGGAAATTGTCGTTTGGTCCGTAAAGGTTTGTCGGCATCACTGCAATATAGTTGGTACCGTATTGCAGGTTGTAGCTTTCACACATTTTCAATCCTGCTATTTTTGCTATGGCATATTCTTCGTTGCTATATTCCAATGGCGAAGTAAGCAGGGCATCTTCCTTCATTGGCTGCGGTGCATTTTTCGGATAGATGCACGTTGAACCTAAGAAAAGCAGTTTTTTTACCTTATATTTATATGCACACGAAATAACGTTGCATTGCATTTTCATATTTTGCATTATGAAATCGGCACGGTAAAGGCTGTTTGCCATAATGCCGCCAACAAATGCCGCCGCCAAGACGACAGCATCCGGGCGTTCCTTTGCGAAGAAATCTTCAACGGCTTGCTGGTTGGTAAGGTCGAGTTCGTGGTGTGTACGTCCAATAAGATTGTTGTATCCACGTGCTTTCAGGTTGCTCCAAATAGCTGAACCTACCAAGCCTCTGTGCCCGGCAATATATATTTTTGATGATTTTACCAACATTGTGTCAGTGTGTAGTTTATGGATTTCTTATAAATAACTTTGCTTTATTTGCTGTGGAGAATGTATGTTGCGTTGCTTTATTTGCGTTTTTGATACAGGAAAAAAGAACTCCTACCTTTTTAATATATAAAAAAGGCTCGGTAAGAATCTTCCTTTAATACATTCTCCGCCTATAGGTTTATAATGCCCGCAGAGCTATTTAGTAAGATTATTTATTATTTGCACCTGCAAAAGTACACATTTTATTTTATAGAAACAATTTTATTGTATAGAATTTTAATAAAGTGCAACTATATCTGCACTCTCGGTGCAGCACCTTTTTGGGTAAAATGGCACTATTGCTTTTCCGCTTTAATATTACGTGAGTTCGACATAAGACAGCAATTAAGCAAGTAATCTCGCAGATGTTTTTAGACAAATTCACGAATGAAACAGTGAGCGTTTTTGGTTTGATATTGTAAAGATAATTCTGTTAAAAAGTGATATAATCGCTTTGGCGTTGCGAAAGCGTAGGTTTTGCGTTGTAAAACCTACGCTTTTACCGTGCAAAACCTACGGTTTTGGAACGCGAAACAATAGGTTTTGTAATGCTCTGATAAATAAATAGTTACGTAATAGCTGCGCTTGCGAAAAATGTTTACGTTTTTATTGCCTTCTTTTGTTCTTTTCTCGTTCCTCGAAAAGTGCGTTTTCTCGCCATGGCAATGCTCAAATAAATTTGGCATTGCTCATTTGGCTGAACGAAAACGGTCATAAATAAGGTGAGTTCGGTGTAAGAATTTGAGGCGAAAAAATTTCACTTCTTATTGATTATAAGCCTATCAAATCACATTCCATTCTTTCTTTAAATATCTTATAATGATATAACGGCATACTTCTTATATCGAACTCACGTTAATATTCGTTCTTGTCGTCTTTCAATGTCCACATCTTGAAGGCATTGATGGCTTCGTTGCGGAGCAAAATCTCCGAAGGTTTTTTGCGATATTGCGGCTCAAGAGCTATTTCTTTATATATGAAATCGTCGTCGAAACCAATTTTTCCTGCATCTTTACGGTCGTTAGCGTAGTAGATTTTATCAAGATGTGCCCAATAAATAGCCCCGAAACACATCGGGCAAGGTTCGCACGAGGTGTAAATTACACAGCCGGAAAGGTCGAATGTGCCCAACTTTTGGCATGCGTTGCGTATGGTGCAAACCTCCGCATGGGCAGTAGGGTCGTTGTCAATAGTTACCTTATTGCTTCCTTCCGCTACAATTTCGCCGTTTTTAGCGATTACTGCTCCGAAAGGACCACCGCCATTTCGCACACTATTTTCTGATAGCTCAATGGCTCTGCGCATTAGTTCTTCGTTTGTCATTGTTGCTTTTTATTTATAAATTCAGGTCGGTCAGATAGTTCTCTACGTTTCTTTCTGTTCCGACTTTCTAAATATGTCGTTGTATAATTCATCGAAAATCTTTCTCAATTCGGCTTTTTGCCCCAAGAGTTCGCGTATGTATTCTAATTTCTTTGCATTGGGCGAGTTTGCTATCCACAAGCGTATGTAGCCCATTCTGCCATACTTTTCATTGATGTGATTGTAGAAACGCTTCCATTGTTCTTCTTTACTCTTCTCCGGATAGTTCTCTAATCCGTATAGAACAGTGCGCGAAAAAACGATTTCGGGGTCTAATTCCCGGTCGGCTTCGGCAACAATCTTGCCGTAAATGCTGCGCGGTACGCGCGAACTGCTGGCACGATGGTCTTCTACGGCTTCTTTCATGATGCGTATTTGCTCTGTTGAAAACCATTTTTTAAGCCTTGCATCAGCCGTCAGAATTTTACCGCTCGTTATGTGATGAACGGCACGAGGACCTTCCATGCCAAGGTCGTGATAGGCTGCTGCCACGTACACCATATTGGAATCGGCACCTGTTGCAGGTACAAGGGCAAGCGCATTCTTAATCACTCGCTGCACATGTCCAATCCCGTGCGACTTTCCGAAGGCATTATATCGTGGCAGGATTTGCTGTTCAACAAATTCCATAAGGTCTAAATCAACTCTGTTATCCATCGTTTTTATCACTTTGTCAGAAGTATTCCTATTGTTGTTAAGAGTCCGTAAACAAACATATTGCGGGCAGTCAGCCCCAAAACCTTGTTCAACTCTTTGCCATGCTTTATCCTTTTCATTTCTTTCCACGCCATTGTGTGGAGCAAAAGATAGAAGAAAAGTAAGGAAATGCTAAGTATTGTCATTGTGTTGTTGGCGAAAAAGAACACTATCGCCATCAGCCATACGCCCAAGAAGCCTAACCAAAGATACAGTTGCTCGGCTCTTTTCTCGCCAATGCGCACGATGAGTGTGTGTTTGCCGGCTTGCTTATCGTTATTGCGGTCGCGGTAATTGTTCACCACGAGTAAGGTATCTATAATTAAACCGCAGGCAACAGATGCTGTAAATACTTGCCACGTAATAGTTTGGATACCTTTGGGCAATATCACATAATAGGTTAGACAAACAGGTACGATGCCAAAGAAAACAAGTACAAGCAGGTCGCCTAAGCCTAAATAGGATAACTTTGTAGTGTAAAGAAAGCAAAATGCAACGCAAAGCAGTCCGATGATAATCATTTCCCACCCACCATAATATATAAGTGGCAAGCCGGCAAGGCAAGCCAACAGCGTGGTAACTGTAAGTCCCTTTCGCATTGCAGGCAGCGTTATCCAACCTTCGCTGCAGGCACGTCGAGGTCCAAGTCGTGTTTTGCCATCGTCATTCCCTTTCAAACAGTCGAAATAATCGTTTACGAAGTTGGCGTCTATTTGCATAATGAACGCAAACAAGATACATAAAAAAGCGGGAAGAACCTGAAAATGCTGCCAATTAACATCAGTAAAAGCAAAGGCTATACCTATCATAATGGGAACACCGGCTCCTGTAAGTGTTTTGGGACGTGCTGCAAGAACCCAAGCGTTAAGCGAATTTACCTTGACGTTTGTTTCCATTCTTGATAGCATATCTATCTTTTCCGACATATATCCAATATATTAATTAAAGAAGTCCCAACTTATTCCCAATCGTAAAATTCGTTGGTTGAGCGGATAGTGAGGCGTAAAGAAGTAGTTGCCACTATCGCCGCTATTGATGTGCGACATCATTATGAAGAAGCGTGTGCGCTGCAATTTAAAGTTGGCATAGGCATTGATAACAGGATAGTTGCCTATCTCTGTTCTGCTTGCTTCTGTTTCTTGTATGCCAAACGAGCCCATTCCCGGAATATATTCGGGTGCATGGTACTTCGTAAAATATCTGCCATCGACACCAAAGTCGCAGTCTAACACCTTTGCAATTTTAAATCTGATGAACAAATTGCTGTAAATGTTGAGCGTTGGGGTAGGGAGGACAGCTTCGTTGCTCGACTTTTGGAATGTAATCAGGTTTTGCCAATTCATTATTCCGAACTTAAAGTCTTGCTGCAATTGAAGTGTAAGCAAGCTAATGGCACCGTTATGTTGCCTTACATTTACTTGATTGTTTCTTACAAGATAATTATTACCACTTGCCACACGTTCGTTTTGCAAGCCAAAGTAAGCATAGTTCTTTAATACATCGTATCCCACACGCAACTGTGTTCTTGTCTTTTTCAACGTAAATGCACCTAACAACCGGGAGTGAATTTGTTGGTCAAGATTGTTGTCCCACCAAAAATGGCGCGAACGGAATGTGTTCATATAGAACGTGGGGGCTGTGCGATGAAAGAAAGCCGTAGCAGCAAACTGCACAGTGTCGCCCAACAGCGGGAAGTTAAGGTCTGCATTTCCGTCTATGTGTAGCTGTCCTGCTCTGTCGCCTGCTATCCACGCTTCAGCATTTATATTATAATGTAAGGTTTTGCCGTTCGCTTTTAGTAGCTGTCCACCCACAGAGATGTCGTTTTTATTTATTTTTTCATATCCTCCAAACAATGGATTGGTCGCCGGTGTTGTGGTTGTCGTGAGCAGCATAGGAAGCTCGTAGTGGCGCAGTTCGTGAGAAACAAATGCTTTTAATCCTGCCTTTGCCCACTTGTTAAACCCTTCCAACAGTGCGATGGCAAAGGTATTCTTCAACGCCCAATGTTTGGTTTGGTCGTAAATGGAGTCGTTTGCCGTTGCATTGTTATAGTAGTAGTTGTTTGCATAGAATGAATCCGGCGTATCATAGGCTTGATAAATTCTTCTGAAATTATCGAAGCGAGCCGTATGGATAAAACTTGTTACGGGCACATACTCATCTTTTATCCATTCATTGGTAGCATCGTTGCCGGTCATTTCCTTCTCTCCCAAGCTATCAACATTGATGAAATCGCGTTGTTCGCCGTTTGTTGCCAAATTGTTTGAAGTTGGATTATTGCCGATTACCTTTGCATCGTCGGGTCTGCCTTTCGCCTTTTGGCGTTTGTTAAACTCTTCTTCGTCAAACTCTTCACCATTTTTCTTGGCTTCTTCCATTGCTTCTTGCGTGCCTTATCTGCTTCCTGACTTTGCATCGACCTTATGGCAAACTTCTTTGCCTCTATTTCTTCCTTTGTCATAGCAACTTTTCTATAAAAGCCCAAGCTATATCTGTGGTTGAAAAAGATGTGCTGGTTGTCGTTTCTATTCCAGTTTTTCGAAAGAACTGTGGGTATTTCGCTTGTTTCAAACGATTCATTGAATATTTCGGGGTGGGTAATGTAAGCATCATTGGCTATACCTCCGTTTTCCGAAACCTTTTGATGGTTGAGCGAAGAAAGAAAGTTTGCCTGATACTTTTCGCCTGTATAAGTGCCCCAAAACGTGTAATCGATGTGCGAAGTGTTCTGATTGCTGTAATACCCACGCCCATAAAGATAGTCGAACTTAAACCCAAATCCCCACTTCTTTCCTGCATTAATCGCAAATAATGCCTTGAACTGGTCTTCACCGTCTGTTCTGTCGCCTGCCGTGCTGTACGATAAGTTGGTTATCGGAGATAGGGTAGAGGTGAAATGGAACTTGGAAGGTGGTACAATAAACTTGTCGTATGGTGCAAGAAAGATAAATTCCGAAGGCTCAGATCTGTCTATGAAGATACGATTTTGACGAGGCGAACCTAAATTACCTAATGAATTATACTCTCCTCGTAAGCCCGTGGTAAAGAAAGTGTTCATAAACAGTTCAGACACCGTATCGGGCTGTGCTGCTGTTCTGTCGCCAAAGCGTTCGTCAATCGTCCATACTTTTAAGCCGCGTGGTATTTCTTTGTGTTGGTTCTGTATGGAGTCTGATAGTCCAAGATTTCTGTTACCTTGAAAACCGTTGAGGTTAGACATACCATCTCTTGATATTGTATCAAAGCTTTGTGCGTTAGCAAGTAAAGAGATGATGAACAAACTTATAATCAGTGATATGTGTCGCTTCATTGACGGAATAATCGAAGTGTGGCTTCGGTGAATTTAAATACCATTGAAACTAATATAATGATAATTCCAACTGTTTGGTCTGCTAAAGCAAAATAGAAAATCACACCAATTAAAGCCCCTACCATAAAAATGATATTGAGCCACTGACGCAGTGCTGAAACATTGTTTTTATTTTCTCTTAGTGGGCGTCTACGATGGGGTGGACGTGCCAAACTATTTTCGTTTTCCTCTGTCATAATATCTGTATTTATACTATTCCATTGCTATTGACTTCTATCTTGCTTGCTGTGCATAAAGAAACGATAGACGCAAAGAATGTCTATTTAAACGAGTACCTATTTAATTGTTTATACAAATAATTTATAGAGCAAAGTTATAAAAAAATACTTGATTGCAGCTTGCTTATAAAATATTTAACGTTCGTTTGGAGTTTCGGACGCATTTTACGTTCAATGAAACAGTAGAACTTGAGCAGCGAGTATCTATTTTATGGGGTAAGATAAGGTAAAAGTATGTAAATGTTTTTCGCAAGGATAGCTATTGTGTAACTGTCTTGTTATCAATGCACTACAATAGGTGTTGTTTTGCATTCCAAAAGCGGCTGTTTTGCACGGTAAAACCGTAGGTTTTGCAACGCAAAACAGCCGCTTTCGCAACGCCAAAGTGCAGTTATCGCTTTTTTAAGGAAGTTATCTTTACAAAACAAAGGGTATTTGAGCCATATCGGCAGTAAGAAAAAGAACCGTCGCACAATACTTTTTTGTTAAACCGTTTTTTGTTCCAACTCTGTTTGTAAGCGCAATATTTCATCACGATACTGTGCAGCTTGTAAGAAATCGAGGTTCTTGGCAGTTTCTTTCATCAGTGCTGTTGTGTTCTGAATACTCTTTTCAAGCTGTTTCCTTGTCATTTTCATAACAATAGGGTCGGCTACCATTGCAGCTTCTTCTTGCGGTATACTGTATGTTTGCGACTTTTTCTTATCAATCGGAATGTTTGTTGCCATAGAGCCATCGCCAACAGGTAGTATTTCTTTTATAGAACGTCTGATTTGCGTTGGCGTAATATGGTGCAGTTCGTTATATCTTAACTGCTTCTCACGCCTGCGCAATGTCTCGTCAATGGTTTTTTGCATACTTTCTGTAATGGTGTCGGCATACATGATAACCTTTCCATTTACATTACGTGCAGCTCTACCTGCAGTCTGCGTAAGACTTCTATGACTGCGAAGAAACCCTTCTTTGTCGGCATCGAGTATTGCCACCAACGAAACCTCCGGTAAATCCAAGCCTTCTCGCAAAAGGTTTACTCCAACTAAAACGTCATAAATTCCACTGCGTAAGTCGTTTATTATTTTTATTCTATCTAAACTTGCAACGTTGCTGTGTATATATGCAGCTCGTACTTCATGGTTTAAAAGATACTCGGTTAATTCTTCTGCCATTCGTTTCGTGAGTGTCGTAACAAGAATGCGTTCCTCTTTTTCCGCCCTTATCAGGATTTCTTCCATTAAGTTGTCGATTTGATTTTCCGATGGACGAACCTCTATTTCGGGGTCGAGCAAGCCTGTTGGGCGTATAAGTTGTTCGACTACGACGCCTTCTGCTTCTTCTAATTCAAAGTTTGCAGGGGTTGCCGATACATAAATAATTTGCTTGATGAGACTATGAAACTCTTCAAACTTTAGCGGACGGTTGTCGAATGCCGCAGGCAAACGGAAACCAAACTCCACAAGATTTTTCTTTCTTGCTCTGTCGCCACCGTACATAGCCGAGATTTGAGGAACACTTACGTGGCTCTCATCAATTATAATAAGGTTGTCTTCAGGGAAAAAATCCAAGAGACAATAAGGACGCTGACCCGCTTCTCTGCCATCGAAATAACGAGAATAGTTCTCTATTCCTGAACAGTGCCCCAATTCCTTTATCATTTCTATGTCATATTCAACGCGTTCTTTAATGCGTTGAGCCTTAATACTATCCCCTATTTCGTTAAAGAAATCGATTTGTATTGTCAAGTCATCTTGAATTTGTCGGATAGCATTTTCGGTTTGCTCCTTTGATGTAACAAAAAGATTGGCAGGGTAAACCTCGTATTCTTCAAATGTGCCTAAGCGGTGATAAGACACAGCGTCTATTTCTTCTATGGCATCTATTTCGTCGTCCCACCACGTAACTCTTAATATGTTGTCGCTGTAAGCCATTGCTATATCAACCGTATCTCCTTTTACACGGAAGTTGCCACGCTGTAAATCTATATCATTTCTGACATATAACGCATTTACGAGTTGTCTTAAAAAGATGTTACGGTCGAGAACTTGCCCTTTCTTTATTCTTATTACATTATCTTTCATTGCAACAGGACCGCCCATACCATAGATACAGGATACCGATGACACCACAATTACATCTTTTCTGCCGGATAATAGCGAAGAAACTGCTGAAAGACGGAGCTTGTCAATCTCATCGTTGATAGCCAAATCTTTCTCTATGTAGGTGTCAGTTGAAGGCATATAAGCCTCCGGCTGATAGTAATCGTAGTACGAAACATAGTATTCCACCGCATTTTCAGGGAAGAAACCTTTCATTTCCTCGAAGAGTTGGGCAGCCAAAGTTTTGTTATGCGATAGAATTAAAGTAGGTTTGTTTACGTTGGCAATGACATTTGCCATTGTGAAAGTTTTGCCGGAACCTGTTACACCTAACAGAACCTGACTTTTATCGCCACGCTCCAATCCTTCTGTTAATTCCTTTATTGCCTCCGGCTGGTCTCCGGTGGGCTTGTATTTTGATGTCAGTTTAAAGTCCATTATTAAGTACAAAGTTAATAAAAAACTGTAGATTATAGATAATTAAAAGTGATTTTTTGCTAAAAATGCAGTAACAGCTTTGTTTATTATGGAATTATATGTAACTTTGCATCTCAAAGTAAATTTATGAAGAAGAATATTCTCATTACATTTATTCTGTCGCTTCTTTTCACAAGTTGTGCACAAGAATACAACCAAGTTTATAAAAGTACAGACTATACATATAAGTATGAGTACGCAAAAGAGTGTTTCGCAAAAGGGAAATACAGCTTTGCAGTAACCCTGCTTCAAGATTTGGTAACTATTCAAAAAGGTACTGACAACGCGCAAGAATGCCTCTATATGCTGGCTATGGCAGAATATGGAATGCACGATTACCAAGCTGCTTCAGAAGCTTTTAAGAAGTATTATCAAACCTATCCGCATGGATATTATGCAGAAATGGCTTCTTTCTACATTGGACAGAGCTTGTACGAAGGAACTCCGGAGCCTCGTTTAGACCAGACACCAACCGTTGCAGCAATTGCAGCATTCCAAGATTATTTGGATTTATACCCAAACGGAAAAATGAAAGGAACCGCACAGCAGAGATTGTTTACTTTGCAAGACAAGCTTATTCGTAAGGAATACTTAAACGCAAAATTGTATTACAATCTCGGTTCTTACTTTGGTAATTGCGGAAACGATGGCGGTAACAATTATGAAGCGTGCATTATTACAGCGCAAAATGCTTTGAACGACTTCCCATATTCTTCGCTTCGAGAAGATTTTGCCATTCTTGTAATGAAAGGTAAGTATGAGTTAGCGCAGATGAGTGTTGAAGAAAAGAAAGTGCAACGCTATCAAGACGCAGAAGATGAATGCTATGGCTTCATCAATGAATATCCTGATTCTAAGGAACGTTCAACTGCCGAAAAGTATATAGAGAAGTGCAAGCAATTTACTGCAAAAGCAAAATAGAAATATAAAACAAGCATAAATAAATGGATTACAAGAAATCAAAAGCACCTGTAAACACAGTAACCCGTGATGTGGTAGAGCTTTGGAACGAAACAGACAACGTTTATGAAAGTGTTGCTATCATTGCAAAGCGTGCTAATCAAATTTCAGTTGAAATCAAGCAAGACCTCAGCAAGAAACTTGCAGAGTTTGCTTCGTATAGCGATTCGTTAGAAGAGGTGTTTGAAAATCGTGAGCAAATAGAGATTAGTCGTTATTACGAGAAACTTCCAAAGCCAACACTATTGGCTACTCAAGAGTTCTTGGACGGTAATGTTTATTGGCGCGACCCATCGAAAGATGGATTAGAGAACGAAGACGCTCAAGTATGATACAAAGAAAGCAAACTATTTTCTTGTTCTTATCGTTCGTAGTACTTGTTATTTGCCTTTGCATGCCTATCGGTTTATTGGAACCAAGCGGTATGGGAATATCAAGTAAGATGACAAACTTATGGATAGTAGACGGGAATGGAGTGAAAGACTTTAAGGTGTGGCCATTGTTTGCGACTTTATTGATAACGCTTCCACTGCATTTGTTTGTTATATTTGATTATAAGAATAGGAAACGCCAAATACGATTTTGCAGCATTGCAATATTCCTTGTAGTTGCTTGGCATCTTGCTATCTGCTTATAAGTCAATTTATGTTGGGCGATTTGAAACTTCATTTTGAATATGGAGCGTGTCTACCATTCGTTTCGCTCATTTTGTTGATATTGGCAAGAAATGCTATCAAGTCAGACGAGGCACTTGTTCGTGCAGCAGATAGAATAAGATAATTATCATATCCAACCAAACAAAAACTTATTATCATAGCTGATAATAAGTTTTTTGTGTTTATAGTTTGGCAGTTAAGAAGTTTTTTATTAAATTTGCGAGAATGTTAAGAATAGACCGACATATTGAAATATTATTATTGGAAAATGATTGTATCATTGTCCCGGGACTCGGTGGCTTCGTAGCATACCACAGCGAAGCACGATACGAGAAGTCAGACAATATTTATCTTCCACCTTATCGTACTGTCGGTTTCAACCCTGTGTTAAGAATGAATGATTCTTTGCTTGCCCAGTCGTATATTGAGGCTTACGACCTCAGTTACCCGGAAGCAATGAGAGAAATTGAAACAGAGGTTGATAGCATTCTTAATACCTTAGAGGAAGTTGGGCTGCTTGAACTGAAGGGGCTTGGTGTACTTAAACGTGAGGGGAATAATAGAATTGCATTTGAACCTTACGAAGGCGGATTATTGACCCCAAAGTACTATGGATTCAGTAGTTTTGAAATTGCAAAATCAAGCCATGTTGCCAATATAGAGATAGAAAAGACCTCTGTTCAGGAAAAGATTGAAAAGAAAACGCACGTTGTTTATATAGATACCAACAACCAAGGCGAGAAGCGTTTAAGCGTCAGTCTTAAGGCTGTGAAAGACTTTGCCGTTGCAGCTGTCTTGGTTTCTTTTGTCTTTATCGTCGGACTTACCGCTGAAAAGCATAACAGTCTCCAACGCCAAGAGGTTAAAAGCGGTATGTTCTATAATATTTTCGATTCAAATAATATCAGCAACAGCCAAGCTAATACCTCCAAAGAAAAAGTTATTTCAAACAAAGAAAAAGTTATTTCAAAAGACAAAATGCCTGCTACACCTTCCAAACACTATTGGAGTTTGGTATTGGCAAGCCATATAACAGAAAGAAATGCCAAAGCCTTTGTGAAGGAACTGCATAATAACGGTTTTGCCGATGCTTGCATTTACACAGGCGCAGGCAGTATAAAGGTTGTATATGGAAAATATAGAAGTGCTCAGTCAGCCGCTGAAAAACTTAATAATCTTAGAGGTAATGCTAACTTCAAGCAGGCATGGATATTGGAAATAGGAAAATAAAAATATATGAAAAGAGTACGCTGCCCCAAGTGTAAAAGCTTTATTACTTTTGATGAAACAAAATATTCAGTAGGTCAAAGACTTGCTTTTGCGTGCCCCAATTGTAATAAACAGTTTGGAATCAGACTGGGAATATCTGCCGTTAAGCGTGCTCAGAAAGCAGAAAACGTCCCACAAAAATCAAGCGAAGAGGTTTTCGATTACGGTTCATTGCATGTAATAGAAAATGTTTTTCATTACAAGCAGGTCTTGCCATTGAAGTTGGGAGAAAACGTTATAGGACGTTATATGAAAGGAAACCCCATAAATTGTCCTATTGAAACCGACGATCCGAGTATGGATATGACGCATTGTACCATCAATGTATCGAAAAATGCAAAAGGAAAGTTGGAGTATGTATTGAAAGACGGACCCTCTTACACGGGTACATTTGTTGATAACGAAATTCTTGCAGATAATGAACGTCGCAATATCTTTGACGGAACACTTTTTACAATAGGTGCTACAAGCATTATTCTCTATGCCGGAAAGGAATAGAAAAAGGCATTGAAGTATCCTATACCCATAGTTTTTCCTTTATAATTGTTCGCTAAAACCTTTACATCAGATAAAATTCGGGCTGAGCTTCTTGTATGGAACTCAGCCCCTTTCATTACCCCTGATTTTGTAAAAATAATTCTCTTAAAAAGTGATATAATTGCTTTGGCGTTGCGAAACCGTAGGTTTTGCGTTGTAAAACCTACGCTTTTACCGTGCAAAACCTACGGTTTTGGAATGCAAAACAATAGGTTTTGTAAAGCATTGATACAAAGATGGTTATGCGACACCTATTCTTATGAATAATGTTTACACATTTTTCGGCTTTTTCGCTTATACGATAAGTTGTATTGCAGCCAATTTAAGTTTTAACGGATAATGGTATTCTGAAAAGAGTATTCATAATGTTTGTTTATCGACATTGCAGACGCCTCATTGGCAATACTT
>NZ_BAJY01000028.1 GCF_000613945.1 Prevotella falsenii DSM 22864 = JCM 15124
ACTATTGCATTATTTATATTTCCGTAATCTCTTTTTTCATAATTGCCAACGCCAGATGCGGTTCGAATGTGCTTAGCAATCCCATCGATGCGAAGATGTATTTCTTGTCGAGCATATACTTCGGTGCTTTGGGTTTGGCAAACATTGGGTCGCGCGATGCTTTCTTTTCTGCGCCGCTAAGTATTTTCTTGGGGTCGCTGTTGTTCTTGATAGAACCGCCGATGCCTACTATATAAGGCACGTCGGAAAGGTCTTTCCCCGTCAATGTGAACACTTGACCCATTGGTGTGAAAGCCGGCTCGAAGTATCCGCAGTGCCGTTCTACTGCCACCTTCACGGCGTTGCGTGCCAATCCTTGTTCTATGCGTGCTTCTTCGTCGGTTTGCGGGAGTGTTGCCGGAGCGTCGGCACATCGCTGTATCCAGTTTTCAATTTTGCTTTGCTCAATTCCAAGTTCATCGGCAAACACCTCCATGTTTATCTCGTCTGCCATAGCCGTGAGGCTGTAGCGCATGCCGAGGTCGCCTTCTACAGTGCGTTTGCTGTACGGTTCGGGCAGTCCCTTGGTGATAACTTCGGCTATGGTTGGCTCTCCTTTCGCCATTGAATATATGTCGGTAGTAGCCCCACCGAGGTCTACTGCCATCATATCGCCCATACCGCCATCGCGTCCGTAGCCTTTGCTAAGAAGTTCGCAACCTGTCAGCACTGCCAACGGTGTGGGAATGATGTCGTAACCACTCATTTCCTGAACTCTTGAAAGTCCTTTTGCTTCAATAATTCGGCTGATGAAAAGTTCCTTAATCTTCTGTTTTGCAGGATTGATGTTGATGACATTGAACTGCGGCATTACGTTTTCGGTAATGACACACTTCTTTTTGTTCGATGCCTTGAATATCTCGTCGAGCTCGTAAGAAGCAGTTTTGTTGCCTGCTGCAATGATAGAGAAGTCGCGGTCGATGGCGCACAGTCGTTTGGCATTGGCAATAATGACGTCTTTGTTGCCCCCGTCGGTGCCGCCGCAAAGCAATACCAAGTCGGGATTGATGTCGTAAATCTCCTGCTGTTCGGCTTGCGAGATTTCAAATGAATAGGTCTTTACCACCTTTGCGCCTGCACTCGAAGCTGCCATCTTTGCAGCCTTGGCGGTAAGTTCCGGCACCAATCCGAGTGCAACCATCTTCAAACCTCCCGCAGCACTGCTGCAGCAGAGAAGTCTGTCGTAGGCGAAGTGCCCTATTTGGGCTTCGAGTTGCTGCATGCCGTTGTTAAATCCCTCCATCACATCGGTCTCGATGGTGGTGAAGGCAGCCGCAGTTCCCACAACATCGCCCTTCTCTGTGTCTATCGCCGTCAGCTTCGTGTATGTGCTACCAAAGTCTACAGTAAGGTATTTCATAGGTCAGTCTTCCTTTCCCAAAACTTTATCGAGGTCTTTGATAGAGATTTCGATGTCAGTTCCGGGAGGATATACCTTTGTGAAACCCATTGCGAGGAAACGTTTTTCCACATCTTCAAAATTCTGCTTGCCTACTACGAGGTTGCCGCCTACGAAGATAGGAATGCCTTTCAGTCCGGCTTCGTCGCACTTTTCGCGCAGTCCTTGGCAGTCGATTTCGCCATGACCATACATCGACGATACCAGAATAGCGTCAGCGTTGGTTTCGATGGCAGCTGCGATATATTCTTCTTGCGCCACCATTACACCGAGGTTTACCACATTGTAGTTGTGCTGCTCGAGCGCAAAAGCGATAATCTTGTTGCCAACGGCATGAGCATCAGCACCGATAACGCCGGTTACTACAGTCTTTTTTTCCATAGCAATATAATGTATTTGAGTTAGGTTTTATATATTTTCGTATATTTCTTGCAAACTTACAATCTTAATTTTTAAAAGACAAAGATTTGCCCGATAAAATGCAAAAATTAACAATACTTTGCAATAAATAGTAATCTTGCTTGTTCTGTTTGGCTGTTCAATTGGTGTTTATCGTATTCGGGAGTTGGCAAAAAATATAGGAGCGAGATGTTGTTTCGCTCCTGTATTTTCGTTGCAAACCATTTGCTGCATGGCTTTTCGTTTATGGCAACACCACTCTGTCGCCTGCCTTGATGCCTCGTTTCATGATTTTCCGGTTCGCTTTCATCATGTTCTTCAGGCGTACGCCGTACTGCTGTGAAATGTCGTACAGACTTTCGTTGCTTCTTACCGTATGGTATTGCCTGCCAAAGTTTTCGGGTACGTGGCGTTTCTTCTTTCTCAGCCATACTATTTCGCCCTCGTTCAGCTGTGCGTCTTCGGGTTTCTCGTTGTATTTGGCTAACTTGTGAGCCGATATTCCTATTTCCCTTGCTATGTTGTCATAGGTTTCGCCGGCATGTGCCGTAAGATAGCAGTTTTCGTTGAAAGCACGGAACTGTCGCATACCTGCATACGAGCCGTTCTGTTGCGGTTGGCTTGACTTGTTCCAATCGTTGTTGCCCTTGCCAAGCACCATATTGTCGTATTCGTAAAGCCTGTACAGCTCTATGATGTCTATCAAGCTATAAGCGTAGACGGGGTTGGTGGCGTAGCCGCACGCTTCAGTCCGTGTGCCCAGCCACGGTAGTCCGACTTTGAAAGCAGGAACAGGCTGCTATATCGTTTGCGCTCTCTCAGGAATTTAGAGTGGTCTTCGTAGCTTTCGAGCGGACTGTTGTAAACGCGGAAACATTCGCCCAGTTCGTCGTCGTCGTGCGATATGGAAGGTCCTGTCCAGTCGTGGCACTTTATGCCGAAGTGGTTGTTCGCCACGGTAGCCAATCGGCTGTTGCCGGCTCCGCTTTCCAAAACGCCTTGTGCGAGTGTGATGCTGGCAGGTATGCCGTAGCGTTGCATTTCCCTGATTGCGATATTCTTGTATTTGTTGAAGTAGTTTTGGTAGGCTTGGTTCCAACGTATTTTGGGTCCGGCTATTGCCGAACCAATACTTGCAAGTGCCACCATTATAATGAGTATGTATCGCTTCATATACTTTGTTCGAGAATGAATGAATTGCAAATATAAGGTATTTATGTTGAAGACCAAAGGCAAAAGCTTTAAAAAAGATGAAAAGGGGAGCAGCAGGAAATGAATGGCGACAACTTTTTTCGTAAATGAAAAGAAAAAAAAGCCTACGCTTTCGCAATGCAAAATCGAAATTTTGGCTTTCCGAAGAACTTATTTTTATAAAGTCAAGGCTATATCCAAGTTCTGTATTACGGTCTCTATAGCAATTGCTTTGAACAATAAAAAAAGCCGGACTTTATAAAAAAGCCCGGCCCATTGTTATGATGAGATGTAATTTATCTTATAATTACTTGCCCTCTTCCATCTTCTTCTTGAGGTCGGCGAGAACGTCGAGGTCGCCAAGAGATGTACCTGCGGTAACATTGTTGATTTGTGTTGCAGGTTCAGAGTGCTTCTTGTTATTGCTGCGTTGGCGGCGTGCTTGCTCTTCTTTCGCTTCTTCGAATGTGCGAGAGTGTGAAAGAATGATGCGCTTGGTGTCCTTAACGAACTCGATAACTACGAATGGGAGTTCCTCACCGAGCTGTGCCTGTGAGCCGTCTTCCTTAACAAGGTGCTTAGGAGTTGCGAAACCTTCACCGCCTTCGTTGAGTGTGATAACTGCACCCTTGTCCATTGACTCGGTAATCTTACCGATGTGGGTAGAGCCCGGCGTGTAGATTGATTCGTATGTATCCCAAGGATTGGTCTCGAGTTGCTTATGACCGAGGCTCAAGCGACGGTTTTCCTTGTCGATTTCGAGCACGATAACGTCCATGTTTGCACCTACCTGAGTAAATTCAGATGGGTGTTTCACCTTCTTGGTCCATGAGAGGTCAGAGATGTGAATGAGTCCGTCTACGCCTTCTTCAAGTTCTACGAAGATACCGAAGTTGGTGAAGTTGCGAACCTTAGCTACGTGCTTAGAGCCAACAGGGTATTTTGCTTCGATAGCTTCCCATGGGTCTTCCTTGAGCTGCTTGATGCCGAGAGACATCTTGCGCTCGTCGCGGTCGAGTGTAAGCACTACTGCTTCTACTTCGTCGCCTGCCTTCATGAATTCCTGTGCAGAGCGCAAGTGCTGGCTCCAGCTCATTTCCGAAACGTGGATAAGCCCTTCTACGCCCGGTTGAATTTCAACGAATGCGCCATAATCAGCCATTACAACCACCTTGCCCTTAACGTGGTCGCCCACCTTGAGGTTAGGATCGAGAGCGTCCCATGGGTGTGGAACGAGCTGTTTCAAGCCGAGAGCAATGCGTTTCTTCTCTTCGTCGAAGTCGAGAATAACGACATTAATCTTTTGGTCAAGCTCAACAACTTCGTGTGGATCGTTGATGCGTCCCCAAGAAAGGTCGGTAATGTGAATGAGTCCATCAACACCGCCGAGGTCAACGAATACGCCGTAAGAAGTAATGTTCTTGACAACACCTTCGAGGATTTGACCTTTTTCGAGGTGAGAGATAATTTCCTTGCGTTGTGCTTCAAGCTCTGCTTCGATGAGTGCCTTGTGTGAAACGACTACGTTGCGGAACTCTTGGTTTATCTTAACCACCTTGAATTCCATTGTTTTGCCAACAAATACGTCGTAGTCGCGTATTGGGTGAACGTCAATCTGGCTGCCCGGAAGGAACGCTTCGATGCCAAATACATCAACAATCATACCGCCCTTGGTACGGCTCTTGATGTAACCTTGGATAACAGCATCGGCTTCGAGAGCTTCGTTAATGTTTTCCCAGCTCTTCTGGAGGCGTGCCTTCTTGTGCGAAAGAATAAGCTGACCGCTCTTGTCCTCTTGGTTTTCAACGTAAACCTCAACCTTGTCGCCTACTTTAAGTTCCGGGTTGTAGCGGAATTCCGATGCCGGAATGATGCCGTCGCTCTTGTAGCCGATATTGACTACAACTTCTTTCTTGTCGATAGAGATAACTTCACCTTCAACAACCTGATGTTCTTGAATCTTGTTGAGGGTGTCGTCGTAAGCCTTTGTCAGCTGTTCCTTGTCGCCACCAACGGTTACACCGTTTTCAAAGTCGTCCCAATTGAAGTCTGACAATGGATTAACGTTTTCAAAATTTGCCATAAATGTTTTTAAAAATGTTTTAATTAATAAAGTTAGACTTTATGTGAAAAATTCTCTCAAGGGCACAATATGCCCCTATAAGGGCGCAAAGTTACTAATAATAATCTGAATGTAAGCAAGTTTGGACAATTATTTTTATTCTTTTTCTCTATTCTTTTTCATTTTTTTAGATGCTGTTGAGAAAAACCACACCTATTATATATATGGGCAATAGGTTGCCCGGAGTGTTTTCTGCGCTCTTGCCTTGCTCTGCGGTACCCATTCGTTGGTGATAGCGTATGCCAAGTTTATCGAAACTTTAAATAGGGAATTTCAAAACACAAACCTATTAGTTGCACCTTTATTCTTTCGCGCTTGCATTGAATAGACTGCTTGTGATGGCGAGAAAAATGCCACTGATAAATCGTCCGTATCAGGCGGAAAAGGCAAGAAAAGTGTAAATATTATTCATAAGAATATCTGTTGTGTAACTATCTTGTTATCAACGTATTATAAAACCTATTGTTTCGCGTTCCAAAACCATAGGTTTTGCACGGTAAAAGCGTAGGTTTTACATCGCAAAACCTACGGTTTCGCAATGCCAAATCGAAATTATCATTTTTCTTCAGAATTATCTTTACAAAACTGAATAACTATTGTATCGGTGCAAGGCAGGGCTGCACACGGCAAATCGGTGCGGCGAAAAGAAACTATTTGTGGGGCGGTTTGCTGCAAAATAAACGGTGAATTAAATAACATTTAGCATTTTTCTTTCGTTAATCACATTAAAAATATGTAAGTTTGCAGCAAGAAACATTTAACCTTTAAACCCAAAATTTATGATTAAAGAGTATATAAAGGAAAATCAAGACCGAATACTTGAAGAGCTGTTCAGTCTTATTCGCATACCCAGTGTGAGTGCGCAGCCCGAAAAGCACGGCGCAGACATGATACGTTGTGCCGAGCGTTGGAAAGAGTTGCTGCTGATGTCGGGTGTTGATAAGGCAGAAGTGATGCCTACCGACGGCAACCCTGTGGTTTACGGCGAGAAGATTGTAGACCCTGCTGCAAAGACGGTGCTCATCTACGGGCACTACGACGTGATGCCTGCCGAGCCATTCGAGCTTTGGAAAACCGAGCCATTCGAGCCTGTTGTCAAAGACGGACGCCTGTGGGCGCGCGGTGCCGACGACGACAAGGGGCAGTCGTTCATTCAAGCCAAGGCTTTTGAATATATCGTTAAGAACAATTTGCTGAAGCACAACATAAAGTTCATACTCGAAGGAGAAGAAGAAATAGGCTCGCCAAGTCTAGGCGCATTCTGCGAAAAGCACAAGGAACTGCTCAAGTGCGACGTTATTCTTGTTTCCGATACAAGTATGATTGCCAAAGACATACCGTCGCTCACGGTTGGTCTTCGCGGTTTGGCTTATTGGCAAATCGAGGTTACCGGTCCTAACCACGACCTGCATTCGGGACACTTCGGCGGTGCGGTGGCAAACCCAATCAACGTGCTTTGCAAACTGATAACCGATGTTACCGACAAGGACGGCAAGATACAGTTCCCCAACTTCTACGACGATGTGGAAGAAGTATCGAAGGAAGAGCGTGCCATGGTGGCGCAAATACCTTTCGACGAGGAAGCCTACAAGAAGTCGCTCGACGTTGAAGAGCTCTTCGGCGAGAAGGGTTACAGCACCATAGAGCACACCGGCTTCCGTCCAAGTTTCGACGTTTGCGGCATCTGGGGCGGCTATCAGGGCGAAGGAGCTAAGACCGTAATCCCCTCAAAGGCATACGCAAAACTCTCTTGTCGCCTTGTTCCACACCAAGACCATAAGAAGATAGGGCAGTTGGTGGTAGATTACTTCAAGCGAGTAGCACCCAAAACCGTGAAGGTAAACATCAAGTCGCTGCACGGCGGACAAGGTTACGTGTGCCCAATCGACCTCCCTGCCTACAAGGCAGCCGAGCGTGGGTTCGAAAAGGCATTCGGTAAGCGTCCTATTGCGGCACGCCGTGGCGGTAGCATTCCTATCATTGCGACTTTCGAGGAAATACTCGGCGTTAAGACAGTGCTTATGGGTTTCGGCTTGGAATCGAACCTTATCCACTCGCCAAACGAGAATATACAACTCGATATGTATTGGCAATCCATCGAAGCAGTTATCAACTTCCACTTGGAATACGACAAACTGTAAAGTCCGCCGTTGCCGCTTGATAGTGGCGTCGGTGCACACCGGAAACAGCATACAGCCACAAGGGCATCGCCTTTGTGGCTGTTCTGTTTTCTGTTATTGCTGCCCGACGAGTCGAAAGTTGCACCCATACACCTTATTATATATAGGGGTGAGAGGCGAAAAAAGCGTAAACATTTTTCGCAATCGTTTCTGTTGCGTAACCATCTTGCTATCAACGCTTTATAGAACCTACGGTTTTGGAACGCCAAAGCGATTATATCACTTTTTAACGGAATTATCTTTACAAGATGAAGGCTGTTTTCGAGTTCTACGCTAGAGCTTCTAGAGAATCCTAGTTTTCCTAGGCTTTCTATACAATACAGCTTTTTCTTCAGTGTCAGGGGCGTAATAATATTTTTTATTCTACACCTTATTATATAATATTTTCCAATCTTTTTTGTACCTTTGCAGTCCCAAAGAAAAAACATTTGGAATATAAATCATTAAGCATATAAAAGAAATGAAACCAACATTGTTACTTCTTGCAGCAGGTATGGGCACCCGTTTTGGTGGCTTGAAACAGTTAGAAGGACTCGGTCCGAACGGCGAAACCATTATGGATTATTCTATTTACGATGCCATAAAGGCAGGTTTCGGCAAGATAATCTTCATCATTCGCAAGGATTTTGAGGAGCAATTCCGCAAGCAAATACTCGCAAAATACGAGGGACACATACCCGCTGAGATTGTTTTCCAAAGCATTGACGCTCTGCCCGAGGGCTTTTGCGTGCCCGAAGGCAGAGAAAAACCATGGGGAACAAACCACGCCGTACTTATGGCGAAGGACGTTATCCGTGAGCCTTTCTGCGTTATCAACTGCGACGACTTCTATAGTCGCGATGCTTTCATGGTGATTGGCAAGTTCCTTGCCGACCTTCCCGAAGGTTCAAGAAACAAATACGCCATGGTGGGTTTCCGTGTTGGCAACACCTTAAGCGAGAACGGAACTGTTTCGCGCGGACTTTGCAGCACCAACGAACAAGGGTATCTGACCAATGTCGTGGAGCGCACGAAGATTGAACGCCACGGCGACAAGGTGCAATACATGGAGGAAGACGGCAGCTGGACGACCGTACCGGACAATACACCGACATCGATGAACGTGTGGGGCTTCACCCCCGACTACTTCGAGTACAGCGATGCCTACTTCCGCGAGTTCCTTTCCGACCCAAAGAACATAGAAAACAAGAAGTCGGAATACTACATTCCGATGATGGTAAATAAGCTCATAACCGACGATACAGCCACCGTGGACGTGCTCGACACCACCGGTACATGGTTCGGCGTAACCTATCCTAAAGACCGCGACGGCGTTGTGGCACGCATCAAGAAGCTCATAGCCGATGGCATTTACCCCGAAAAGCTGTTTTAAACGATAAGCGGCCTTACGCTATTTCGATACATTTCCGTATCGAAATAGCCAATACAGTAGAACAATACAGAAACAAATGAACGTAAATTTATTAAGCGACACCGAGGCAGAACAGTTGCGGCAGCTCGTCGCTCAATCGGAACACATCGTTATTTGCGCCCATAAATCGCCCGACGGAGATGCCATTGGCTCTTCCTTGGCGTGGAAAGCTATTTGAAACAAATAGGTAAGACCGACGTAACGGTTTGTATGCCCGATGCCTATCCCGACTTTTTGCAGTGGCTGCCCGGCTCAAATACCATACTGCGCTACGATAAGCACCCCGATAAAGTGCAACAAGCGTTCGACAATGCCGACCTTGTTTGCTGCTTGGACTTCAATCAGTACACACGCGTGGAGGATATGCGACCCACTCTCGAAGGCTGCAAGGCAAAGCGAATACTCATCGACCACCACTTGGAGCCTGAAACCAACAACGCCATAACGGTGTCGAAGCCCGACATGTCAAGCACAAGCGAAATGATATTCTACATCATCAGCCAATTAGGAGGTTACGATGACATGACGAAAGAGTGTGCGCAGTGCATTTATTGCGGCATGATGACCGACACAGGCGGCTTTACCTACAACTCTACACGCCCCGAAATATATTTCGTTATCGGACAACTGCTTTCCAAAGGCATCGACAAAGACAACATATACAACCGTGTCTATCACAATTATTCGGTAAATGCACTCCGTCTGCGTGGGCATATCATCGCCAATAAGATGAAGGTGGTGAACGAATTGCATGCCGCTTACTTCGCGGTAACGAAAGAAGAGATGCGCCGTTTCCATTTTATAAAAGGCGATTTGGAAGGTGTGGTAAACGTACCGCAGCAGATTAAGGGTTTGAAACTTAGCATATCGCTGCGCGAAGATACCGAACGCCCCAACCTTGTGCTTGTTAGTCTGCGGTCGGGCAATGGTTTTCACTGTCAGCCAATGGCAGTTCGGTTCTTCAATGGTGGTGGCCACGCCGACGCTTCAGGCGGTAAGCTCCACTGTTCTATCGAAGAAGCCGAGCAAATAACGCTGAAAGCGATACTCGCTTACCAAGAGGAATTGAGAAAGAAATAAAGTAATTACGTGAGCTTGGTGTAAGAATTACGCCGGTACATTATTTATTGAGATACTTAAAGAAATAACTGATAATGATTTAATGTGCTGATAATCGGAAAGAAGCCGAGCATCTTCGTTCTCAAATTCTTCCACCCAACTCACGTTCTCTTTGAACGAAAAGAAGGCAATAAATACGTAAATATTTTTTGCAGACATAGCTATCGCTTAACCATCTATCCGTCAGCGTGTTACAAAACCTATTGTTTAGTATTCCAAAAGCGTAGGTTTTACAAGGTCAAAGCGTAAGTTTTGCGTTGCAAAACAGCCGCTTTCGCAATGCCAAAACGCAGTTATCGCTTTTTAAACGAATTATCTTTACAAGGTGAAACCGAAAGTCTCTCATTGTTTCACCGGAGTATTTGTTTGGAAAACATCTGCGATATAGCCTATCCAACCTGCTTTCTTATGTCGAAATCACGTAGTAATTGCCTTTTCATCTTAAAAAAACTTGTTAATCATTTGCTATTTCCAAATAAAAAAACTATCTTTGCACACGTTTTGAATATATAAGGTTTCGGTTCTGAAACCTTTACCTCCACAAAATCAAAATTTCGATATAACATACATAAAACTTTATGTTCAGTAAAGAAGAATTATTAGAAAAGGATATTCCCGAATTGGAGAATATCGCAAAAGACCTTGAAGCGGAATACAATAAAACCGACGACAAAGAGTCTATCATCTATGCCATATTAGACAGGCAGGCTATGAATGCCGGCGCATCGCACCCATTGGGCACTGCGAAGCGCAAGCGAACAAGGATAGCAAAGAAAGACCCTGATAAAGTTTATACCGTACACGGAAAGGAAGGAGAGAACTTCGATCTGCAAAAAAATAAACCACAAGGTGTTCCACAGCCAAGTTTGTTTAAGGATATGCCCGACGAACAGCCGGCTGTGAAAGAGGAAGCTGCACCCGTAACAGAGGAAGAAGCTCCTAAAAAGCGTGGACGCAAGAAGAAAGAAGAAACAGAAAAAGCTGTTGCTACTGCTGCCACCGAAGTTCCGGAAGCAGAAACACCAAAGCGCAAGCGCACCACTCAGAAAGCAACAGAAGAACCCCAACAGACCGAAACAGCTGCAGAAGTGCAACCGGAAGCTCCTATCGAAACCCGGATAGCAGCACCTGTTGAGGCTGAAACCCCTGCAGAAGCTAACGCAGAAGCGATTATTCCGGAAGCCGAATTTACACCCGATACTGAGAATACAACCGATGGCGAAGCCACCAACAACCTCATTGAGCAGCTCCAAGCAAAGGTAAATGCACACAACGAGCAAAACGAGGGGGCGGCAAACTTTGCTCCGGACGGTGTCTGGGCAGGCGACCCGGGCGACGGTACAGACTTTATCACAGTGGTAGACATTCCCATCGAAGACCAAGGAATAGTGCCTACATACGATATGTTCGACCGTCCGACCATTTCAAACGACACCAACCAGCCGTCGTTCTATCCTGAAATGGGCATGCAACAAGCAGCTGCGCCTGCCTACGACTTCACCGATATAATCAAAGCAAACGGTGTTCTCGAAGTAATGCCCGACGGTTACGGCTTCCTACGCTCAAGCGATTACAACTATTTGTCGTCGCCCGACGATGTTTATGTGCCTGCCAACCAAATCAAGCAAAACGGTTTGAAAACGGGAGATGTAGTGGAATGCCACGTGCGTCCGCCACGCGAGGGCGAGAAATACTTCCCGCTGACCACCATTGATAAAATAAACGGACGTGTACCGTCGGAAGTTCGCGACCGCGTATCGTTTGAACACCTTACTCCGCTCTTCCCCGACGAGAAGTTTACACTTTGCGGCGACCCACGCACAACCAATCTTTCAACTCGTGTGGTAGACCTTTTCTCGCCAATCGGAAAGGGACAGCGTGCACTCATCGTGGCGCAACCAAAGACGGGTAAAACCATCTTGATGAAGGATATAGCCAACGCCATAGCAGCCAACCACCCAGAGGCTTACCTCATGATGCTGCTCATAGACGAGCGTCCTGAAGAAGTTACCGACATGGCACGCACCGTAAACGCCGAAGTTATTGCATCAACGTTCGACGAACCGGCCGAACGCCACGTGAAAATAGCAGGCATTGTGCTTGAAAAAGCAAAGCGAATGGTAGAGTGTGGGCACGATGTTGTTATCTTCCTCGACTCCATTACGCGTCTTGCACGTGCCTATAATACCGTTGCGCCCGCATCGGGAAAGGTGCTGACGGGTGGTGTAGATGCCAACGCATTGCAGAAACCGAAACGTTTCTTCGGTGCTGCACGTAATATAGAAGGCGGCGGTTCGCTCACCATCATTGCTACTGCGCTTATCGATACAGGCTCGAAGATGGACGAAGTTATCTTTGAAGAGTTCAAGGGAACGGGCAATATGGAGTTGCAACTCGACCGTTCGCTCAGCAACAAGCGCATCTTCCCATCTGTAAACCTTGTTGCATCGAGCACCCGTCGCGACGATTTGTTGCAGGACAAGACCACCATCGACCGTATGTGGATACTGCGCAAGTACATCGCCGATATGAACCCAATAGAAGCAATGAACTCTATTCACGACCGTATGTTGCGCACACGCGACAACGACGAGTTCTTACTGTCAATGAACGGATAAACCTATCGATTATTTATAAATACTTTAAAGAAAGCCATTCCTGTGAAGGAGTGGCTTTTTTGTATTCTGAAAACCGCTATAAAAGCTGTATTTGGCGTGCAGCCGATATAAGTTCTATGCAACGAACTCACGCTTTTGCAACGTAAAATTGTAGTTATCGGTTTTTAACGGAATTGTCTTTACAAAGGCAAGGCTGCTTTTCAGCATCTGCCTCGGGCAACAACAAGTAAATCGTTCCTCATTAACTATAGGCTAAAATGCTTGCAGAAAGTCATCGAATGTACAGAATATTTCTATTGAATTTATATCGGCTGCAGAAGCAAACGATTATTTATAACCGCTTGGTTATCAGATATAAAGTTACAAAAACACTCTTCCTCTGCAACTTTTAAGCATCATTCCCATACCCAACTCAGGTTATTAAATAAAGTTTTTTACACTTTTTGGTGGCTTAAATCCATATTTAATCATTATATTTGCAGTCGTGGAAAAAGTCGCCTATGCGCATTGTGCATTGCTATCTGAATATTTACCGAAAGCGAAAGCACAAGCTGAACTTCAACACACAATAGTATTTGAAAGCCTGAAGAAGATATTATGAACTCGTTAAAAGAGATTTTTAGAATAGGAAAAGGTCCCTCAAGCAGCCATACAATGGGACCGGCGCATGCGGCAGAGATATTTGCCCGGCGAAATCCAAACGCAAAGGCGTTCGAGGTAACGCTCTATGGCAGTCTGGCAGCAACAGGAAAAGGGCACCTTACCGATGTAGCCATTACCGAAATACTGTCGGAAATAGCTCCCGTGGAGATAGTCTGGCAGCCAAAGACGGTGCTGCCCTACCATACCAACGGTATGCGCTATAAGGCATTCGATGCAGAAAAGCAAGTTGCCGACGAATGGGTGGTCTACAGTGTGGGCGGCGGTGCCTTGTCGGAAGGTAAGGGAAAGGACGATATGTTCTACACGTTGCCCGTCTATCAGCTGTCTACAATGAAGGAAATACAGCTGTGGTGCGAGAAGAACGGACGCGGTTTTTGGGAATATGTAGACTACTGCGAAGGCGAACAGATATGGGAATATCTGCACAAAGTATGGGTGGCAATGTGCCATTCGGTGGAAGAAGGACTGGAAAACGATGGAGTTCTGCCCGGTCCGCTGAACCTTTCGCGCAAGGCGAGCAACTATTACATAAAGGCACAGAACTATAAAAGCAGTCTGCAAGCCCGTGGTTTGGTATATGCCTATGCACTTTCGGTAAGCGAAGAAAACGCTTCGGGTGGCACTATCGTAACTGCTCCTACCTGCGGTTCGTGCGGCGTAATGCCGGCTGTGCTCTACCATTTATATAAGGCGCATCAGTTTTCTGAACGCAAAATACTTCGTGCTTTAGCCACGGCAGGGCTCTTTGGCAACGTAGTAAAAGAGAACGCATCTATCTCCGGTGCAGAAGTGGGCTGCCAAGGCGAAGTAGGTGTGGCTTGTGCCATGGCATCGGCAGCAGCGTGCCAGCTGTTTGGCGGCACACCCTCGCAGATAGAATATGCAGCAGAAATGGGATTGGAACACCATTTGGGCATGACGTGCGACCCGGTGTGCGGTTTGGTGCAAATACCATGTATAGAACGCAATGCGTTTGCAGCCTGCCGGGCACTCGACGCTCAACTCTACGCCAACTTCAGCGACGGTCGCCACCGCATTTCGTTCGACAAAGTGGTGCGTGTAATGAAACAAACAGGGCATGACCTGCCATCGCTCTACAAGGAAACCAGCGAGGGCGGCTTGGCACACGACTTTGAATGGTAAGGCAGAAACACTGACTAACGTTGAGTTCGATATAAGAATTACGCCGGTATATTATTGATAAAGCTACCTAAAGAAAGAGTTGATGATGGTTTAATGCACTTATAATCAAGAAGAAATGAAGTATCTTCGGACTCAAATCCCTACACCGAACTCACGTTATTCATAAACGTTTTCGTTCAGCCAAATGAGCAATGCCAAATTTACTTGAGCATTGCCATGGCGAGAAAACGCACCTTTCGAGGAACGAGAAAAGAACGTTTTCGTTCAGCCAAATGCGCAATGCCAAATTTATTTGGGCATTGCCATGGCGAGAAAACGCACCTTTCGAAGAACGAGAAAATGACGAAAAGAAGGCAATAAAAACGTAAATATTTTTCGCAAGCGTAGCTGTTACGTAACTATTTATTTATCAACGCATTACAAAACCTATTGTTTGGCATTCCAAAACCGTAGGTTTTGCACGGTAAAACCGTATGTTTTACAACGCAAAACCTACGGTTTCGCAACGCCAAAGCGATTATATCACTTTTTAACAGAATTATCTTTACAATATTAAACCGAAAAACGCTCACTGCGTCATTGGCGAACTTGCTTAAAAACATCTGCGAGATGCCTGTCTGTTCTGCTTTCTTCTGCCAAATTCACGTACAGATTACAGTTTGCAAGAAACAAAAAAAGAGAGTGTACCGAATACTGAATTGACGTATTCCGATACACTCTCTTTGTGTATATATCTTTATAAAATGTCTGCAACTACATATTCCGAGCGTGTTCCAATCCTGAATTTGCCGCCCCAGATGCCGATACCCGACGATACATAATACTGTGTGTTACCCTTTTGCAACGGACCAAATGCCTTTTCGTAGATAGAATCTTCAATCCAACTGATGGGCCAAACCTGTCCGTGGTGCGTATGTCCGGACAACTGGAAATTGATGCCTGCCTGCTGCGCTTCCTCCAAATGATAAGGCTGATGGTCTAAAAGTATGGTGTAATAACCGCGCGGAACAGTCTTCATAAGGTTCTTCAAGCCAGACCTGCGCATATTCGTGCGGTCGTCTCGTCCCACCACAAGCAGCGTGTCGCCACCCTCTAAGGGTATAAGCGCATGGTCATCAATCAGCAAATGAATGTTTGCCTCCTTGTAAAACTCCTTTGCACGCAGTTCTCCACTGTAATATTCATGGTTGCCAAGACAAGCATATACCGGTGCTTTCAACCTGTTGAATTCTGCAGCCATACCCTGTTCTGCCAGTGCGCGAATGCTCCCGTCGATGATGTCGCCGGCAATAAGGATTGCTTCGGGCTTCTCTGCATTTACCTTATCCACCCACTTCCGGAATTCGTCAGTGCGATTATGATACCCCAAATGCAGGTCGGTCAGCATCACGACACGATGCTTATGCTGCATCAGTCCTCCTGTATTTAACGACAATTCGACACGTTCCTTATGCAAATAGTTCTGATAACCATAGATGAACAAGCCCAAAATAACAACAAAAACCGAAATTGTTCCGCTCCAACTATTATGAAGGAAAGACTTTGGAACAAGATGAATAAGCCTTCCGAAGTCAAGTACAAGGAAAAGCATCACCAAGTATAAGCTTATAAAGATGGACGAATTGCCCACCTCGTACAGCGTAATTGCCACCGGCATCGGACTTTTATCTAAGAAAAAGTTGGCAAAAATGCAGACTGCACATAGCAGCATGACACCTACTACAACCCATTTGCCAACAAAACTGAGGGGCAACAACTGCCATATATGCCAACTAACATATCCGTATCCTACTGACAGGATAAGGAAAAACACTATTATAAAAACTAAATTCATACCTTAAACTCTTTTTATTTTATTCTTTATTGCTTTGTCAAACAAACATTATGCCGAAATAATTGATGCCGAACAACGATGGCATACCGTAAATAAAAAAACTTCGATGCACCCGATAAGATAAGTTATCGATGTATCGAAGTTCTTTTTTATCTTTCTTTTAAAACCTTATTAAATCCTTAAAAACTTCTTTACCTTATTATAATACTGTTGCGTTTTGCTATTGCTGAAGTTTATTCCACCGTGCCACATGCGAATGGCTCTTTCGATATTGTTGCCTACATTGTAGCGCGATTGAAACAGAACGAACATCTCTCGCGACTTATTCGGACTAAAACGGTCGGCAAGCGTATAACGTTTCTTGCTGCCTTTGCTCTTCAGTATGCTGTTACATTCGGTAACAATACCTTTCGAAATCTGCAAAATACCGGCATGTGGTCCGTTCACAGCCTTTGCATTTCCTTTGCTTTCTACATGCATGATAGCGTCCATCACGGGTCGCCAGTCAAAATTTCCAATCCCTATGGCTGTCCCTGCACTCGCAGAGCTTGTTGCCAAAATCATTAAAAATCCTACAATTAATACTCTTAAAATTCTCATTACATCTAATTTTCCGAAACCTATGAACTTGCCATAAGATAGGCAAATCAGCGGTAAGACGGGCGTGAGAATCGGCGCGCACATACCTCGGTTTCATATTAACGGGGGCAAAGGTACGAAAATAATGCCTGATAATCAAGTTATTAAGTATTACTTAACAAATTTACATATGCAAACGCTTGTATCATAAGCTTTGTTTAAAAACCTTAAACCGCTTGGTTTTTTCAATAATTATAATTCTTTACATTCATTTTGTGCAGTATTTTGTAGAAAGTAAATTTTGCCAATTGCAAACTTTGCTGTATCTTTGCATAAGATTTAGCTGCACTCGGCAAATTGAAAGTAAACTTTCTTTGCCCTCGTTGGCAATATCTTTGCATAAGATTTAGCTGCACTCAGCAAATGAAAATAAATTTTCTTTGCCCTCGTTGGCAATATCTTTGCATAAGATTTAGCTACACTCGGCAAATTGAAAGTAAACTTTCTTTGCCCTTGCTTGTTGCATCTTTGCAATCAATTTATTGGCTCCGTAGCTTAGCTGAATAGAGCGCAGGATTCCGGTTCCTGAGGTCATGGGTTTGAATCCCATCGGAGTCACAGAAAAGGGGTACTTCGGTATCCCTTTATTTGTTAGTTAAAAGTTCTTCGTAAATACAATTACTTTCTCATTGATTTATTGTTTCAGGCAGATTATGCAGGTTTCAACATTGTATTTTTGAGGTGGTTGAGGACTTCCGATAAAAGTATAATGGCTTTTATTGGCAGTACATTTGCTTTTTCTTATATTTGCACTGAAATCAGTTAAGTATGTGTAAATACTTGCAAAGAAACAGAAGGTACTTACCGGAAATAAACAAGTAGTAGTATGATGATATGCGAAGAATGTTACACGAACGAGAGTAGGATTACGCCATTGCTTAATCCTTTAGATTGCCTGACACACCACACGCAGTATATATGTGGCACTTGTGGCAGGTGTATCTGCATAGAATACGACCTCAAGCGAAGATTGCAGAGGTGGAACTTTCCATTTAGGTCGGCAGAAATTGCACGACTGTATCTGCGTACGGCAGACTACACGATGAAAAAGCCCTGTGGAATTTACGAAATAAAGGACGGAAGGGGCAGATGTTCCTACAAAATCTTTGCAGACAAGCAGGATTTAGAGCTGTATTTAAAAAAGAATAAAGGAAAGACTTGCAACGCAATGAGCCCACTTTTCAGCATGGAGGAATACAAGGAATTTGCGAATACGCAGGTGAGACAGCTCACCGCAGAGGAAGCAAGGCAGTATCTTGCAGAACGATAGCCAAGAGGCGGTAAGCCGCTATGGGAGATACCGACAAACCCGAAATAGGGAAGAGGGTAACGAGAATGGTGCCAAACTGCAACCACCACGGGCTTGATACTATTCCCTTTCATGAATAACGATAAAATAGATTATGGGTTTGCAATTGTTTAAACCTCAATCGGTGATTAGGACGCTAATGCCCGATTGGGGTTAAAGATTATAAAGTTTTTGTCTGAGTATTATCTTTTTTGTACCTTTGTACTTCAGTATGGTAAAGAAAGTAATTAAGTTTGCGAAATGGATAGCAGCAATGCTGTTTGCTTCTACAATATTAGGTGTGGTGGCTTATCGCTTCATACCCGTTTATTTTACGCCCCTGATGTTTTCTCGTTGCTTCGAGCAGATAATGAACGGTGAGAAAATAAAGTTGTACCACGAATGGATTTCTTTAGAAGAAATGCCAAAATCGATGCCCGTTGCTGTAATAGCGAGCGAAGACCAGCGTTTTCTCAGCCACCACGGCTTCGATTATAAAGCGATAGAACAAGCCGCCAAAGAACATATAAACGGCGGAAAGAAACTGCGAGGAGGTTCTACCATTTCGCAGCAAACAGCCAAGAACGTGTTCTTATGGCAGGGGCGTTCTTGGCTGCGCAAAGGTTTAGAAGCCTATTTTACTTTTCTTATTGAGTTGTTTTGGAGCAAGGAACGCATTATGGAAGTTTATCTGAACTCCATAGAAATGGGCGATGGCATTTATGGCGTACAGGCTTGTGCAGAGAAAAACTTCGATGTAGACGCCAAAAACCTGACGCGGTCGGACTGCGCCTTAATTGCTGCAACGCTGCCCAACCCACGAAAGTTCTCATCGAAATCGCCGGGACCGTATATGCGGAAGCGTCTAAAACAGATAGAAACCCAGATGAAACACATACCTGCATTCCCATAAAACAAGTAAGAAAGGATTATATATTATTGCAATGCAAGAGAATACGGAAGAAAAGATAGAAGAACTGTTGTCGCAATTAAACAAAAATCAGCGCGAGGCAGTGGAGTATTGCAACGGTGCATCGTTGGTGATTGCAGGGGCAGGGTCGGGCAAGACGCGTGTTCTTACCTACAAAATTGCTTATTTAATAATGTATGGCGTCTTGCCCTATCGCATTCTTGCGCTTACCTTCACCAATAAAGCTGCCCGCGAAATGAAGAGCCGTATCGGTTCGTTGGTGGACTACGAGAAGGCAAAACAACTGTACATGGGTACGTTCCACTCGGTTTTCTCTCGCATTCTCAGAGCAGAAGCACAGCATATAGGCTACAACAGTAATTTTACCATTTACGATGAGAACGACTCCCGTTCGCTTTTAAAATCCATTATCAAGGAATTGGGCTTGGACGACAAGAAGTATAAGCCTGCCACGGTGCACAATATCATCTCAATGGCGAAGAACCGGCTTATCACGGCAGATGCCTACGCCAACGATAAAGCTATCCGGGACCGAGACAGAAATATGAAACTGCCTGCCATTTCGCAGATATACACAGCCTATCAGGCACGCTGCCGACAGGCAAATGCAATGGATTTCGACGACTTGTTGGTAAATACGTTTCGCTTGTTTAACGATAATGCCGACATTTGCAATAAGTATGCTGAACGCTTCCAGTACATTCTTGTCGATGAGTATCAAGACACGAACTATGTACAGGTGGCGATTGTGGAACTCTTGGCTGCGCAACACCGGCGTGTTTGTGTGGTGGGCGACGACTATCAGAGTATTTATTCGTTCCGTGGAGCTAACATTGACAACATTCTCGACTTTCAAAATAAGTTCGACAACGTGCGGATTTTCAAGCTGGAACGAAACTATCGGTCTACTCAAAAGATAGTGGAAGCTGCCAATTCGCTTATGAAACACAACGCCCGACAGATACCGAAAGACGTTTATTCTGAAGAAAGCGAAGGAGCAAAAATAAGTTATCGACCTTGTTACAGCGACAAGGAAGAGGCTATGGTCGTAGTGAAAGAAATAAGTAAGCTAAAGCGTTCGCAATCGTTTGATTATGACAGCTTTGCCATTCTTTATAGAACCAATGCTCAAAGCCGTAGTTTTGAGGACGAGCTACGTAGGGCTTTAATTCCTTATAAGATATATGGCGGACTGTCGTTCTATCAGCGCAAGGAGATAAAAGACATTATAGCTTACTTCCGTTTGGTAGCTAATCCGAACGACGAGGAGGCTTTTAAGCGCATCATAAATTATCCTGCACGCGGAATTGGCAATACAACATTGCTGAAAATCATAGACTGTACCAACAAGAACGAAGCGAGTTTGTGGGACGTAGTGGGCGATGCGCAGCATTACGGATTAGATGTGAACAAGGGAACAGCGACGAAACTGGTCGGTTTTGTTGATTTAATCAACGACTTTATTCGTCGATTGGCTATTTCAGATGCCTATACTTTGGGCTCGGAAATAATAAAAGAGAGTGGTATTTCCGCCGATTTGGCACAGGGAACAGCACCGGAAGACGTGTCGCGACGTGAAAACTTGGAGGAACTTCTTGCAGGAATACAAGCGTTTGTGGAGGAAAGAAAGGAGGAAGGACGCGAAGACGAAACCTTCTTGACCGACTTTTTGCAGGAGGTGGCACTCTATTCGGACCTCGATAAGAAGGACGACGACAGCCCCAAAGTGTCGCTTATGACCATTCATTCTGCCAAAGGATTGGAGTTTCCCGTAGTGTTTGTGGTTGGTTTAGAGGAGAATATCTTCCCCAACGCAATGGCTGCAAGCTCTCGCCGTGAGATAGAAGAAGAACGCCGGCTGCTTTATGTTGCCATTACGCGTGCCGAACGGTTCTGCTTTCTTACCAATGCGAAAAACCGTTACCGCTTCGGTACAATGCAGTTTAACAATCCGAGCCGCTTCCTGAAAGACATTGACGATGCCTATATAGAAACCGAAAGCGAACTATCGGTAGGCGGAGGTGGCAGAATGCCTTGGGATAAGCCTACACGGACAGCCGATGGCAGAACTCAAATCCTGTCGCAAGTCAGTTTAAAGCCGACCCTAAGCCCAAGATTACCGCACGGAAGACACCCGAACGTGCCGCAGGCCCTCTGTCGGAACGCACCAAGCAGCGACTAATGAGCGAAGGAGGAAACTTCAAAAGATTGTCGGCAGCAATCTCAAATGGGGGCAGACAATATGCAGCACATTCTCAATCTACGGCTTCCAACGTTGTTGCAGGGAACGGACTTACAGTTGGCGCAACCATCGAGCACCAACGTTTCGGCATAGGTGTAGTAGAAGCGATAGAAGGAACAGGCGAAAATGCAAAAGCAACCGTAACCTTCCGCAATGCAGGAACAAAACAGTTGCTTCTGAAGTTTGCCAAATACAAATTATTATAGGCAGGTTATAAAAACGACTTTATAGGATTTTTGCCTTTTATTAGGGTTTCTAGAAATTCTAGTTTTCATAGAAATCATAGGCAAGATTGCTGTTTCTTCGCCGTAGGAGGCGTGGTAAACCACGCCCTTACCTGGCAACGTGCACTATAAAACCTATACTTCTGCGAACAGAAGATGTTTTCAGCAACAGCCTTGAGCGTTATCATCGTCCGCAGAGTTGGCGATATGGGCAGAGAATACACATCTTTAAGTCGGCTGTTGGTTCGAATGTTTCTTTCACAAATATCTCTTCTAATTTGTTTTTCAAGAAGTTATCGAAATCATCAGCATACACCATGGCGTTCGTAATGGGCTTTCCGCCCAAGGTAAGTATAGGCGAATAGTCGTCGGCATTGGCGTGTTGAATGAAGAGCAATGCCGGACTAACGTGTTTATGGTTGGGGTTGTTGTCTGCATCTTCGGTCTGTTCGATAATGCTGTATAGCACTGCTTGGAAGATGTAGTCGCTCTTGTCGGTCAGTATTTTCTTTGAATCGAATATGGCTTCGACGTCTTTAAGTTGCCCTGCCACCTTGTTACCCGTCTTGTAATCGACTACACGGAGCTGTTCTTGTGCCGTGCCTAACTTTACTTCGTCTAAGCGGTCGATGCGTCCTCCCACCGAAATGGCTTTCTTCTTGCCGTTTACATCAATCGTTATGGTTTTGTAAACATCGAACTCGTGGCGTATTACACGCAATGGAGCGGTGCGCGCATCGATGCGAAGAAGCTGGCGAAGAAACTTCTCAATCACCTCTTGATTGATGAGTTGGAGTCCGTTCAGCTTCGGGTGTTTGGTACTACCGGGCTTCTGAAGGAATAGTTCTTGCGCGAAAGCCTCGCTCACAACATCGCTCATTGTAGCGGTTGCATTGCCTGTTGTGGGCGACTGTGCCGACTTTCCGGTCTTTAAAACATACTCAATATTCTCTCTTGTGATGACCTCACGAGGCAGAAGACGCTCGTACATCAGTTGGGCTGCGCAGTGGAAAATGTTGCCAAAGACACGTCCGTCCACATCGTCTTCGTCGTTGTCGTCGCTTTCCAGCAGTTCAGCCACATACTTATAATAGAACTTAAGTTGGCAGCTTTGGTAGGTGTTGATGGCAGTCGGCGAGAAGTAAGAAATATGATTGAGCTTGTTTAGCACAACTTCGTCCTTGCCGATTATCGGTGTTGTCAGCTGCATAGGCTCTTGTCCGGCTTGCAGTGCCCATTGTTTAATGTTGAGTTTGCTCTCCACCAACAGCTGCAACATAAAGCGACTCATCTCTCCGGTCTTCGTTCCTTGGGTGGAATTGTTGTAGAGTAGCGTAACGTGTTTGGCGCGTTGCAACAGCCGATGGAAGTAGTAACTGAAAATGGCGACCTTGTTATCGATGGTGGTAAGGCCGTAAGCCTTTCTTACGAAATGCGGAATGAACGATACATCGTTTACACCTTTGGGCATATTTCCCTCGTTACAAGAAAGCAGCAGTACGTTGTCGAAGTCGAGATTGCGTGTTTCCAGCACACCCATTATCTGCACTCCGCGAGCCGGTTCGCCATGGAAAGGAATGCTTGTTGAGGCGATAAGCTGACTGAACAAACGGCGGAAGATAACGAAATCGACTATCAAATCGCCTTCTTTCATCAGTTCCAAGAGTTTGTTCAAGAGTGTGTACATACGGAAAGTAGACTCTTGGAACAGCTGGTCATCGTTTTCTGTACCGTTGATTGCAATTGTTCTGACCATGTCAGATAGCCATGCTACCAATGCTGTTACAGGTGTGCCCACGTGTTTTAGGCGTGTGCGTTCCACCTTTATATAATATTGCTTTTCCGCTTTCAGTTCTGCAAGCAGGTTGGCAGCATCTATATTGAGGTATTTTCCGTAGGGGTGGCGCAACACGTGCGACAGATGTTGCAGTCGGTAAGCACCTTCTTGTACCGAATAGCCCTCTGTCTGAAGTGCTATGAGCTGCCAAACCATAGAGGTAATAGGCGTTTGCGAAAGTGGGTAGCCGGTTGTAACGTTCAGCAAATCGACCTCTGTCGGTATGCAGTGGATAACGGTTTGCAACAACGCTTCGTTGCACATAACCACTGCTGTGCGCTTTCCGGCTTGGTAACGGTTGTTTTCGAGCAACCATTCCGATATGTAGCGAGCCTGCAAATTCTCGGTGGGTGCCGAGATATAACGCACTTCTTTCTCTTGTTCAAAACAATTGTAGAGCTTGTTTTCTGCATCAAATTCGTTGGGAAACTTGTCGAACCACTTGTTGATATAGATACCTGCTTCGTTTGTTGCCTTCAGGTAATAGTGGTCGTAGTCCCAGTAAAAGCGTGCTTTACCTTCTTTCTTTAATGCCAAGAAGAGTTTTTGTTCAACTTCTTGCAAGACATTGAAACCCACAAAAACATAGGTATCGTAGCGATTGGGAATACTGTTTCGCTCTATAACATCGCGATAGAGCATACCCTCGTAGGCAAGTTCTTCGGCTTGCAGCTTCGCCTTGAAGTCGGAATAGACGTCGTAGAGCTTGCTCCACAAACTGAGAAAGCGTTCTTTCAGCACACTCGAATCGCCTGTGAAGTTGGCAAAAAACCGGCTCAGTTCGGCTTTCTGTGCTTCGGTAAGATAGTCTATTGCGTCTAATTCGTGCAAATCGCGAATGTTACGGAACACCTTATCGGCGTCTGCCATATTCTTGTCTATGTCGTCGAAATCTGCTAAAAGCAGCTGTCCCCAACCGTAAAAGTCGTCAAGAGTTTCGTTTCTGCCTGTCTTTTCTATGTATGCTTTGTACAGAACGCAAAGACTTTTTATAGGGTCGGCTACGGTAAGGTCAGACTGTTGTCGAAACAATTCGGAGATAGTGATGTACGACGGACTCCAAATAGGACCGTCGGAAAGTTTTGCCAACTCTTGATTAAGGAACAAAGAAGCTCTCTTATTCGGAAAGACAATGGCTATATGAGCTAAGTCGTTGCCATATTTTGCGATTAAATCTCTTGCTACTTCTTGCAGGAAAGTATTCATATCAAGCTTTTTTATTAAATATTTACTTTAACAATGGTGTTGTTAATAACATACCACAAATATCCTGAAACATTATCGTTGCCCATTTGTTTCAGTATTTCCATATAGCGTTGCACTTGTTGTTTGTATTCTTCGCGTTCTTTTCCGAACTTAAAATCGACCACTATTATTTCCTTTCCATTCGTCATAACGCGGTCGGGACGATGCTCTCGCATTTCTTTTGTATTTGTATCATACTCTAAAATGGTGCATTCGTTATACAGTTTCCATTTATCGGAGAACCATTCCTGCACCTGTTCGTTCTTTATCGCATCTTCAATCTTTGTGCGTAGCTGTGCAGAAGTAATTTCATCGTTGTATATAATGCCCTGTTGTTCCAATTCGTTCAACTTTAACGGTATGTCTGCCGTTGTGTAAATGGTTGAGAAAAGCTGATGCAGAACATTTCCAATCTTAATGTAGCGCATCTTGTCCGATGGGTCTGCGTCTTCTCCTTCTATAAATTCTCTACTCTTATTACTTTGCCGGAAGTTTGCAGCCTGTGGGTATGTGGCAATGTTTACAACATGTTTTTCGGGCATAACGAGGAACGGATTATCCCCCTTTTGCCTTTCTTCGGTTTGCGTTGCAGCATCTAAGGTGCCGTATTCAAAGTGGATAGGCAACTTTACATCGTCGGGGAAGTCTAACGAACTGCCTTCCAACTGCTCGTTAATTCTTTCCAAAGCAACTTCAATAGCTTGCGAACGATTTTTCGACGGCGCATTGTTCTTTCTGTCTTTGAGTGCCGTTTCGCCCATTCTGCCGCCGGAAACGAATAGGTTTTTCGATGCGCGGGTGAAGGCAACATAAAGCATATTCATGTTGTCGATGGTATTTTGGAAGTGCTCTTCCTTGTAATCGTCCTCAAAAACCGTGTCGAGCAGTCCTGTTTTAGTGAAGTCTATCGGCAGCAGCGGCAGTTTATTGAAAGGCTTTGGCTTATCTGCCGTTTCGCACCAAAGTGTGTATGACTTCTCCAATTGCCAATCGCAGAACGGAATAATGACATTCTCAAACTCCAATCCTTTGCTTTTATGAATGGTCATAATGCGTATTCCTTCTATCTCGTCGCTCTGAATTGTCTTGGACGAAAGGGTGTTTTCCCATTCTTTAATAAAGTCATCGATGTCTGCAGTATGGTCTTGCAAGTAGTCGTTCAGCGTGTCGTATAGGGTGCAGATATACGAACTCTGTCCTTCCAATCGGTCGAGACCGAACAGCATAAACAGTTTGTCTACCAAATCGATGATAGGCATGCCTAAAAGAGCTTCTCTTTTTTCGACGTATTCCTTTGGCAATGCACTGTTTAACTTTTCTGTTTGTCGTTCGTAAGCTAATCTGCGCCTTTCCTTTTTATCGGTTATTTCCGTGCCGGTATCGTCGTGGTTTGGCAACGAAACCAATAGTTCGGTATCGTTTACAGGCTTTTTCAGCACTTCCTGATTGTAGAGTTTTACCAACTTTCCACGCGTAAGATTGTCTTCGGGGTGGGTGAGAAGGTGCAGCGCACCGATGATAACATTCACTGCCAACGATGCGTCCAAGCGGAAAGCCTCATCGGAAACGATGTTTATTTCGTTGCCAAAAGCTTCTAAAAGGCAATTTACAATGTCTTGAATAACGGTGTTTGAGCGAATAAGAATTGCGATTTTGCTTTGATTTTTGCCCGAATAACCCTTATCGAATAGTTCGCGAATGGTTTCGACGAGTTGGTTTAAAATGTTTTCTCTGTATTCCTTGCTTGGCAGCAGGTCTATTTTAACGTAGCCGAAATGTTTTGTTTTATGTGTTTTCTGTGCTACGTCTTCGTATGCTTTCCGCACGATGGCAGCCTTTTCTATCTTGCCTTGCTCCAATTCTTCTGCCGTATCATTGACACATTCTTTCCAAAAGGCGTTGTTGAAGTCGATAATTCGCTTCTCCGACCTGTAATTGTAGTCGAGTGTTTGCAGATTGATTTCTTGGTTGGGAAATTCGTTTTCTATATCGTTCAATATGCGCCAATCGCCTTGCCGCCATCTGTAAATGCTTTGTTTTATGTCGCCTACTATTAGGTTTTGCGATAGTTCTTGCGCCATACAGTTATTTAACAGTGCCAAGAAGTTTTTCCATTGTATGGTGCTTGTGTCTTGAAACTCGTCTATCATGATATGTTTAAGGTGCGCACCAATCTTCTCAAAGATAAAAGGAGTGTCGCTATCGGAAATTAATTCTTTCAGCAACGCTTGTGTATTGCTGAGCATAAACCTGTTTGATTCTTTGTTCAGGTTGTCTACGGCGTCTGCAATGGCGTGCAACAAGCGTAGTTGCGACAGGTGCGACAAGGTTAATCGGATAGACTGAAACTCGTTCCAATGCTCGTCGTTATAGTCTACTAACGCTTTCAGCTTGTTGCAAAGCGCACTTGTTGCAAGTGCTTTTATTATTTCCTTGTCAGCCTTTCCGCACTTGCTGCTTGCCCATTTGTCGGGATTTTCCATTGCTTTCGCCACTGCAGCCTTAGGTGCTTCGTTGGAAAGCGGTGCCGTGGCGCAGGCTTCTATATACGAATAAAGCCCGCGTGCAAAGTTGGCGGGTATGTCTTCGTTGGCATCTCTAAGGTGGTTCAGAATGTCTTTTGCAATTTCGTTGAACTCGTTTTTAATGGCATTTCTGCGGTTTCGCAGTTCTTTTTCATACTTTTTGAAGTCTTCGGTATCGCTCAGCCGTATTTTCAATTCGGCTTCATGGGCTTTGTAGAAGTCTTTAAAGATATTCAGACCAAAGGTTTTTATCTTGCCGATGATGTTCCAACCCATATTGTCTTCAATGCTGTTGTTGATGTAACTGCTAATCCACTGCAACACAGGTTGCCCTTCTTCAAGGCTTTCTATCATTTGGTCTACTGCCTTTCCTTCTATCTGTTCGTTGTCAAGGTCTACTTTGAGGTTGGCAGTCTGCCCCAATTCGTGTGCAAGATTGCGCAAAACCTGCTGAAAAAAAGCATCAATGGTTTGAATTCTGAAGTTGTTGTACTTGTGTATGAGCAGCGTCAGTGCAAACCGTGCATTGTTTCTAATCACGACGTCGGGCATTCCTGTCTTTTCCCGAACCTTTTCGAGGTATTGTGCAGACGACTCCAAGCCGTTTGCAATGCCATAAAGCTGCGAAAGTATTCGTATTTTCATTTCCTGTGTAGCCTTGTTCGTGAAAGTTACCGCAAGGATTTGGCGGTAATTCTCCGGGTCTTTTACAAGTAATGAAATGTATTCAACGGCAAGGGTAAATGTTTTTCCCGACCCTGCCGATGCTTTATAGACAGTTAAATGCTTTTCCATTCTGCTCATCTTATACCATGAATAATTTTGTTGTAAAGTTAGTTATAAAAAATGAAATACAGAAAAGCATACTCCGAAAATGCCTATGGAATAATATATTTTCCGTATTTTCGCACCCAAATTCTTACACCGAACTCACGTTGTTCATCTGCGGAAAGAAGCTAATAAATACGTAAATATTTTTCGCAAGTAAAACTGTTGCATAACCATTTATCCGTCAGTGCATTACAATACCTATTGTTTCGCGTTTCAAAAGCGTAGGTTTTGCACGGTAAAAGCGGCTGTTTTGCGCTGCAAAAACTACGCTTTCGCAATGCGAAAACGCAATTGTCGCTTTTTAACGGAATTATCTTTACAAAGCCAAACCGAAAAACGCTCGCTGTTTCATCAGCATTTACAGCTCCATCGAGACTAATAGCTAACCTCAACGGACGCCGGGAAAATTCGGCAAGGGTCGAAGTATTCCGCACAACTGTTTATCATATCTTGCAAGGTTGCCTTGACTTTGCCTCGGTAAAGCTGACGCCCATTGACGATAACAGTAACAGGCTTGTTCATATCTACAAGCCGATTGTTAAGATAGATGCGCAGCTTTCCGCCTTTCGCCTGCTTGTAAGAACGGTTGAATTTCATTTCGATGCCCCACTGTTTGTCCTTCTCTACAGTAGTGTATTCCGCATCGCTGATATTAATTGCTATGACATTGCCATTGACAGTCATATCGTAATAAGTGCGATTTTTTGAAGGACGCACCGACACTTGCAGGTTGTAGAACCCCGAACGATGGCGTCCGTCCATCTCAAAATCTTCCCAAAGAACCGTCTTCGGATATGGGTTCCTGACGAAATTCTTAAGCCACGGAGTGGTTAAATCGTAGTTAATACGGTGTTGCATACCCGGGAGGAGGTTGATGCGATGCCGAAAGAGAGGTTGGTTGTCAGCCGAAAGAGGACAATACAACTGCGCAGAATCGAAAGCCGTTTGTGTGTAGTGGGTTAGAATATTGCGGTAGAAGCCGGTGTCGTCTGCCCCCGTCAGGAAGGAAAAACCAATGTTGGCGCAGTTTTCCACAGGGGCATTCTTCAGCGGTTCGCCCCCTGCCATAGGTCCGGCTGCCGCCCAATAGTCTGCGTAGAATGAGGCAAGACGCTGGCTGCCATAGCCTCCTTCGGATATTCCGAATATGTAAAGGCGGTTGGCATCGACGGTTTCATCGGCAAGTGCTTGGCGTATAAGTTTTTCCCAAGCAAATTGTTTGGCAAGCTGCCACCAACGGTAGCTGCTTTCGTTGGGTATCTGAGGAATGAAATAGAGCGACGGAGCATCTTTAAACCTATTTCCCAACAACAGCCCTGTTTGCCATTCCTGCGCTTTCGGCCCCGAGCCGTGGAGGTAAAGGAAAAGCGGAAGTTTCCCGTCAGCCTTGCCTTTTACGCCATAATAATAAGGCATAATGGCGTTCGGCTCCAATTCTTGCGGTAAGTTCCACGAGGCATGATTGCCTTTTTGCAGGCTTTCCGGCTTCATGAGTTTCTGCTCTTGCAATTCGCGATTGGCATCGCACCATGCAGTCCACACCATTTTTTGATTGTCGGAAATGTCCTTAGCCTTTATTTGTTTCTGTATGTCGGTGGAGTAAATCGTGTTGCGCACATAGTCGGCTTTGCTCTTCAATTCTGCGCCCTGTCTTGTTTTTAAGGTTTGCAGAAAATAGTTTTTCATTTTCTCCTGCAGATTTTGCGACTGTGCATGTGCACTGTTTGAAGTCGTAGACAGTGCGAGAGCTACCGTCAGTGCTATGGTAAGTTTATTGAAGTGTATCATAATATACTTTCAAATTTTAGGATTTAGTTTACTTTCTTATTCAGGTTACTGCATAATTTTGTTATTCTGAGAGCACGAGTTGCCAAGTTGAACACTCAAAACCATTTACAGATAACTTTTCATTGGAGGACAAAGGTAAACATTTCCTACGGATTGTGCAAGTGCGGTTTGCTGTTTTTCGACCATAATAAGCAACTCCCAAATATTTAACCCCAATCGGCCATTAGGCCGCATTTGCTTATCTTTGTTATTACCGTCATGCTTCCTTGCTGCTTTCGTCCGCTTGCCGGCATCTGCGCTGCCATTCCATCTCGCCGTAGCCCGCTACGCCTTCGATGTAATGGCAGCACATCTGCGCAACAATCGAACAAAATCAGTCAAGGACGCTAATGACTGATTGGGGTTAAAAGTAGCTAAAATCAGGCATCGGATTTAACACGAATGGAAGTAACGAAATAGAAACGTGAAACAATGAAAAACGGTATTGAAAACTCAAAAAATAAGAATGGTTTTGCAAAAGCGTAGGTTTTACAACCTCAAAGCGGCTGTTTTACCTTGCAAAACCGTAGGTTTTACATTGCGAAAGTACCGCTTTCGCACGCTGAATTTATTCGTTTTGTCGTGTTTTATGTTTTATATTCCGGTGCCAAAGAACTTGTTCGTTGCACAGATATACCCATAGCAGGGGTTTATCCGCTGATTTACAATGGTATGAGTATTGCACGCAAAAAGTGCCATTATTTGCAATCAATTTGCTTGTTGTGCGGAAAAACGCAATTCTCAGCGTGTTTCACGGCTTCGTTTTTAACAGTTAGGATACTTTGTTTTAGCTTCTTTAACGTTATGGTGAATTTATATTGCAGAATAAGAATGCTGTCGGGGAAACCGTCAGATTATGTGCAGACTTGGGCGAACGCCATTCAACGGCGTGCATTTAAAAAAGCATGTGAAGCGAATAAAAGTAGATAAAAAACTTGTTCACGATGGTATGTTGTTGTATCTTTGCAGTAAACGAACAGAAAAACATTCGTTCGTTGGCGTATAACTCATTTAAAAACATAAGGTGAACAGAGCAAATAAATATACTTTCAGACTTCCTGCAGAGTGGGAAAAGCAAAGTGGCATCATGCTGATTTGGCCACATAACGAAACAGATTGGCAACCCTGTCTGAAGGAAATAACAACAACTTATCTTGAACTCGCCGATGTTATAACACGGTACGAGAAGTTGCTGGTAGTAGCACAATACATAGAGGAAGTAAAGAAGCTACTTGCGGAACATCTGAAAGCAGAGCAGTTTCAGCGAATAGTATTTCGCCAATGCAGCAATAACGATACGTGGGCAAGAGACGTTGCACCCATTACGTTGCTTCCCATGGCGGAATACCTCAAAGCAAACATAGCCCCGCATCTGTTGGATTTTTGTTTTAACGGCTGGGGAGAAAAGTTTAAGTCGGATAAAGACAATTGCATTAACCGACAACTTTACTTTACGGAAACCTTCAAAGGCGTGTTGGAAAACCATAAAGACTTTGTTTTGGAAGGGGGTTCGATAGAAAGTGATGGCAGACACACGCTGTTTACAACAACCTCGTGCCTTACCGCACAACATAGAAACCAACCTTTGACACGAGAAGACATCGAAAAGCGTCTGCTTGAAATATTCCCCGATATGCACCGTGTCGTTTGGATTGAACACGGAGAATTGCAAGGCGACGATACCGACGGGCACATAGATACCATTTTCCGCTGTGCGCCCAACGATACATTGCTCTATATTGGCACCGACGATGTAAACGACATACACTACAACGACTTGAAAGCACTCGACAAACAGGTGCAATCGTTGAGGACTTTGGACGGAAAACCTTATCGGCTTTATAAGTTGCCTTTGCCCGAAGCCATTTACGATGAAGGCGAAAGACTGCCTGCGACCTATGCGAACTTTCTGGTTCTTAACGGCGCGGTAATTGTTCCGACTTACAATCAGCCCGAAACGACAAGCAGGCTTTAGACATTATGCAGGAAGTTTTCCCCGGTTATGATGTTATCGGAGTCGATTCTCGAACGATAATACGCCAACACGGTTCCATTCATTGTCTTACAATGCAGTTCCCCGAAGGCGTTTTATAAAGGTATAAGCTAACTTTCCACATTGTTTTAAAATCCAAAGCGATATATATTATGAGAGAATTGAAAATAGGAATGCTTCAGTTGCACAATACAGCCGACATACAAAAGAATATAGAAAACCTTGTCGAAGGTATTAGGGATTTGGCAAAGCGCGGTGCCGAACTCGTTGTTTTGCAAGAATTGCATAACTCGCTCTACTTCTGTCAGGTGGAAGATGTAGACAATTTTAATCTTGCCGAGCCCATTCCCGGACCATCAACAGAAGTCTATGGTGCGGTGGCAAAAGAATGCGGAATAGTTCTTGTAACCTCGTTGTTCGAGAAACGCGCGGCAGGGTTGTACCATAACACCGCAGTTGTATTTGAAAAAGATGGCACGATAGCAGGAAAATATCGGAAAATGCACATTCCTGACGACCCTGCCTATTACGAAAAATTCTACTTTACGCCGGGCGATATAGGCTTTAAACCTATCGATACGAGCGTTGGACGCTTGGGAATACTGGTCTGTTGGGACCAATGGTATCCCGAAGCAGCAAGATTAATGGCTTTACAAGGTGCTGAAATTCTGATTTATCCTACTGCAATTGGATACGAAAGCAGCGATAGCGAGGAGGAACAGCAACGCCAGCGCGAGGCGTGGACAACGGTAATGCGCGGGCATGCTGTGGCAAACGGCTTGCCGGTAGTAGCAGTAAACAGGGTAGGGTATGAGCCTGACCCAAGCCAACAAACAAACGGAATACTGTTTTGGGGCAGTAGCTTCGTAGCCGGGCCGCAAGGAGAACTTCACTATCAAGCGTGCACAGACGACGAGGAAAGCATTATTGTTAATATAGACCTTGAACGAAGCGAGAATGTACGCCGATGGTGGCCCTTCCTTCGCGATAGACGCATCGACAGTTACGGCGAAATAATCAAACGTTTTATCGATTAGAGGTTTTCAAAAGTATGGTAACAATAAAGAAAGCACTGCTATCCGATTTGCCGGTTGTATTATCGATAATACAGCATGGCAGGGAGAAAATGATGGCATCGGGCAATCTTCACCAATGGGGAAGTACGCACCCTGCTGACGAACAAATAAGAAATGATATTGAAAAAGGGAATAGCTATCTCGTAATATCGGACGAAAAAACTCCCATAGCTACTTTTGCTTTCATTAAAGGCATAGACCCTACCTATCTTAAAATAGACGGAGAAGGGTGGCTGAATAACGAACCATACGGTACAATTCACCGAATTGCATCTGTTCCAAATGCTCGTGGTGTTCTTTCAGCGGTGGTAGAGTATTGCTTTCAAAAGGTAAAGAACATCAGAATAGATACCCACGAAGATAATATAATAATGCGTAACGCATTGAAAAAGTTAGGCTTTACTTATTGTGGCATAATACATTTGGAGAATGGAGACCCACGATTAGCATTTCAAAAAACATTAACAACAATATAATATATGACAGAGAAAGAGAAACAAGGGAAAGGATTGCCTTACTATGCTTTGGATTCGGAATTGTTGAAAGAGCTCGCCGAATGCCAAGAAGAGTGCTTTAATCTTAATCAACTCTCACCTTCCAAGCAGGAAGAACGCACCATACGGTTGCGAAAGCTATTGGGTAAGACCGGAAATCAGTTCAAAATAATAGCTCCCTTCTTCTGCGACTATGGCTATAACATAGAAATTGGCGAGAAATTCTTTGCCAATACAAACCTTGTTATATTGGACGAAGCCAAAGTAACGTTTGGAAAGAATGTTTATATAGCCCCAAATTGTGCTTTTTATACTGTCGGACACCCTATCGATCCGCAAGAAAGGAATGCAGATATGGAATATGCGTACCCCATTACGGTAGGCAACAATGTTTGGATTGGTGGCAATGTGGTAGTTCTTCCGGCGTTACCATTGGCAATAACGTAACTATCGGTGCAGGCTCGGTGGTAACAAAAGATATTCCCGATAATGTTGTTGCGGTTGGAAATCCGTGTAAAGTAATAAGGAAAGTAGAGAACAAATAAAGACATTACTGCGAGAATAAAAGTCATTGAGTATTGATTTT
>NZ_BAJY01000027.1 GCF_000613945.1 Prevotella falsenii DSM 22864 = JCM 15124
TAAATCCCGAAAAACGAAATGACGCAGCCCGCAGAAACGAAACGATATTTTTAACACAGATATTCACAAAAACGAAATAGTCCACTTGTGGAACGCACACGCACCCACAACGCAATAAGAAAGCCCTATCATTTTCGTAACGCCACGAAATGATAAGGCTTTTTTAAATAGCGTTCAAATGCTATATTATCACCCTTTAAAAGGTGTAGTGTAGTGTAGTATAATACATTATATCGGTGTAGCTGGCATGGTGGTTTAACAAGGCATCAAGCTCTACCTTATCGCATCTTTCAAATGGGTTGGGCATACCACCATTGCGCGCCAACCATTCGCACAGCTCCACGACGGAAGATTTATTCGACGTAAAGAAAATAAAAGAGTTCTTCAGCAATACCAGCAGCACGTCTAAATAGTCGTTTAGCCGCCACGTCATTTTATAACTATCCGCCTCCGTATTCAAGTATGGAGGGTCGGCAAGAAATACCACGTTAGGCACATTTTTGTATTGTTCAAATAGTTCTTTATAGTCTTCCGACACCACCGTCAAGCCGCCTAAATAGTCTTCACCCGTTGAATAGTCCACTTTGCGCACCCTATTGTACATGCTTTCTTTAGCTATTCCGTTGAGGCTCGTAGCGTACTCCGCGGAAAACATAAGAGAAGACGACAGTGTTATGTAGTCCACGTACCCATAGCGTGCTTCGTGCTTTTCGATGCACTTTATTGCCAATTCTTTAGTACCTGCCGGTACCAATTTGTGGTGCGGTACATCTTTCAATATCACACGGAGCTGCGCTAATAGTTCGTTGGTTTCCGCCACGTGTGCCAAGCGTTGCCGATAGCCGTCGAAGTCGTTGTAAACGACAGTGGCATTTGGCTTTTGGCACTTTGTTATATGCGATAGCAAGCCGCTGCCGCCGAACAAATCGACGAACACGGCATCGTCGGGAAAATGTCGCAACACCTTTGCAAATTCGCGCGCAAATCTGCGCTTTTGCCCCTGAAAGGGCAATGGTGCGGAGTTATATTGTTTTCTCTTCTTCATACCTTATCGTTCGATTTTCCCTTGCTCTATCAATTTGTAAATTTGGCACACGCCTTTGTAAGCTGCCATTCCGCCATCGTCAGGAAGTTCTTCCCACTGCCCACCGGTAAAGTGCTCACCGTTGTGCAAGTATGTTGCTTGCTGTCGGGGGTCGAGTACATAGTCAGGCGCATTGCCCTGAACTATGCGTGCAACATTGTCGGTGAATTGCAGCACCTTTGCTGCCTTCTCATTGGTAGTGTCAGCTTGATAGCTGACAGTGTGCAGGTAGCCATCAAGAGCTACCTCGCAACTTACGATTTCGATTTTGTTGTTTAATTTTACCTTCATATTTTTGTCCTTTTATTTATAATACTTTTTCTCGTTGTCGATATATCGATGATATTTTTCCATCTTGGAAGATGTATAGTGCGATGGTGCAAATTTCTTTTATAAAGCCAACGGAAGCACCTGACGGGAGCGTATTGGTTTGCGTATATTTAAATTGCGGTTGCCGGGCGGCGTACACGCCATTTACCGGAGTATTATTAGATACGGCACTGTTACGGTAAAAATACCTGCCATTGTTGGCTTCCACTTGCGATTGCGACCACGCTCCGTCAGCCAAAAAACGCCCCTGTAGCTTCGCACCGGTGTAAAGAAATACCATTGTGCCCGACGGTTCGGTATCAACGAAATAGGGGTCGAATATCGAGTGATTTGCAGAATAATTGAGCACATTCATGCCGCCTATATAGCATACACCTAACCCTTTAAAAGACGCCTTCGATATACTTTCAGCTTTTATACCATCGGGTGAAAGGTTGAGTGTATTGTTGCCGGCATTATCATAGAATTTCAATATTGCTTGCCCTCTGTCATCAATACCAAATTCAATATTCTTCGCTACTGCTCCGAAAACGCTCATTAATGAGCCTGTAAGGTCGATGTACCCACCGCCAATATTTCGCGTTTTGAATTTTAGCCCATTGATAGCACCCATGTCATCTACCGAGGCTACAACATTCCCTTGCTGGTCTATAAAGTTAAAGTGCTTGGAGCGTGCGTTGATGCTCATGTCGTTGCCGTTTAGATATATGCCGGCAGCTTCCATGCTCTCTACTACGTCCGGATCTTTCCATATCGTGGCTTTCGTACCTTCCTCTAATTGAATTTCAGATAAGTAGGCTTCGCCGTTGCGTGTGCAGCCTATGAAAATTTGTAAATAATTATACCCATCTTCCAGCTCGAAGGTGTAGGTGTATTGCTTCCATACCCCATAAGTAGAGGGTATGTTGGGGTAGCTATTCTTTGGTGCGCTCATATCTTTTGAACGGCTTCGCTTCACTTCAATATATGGTTGCTCACTACCATATATACGGGTGTACATAGAAAGCGTATATGTTTTCCCGCCAATAGCTTTTATGACGGGAAATTTCGCTCCATTCCATTCATTCTGTGTCGCCCCGTGGCGTGAGATAGATATATAGGGGTGTTCAAGGTGCGCAACGCTTGGATAGTTCACAATTTTAACATATTGCTCCCGCTGTAACAAAAGCAAGTTTAAATTTCGCAGGCTTGCGCCCTTAAGCAAATTTGCCCCGCCGAATACCTGCTTTTTGACTTCTATTTCGATATTATCGGCACGTGTTTCGATACGCCCGACACGCTGCTCAACCGCTTGCGTGCGCCCGTTGATAGTGGTTTGTGCGGCTTTCAAACCTACCACCTCTTTGTCAATAGAAACGATTTTCGCTTCATTCCATTTCTGCGCACTTACCACAAATTCCACGGTGGCGGTGCGCGTCTGTCCTTTGTATTTAGCGGTAACTTCTACTTTGCCGCTCCATTGGTTGGGGCTAACGCCGTCGAATACCAGCGTGCTTATTCCGGCAATACGAGCGTAACAGTTATAAGGCTTCGCGTCCACGCTGTCGGGCACAACTTCCACCTTACCGACATACATGCGTACTTTTCCCGTGTTCTGCCCCAAATTTTCGATTTCCCCACTTTCGTTTGTTTGGAAAACAAAAGTGTTGGGGGTGATAACAAGGGTGAGGGCGTCTTCCCCCTTATCGCCGGGCTTGCCGGGTTCACCGGGCTTCCCATCTTTGGGTGCTCGGCTAACGGTGAATGTGCGTTGTGCTATTATCTTTGCCATTATTATTACTTTTATTTATTAAAGTAGGGTAAGGGCGCATTGCCCTTACCTTTTTAATACAGCTCCACGCAAAATGCTTGGCTTGCACTAAGCAAATCCGAGTAAGCAATTTCAAGCGAGTAGCGGGCATTCGGCGCATCTTTCGTGCATACTTTATAGCCGCTTGTGCCCCATGTCGTATCGATGGCGTTGTTGGCGGCAAAACGCCACACCCGCATGTTGTGCGCTCCCAATATGACGGCATCGGTGATATAGGTAGCACCCTGACGTATTTTAAACCAGTGCAGCAGCGTGCCACCTTCGGCGACGTTATCGCCGTTAGGCTGGAAGACGTCTATTTCGTAGGGGTCCGACCCATCGTACAGTGTACCGATGGCAAATACTTCCTTATTTGCCGTTGCGCTCGCGGCATCGGTATCTTTTATGACACATTTAAATATGCCCACATTGACAACAGCGGAAGCCGGCACTGTTATTTCGTTGGTATTTATTCCACTTATGCCGTTGGCATTGGCGGCTTCGAGCTTCACCCATACGCCGCTGCGTAGTTGATACCAAGTGTAGCTGACGTTTGACGCATCGATGTCGCCACCGCGCATCAAATCACAGTGTATTTTCAGCGACTTCCCGGCATTGTCGAAAGTATCGCCATCCGGCATGTAGAGGCTTGCAAGAATGTTTGCCCCCGCATTCTCTACTTTGGTAACTTCCACAGACGCCACCACTTGCGCCGCCGCCTTTGATACGGGGTCGGTGTAGGTTGCCTCGCATGTGATTTTCAAGCCTGTGCAGTCAGTGAGGTTGGCTGCCAACTTCTTGGCAAGCCCTGCGCCCGCCGTCAGTGCCTGTGTTGCCGGTGTGCCATCTTGCTTGACAACTTTCCAATTCAAATCGCTAAGGTGCGCTGTTTGGTCGCCGTTCTTGCCGCTTACCAGCAGCAGCGGTGTCAGTGTAAGCGGCGATGCCGCATAGTTGGGTGCATACGTCTTGCTGTCGCGCGAAAAAATTTGCGTGAGTGCTTTATCCGTTTTAATGACGAATGTTAATGTTTTGCCATTTACCAATTTCTTTACGGTAAATGTCTTCTGTGCTAAAATATCTGCCATTTTTCTTTATTTTTAGAATGTTATATTTTTCAATATTTTTTGCCCCGACGAATTTAGGAAATTGCACATAAAAGAAGTGTCGCCTACTAAATCGTCGTATGTTACTTTTAATTTGTAGCCATCATTACTGTGCCTGCCTTTCCATGCGGCATCGCCCGCTTCGTATTCGCTTACGCGCTCCCATACAAAGCGCGTCGATGGTAGCTTATTTGTGATTTCTACGTCGTTTTCCCACACGTGCACTTCAAAGATGGCTTCCCACGTTGTTTGCCCCTCCGTATATGCTGCACTGCCTGCCGATGCGTAGCCCTCGACGCGTAGCCCGGTGCCGCCATCTTTGCCCTTGGCAGCGTATTGCTTCCATTTCGTTGAGTGCCCCGTTGGTTCATCAGCATTATTATCGACGAGTGAAAGCCACGTGCCGCCGCCATAATACCACGCTTCGTATTTCGCTGCCACCGTGCCCGCTGTCCAGTCGCCCCGATACAGCACGTTGGGAATGCGCTCACCGTCAGAGCTTACCCACTCGAAATTGCGGCTATTCATATAAATTTTGTCGCTTGACAAATGGAAGATGGCGTTGCTTTTGTTCAGTGAAAAATCGTGAATGTTGCGATACACTTCGATAGTGCCCCCATCTTCCTTTGAGGTGGTAATCATCGTAACATTCATACGATGGCGGTGCAGTGTCGGCTCTACACCGTGGGCAATATCCCACAACGTGTTGTGCCCACATAGCACGATGTTATCGGCTGCCTTTGGTTCGTCGTTGTTTACGCTTTTATCGCGGTAGGTGTCATCGTCGGTAATAATGATATATGCTTCTTCCGTCGCTGTTTTCTGCCCGACTTCTGCCACACAACGCCAATAGTAGCTATTGCTGACATTCTCGTACACACCTGCCTTTATATTAAAAGTTTGACACAACGCTTGGTCGCCGGGCAGCCAGTCGTTGGTAATAGCTTTCTCGCCGTCGTCGGTGTGGAGGTAGCATTTCCAGCCACCCGGCACACGCACCACCTTTTCTATGATGGCATTTGCTCCCGAAAGCACGATATTGCCGGCGATGTGCTTATACTCGTCGATTTGCAGCGAACGGAAGATGGCTTTACCTATCACTTCTAAGTAGTCTATTTGCCCGTGTGCCCTCCCTTTTTCGTCGAGCCACACTCCAAAGCCGTTGATGGTGCGCTCAAAGCCCAATGTCTGAATGGCTTTCAAGATGGCGTTACCTGCCCCGTCGATAGCTGTGCCGTCTTTAAAGGCAACACCTTTCAAAAAGGTGATGACGTCCTGTGCAGTGTCGGGCGTATGCTTGTTAAGAAATTCCTTTAATGCCCGCTTCGCAGAAAATACGTTGTGCTCGCCCGGTGGCGTATCGTCGCCACTGGCGATGATGTCGGGAATGTCATTCACCACCTCACCGATATAATACTTTACATCTTTTATATTGCCCTCCATTGCCGCTATTTTGCCTTTGCGCACGGCATCGCTGATTTCCAACGATACCAGCGACGGCAAATCCACCCGGCGAGAAAGGCGGGTAATACGGCTTTCGCGGTAGCCGACGGGGGCAAAATATTCCGCACTTTCAAGCCGCACGCGCCTGCCAAGGAAGAAGTCGGCGCGCTGCTCTTCCACCCACACGTGGTCGGTGTCGCCTTTGTACACTGAATTATCCACGAAATTTTCTTCGTTGAATTTCGCCACCGCTTCCAAAAGCTCTTTTTCCGCCAGCGGGTAGTATTCGTCGGGCATGCGAAGATGTGATAATATGTATTTGTCGCCCACCTTCGGCACAAGAACGCCACCCGGCACTTGCATCGTGTCGTTGGGGAAGATGGTGATAATTTCAAATTCCTTTGCTTTGTCGTCATAGTTCACTTCAAAATAATGCTCATCGCTCGTGCCCTGCCCGGCAAGCTCGCTGCCTTCCTGAAAGGCAACGCGCATGACGTAGCCCCCTATTTTATAGTCGTTCGGGTTGAAATTCAAATCCTTATCTTTGAAATAGTATATGGTGAACGTTTTTTTATCTTTGCCCGTGCGCTCCTGCGAACGCACTGCCGACACCGTGCCAATACGGCGTGGGTAAATATCGGCAAAGGCAGCTTCTTCGAAATGGTGCACCACGCCGTACTTATCAACATCTTTATCGACGTACTTTTGTCCACCGGGTAATTGCAGGCGGGTATGCCCGTATTTTTCGCGGTCAATGTTTTTTGTGCTGCCCAACGGGAAAAGGCGGGTGTAGAATTTGACGTTGTCGGCTTTTTCGCGTTCCAAGGAAATTAACCCCTTTCGGTAGCCGAGTGTCAGTGCTTCGCCATATTGTGCCTTTGATACGTTGAGCGTAGTGCCATTCTCAAACCAAAATTCCGTTTTCGCCGCCTTGGCAAGCAAATCCAAAGCGTCGTTACAATAAGTGCCTTTGTACTCGATGACGAGGTTTTCCGTTTTCTTCACTTCGCCTAATTTGAAAAGCGGCTTGCCGATGGCGTTGTTTATCGACGCCAGTATTATTTTCGCATGCTCTTCGGCGGGTGCGGTAAGCGTGAAGATGGGCGTATTTTCGTTGTCGGTATAATTTATCACCAAAAAACGCTTGATGAGGCTTTCAACGCCGTAAAGCGTCAAATTATACTCCCATTCCCGTTGATTCTTCATGCGCGGCTTGTAACGCTCCATCAGCCAATAGCGTTCACCGTAGAAAATAACATAATCATTCACATCCAGCTGCACATATTCGTAAAGCGTGAACGTCAGCGATAATGTGTTATCGCCCTGCAGCTGCTTATCCTGCCGTCCGTTAGCATCGGACGCCGTGCAGCGCAATTTATCTTCTTTTGTAAATATTTCTATCATCGTTTGAACACTATTTAAATGTCGTTTAAATGCCCGCTAAAAGGTGGGATTCGGCTCACGGAATACCGCATGGAATGCCCCGCAGTGCGCTTCTTCCACCCAAAGGTTGGTAAGGGCGTCAAAAGGGGTAAATTCCGTTACGAAGGTGCGTATTTCAAGGGCAAGCGGCGGGAAATTCCAAACGAGCCACCCGTCATTGCCCGTCTTCAACACCTGCACAAAGCGGCGATAACGTTGCAGAAATTGCACCTTGTTGTCTGCCACGATGGCGAAGTGCAGCTTTATATCACGCGCTTCACTTTTCGGCAATAGGCGGGCGGAGTATTTTTCGCCGTCTTCTTCGCGGAAATCCACCGCCACGTGCGCTTTCATCTTTGCAGGTGTCAGTAGGGCTTCGAGGTTCTTCTGCTCCCCTGCCTTTTCTTCCCGCAAGAATACGTGATATTCCGTCCAAATATCCTTACCGTTGAGTATCGCTTGATTTTTCAGTATATCCATATCACTTTATTTCTATTCCGTTATTTGCCAGCCGACGAATATCGGCAGCAATATCTTCCAAGCGTTCGCAATGCTGCGTATAGCGTGCTATTCTCTCGAGGTGCTGCGTCGATACTTGCATTTGCTTTACTGCATCTTCGAGCTTGATGTCCATCGACGCAAGGTGTATTTGCGCAGATGTCATCAACCCTTCAAGCTTCGTGCCCTGCGCCTGTGTCATCGTCTCAAAACTGCCGGCACGCCCTTGTTGGTCAGCCCCGCCACTGAAGATGTCGATGCCAAGCTCCTTTGCCTTACGCTTCCATTGCTCCAACAACGCCGATGCTTTGCCACTGTCGGCGGCTACTTCGGAAGTGAGCCGGTCCAATATGCGGGCGTAGGCGGCAAAGCGTTCTTCTTCGGAAAGGTGCTCATCGGTGGCGTATTTTTCCATGTCCTGTTGCGCCTTAAGAAAGTATTTCTGCAGCACGGCGGAGTATATCATATCCGCCCCCAATTTCTCCAGCATGCGCCCGACGCTTTCCACCATCGCTTTACCGGCATCGGTGCCGCTTTTAAAAGCATCTACCAGCGCATTTGTCATCGTGCTACCAAGCTCACCGAAAATATCGGTAAGGTAGTTGCGTATTTCGTTGAACGCTTCTTCCTGCTGCTTTGCAAGGTCGATAAGGTGCTGCAATGCTGCCTTGCTCTCATCGCTCATCTTGCGCGTCTTGAGTATGCTTTCAGCCAATGACACATTGAATTTGCCGTTTTGGTCGATGAGCTTCGGGTATTGAGAAAGTAAAGTGCTGTAGGTGTCCTTTCCTTTGCCCCAGCCGAACATGCCCGTTTTCTTATGCCCTGTTACCAACTTAATGTCATTTACTTTTTTCCACGCGTCGGCAAATTCGTCGGTAGCCCGCTTCATCACGTTAATGGCATTCACTACCTTGCCGTACCTATCCGTGCCAAAAGCTGTCGTGCCCTGCTCATATAGTAACGCCTGCTGCATTAACAGCAAGTTATATTCTTGCTGCTGCGCTATCTGCTCCTTCATTATCGAATTGAGAGCAGCACGGTGGCGTGCACCTGCCGAGAACGCCTTGCCAATAATATTGATGGCTTCGCCTATCGCTGCCATAACGCCGCCAACGACGCCGCCGTTTGCAAAGCCCTTGGCGATATTGGACACACCTTTCATGACATCTTCAATTGTGCCCATCGCTTCCGCCATGCTCTCGTTGCCAATTTCTTCGAACATCTTCGATAAACCACCGGCAACACTGGCAATTTCGTCGGCAACTTCTGCCGATGCCTCGGCAAGCCGCTTTATCTTCTTTTCTTTTTCGCTCTTATCATCTTTGCCCTTGCCATCTAATAAGTCGTCGATGGCAGCTTTCAACGCCTTGAATGGATTCTTTTTCAGGCTTTCGTCCTTTAGCTTCTTCCATTGCTCCATGAAAGCCTTCAACGCTTCGGGCGACTGTTGAAGCCGCTTTAGTTGCTCGGGTGTGATGCCCATTTTTGCAATGTCGCCTTGCGTAATGGTGCGCTTGGTATTGCCCTTTTTATCCTTTATTATAGCTTTGCCGTCGGAGGTAAGCTCACCCTTTGCCATAGCGTCCATGTACGCTTTTAGGTCGGCGAGCTTGGCAATTACGCGGTTTATTTGCTTGACACTTTTTTCTGCCGGATCTTCAAACAACTCGACGAAGATGCTTGCGCTGCTCTTCATCTCGTCAAGCTCCTTATTATTAATTTCTTTTAAGGCATTTTCCTTATCTTTTTCCAGCTGCACCAAAGCGGCATCTATCACATTGGCATTATCCTTATTTCGACGCGCCAACAGTGCCGCCAAATCCTTGGTGTAGGTCGTTTCAACGCCCATGCGTTGGGCATTGTAATCCTGATGCTTTGACAGGAGGGCGTCCAATGCTTCTTCCTCCTTTTTCTTTTCTTCCTTTACCTTTTCTTCGTACTCTTTCTTTTCTTTTTCTGCAATGGCAGCGTACTTATCACTGTATATCTGCGCTGCCTGAAGGCGTTGCTGCGCGGCGTCGATGCCCACCTGTGCCTCCTGCGCATCGCTGACAACTACACCACCTTTGCGCAGCTTCTTTATCAACTCTTTGCGCTTGGCTTCTTCTTCATTGATGCGCTGCTTTTCTTCTTCAAATTGGAGCAACGCGGCGGCACGCTCTTTGTCGTAGCCCTCTTTCATGAGTGCCACCTTTGTTTCGGCAATTTTCTGTTGCGCTGCTTTTTCAAGCTCGCTCAATTCTTCCAGCTCGCTTGACAAATCCGCCTTCTTTTCTTTCTTTTCCTTTTTCTTCTTCGTTTTCGGCTCGTCGTACCCTTTATTCTCCACCTTATTCACTTCCGGTGAATACTCAACCACCTTTGCCGTCAGGGCGTTTATTTCTTTGGTATTTTGCCCCATTTCCTTGGCTATCTCCTTCAACCTTTTATTTCGCCCCTCGTAAGCTGTTATCACGGGGTCGGAAATACCGTTGGCAAATTGTTGTGCAGCTGCGCTTTCAGGCGTTGCGCCAAATGCGCCACCCGTAGCTTCTTTTGCGTAATCCTTTTCGTCTTTCCTATTTTTCTGCGCTTTGTCGTATTTTTTCTTATTGGCGTTTAAGTAGTTTTTCGTATTTTCCTTTTCCACCTCCAAATCCGCCTGCTTTTCGGCAATTTTTTCGATGCGCTTTTCGTAGGCGCGTGCCATAGCTGCCTTCATGATGTCGGCTGCCAACTGACGGTAGCTGACGCCGCCTTGCCGGCAAGGATAGCTTCCGTTTTCATTTGCCCGAAATACGCGGGGTAGGCAGCCTGCAAATTCTTAACAGCTGCCTTTCTGTCTTTCAGGGCTTTTGTGTTATCCTGTGTCGCCTTATAAAGAATATCGAGCTTTGCTTTTTGCACCGTTGCCGCACGTGCACCTTCCTTTATGCTTCCGCCGTTTCATTCTGCACGGCAGCTGCCTTTTTTGCTTCGGAGCTGTATTTATACCATAAGGCGATAAGCCCACCGATGAGCACCGATACGCCAAGTGTCATTGTGCCCATCAATACTTTTGCAGTGGCGGCAGAAACGCCAAGCGATGCGGCAAGGCTGTTATTAGCAGCCGTCCACCAATTGGTGGCTTTTGTTACCAATTTTAAGCGAAACGCCGAATCCTTATTTAAAGCATTGAACACCTGCTGAATACCCATTGTTGTTGCCATCACTGCCTGTAGGCGTGTCTGGACGCGGGCAAGCTCTTCGTTTTCGCCCACGAATAGCGACATTATACCGGTGCCGGCAGTAACAGCACCGGAAAGACCATTCAAACCCGACGCCATCGCCTCCCAGTTGGCATCGTCGGAGGCAAGTGCCTTGGCTTCATTGCGAACGTCGTGCAAGGTGTCGTAGAGGTGGGCTGCGCGGTTCGCCATCTGCCGGTACTGCTCAGTGTTCTTCTCGCCGGCAAGACGCATACGCGCCATTTCCTGAACGAGGGCACGATATTCTTTTGACAGCTTATTTACGGAGGCGGCTGCCTTTTTGTTTTCAAACTGCAAATCCGCCAACCTGTGCTTTTCTTCCCGCAATGCGAGATCACATGCTTTTAAATCCGCCAAAACTTCATTTTGTGCTTTGCCCGGTGCAGTATTTTCGTATTGCTTTTGCAGCTTTTTTAAGGCGGCTTCAACGTCTTTTACAACTAATTTCTGCTCGAATATTTTGTCATGGAGGGCTTCCGCCGCACGCTCCGCCGCAGTGGCGAGCTTGCCCGTTGCCTTCGTGGCGTCCTTCGTCTTATCGATAAGGTCGCCTTCCCATAAGTACTCCATTCTTACGCTATTGTCCATCGTCGTTCAGCTTACTTTGAAAAAAGCCTATTACACTTTTAGGCTGCTTATTTGTTTCTTTATTTTTTATTACATTTGATTGTTCAGCATCGATATAGCGCGGTGCGTCGGCAAGCATCATCAGGAGGGTTTGGTAGTTCACACCCCATAGTATGTATTCTACACTCCACCCGGTAGCTTCGGCGACCTGCCATACGAATCCGAAAGGGCTATGAGAGCTTTCAAAATGACCCCTTAACTCCCCTTCTTTTTTTGGCTCAACCTTGGACGGAGCGGGTTGCTCCATTCGCAAGATTTGATAATATTTGTAAAATTTTCAGTACCAATAAGCGGAATGAAATGCAAGTTGGCAAGTAGCAGGTAGGTGTCATCAACGAGCCACAACAGCAACCACGCAAACAGGGGTGCAAAGATGCCTGACAGCTTACCGCGGCAGATGGTGAGTGCCACCATTTGGGCAACTGTCTTCCCGTGCCGGGCTATGAATTGCAGCTGCTCATCTTTCGTGAAATTTTGCATCTGCTCATAGGTAACACCCATACTTAAGAATTTCCGGGCAATGCGGATTTGCGTGCCGAATTTCGGGCGGCGCATTACAAGGCGCAAGGTGATATTTCGCTTTATAAAAGGTATTTTCCACTGTAGAAGTGGAATGGAAACGCCGATGTCCAAAAGGGCAGCCGACGCTTCCAACTCTACTTGTTTATTCTTCATTAGCCTTGCTGTGTCAAATTCACGTCCACTTTCTTGCTCGGGTCAGCTTTCAACTGGAATGTGATTTTGCCCGTACGCTGTGCACCCGTGTTGTTGGCTGCGGTAATGAGCACACGTCCGCCCTTGGCTTCAATGCTAAAGCCTGCGGGGGCAACACTCATTGAGAATGCGCCGCTGGCGGAAATATCCACCACCTTTGTTTCGCCCGCCTTTTTGAAGGTAAGCTCCGTGGGCTTTGCTTCGATAAAAGGCTTTGTGGTAACAATTTTGAAAGGCGCACCGGTATCTGCCGGAGTCAGAACTTCCAACTCGCACTCGATGTGCAGCGGGTCGTCGCCGCCGAGCTTACCGCGCACCATACCTTCCAATGATGCCTTGGCAATTTCGACCGTCTGCCCAGTGCCCGAAATAATTTTCACAGCACCTTCCAATACTACGCTTTCCGATGGAGCTTCCCAACCGTCCTCCGTTACCGTGCCGCCCATCACTGCCACGCAGTTGTCCGGGAGTAGCTCAATAAGGTTGAACTTCAATACATTTGATGCCGCCTTCTTGCGGATTTTCTTTACCGGGCTGTTGCGCACCTGCGCTGCATACAGCTTGATATACTCTGCGGCGTCGCCGCCCCATTCTACGCCGTCTTCGGCAATGTTGCCGATTTTCTTGCCATCAAAGAAGATGGCATCAAGCAGCATGATATAGCCGTCGTTTGTTTCTTTCATATTTTTTACTTTTTAATTCTAAATGAATATTTAATACCTGCAAGCGCAATTGCGCTCAATAATACCGATACACCAATGAGTATCAGAAAATCCTGCAATACGGAAGGGGGCTTTTTCACTACGGTTTTCGAGACCTTAGATGCCCGATGCGCCGCTTTATTTTCCTGTGCAGTGCCGTCGTGCTTTGCCATTACTGTTGTCTGCCGCACCTCCCTTTCGATGGGGAGGGTTGAACCCCTTATATATACATTACCCCCCTTATGGTAGGCTTCCAATAATAAGCGTCCGCTTTGCCGTCGGAAGACGGCACTATCGGGCAGGTTCAGCAAGCTCTGCATCGGCATCGTCAGCATCGCCGTGTCCGCCGCTATCTTCTGCGCCTCCGTCGTGGTTTGCACCAGCAGCGAGCTGCTTTGTCGGTAGCTGCTTTCTTGATATAAGCTGTCGCTTCGGCTTGCGCTTTGCACCGTCTGCTTCGTTCTGCAGCTCGTGGCTGATAGGGCAAGTACCGCGATGAGGGCAATACTGAATAGCTTCGATAGCCCGCGAAAGGCGGTCGAGCGACCGTTTGATGCGCGCGCTTTCGGCGCGTGCTTTGTCAAGCTCTTCTTGTAAAGAATTGATTGTTTTTTCATTCTTTTTTTGATTTTCTACTAATAGTTGTGAGATGTCCTCATACATCGCTTTGTAGGTGTCGTGTACGGCTTTCGCCGTTTTCGCCGACGCCGCCTTGCGATTTACGAGCCACGCAATGGCAGCACCTATACCGCCCGATGGTATAGCCCATTGCAGTATTTGTAAGAGTGTATTCATTGCGCTTTCATTCGTTTAAAGTTGTCTTATGCCTATTGCTTTCAGCCATGCCTGCACGTTGAACGATGGGCATGCCTTTGGGGCAATTTCATTATGTCCGATGATGCGCACCTGCGGAAAGCGGGCGTGGAAGTCGCGCACGTATGCTGCCAGCGCATTACGCTGCGCTTCCGTGCGGGTGTCCTTCGCCTTACCGGTGGCATCTACGCCGCCGACGTAGACAACGTGGCGGGCAACGGCATTGTAGCCCTTTGCCCCGTTGGTAATTTCAAAGGCATCAACCTGCATGTCCTCATTGTTGCGCACCAAGCGTTCCACCCTGCCGTCAAGGTGTACCATGTCGGTGTAGCCGACCTGCTTCCACCCGCGACCGCCTGCCGAAGGCGGGGCGGTGTGCCAGCGGCGGATTTCGTCCGCTGACACTTCGCGTCCTTCGGGTGTAGCTGTGCAATGTATTACTAAGTATTTAAGCTGCATGGCACGTTACACTGATTCGCCTTGAACGATGGCAACAAGTCCCTTTACATCTTGACGCATCGGGCGACCGCCTGCGCGTACTAAGAAAGAGTAGATGTCGCCGTAGTACGTGGGATCTTTCTCATTTTCAAAAGCGTTTACTTCGCCCAACGCGCGGCATACGCTGTTTTCGTGCCATGCCAAGCCGGCAGCAAGATCTGTGGCAGCACCTTCCGTGTCCTCTTCTTTCTTTACTAAGCTCTTGGTGTACACACCAACTTCCGAGCGCATCATGATATTGAAAGAGAATAGCTTACCCAAAATACCGCGCTGCGCGTCGGCACTTGCCAAAAAGGCTTGGTTCTGCACACCGGTGAGGTCGTTTAATAGTTGATCGTACATGTACGCATCAAGTAGCAAATAACGACCTTCCTGAGGTATGTTGTCGGCGTTGAACTTCGTCATCAGCTTTTCAATGTCAGCACGGCAAAGTGCCTTTCTGTTGCCGGTTGCCTTTGCGGTGTGTGCCTTGATGGACGCACCGGTGGTTTGAATGCAGTACTCTTTAGCCGGCAGCCAAGCATAAAGAATGCTTTTTGCCACCGCTTCCTGCAACGCTGCTTTGTCCTGACGCAACACGCTTTCACGCTTGTTGTACGACAGCTCCACAGTGTCGGCGTGCGGAATGCGGATTGGATCTGTTGTGAACTCGTCAAGGTTGAAGGTCAAATCAACATCGGTGCGTGTGTTCACGTCAGCAGGGAAGCTGCTGCGGTTCTTCTTTGTCTTCGACGGTGCACCCGCGTTGGGAATGTGCACAACTTTCCCCATATTTACAAACTCGTCGGCATTGTACGCCTTGCTTAAAAAGCTGTTATCGGCGAATAAGCCTTCTTGGATAGCATTTACCCAAATTTCTCTTTGTATAGCCATTTTTCTGTTATTTATTTGTCATTTATTGTTACTTACTACTACATGTTGGGCTTTGTGCCGAAACGCTGCTCGAACTTCTCGGCATAGATGTCGGGGTGGTTATCCTTAAGCTGTGTTAGCTTGCCGGCGCGGTCGAGCTCGTCCCAACTTTTCGATTTCCAATCGCCCATGTCTACGCGCGCGCCATCACTGATGATTTGTGCCGTTACGCTTTGGCGCACCGGTACTGCTTCCAACGCTGCCTTGGCAGATGCGAAATCGCGGTCGAAAAGCGAAAGATAGGTATCTTTTCCCTTGGCGTCGATACGCCCATCTTTAACAGCGGCATCAACAAGGGCAACTGCTTGCTCCTGCTCTTTCTTCTTCTGCTCCGCCTTCTGTGCGTCGATAGCTGCGGTAAGTGTCTTGTTTTCTTTTTCCAGCCTGTCATTGTTGGAAATGAGCTCGTTCACCTTACCTACGATGTCGGCTTCTGAAGCCGTATCGCTCAAATTCAATACTTGTGTCAATTTTCCCATATCATTTTGATTAAAAATTTTTTCCTGAACTTCGGTAAATTCCATTGTTGCCGTGGCTTCGGGCTTTAAAAAGCTGCCCATATTGATAAGGTTGCCCTTGTTATCATACAATGCTAAGGCGTTGTGATTTGCACCGATGGTAACGATACTGGCTTCACGCACCGTCCATTTGGTAACGGTAGGGCGGTTCTGTCCGGGCAGCATCAGGTCGTAGGCGTCGCTGGTCTCTTCCGACCACGCGCCGATAGACGCCATGCGTATGAAGTCGGTATCCACTTTCTGCTGCACCTCCACGGCGCGTGGGTCGGCTTCGTCGAAGACGGCATCGGCTAAAATTTGCGTGCCCTCGATGCGTATATTTTCCCAACGCCCGATGGGCATTTTCCAGTCGTCGTGGTTGAGTAGCATTACCGGATTCTTCTTAAATTCCTCCAAATTCGCCCCGGAGGTGAGCATGCGGAATCCGTATGTATTCACCGTCTCGTCGTGCAATATGAATGTTTTTTTGCTCATCGCTTTTGAATGTTTTGCGGTGCAAAGTTAAGGCAAGGAAAGTGCCCGTGCAAACCGCAAAATATTGATATACAGTATATTGTATATATTACACAATACACCTGCAACGCTTGCAAGGCGATTATTTTTTGCGCCTTTTATACGGTAACTTTGCACTAAAAAAAGGACGAAGAAATGGACATAAAGAAGAAGAAAGAATTGGCTAAGCTCATCTTTTTGAGTGAACCCAATGTAACACAGCAGGAAATAGCCGACCGCACCGGCGCGTCGCGCGTTAGTATCGGCAAGTGGGTGAAAGAGTGGGAAAAATTGAAATTAAACCTTTTGCAAACACGGGAGGAGCGTATAAATTCAACGCTGATACAGCTTGACGAATTAGACCGCGCCATTGCCCAAAAGCCCGAAGGTGCGCGTTTCCCCGATAAGAACGAAGCGCAAATCCGCCGCAAGCTGACGGAAGACCTCGAAGCGTTGGAGCAGGACGCCTCGATACGCGATATATATAATGTGTCGCGCCGCCTCTTGGATTGGCTGCGTCCGCGAAATCTCGAAAAAGCGAAAGAGTTAGCAAACTATTTTGACGCATATATAAAGGAGCAAATGAAATGGGCAAAGTAGATGATAAGCAGGCGTTGAAAGAATGGCGCGTATATTTCAATAACTTGCAAAAAGATACCGCGGTAGATGAGCTATCGCCGTTGGAGCGCGTCAAAAAGCGTGAGCAATTGGAAAAGAATCCGGTAGAGTGGATAAAATTTTTTTTCGGGCAATACGCCACCCACGAATTTGCACCCTTCCACATTAAAGCCATCAATAGAATTTGTAAGCACGAAGAATGGTATGAGGTGCTGTCGTGGAGCCGCGAGCTGGCGAAATCAACAACGGTAATGATGTGCACAATGTATCTCGTGTGTACAGGGAAAAAGCGCAATGTGCTTGTTATCAGCAATTCAAAGGACAACGCCACCCGCCTGTTGAAGCCTTACAAAGATAGCTTCGAGCGCAATTCGCTGCTAAAGGCATACTATGGTGATATGCGCGAATTTGGCTCATGGACGGCGGAGGAATTTTCACTTACCAACGGTGCTGCCTTCCGTGCATTGGGTGCGGGCGAAAGCCCTCGTGGTACGCGCAAAGATGAAGTACGCCCCGACACCATACTGGTGGACGACTTCGACACCGACGAAGATTGCAGAAATCCGGACATCGTGAACAAAAAGTGGGATTGGTTCGAGGGGGCAGCGTTCCCTACTCGAAGCATCAGCGGCAAGCTGCTGGTAGTATTCTGTGGCAACCTTATCGCCCTTGACTGCTGCGTAAAGCGTGCCGGCGAGAAAGCCGACCATTGGGATATTGTCAATATTCGCGACAAAAACGGAAAAAGCACGTGGGCAGCAAAGAATAGCGAAGAAGACATCGATAGAACACTGGCGAAAGTGTCTACCCGCATTGCCCAGCAAGAATTTTTCAACAACCCCCTTTCGGAAGGCGAAGTGTTTAAGGAAATGACGTGGGGGCAATGCCCGCCACTGTCAAAGCTCCAGCTTGCCGTAGTGTATGGCGACCCCGCCCCGTCAAATTCGCGGAACAAGGCAACATCGTTTAAGGCGTTATTCCTTATCGGCTACTACGATGGCAATTTCTATATATATAAAGGATTTCTCGACCACGTCGTGAACGATGAGTATGTAAATTGGTATTATTACATACACGACTACGTGGCGACAAATGCCAAGTATACTATTTCATTGAGAATAACAAATTGCAAGATCCTTTTTACGAACAAGTCTTTTTGCCGTTGTTCGCCGCCAAAGGGCAGGAAAAGGGTTTTATTCCCATTTCACCCGACACGCGCAAAAAGCCCGAGAAATTCGACAGAATAGAGGGCAACCTTGAACCACTCAACCGACAGGGCAAGTTGATATTAAATATCGACGAAAAGGACAACCCACACATGCAACGCTTGGAAGAGCAATTCTTGTTACTCAACAAGCGCATGAAAGCTCCCGCTGACGGCGTGGATTGCATCGAGGGTGGTTGGTATATTCTAAATTCAAAAATACGCACGTTAAGCGCAGAAAGCTACACCATCGGCGTGCGCAAAAAAAGCAACAAAAGATACTGATAATATGGAAGAATGGATTTACACAGGCGGCTTTCTGACGCTGCAGGAAGTGGAAACGCACCTGTATAAGGAGGCGATAGACACCATCAGTAGAGAAGATGACACCACGCTGCTGGCTGCCATCGACGCTGCCGTGCAGGAGGCGGCGGGCTACCTTGGCGCATACGACAGGGCAAAGATTTTCAACGCCCCGAAGCCAAAGCAGCGCAACCAGCTGCTACTTACTTTCGTTAAGGACATTGCCGTGTGGCACTTCGTCAATTTATGCAATGCCGGGGCGGAGCTTGAATTAAAAGAAAAACGATACGACAGGGCGATAGCATGGCTGCGGCAAGTGCAGAAGGGCGAAGTAACGCCGTCGCTGCCGCGTGCCGACAACGACAACGACGGAAAGCCCGACGGCAGCACAGAGTATATATATGGCAGCAACCCGAAAAGAAATCAACACTTTTAAGCAATGAGCAAGAATAAAAAGGTAATAGTAACAAAAAAATCCAAGGCGGCGGAGCCTGTCGTGGTAAATCAAATAATAGTAAAAGCACCCACGCGTAAGGTGTACGATGTGGGCGACTGGCGCAACGCGCTGCGTTCTGCCGACAGCGGGCGTGTGAAGACATTGTATGACCTTTTCGACGACGTACTCATCGATGGCGTGCTTGCCGACGCAGTAAGCAAGCGTATCGACGCAGTACTCAATTCGGAATTGGTGTTCTTGGATAAGGACGGCAAGGAAGTCGAAGAAATTGCCGAAATAATGGACACAACCGACTGGGAAGAATTGCTGCGCCAAATAATGAACGAACGCATTTACGGGCGTAGCGGCGTGGAATTCATTTGCACCCCCGACACCTTCCACGTTGCGCCCATTCCGGCAAAGCACATCAACCTACGTAGCAAGTGTATTGTCATCAACGACAGCGACGATAAGGGTGTGCCATACGAAGGTGATACGTCGTTGCTGATATTGGGGCACGAGCGCAACTACGGTTTACTACTGAAAGCTACGCCATTTGCCATTTATAAGCGCGGTGGCTTCGGCGACTGGTCGCAGTGGATAGAATTGTTCGGCATGCCGCAGCGTATCGGTAAATACAATACGTATGATCCCGAAAGCCGCAAGCTGCTGGAGCAGGCGTTAGAACAGGCGGGCTCGGCATCTTACGTTGTCATACCCCGCGAGGCGGAAGTCGAAACGAAAGAGGCGGGCAAGGGCAATGGTGCTTCATACAACGAATTCCGCCAAGCCTGCAACGAAGAAATGCTTATCACCATATTGGGGCAGACACTCACAACAGTGCAAGGCGAGAATGGCGCACGCTCATTGGGCGAGGTGCACAAGGAAGTCGAAGAGGGCAAAAATAAAAGCGATATGCGCTTCGTGCAGCGTGTGCTCAATAACCACGTGTTACCGTTGCTCGAGGCACGCGGCTACCCCGTCGGCGGGGGTAAGTTCATTTTCCCAAAGGCGGCGGAGCAGCTGACGGTAGCCGACATCGTGCAGCTTTCCGACATTATGCCTATTCCACAAAGCTACCTACACGAAAAATACTCCATTCCCGTGCCCGAAAACGACGAGCCGATAGCAAGGCGTCAGCCTGCCACCTTTGAGCCGGTGGACATTGACGGGGACAATGGCACGGCAACGGTGCAGAACAGCGACGGCGGTCCGGTTCCGACAGCCACCCCCACGCAACGGCAAAGGGCGGAGGCATCGTTCTTCCGGCGGCTGCGTGATTTTTTCGCGGTAGCCCCCACGACGATGGGGGCGAACTCGAAGTTACCATACCACACGACGACGCTTGGCGATGACACGCTCGACAACCGCCTGATAAAGAGGGTGGCAAATGGTGATGCTGCCTACTTTGATGCAGAGCTTTTCAAATTCATTGCCGACGACCTTTTAAACGCCATTCATAAGGTGTTTAAAAAGCCAATAAAGAACGCCGCATACACCTATGATAATTTCGACCCGGCATTCGTAACGGCTATGGAACAAAACCTTTTCCACTTTTCGGCGGCAAAAACGCTGGCGGAGGTGCAGAAGCTGAATCAGCTGTACCGCAAGGCGAAAAATTTTGAAGAATTTACCGCCGAAGCGAAAAAGCTGTGCGGTAAATTTAACAAGGTATGGCAGCGAACAGAATACGAAACAGCCAACCTTACGGCGGAAGCTGCGGCGAACTACCAGCGGTTGAAAGCAAAAAGTGGTAAATTTCCATATTGGCGGTATGTTACTGCCGGCGACGAAAAAGTGCGGGAGGAGCACAGAAAGCTCGACGGCGTTACGCTTATGCACGATGACCCTTTGTGGAATAAAATTTACCCTCCCAATGGCTGGAAGTGCCGGTGTTATGTTGTACCACGCATGAAGAATGAGGTGAGCGAGGAAATGGTAAAAATTTCAAAAGAAACCGTCGCTAAATACATGGAATCCGACGAATGGGCAAAAATAAAAGCAACGCATTTCGATAGGGGCGGAAGCCGTACGGACATTTTCCACAGCGATGACATGTATATCCGTAAATTCGCCAAAATGGCAGCAAAATTTTTGCGTAAAGTAACCCCCACGGATTGGGGCTTGAAACACTCTTACACGCAGCTTACCCGTGAAGCTAAAAACAAAATGAAAGAATATAAGGGTGCGGCAGAAGAATGGTGGAAAAAACAAACACATTTCTTTATTGAAGGGAAAGAAAGGATAGTTGTCGAAGACTACGCAGGGCGCAAAGCCATGATGGCGAAAGACAAATACGATGAGCACACGCAAAATAAAAAAAAGAATCGAGCTGACAGGGTGAAATTTTTAAACTGTATCGATGAAGTGGTAAAAGATCCGGACGAAGTGTGGCTGGGTAGGGACGAAAAAGACCGCCAAACCAATGATAACGAGCTGACGGAATGGAAATACATCAAATATTACGAAGGTGTTGCCGTCGTATGCGTGTATAAAATACAAAATACTTTGCTGAATTTCAAAACATTCTACGAGCTGCGTTCAAATGAAGTAAGAAAGGGTTTGCTGATTTATCGAAAATAAAAACGAGGCAATTCGTTCCTTACGTCCGCCGTCCTAATTCTTGGTTCTGCCACACGTGGCAAATCCGCGTCATACGGTTGGATAGTGGTGTACTTGTCGCCTCTTCGGGTTGATGCCAACACTCGCTGTCGTTTCAGCCTGTGGAAATCTCTATCACCCGCGAGAATATTCCCTGTTATTGCACCCGATTGTTGGCACTGCTTTTTGCAAAGATAAGTAATTATTTCGACAAAACAACAAAATTCGACAAAAATATGAATTTGCGAGAATTGGAAGCATTTTTAAGCAGCCTGCCCGATAAGATGATGGGCGACTGCGCCGAAATTGTCGCCGAAACGGCGACCGAATATTTTAAGGAAACATTCCGCAAAAAGGCATTCGACGGCAATCCATGGACGCCTGCCAAGACGCCGAAAAGGCGCGGTTCGCTGCTCATCGACTCGGGCGCAATGCTCAACAGCATACGCCCGTTGGTAATATCGCCGCAACGTGTCGTTATCGCGGCGGGCAACCAAAAGGTTACGTATGCCCGGGTGCACAACGAGGGCTACGACGGCGAAGTGCAAGTGCCGGCACACACCCGGCGCACGAAAAAGGGCAGCACCAACGTAAAGGCGCACACCCGCACAGCGCACGTCATACAACGTCAATTCATGGGTGATAGCGAAGAACTGAACGACAGGATAAAAAGTCGTGTCGTAGATTATATAAAAACTTTGACAAATGAATAAAGAATTTTTCCTTGCCGTTACAAACCACATAGCGGCAAATGTACCTCAAATCAAATGGGTAGATGCCGACGAGGGGCAACTGTATGTATCGGGGCGTCCGCCGGTGGCTTTCCCTGCCTGCTTGGTCGATATTAGCTACCCGCAGTGCGACACAATGACAGGTGGCAAGCAGCGCATACGTGCGCGTGTGGAGCTGCGCGTTGTGTTTGCCATACAGGGCAGCACGAATGCCGCTGCCCCCGCTGCGGTGCGCGAGCGGTCGTTGGCACGCTTCGACACGCTGGAAGCATTGCACAAGGCGTTGCAATGGTGGAATGGCGGAGGTATCTTCAACCCCTTAAAGCGTATCAGCTCCACGCCGGAGCGCAGAGCTGATGATATAAAGGTGTACAAAATTATTTACGAAACGGAGTTCTTCGATTAGCTTAGTGCCACTCGAAGCCGGGGAACATCTTTGCCAATTTCCTTGCCGACGGGCGTTGCTCCAACAGAGAGTGCAGCAGCTTATCATAGTTTACCAAGGCATTCTGTATGGTTCTGTCGCCGACAAAAAATTCGTAGTCGGATAAAATTTTCATGACGTCGTCAAAGCGTCGCCGCTTAATTTCAGTCCAGTAATAATACCGGGCTACTATCGTTCGGTTGCGCTTTTCTAACCTGTCCTGCGGCGTAGCGATAGTAGCATCGCCGTCGGGCGTTGTAAAGGCGCGGCGGCGTATCTTCGTTTCGCGCTGCACCACTTCTCCGAAACCAAAATTTAACATTAATTGCGTCATAAAGAATAAAGAATTTAGCAGCACAAAGATACAAAAAAAGATGCTGACTGCCAAATTGTCAGCATCTTTTTTATTTACTTATCTTCTTTTAGGTTCAGCCAAGTACCTCAGAGCGTCGTTTTTTCGGGCGCATCTCTTTCGACCACTGCCATTATCGGCGTTTCCACGATGGCAACAACTTCGTGGTCTACTATTGTTCCGGAAAGAAATTCGGATATATACTGCCTTGCGGCAGCTACCGAAGCAGCTTGCACCAAATAGTTGTGGTTGCTCCTTTTTTCCTTACCATCGTCGTTAAGGATGGTAAATACCACCTTCACCCTATAATAACGGGTGTCGTTGTCATTATCAGTAAATAGCACTTCGTTATATGGTGCTATCGTGATGGCACGCACGTCCGTTTCGCCGGAGCTGACGCTATCTACCATTGCTGCCACAATGGCAGCCTCTGCCGCGCCAAAGCTGATAGCCTCAACTGTGTATTGCTCCGTTACGCGCTTACTCGCGCCGTCTTCCATTGTTTTTTCATACCGGTACTTCGTTTCGTACCACATACTTGTTTTGCTTCTCATTGTCTTTTTTGTTTTGTTGTTATTATTTACTTTGATTGAAAAGCGACAATTCGTCGCCTTTTTGATAAACTATTTCTATCCACGAGCTTTCGGGGGTGTCGATGTCGCGCAAGGTTTCCGTGTCGAATGGACCGAAGTAAAATCCGTGTCGCCCTCCATGTACTTTATAGGGGCTTTTATCAGTTTTGCCCGTACATGTATGTGGGGGCGGCGGGGCACTTCGCGCTTACCGGTTAGCCATTCGGGCTTGCCGCACGTGCAATTCCGATAAACGCCCTCCACTTGGTAAATGCGCCCTTTGTAAAGCTCTTCGTGCCCAATCCAATGGTACACGAATTTATCGCCTACTTGTATCATAATGTTATTTTTTTATCGTTATACGTTGCCCTACCTTTGTTTTAATATAGGTAAGGCTATCTACATCTACATCGTGCACCCGTCGCTTGTTGGCGACAAAAAGGGTAAATTTTGAGGGCACGTATTCGGGCTTACGGTGATGGAAGAGGAAGTAGTGGCAGTTGGGAGGGGGCACTACGGGAACGATGATAGATGCCTCCTCAACTTCTTTCCCCCTTTCGTTGTCCATGTGCCCCTTTATCCACACCTTTGCAACGACGAATCCGTGTATCTCCTTCTTGCCGCATGCAGCAAGAAGGAATAATGCGAAAATAAAAAATATTACCTTTTTCATGTCGATTAACTTTCTGTCATACCAAGGGGAATTTGCTTCCACGCCCCGTTATCATTTCTCACTTCTGCGCGAATAAACTGCTTACTCACTGTCGGCTGGTAGCTTTCTTCGATAATACGCACACCCTCCAAAAAGCGTTCATTACCGTTGTCCTCCGCTATCTTGCGCAGCTGCACGATGCGCGATGCTTTCAGCGTGCCCTGTGCATCGCGCGCCAAAAGGCGGAACACCATATTTACCAACGCCTGCGTGTCAGTGTCTTTTGCAAGCGAAGAAATAAAATCTTTCACTATGGCAATGCCGTCTTCCACCGTATCGCGGTAGCCGTCGGTGGTATATTGCCCAATCGTCAGGCGCATGCTGCCGTCAGAAGTGGTGAAAGTGTGGCTACGCTGCTCGGGGTTCTTCGTTTTAAACAGCTCTGCCTTTGCGGCGATGATAGCCTTAAAGTTATCTATCACCTTTTGCTTTACGGTTTTTATGTCGCCCGAAAGCTCCTGCAAAATCGGTATGGCAGCACTCACTTCGTCGTCTACCATTTGCTTATACACTTCGCGTTCTGCTTTGGCTTTCGCCGCTGCCGCCTTTTTAGCCTCATCTGCCTTGAATTTTGCGAATTGCGCTTGTTCTTCGGCTGTCATTTCAACTTTTACTTTTTCCATTTTCCTTTGATTTTTTGATGATTATTCTTATTTTTTTATTAACACTATTCAGCTCTTCTATTGTCAGTTCTCGGAATACCTTGCCCGATATTCTCGGGTTGTGGCAAAAGGCGTCCACCGTTGCCCAATCCGTGGTGTCGATACCGTAAATTTGCAATTGGTGTAGCACTCCACTGCGTGCCCGGCGCAGTCGAGCCTGCCGCTGCGCCGCTTTTTTATCGTTGTTGAGCACACGCTCCATATCACGGCACATAACGTCGTATTCCCACCTCGACACCTCCCGCAGCGACTTCGTGCGCCCCTGTGTGTATTGCCACACTAATGTTTCCTTATCAGCACCCGGCAGCTGCTTCAGCAGCGTATAAAAGCGGGCGTAATTTTTTATCACTTGTGCCATATCATTTGATTTTATATGTTAGCACCGGGCGTCCGTTGCGCAGCACGTCCAGCACTGTTACTCCCTCATCTTCTTTGATGCGCGTATCGATGTCGCTTTTTATCAGCGCAATAAAGCGTTGTGTGCCTTGGTGATAATAAAAGAAATTTTTTATAAAGCGTTCCAACGCCTGCCAAAAGGCGGGTGTATCTTCAACGACACCGCCAAAGCGACAGCTGACATCCAACTTTAACCGTAACAGCCATTCGGGCTTTCGGCTAAGCACCGAGTAGCCTACTAAATTCCCTTTCTTTGTTTTTTCCATATTATTATCATTTTTTGTTTTCGTCCTTTTTCCAATATTTATCAGCTCTTTCTTCCCAAATGGTGAAATAGCCTTTATTTCCGAAATATCGCCCTTTGCTGATAGCCCGGTAGCCCTCCACCCAAATTTTCAGCGATGCGCTATACATTGCGCTTTGGGCGGTGCGCCCCAACGGCTTCATACCGTCAGCCTGACTAATAAAAATTATCAGCTTATTTTGATGCCGGGCAATAAATTCTTCGTATTGCTTCAAATCAACATGCGCATACTGAAAGCTATCCACCACCACAATGTCGGGCGAACGCCGACGCTTTAGCCGGGTGTCAAGCTCTTTCAAGCTCTCATTCAGTAAAATAAACTGTCGCCCTACGTCGCCCATGCCAACACGCATAAGGGCGTTCTGCATCGTCAGGCTGTCGCCCTCCTCCAAGCTGTCATAAGCAACTTTTCCATATCGTGTAAGCTCTTTGCAAAGCTGGAGGACAAACGACGTCTTCCCACTGCCGCTGCGCCCCCAAATGAACCATACGCCGTTTTGTTCGGGCTGCCCGAAGGCTTCTTCCCATTCGCCATCGAACGCATATACCTGCCTGTTCTTTCGCATCAAATCTACCATACTTAATGCCTTTTTCATTTCCTTTTAAATGTCGTTTAAATGCTCTTTAAATATTATTTCATTCGCTTTTGCTTGTGCACCGCTTTCTTCACTCTGCGGAGGTCGAAGTCGAATTGCTCGGCATCTTCCACCACTGCCGATGTCTGCTTTTCGTTCAACCCGTTACCTACGCAGATGGCATACACATCGTTAGGCGAAGTGCGCTCTACTTCAAAGAATTTGCGCCCCATGCGCGAGTGGATTTCGTTGTAGCCGCACTTATTATAGCGCAAGCCCATCTGCATACGCCGCTTGATGTAGCTTGTTGAAAAGAATACTATGCCGCACTTATCCTCCAAGCGGTTGTGCAAGTCGATGAAGTAATGGAAAACACGTTCCGTCAATTTGTCAGCCTCATCAAATATCAGCAGTGGGGCGTCCATCTGTACAAGACTGTCAATGATACGCTCGAGCAGCTCTCGAATGCTGTACCCATCAGTGCGCAAGCCCACTTTGCGGGCAATTTCGCGCACGAAGTCGCTTTTGCGCATATCCTCCGAGCAAAGAATATAGAATACTTCGCGCTGATCATCGGCGAAAAGGCGTGCTGTCGTTGTCTTGCCACAACCGGCATCGCCGACTACCCATGTTACATTCTTCCACTCTTTGGCATCATTTAAGGCGAATACCATTTCCTTGTAAGCTGTCGTTTCGACTATTTGCCAGCCGTCGCCCTGCTTTACGCCGATTTGTGCGGCAACGTTTTTCCACATTTCGTCGGCGATGTTCGCCCAATTGCCTTTCAGCATTTGACTTACCGTTGCCGGGCTGATACCCACAAGGCTTTGAGCTGCTTTGTTTTGGCTACCGTACTTGCAACATAGGTTTTCAGGCTCTCTACTATCAGTTGCTTTTCTTTTGTCATCATAACTTTATATTTTTTGTTACAATTTTTCCACTGTTTTCCTTTCATTGTATTGCACTTCCGACCAATCCATATTGGATAGCTTCTTCGTATGCTGCCCCAATTCCACCACTTCGGCGTGGCTGTCCTTTTCCAACCTACCCACTCTGTCGTACAGCTGCTGTTGCTGCTCTGCCGTCAAGCCCTTGAGCTTTGGGTAGTATAGCCCGTTTTGCTCCGGGTCAGTGCCGTAACGCTGCGCAATCTCTCTGCCCGCTGCCACGCGCTCTATTCTGTCCTGCTTGCCGCGCTCGATGTCGGCGTGTATGCGTGCCTTTTCTTCTGCGCTTTGGTCTTGCATGGCGCGGTGCACCTGCATGTAAGGCTTCGCAACGGTGCAAAAATGCAGTTTTTTTGCACGGTCGATGGAATAAAGGTTTACCGTTGTCATGTCTTGGGGGTCATATTGCACGTAGAATTTTTCCCACGTGTGCAGCCTTCGCCACTCTCTGTCGGGTATCTGCACGCCGTTTTCGTCCACGGTAAACACTTCCCAATGGTACTGCTTTTTATTTATCATCATTTTTATGCCGCTGTCGGTAAATGTTACCGGCTTTTCGGACATTATCCAAAACATATCCTGCATTTCGTACTTGCCAACAGCGGGCGTTTCCTCATTTACGCTTTGCTCGTAAAGAGCTATGCGAGTGTCCTCGTGCTTCGGGTGCTTCATGGCATTCCACTCCTCCCGGCATTGCGCATAAATTTCGCATAATTCCAACAACGTGGGCATGTTGTCGCGGTTGGCAGCCACCATTTCCATGTTGGGGCGGCTCGTCAGTTTTTTTGCCGTAACATTCTGCCCCGTAAAGTTGAAGTAGCGCGCCAGCACCTGCTGTTGGAAGCGTCCGAAAATGTTTTCAATGGTTTTGGATTCGCCGTTGTGTGGCATCGTGGGGCGGTGGATATGGCATAGCCTATCCAAAAAGCCTTTTTCTTTTTCGTCGCCGGTGGGCTTTTTGCCCTGACGGTTCAGCTTGTTGTGCCCACCTTGATTGTCGTGCACTATCTCGTAAGGCTTGTGCCCGCTGCGTTGCACCGCCATACGGAAAGCACAGTATTGTGCCTCGAAATTCTCGCTTTCGCTAATGTGAAAGCCCAAAAGTACTTCACTGTAGGCATCTACCACCTCATATACATTTATCGTCTTGATTTCCTTCCCTTCCCGATAGTATAGGTTGAGCTTCGTTCCGTCGCCATACCAAAGGCTGTCGCGACGTTCGGGCAAAATTGTGCTTTGCTTTCTGCCAAAGCGTTGGCGTGCTGCCTGCTCTCCGTGCACGGCGTCATACCACAGCTGCTCCACCTTCGGGCTGTAAAGCCATGCCTGCAGAGAGCGCACGCTCTTCAATGGCTTCCACTTGCGAATGGCGGCAAGCTCGTTGTATTTCTCGAAAATCTGTGCATCGGTGTAGCGGGGTGTATAGCTGCGCTTCAGTGCAATAAGCACTTCTTTGCCTTCCTCCGTTATCTTAATGGTGTTGGCGTTGCCTAACTTCTTGCTTACCACACTTTCGTAGCCATCTTTTTGAAAGGCGCGTATGCGTGCCTTTAGTCGGCTAAGGCTTGCCGGCAGCGTGTGGTGATAGCGTTCGCGCAGTGCTTCGCTGTTCTGCAACACCACCTCCCACACATCGGTGGCGCGTGCGTTCAAGCTCGCCATCATCGCGCGGCGTTCAGCCTTCATGCGCAGCAGCTCACCCAACACGCTGGCGTTGGTGGTGTATTCTGCCTTTAGTTCTTCGTCGAGTGTGGTGTACACGTCATTCTTCAAATACTGGTATTCTTCGTAAAACGCCCGGGCACACTCGTCGTATTTCACTGCTTTGCGCATTTCTCTTTCGCGCAGCACGTCTTCGGGATTTCCATATTTTTGCATAAATCTCTTCCTATATTTTTCGGGCATGGAATCAAAGCTGTACAGTGTGAAGTTTTCTTCACCACCGCCGGCATATACTGGCACAATACGCTTGCGGTAAAGGTTGCTGTTGAAAGTGCCCATTTTCATTACGGGGTCGCTTCCGCCTATCAGCTCCTCACGCGTTACGCACAGCATTTTGTTATAGTATTCCATACTCGCTACTCGCTAACTGTTATAACTTTTCGGCACGTGCTTCGTCAAATCCAACAATCCAACGGCGTTGCGCCTTGCGGCGGCGGGCAGCGTCAAAAACGCCATTTAAAAGGCTATATGCTTTTTTAAGCCAGCCGTCGGACCTATTATTTACCGTTATCGCCATACTATCGGGTGTTTCAACCATTGTTACAGCGGAAGCGTCTGCCACCTCTAAAATTATCTTTGTTGTTTTTTCTATTGTTATTTTCATGTTTCCTCCTCCTTATAAGGCAGCAGCGAAGCACTGCGCGTTAGTTAATTCTTCAATTGTGTTGATGTGAATATCACGGCAAAGCTCGCCTTTCTTATTAAATACTTTAAGGTTGCCGGTAGCCCACACCATGACGAGCTTCGCGCCATTTTCAAAAGGTTGCACCATTTCACCGGCTGCCGTGTTATGTATCGTCTCAAATGCCGGTAGCTCGTTCATCAGAACGCCGCCACGGTGCAAAGCCAACATCCGAATACGCTTTGCCAAATCGCTATTGCCGCGCTTTGCGTCATAGTGTAGCGCAAAATCGACCATTGAACGCGAAACATGGAGTGCTGCTCCTATCCATTCTTTCTCTTTTGCAGAAATTTTAATGTACTTTTTCATTTTTTTATAATATAAATATTGTTAGTTTAAATTCTTCATTTCCCAATGCATCTATCCATACATCGTCGTCGCCAAAAGCTTCGCCAATTTTCTTTATATCTGAAAAAGAAGTGTTACCTTTAATCCCAACTTCTACTACTACAGAATTGGTTTGTAGTATATACAGCACTTCTATTTCACGCTCAAGGGGTAAACCTTCTATCACCTCCGCAACGTCTTCTTTTGTCCATTTTTCCATATTCATTATTTTTATTAGTTAAAATTCTTTTTTCTTACCCCCTTTTCGTACCTTTGGGGGCGTGTAGTATTTTTTACACGTTGCAAAGATAACATTTATTTTTGACACTCCAAATAAAAATGGCATTTATTTTTGTCATAATTAAAAAAATTATGGGTACGATAAAGGAAAGATTAGAAAAAATAGCTGCTTTTGATAGCCTTTCTATTAGGAAGTTTGAAGAAAAATGCGGCTTAAAAAGGGGCAATATAAGCAATATGAGCAATGAAAGCAGCATTGGCTCTGATAAGCTGTCAAAAATAATTGACAACTACTCTTTTATTGATATAGAATGGCTACTTACTGGTAAAGGTGTAATGCTAAAAGATGACGCAGCAGCACCCCCGGCAGATGCCACCATTCAACCGATACACCAACCACGATGCCCGGAAAAGAAATTGGAGCAACAAATAATTAATTTGTACGACTTCGAGGCAACGGCGGGGCTACGTTCCTTGCTCGACAACCGGCACGCCAACATCATTGACACTATAAAAATACCGAATATGCCGAAGTGCGACGGTGCAATACATATTGTAGGGGATTCGATGTACCCGCTCCTAAAAGCGGGTGATATAGTTTTCTATAAAGAAGTGCCGGTAGATTTGCAATACATTTTTTACGGTGAAATGTACCTGCTATCGTATAATATCGAGGGCGACGACTACGTGGTGGTAAAATACATCAAAAAATCAACAAAAGGCGACCCTTTCGTTACTTTGGCGTCGCAGAACCCCAACCACGCCGATAAGGACATCGACTTTCGGCACGTCAATGCAATAGCACTTATAAAGGCATCTATCAGAATAAATAGTATGTCATAAATTATTAATAATAAAAAAGTATGGGAATAAAGCATGTTTATGATTACAACGAAATGTTCGTTGAAAAAAATTTGTATTCCATGGAGAATGACAATAACGAAGTGTTAAGAGCGTTAGAAGAGCTCGCAGAGCAAAACAACTGCGAGCTGGTAATACATCATTTTATTTCGGAGCGTTCTCGACGGGGGTGCCTTTATGAAGATTTCTTCATTCCAGTTTGCCCGTCTCGTATTCGCCGCAAGGTTCACGAAATTTTGAATAAGCGTTATCTGACGCATATAAAGGTGCAGGATATTTTTCAGGATAAAGCGGCGATAGAGCAGGAGCTCTACGAAGGTCGAAAGTTATTACCGAGCCCAAATACATAAGAAGCGCATACCAATGCGTCGGATCTACATTATTTACATCTGCACGCAATGGCGTGCGGACGTAATTTGATGTTGGATTGAAAACGCTTTTACCATCCTCATCAATAATTTCTATTATTAAACGCAAAAATCTTTTCTCCATATTATTAACTTTTTATTACCACAAAGTTACTAAAAAATATTGAGAACAAAAAGAATTTAAGCCACTTTTTATATAAAAGAAATAGGCAGCTATCAGCTGCCTATTTCTTAGCACAAATGACTTATTTATATTTAAATTCATTGTAATATTCAAATAGCTTTTTCACGTCATCGATGGCATTTAAATCCAACAATTGGTAAGTTTTATTATCAATGGTAAATCCGTTTTCTTTCAACGTCTTTATAGACGGTGCTCCTTGCTTTTTGGCTATCGTCATAACGATGCCTTTATTCTTTATCTTCTCACCTAACCTATGCACTTCAAAAATAAAGCGAAAAGCGGTGTTAAGCACGTTTTCTATGTCATAGTTTGGTTCTTTTCGCTTTATTGTAAACGAAAGCCCCAGTTTCGCATTTACTATCTTGATATTTTTATAACAATCCGTAATCGACTGCCCCCTTTTGAATACTATCCTTATACCATTAAAAACAACATCTTGTTGTTTTTCCTCTCCATTCCAAATTTCATTTATTTTACCAATCAGCTCTTCGATGTCTATTTTATTTAAATCTATGCTCGCCATTTCTTCTTTGCGTCGTTCTTCCTCGACGCGCTGTTTTTCTTCTCTTTCTCTTTCAATCCTTTCTTCTTCCTCTTCTTCTCTCTTTCTTTCTTCATGAAGGCGGAAGTTTTTCTCCGATGGGTAAACATCGCTTCTTTTAAACCAATATAAAGCGTGTTCGTGTACGTTTTCTATGGTTGTTTCGTGAAAATTTTTATCGGCAACAACGCCTCTAAAATTTCCCTCTACATATACAGAGTATTCGAACCAACCTATTTTGGTTTTGAACTTATAATACACTCTCTTGCTCTTGTGAGAATTTGAAGTTACTTCTTTCTTCCATACTAAAATGGTTTCTTTTTTCATATTATTTGCCCGTCATGCCGATAGCACAGCATTACATTTATTATAAATAATATACTTCCTTTTTCTGTTTTTCGGTAAAAGGAAATTCCGGTACTTCGCCTATATTTATTTTAGACAAACCAAATTGCTTATCGGTAAGCAATCGTACCTTGTACTTCTTAATCAATTTTCCATTGAAGTTTTGAATGAAATCCAAAGCATCTTGCTTTGTTGCAAAATGTTTGGCATAAAATTTCATCGCCTTTCTGTTAGCTGCTATATAAGAGCTACCCGAAAGTACTTTCTCATCTTTTTTTGTTACCACTTTCCCTGTTGTGGGGGTAAAAATTGCCCAGTGTACTTTGTAAGGAGATGTTGTTTTCATTTTATAGGACAGTTTTTAGAGTGTCTCTCTTCTTTTGTTAAATATCGTAATATTCTATTTTTACATTAATGCTATTTTCAACTTCTTCTATTTTGTCGCCGCAAATAAGGCTTCTGCCGCCTTTGGCAACTTTGCCTTTATAAGCAGAAATATCTGCACCAACACCAAGAGCGTACATGTCCTGTATTGTCAATTCTGCTTCTTCGTATTTGGCTACATCTTTCTTTTTTAGAAATTCTGTTAAAATAAATGGACGAGTGCCGTTTATTACCTTTTTGCCTTTCAATCCAAGACGATAAAGTATTTCGTTCACATCTGTATATGTGAGCACATCGCCAAATTTTACGCTGTTACTTGTGTGATTTGAAAATCTAACACTAACACTCTTTTTATTATGAGTGTTAGTATATGTAACATATACGCTTTCGCTTGTATTTGACTTGCTTACAGAGCTTTCTATGAAATCGTAGCCCTCTTTTTTGAAGTCGTGTATATTATATAAGGCGTGTATTGTGCCATCGCCTATAAAATTTCCGTTTATATCTTTTTTCGTTTTCATAAATTTGTTTATTTCTTAATTGTATTGCAAATATATAAAGTATATTTTAATTATCCAAATAATAATATAACTTTTGCTTAACTTTTAAGATTTATTTAACCTACACGCTTGTTTTTTACATTTATCAACGAAATATAAAGTATCATTTAAGTTTTTCACCTTTTTATTTGGTATACTTAAAGTAAATGAGTATCTTTGCCACAGATACAAAAATACATTATATATGAACATAAAAAAGAATATCAAAGCGCATGGCTGGACATTAAAGCAGCTTGCGCAGGCAATGGGTGTTACTCAGCCCGCCATATCCGCCCTTCTGAATGGGAATGCAACACTGTATAAGCTAAAGGAAATTGCCAATGTAATGGGCATACCGGTGGCAGAATTACTATTAGAAGAGGAAGAGCAAATAAATTCTTTTAAATGCCCCCATTGTGGCAAAGTAATAAAAATCTCTATAAATGGCTAAGTACATTATACAAAAGAGCAATATCCAGCCCAATGGGTGGGTATTGACAGACACGGTGCACGGCATCGTTGTTACCTTTGAACAAGGTAAATTCAACGAAACGCAAAAAGTTACAGTTCTTGAGGACGTTCCCAACCCGTCGCCGACAGATTTAGCCCATATCATGGGCGAGCTGTCAGATTGGGCACGGCAGCACCATCCTGACAAGTTGTTTTAACCCCCCACTACTTTATTAAAAGGCTACCACTTGGTAGCCTTTTTTGTGCGCTTAATAGGCACGCGCACACGCTTTTTTATCCGTTTTTAGCCTTAAAACCGTGTAAGTTATTAAAATACAAACACTTACCACTTTCTTTATACACTTAAACACCTGCCAAATACCACCTTTAAAAGTGGAAAACACCCCCCCCAATTCAACGAAAACGCAAAAAATGCCCCCTTTTTAGTACCAAACGGGGGGGGGGGACGAGCACCAAAATACCAAAAAGTGAATAAACAAATGAATAAACAAGAGTATCATTTCGTTTTTACAATGAATAAACAAATGAATAAACAAATGAATAAACAAATGCCATTTTTAACATTTAATGCCCTAAAAATGGGGTAAAAGTGGGCAAAAACGCTCCCGGTACCGACAAAAAAGCGTTTAAGTACTCGTATATCAGCACTTTACGAATGACGATATTTGCAAAAAGCCCTAAAAATGGGGTAAAAATGGGCAATAATGTGCCCGGTACCGACAAAAAAGTGTTTAAGTACTCGTATATCAAGCACTTACGAATAACGATATTTGCAAAAAGCCCTGAAAGTGGGGTAAAAATGGGCAATAATGCACCCAGTACCGGCAAAAAAGTGTTTAAGTGCTCGTATATCAAGCACTTACGAATAACGATATTTGCAAAAAGCCCTGAAAAAGGGGTAAAAAATGGGCAAGACGATGCCCGGTACCGACAAAAAAGTGTTTAAATACGGTTTAATCAACGACTTACGGCGTAACACGCTGCATTCTCATCGTTTATTTTGGGTATACCCAACGTAACACCCAAAATTTCACACGCCCTATTTCTTTGCGTTCTAAGCCCCGCACGACGCCCCGACTGATAATCCCCCGAAAACCCCGTATATAAAGCGTTCTGCGCGTTCTGTGTGCCCAAATACGCCGTGCCGATGCAAAGCAAACATTAACCCGACGCCAACGTTTTTTTGCACGATGTAAACTTTTGGCGGTTGAACACCCTTCAAACACCGTTTAAATGCAAAGCAAATGTAAAGCGATGTAAAGATGTTTAAGTTGATTTTGGATTAAATGGTTTTTGTATTCTTCACTCGTAACTATCTGATAATCAGTTATCGCATTGTCTCATTTCGTTCTGCTGCC
>NZ_BAJY01000026.1 GCF_000613945.1 Prevotella falsenii DSM 22864 = JCM 15124
ATAAATAATATACCGATGTTATTCTTACATGAACTCACGTTAGGATAATATTGGTTAAAATATGGAGAAATAGCAAAAACCTGCTTTCTATCAATGAATTGAAGATAAAAATAATACTAAAAATTTGGCTAATCATTGTAAAAGCCGTATCTTTGCAGCCGTTTAATAACAAAAAATAAAACTTTAATATAGTTGAATGAAGAATGACAAAATGAAGTTACAGTACCGTGTGAATGAACAAATCCATGCACGGGAAGTACGTGTGGTAAGCGAAGGTAATGCAGAAGTAATGCCTACTCGCAAAGCATTAGACATTGCTCGCAAAGAAGGAGTAGACCTTGTGGAAATATCTCCTAACGCCCAACCTCCGGTTTGTCGCATCATCGACTATTCAAAGTTTCTTTACCAGCAGAAGAAACATCAAAAAGAGATGAAGCAGAAGCAGGTAAAGCAAGACATTAAAGAGATACGTTTCGGACCACAGACCGACGAGCACGACTATCAGTCAAGCTGAAACATGCGCAAGAGTTCCTCAATGAAGGCAATAAAGTGCGTGCATACGTGTTCTTCCGTGGACGTTCAATCCTCTTTAAAGAGCAAGGAGAAGTGCTGTTGCTGCGTTTCGCCAACGATTTGGAGGAACTTGCAAAGGTAGAACAGTTGCCAAAGCTCGAAGGAAAGAAAATGTTTCTCTACCTTTCGCCCAAGAAAGCAGGTATAACGAAAAAGAGCCAACAGCGTCGCGACCGCGAAGAAGCAGAAAGCGCAGCAAGGAATGCCGAAGCAGGCAAGGGCGAAGATAGCAATAAAAGCAATGTAGATAATGGTCTTTTTGCAAATGCAAAGAACGGTTCTGCAGCACTCGACAAACTAAAGAATGAATAAGAAAGCTTGATGTATCTTTGAAGAGAAGACGCAGAAAGTGCCTGTGCGTAACGTCTTGGTATATACGTTGCCACAGATGAACATTAATAATAATTTTAAAAATTAAGAAAAATGCCAAAACAAAAGACAAATTCCGGAGCAAAGAAAAGATTTAGCTTCACGGGAACAGGTAAGATAAAGCGTAATCGTGCTTACCACAGTCACATCTTGACTAAGAAGACAAAGAAACAGAAGAGAAATCTTGTTCACAGTACACTCGTGGACAGTAGCAACATGAAGCAGGTACGCGACCTGTTTAATCTTCGTTAATAAACATTAGTCAAACAAATTAAAAGGAAAGAAAACTATGCCAAGATCAGTAAATCATGTTGCTTCTAAAGCAAAGAGAACAAGAATTCTTAAGAAGACTAAGGGTTACTTTGGTGCCCGTAAGAATGTTTGGACAGTAGCAAAGAACACCTATGAAAAAGGTTTGACGTATGCTTACCGCGACCGTCGTAACAAAAAGCGCACTTTCCGTGCACTTTGGATTCAGCGTATCAACGCAGCAGCTCGCCTTTACGATATGAGCTACAGCCAGTTGATGGGTGCATTGCACAAGTCGGGTATCGAAATCAATCGCAAGGTACTTGCCGACCTCGCTGCAAATAACCCTGAAGCATTCAAGGCTATTGTAGAAAAGGTTAAGTAATTGATAAGTTAAAAAGCCATAAGTAAAGGTTGCAAATCGGAAGGTTTGCAACCTTTTTTCGTATCTAAAAGATATAGAAAATACTTGTAAGGGAGAGGAATAGAAGTTTATCAGAGTAACTCTTTTTCTGTTGTTTAAGGCAAACAGCTCTGCGATTAATTGCTTTTATATATCCATTGGAGTAACTCTCTTTCTGTTGTTTAAGGCAGACAGATTTGTAAAGAAGGCTCTGTTGAAAACTAATAACCGCACTTCGACACTTCAGAACCTACGCTTTTACCGTGTAAAACCTATTGTTTCGCTCGCCAAAACCTACGCTTTTGCAATGCAAAACAATATGTTTTGTAATGCACTGATAACAAGCAAGTTTATCGAAAGATATGTTTCCGAAGATTATTTATGGTTTTATGGCTTTCTTTCCGCCCCCAAAACACGAGAAGTTCTTTCTGTTATAGAATGGAAAATCATACGATTTCCCTCTATTTAAATTCTACTATTAAGTAGGTGTTCATAATTAATTGACATTGTATTTACGGCTATTTTCCGGTCAGTCTGCCGTCTTGAAGAAGGAGTGTAGTGGGCTACACGACTGATGAAAGGCGACAGAATGACGGAAAAGAGACGTGAAGACGATGGCAAAGTGAAAGCATAAAAGATAAAAGCAATATAGATACGTTTAATTTTGAACACCTACTTACCTATAAAAACAGTTTCTTCTTCCATATATAAAGAGCTTCTTTATACTTACTTTTATTGTTTCACATTTTTCATACTCAACCCTATTCGGTTGCGTTTATAGTCTATTTGTGTAACCCGAACCCGCACGTGCTGATGCAAATGTACAACAGAATTGGGGTCGGAAACAAACTTATTGCTTAATTGCGAAACATGAACAAGTCCGTCTTGGTGGACGCCGATGTCTACGAACGCACCGAAATTCGTGATGTTCGTTACAATTCCGGGCAGCTCCATACCTTCTTTTAGGTCGTCGATAGTATGCACAGAGGTGTCGAACTCAAATTCTTCCAACTGTTCGCGTGGGTCTCTACCCGGCTTTTCCAACTCTTGCAGAATATCGTTCAGCGTTAGTAATCCGACTTCATCTGATACATAACGCTTTAAGTCGATACGTTTAATTCGTTCTTTATTGCTGATAAGTTCGCCGACACTGCAGTTTTGCTCTTCTGCCATCGCCTCAACGATGTGGTAACTCTCCGGGTGTACTGCCGAATTGTCGAGCGGATTTTCTGCGTTTGGTATGCGAAGGAAGCCTGCACATTGCTGGAAAGCCACTGCTCCGAGGCGAGGCACCTTCTTCAGTTGTGCGCGCGAGGTAAACGCTCCGTGTTCTTTTCGGTAATCAACAATATTCTGTGCCAATGCAGAACCTAATCCGCTGACATACATTAAAAGGTGTTTTGAAGCCGTGTTGAGGTTTACTCCCACTTGGTTCACGCAGCTTTCCACCGTCTGGTCTAACGAATGCCTTAGCTTTGCTTGGTCTACATCGTGCTGATATTGCCCCACGCCGATGTTTTTAGGGTCGATTTTCACCAATTCAGCTAATGGGTCCATCAGTCTTCGCCCAATAGAGACAGCTCCGCGCGTCGTTACGTCCTCATCGGGAAATTCTTCTCGTGCCGTCAAAGAGGCAGAATAGATAGATGCGCCATCTTCGCTGACTACAAATACTTTCGGTGTTTCCTTTCCTTCTTCGGACAAATGCGACAGACAATCGCTTACGAAGTCTTTCGATTCGCGGCTTGCTGTTCCGTTTCCTATTGCAATTGCCTCGATATTGTATTGCCCAATCATTCGCAACACAGCCACCGTGGCTTGTGCGTAGAGTCGTTTTGGCGGGTGCGGATAAATAATTTCGTGGTGCAAGAGATTGCCCTGTGCGTCTAAACACGCTGTTTTGCAACCATTGGCAAATCCCGGGTCGAGAGCCAGAACACGCTTTTGTCCGAGTGGGGCAGACAGCAACAGCTGCCGCAAGTTTTCGGTAAACACCTTAATGGCTTCCTCGTCGGCTCTTTCTTTGCTCAGTCCTGCAAACTCGTTTTCAATGCTTGGGTTGATTAAACGTTTGAAACTGTCTTCAACAGCTTCCGCAACCAAAGTTTGGCAAGCACCTCTGCCATGTACGAACCGGCGGTTCAGACGGTCGATACATTCCTCCCCGTCAATCGAAATGCTTACTCGCAAAATGCCCGCAGCTTCGCCTCGCCGCATTGCCAACAGACGATGGCTGTTGCAGCGACGCAGCGGTTCGGCGAAATCGAAGTAGTCTGAAAACTTTTGTGCTTCGTCCGTATCTTCCATTTTCTTAATCACTCTTGACGAAATCATCGCTTCGCGCTTGTAAGCATTGCGCACCGTGTTGCGTGCTTCTTGGTCTTCGCTCACCATCTCGGCAATAATGTCCTTTGCCCCTTGCAGTGCTGCCGCCTCGTCCTGCACGTCTCCCTTTACAAAACGTTTGCCGGCAACCGTCGGGTTTTGCTCTCTTTGCATCAGCAGCAGCGTTGCAAGTGGCTCAAGTCCTTGTTCGCGTGCTATTTGTGCCTTTGTTCGGCGTTTTGGCTTAAAAGGCAAATACAAATCTTCCAGCACGGAATTGTCCCAACAATTCACGATTTTATTTTCTAATTCCTCCGTCAGTTTCCCTTGTTCGCTTATTGTTTTCAGAATGGTATCTTTGCGCCTGTCGGTTTCCGTCAAGCGGTCGTTCATTTCTGCAATACGTGTAATCTGCACTTCGTCAAGGTTTCCCGTGCGTTCCTTTCGGTATCTTGCAATGAAAGGTATGGTGCACCCATCGTTCAGCAATGTTAATGTTGCATCGACGCTTTTCTCCGATAGATTAAGCGTTTGCGCTATATGCCTTGTATATGCGTTCATCTCTTGCGGTTTTTGGTTCAATACAAAGATACTGCTTTTCTTTTTATATTGCATTACGTTCGTCAATATTTTAAGAAAAATAAGCGAAAGCATTGCTGTTCCTTAAGTTGGGCAGAGCGATATTGGTAGAGGTGTTTTTCTTTTGTTAGTTTAAGGCAGGTGCTGAAAAACGCCTTTATTCTGTAAAGATAATTCTGTTAAAAAGCGATAACTGCGCTTTGACTTTCCAAAAGCGTAGGTTTTGCAACGCAAAACAGCCGCTTTTACCGTGCAAAACCTACGCTTTTGCAACGCCAAACAATAGGTTTTGCAATGTATTGATAACGAGATGGTTACGCAGCAGATATGTTTGTGAATAATATTTACACTTTTATCCTGTTTCTTTCGTCCGCAGAATAAGTTGTTCCAACTAATTTTCAACTGTATCGTTCCTTTTCTTCGATTTTGCTGCAACGCATCTCAAGGTCAATAAAAGTAAGGTTGGTTGCAGTCAGTTACAAAAATATTGCGTATCTTTGCAATTGTTAATTAAGAAGAAAACAGAATAGGATAAGATGCTGTCAATCGAAGGTTTAAAAGTTGAGTTTGGTGTAAAGCCACTCTTTCATGATGTTTCTTTTGTGGTAAATGACCGCGACCGCATTGCTTTAGTAGGGAAAAACGGTGCAGGAAAATCTACAATGCTTAAAATTCTCTGTGGGTTGCAGCAGCCCACGGCAGGTGTTGTGGCTGTTCCGAACGATACCACTATCGGCTATTTGCCACAGGTAATGAAGCTGTCGGACGATACTACGGTAAAGGAAGAAACCCGCAAGGCATTTGCAGATGCTACCCGAATGAAGGAGAAATTGGAGCGTATGCAGCAAGAAATGGCTGAACGTACCGACTATGAAAGCGAAAGCTATGCCGCATTGGTAGAGAAGTTTACGCAGGAACACGAACGTTTCATGCTGCTTGGCGGCGAAAACTACGAAGCCGAAATAGAGCGTACACTTGTCGGTTTAGGCTTTGAACGTACCGACTTCGACCGTCCTACATCTGAATTTTCGGGTGGTTGGCGTATGCGTATCGAATTGGCAAAGATACTTTTACGCTGTCCCGATGTACTGTTACTTGATGAACCTACCAACCATTTGGACATCGAGTCGATACAATGGTTAGAACAGTTTCTTGCTCAAAGTGCCAAGCTGTTGTCTTAGTGTCCCACGACCGTGCCTTTATTAATAATGTAACGAACCGTACATTAGAAATAACTTGCGGCAGGATAGAAGATTATAAGGTGAAATACGACGAATATCTTGTTTTACGCAAGGAGCGCAGGGAGCAGCAACTACGCGCATACGAAAACCAGCAAAAGGAAATAGCCGATATAAAAGCCTTTGTAGAGAGGTTTCGCTATCAGGCTACGAAAGCCGTTCAGGTGCAGCAACGCATAAAGCAATTGGAGAAAATAGTTCCGATAGAAGTAGACGAGGTGGACAATTCGGCTATGCGCCTGAAGTTTCCACCGTGTTTGCGAAGCGGCGATTATCCCGTTATCTGCGACAATGTGCGCAAGGAATATCCGCCACGCCTTGTGTTCGACAAGGTAGACATGACCATTAAGCGAGGCGAAAAGGTAGCTTTCGTAGGGAAAAACGGTGAAGGCAAGTCTACCCTTGTGAAGTGCATCATGGGCGAAATACCTTTGACGGGAACTTAAAGATTGGACACAATGTGCAGATTGGCTATTTGCGCAAAACCAAGCACAGCTTTTAGACGAGAGCATAACGATTTTCGACACCATCGACCAAGTGGCAAAAGGCGATATGCGCTTGAAGATAAACGACCTTTTGGGTGCATTTATGTTTGGCGGGGAGACATCTGATAAGAAAGTTAAAGTGCTTTCGGGTGGGGAACGCTCGCGTTTGGCCATGATAAAACTGTTGCTTGAACCTGTTAATCTCTTAATTCTCGACGAACCTACCAACCACTTGGACATAACTTCAAAGGAAGTTTTGAAAGAAGCCATTAAGGCTTTCGACGGAACAGCAATTATCGTTTCGCACGACAGAGAGTTCCTTGACGGTCTGGTAAGCAAGGTGTATGAATTTGGCGGAGGCAAGGTGCGCGAGCATTTGGGAGGCATTTACGACTATCTGCGTGCTCACAATGCCGAAACAATACAAGAAAGTTTGAGCAAGGCAAGTGCGAACACTGTTGCTTCGGAAACCGAAAGCACTGCCAATACGAAGCAGGAAGCCGCCGTTCAGCCTACATCGGGTGCGGCATCGTATGCAGAACACAAGGAGCAACAAAAGAAAATAAGAAAGACGCAGCGTGCCGTAGAAGATTCGGAAAAGAAGATTGCCAAAATGGAAGAGCGCAAAGCCGAACTCGACGAACTGCTGATGACAACGGAGAATGCGTCGAATATGGAACTCGTTACCGAATACACCGACTTGCAACGCCATTTGGACGAGGAAAACGAACAATGGCTGACGCTTTCCGAAGCGTTGGAAGCATTGCTGAAAGAATAGATTAAAGTAAACAAATTCAATAAATAATTCAACCGACTTTCTTCGTTTATATTAAACCTTTAAAAGGCATACAGGTCTGAAAAGGAAATATAACGAGAAGTTAAAAACTAAAAGTATTTACAATGAACATTAAAACTATCTTACCGATGATGATGATTGCTACAGCCCCAATGACAGGTCTTGCGCAGAAACAAGCCGGAATTAAGGAAAGCAATCTCGACAAAACGGTGCGTCCTGCTGATGATTTCTATCAGTTTGCAACGGGCGGCTGGCAGAAGAACAACCCATTGCCTGCAGCCTTTTCGCGTTATGGGTCGTTCGACCAGTTAGGCGAGAACAACAAAAAGCGTATCAACACAATTCTTACAAGTCTGCTCAAGACGAAAGCAAAGGCCGGAAGCGTGGAGCAAAAGCTGAGCGATTTCTATAAGCTCGCTATGGATTCCGTGCGCCGAAACAAAGAAGGTGTTGCGCCCGTAATGCCATTGCTCAACGAAATGGAAGCTGCCAAGACGTTGGACGACCTTCGTGCCATTCAGCTGAAGTATGCAAGTCATAGCTACGCCGTGCCTGTGAGCTACGGATTTGGTGCCGATGAGAAGAACGCAAAAATGAATATCCTGAATATTCGACAGAGCGGACTCACATTAGGACAGAAGGATTACTATCTTGACAACGACAAGGCAACAACCGAAATACGCAATGCTTTCAAGCAGCACATTATAAATATGTTCAAGCTCTTTGGCTTTTCGCAAGCTCAGGCAGAGATGAAGAGCAAAGCCATTATGCGTTACGAAACTGCCATTGCGTTGATTTCCAAGAGCAGAACCGAACTTCGCGATTCGAAAGCCAACTACAACAAGATGACTTTGGCTGATTTCAAGGCTAAGTATCCTAATATCCGTTTGGAGCAGTTGGTAAATGCCGATGGCGTAAAGTCTGAATATATACAGGAAATGGTAGTTGGTCAGCCAACCTTCCTGACAGGCGTAGACAAGCTGACAGAAACCGAAACAGCCGACGAACTTCGTGCCCGCATGGAGTGGGAGGTTATTCTTGAAGCTGTAAATTATCTTAGCGACGAGGTTCGCACCGAATATTTCAACTTCTTCAGCAAGACAATGCGTGGTGTAAAAGAAGACAATCCGCGTTGGAAGCGCGCCACACAGCAGGTTGAAAACCAAATGGGCGAAGCACTTGGAAAAATCTATTGCGAACGTTATTTCCCGGCAAGCAGCAAGCAACGCATGGAGGAACTTATCAAGAACCTTCAAGTCAGCTTGGCTGAACGCATCAAGGCGCAAAGCTGGATGAGCGACGAAACAAAGCAAGCAGCACTCGACAAGTTATCAACCTTCTACGTTAAGGTGGGTTATCCTAACAAATGGAAAGATTTAAGCCGCCTTACCATCGACCCGGAAAAGTCGTATTACGAGAACGTAATGAACTGCCGCAAGTTCTGGCACGAAGCACATATCGAGGAAACAGCAGGCAAGGCAGTAGATAAGGATAAGTGGTATATGACGCCGCAGACAGTGAATGCGTATTACAATCCTACCACCAACGAGATATGTTTCCCTGCCGGCATTCTTCAGTACCCGTTCTTCGACCCCAAGGCAGACGATGCCTTCAACTACGGAGCTATCGGCGTTGTGATTGGACACGAGATGACGCACGGCTTCGACGACAACGGTCGCAACTACGACAAGGACGGAAACATGAAAGACTGGTGGGCGAAAGGCGACGGCGACAAGTTTAAAGCACGCACAACACCTTTCGGCGAGTTCTTCAGCAATATTGATGTATTGCCCGACCTCAAGGCAAACGGAAACCTAACGATGGGCGAAAATCTTGCCGACCACGGCGGTTTGATGGTTTCTTTCAATGCGTTGAAGAATGCAATGAAAGGTAAGAAAGCACAGAACATCTACGGTTTCACGCCGGAGCAACGCTTCTTCCTTGCCTATTCAGGCGTATGGGCAGCGAATATAACAGAGGCTGAAATTCGCAACCGTACCAAGAGCGACCCTCACTCGTTGGGCGAATGGCGCGTGAACGGTGCTTTGCCGCACATCGACGCATGGTACGATGCTTTCAACGTGCAGCCAAGCGATAAACTTTATTTGCCCAAAGAGCAGCGACTCGACCTTTGGTAATTAGCAATTAATTGCCTTCAACGATAAAGAAGTCAATATCTCAATAGTTCTGATAAGACCTATTACTGTTTGACAAAACTTTTTTAACATAAATCTCGGGCCGGTTTCCAATAAGGAAATCAGCCCTTTTATTTATTTTAGGCATTGCTTATTTATATCATTGCGTATAATGAAACGTGAGTTCGGTATAAGGATTACGCCAATATATTATTCATAAGATGCTTAAAGAAAGAACCAAAGTATCACTTTTTCAAGCGTGTGAACATGTTGATTATCATAGAAAAGGAGTTAAAGAAAAACTTTAATAGTTAGTCTTTAACTCCTTTCTATTTTATGTGTCCGTGATTTTTATTTCTCTAATAAAGCGTTTGCCATATTGAGAGCGGCTCTTCTACCGTCGCCCATAGCGAGGATAACTGTAGCTCCACCGCGTACAATGTCGCCACCTGCATATATTTCCGGAATAGAGCTTTGCATACCTTCATTTACTGCGATGGTATTCTTTCGCCCTAATTCCAATCCTTTAATAGAGTTAGGTACAAGCGGATTAGGTGAAACACCTACTGCAACAACCACTTGGTCGCACTCGATGGTAATGGTCTTGCCGGTAGTTTGTGGTCTGCGGCGTCCGCTTTCATCAGGTTCTCCGAGTTCCATAACATCGAGCACGGCACCACAAACACGTCCGTTTTCGTCAGCAAGATATTCTTTAGGATTGTGTAGCGTAAGGAAGTTGATGTCTTCTTCCTGTGCGTGCTTTACTTCTTCTACACGCGCCGGCATCTCTTCCAACGAACGACGATAGACGAGTGTAACCTCAGCACCGAGACGCTTTGCTGTACGACACGAGTCCATAGCAGTGTTACCACCACCGACAACAACAACTTTCTTTCCAATAATGATTGGTGTATCGGTGTCCGGGTTGGCTGCGTCCATTAAGTTTACACGGGTAAGGTACTCGTTACTTGAAAGAATATTGATGCTATTTTCACCCGGAATACCCATAAAGTTAGGCAAACCTGCACCGGAACCCACAAAGATTCCTTTGAAACCGCTTTGTTCTAACTCCTCCACACTAATTGTTTTGCCTACAATTGTGTCGGTTTGGAAGTGGACTCCTTGCTTCCTTAAGTTCTCTACTTCCACTTCAACGATTTTGTTTGGCAAGCGAAACTCCGGAATACCATATTTGAGAACGCCGCCAATTTCGTGCAATGCCTCAAATACGTAAACCTCAAACCCGCGTTTAACCATATCGCCGGCAAAGCTAAGTCCTGCAGGACCTGAGCCAATAACTGCAACTTTAATACCATTAGAAGGAGCTAATTCCGGTAATGTGATGTTGCCGCTTTCGCGTTCATAGTCGGCAGCAAATCTTTCAAGATACCCGATTGCCACAGCCGGTTCTTTCATCTTCAAGTGAATGCAACGGCTTTCGCACTGTTTCTCTTGTGGACAGACACGCCCACAAACTGCCGGTAGGGCAGAAGTGTCTTTCAATACACGTGCAGCGTTAAGGAATTGTCCGCGTTCAATATTCTTAATGAAACTTGGAATGTTGATGTTTACGGGGCAACCTTCCACGCAAGTAGGCTTTGCGCAGTCGAGACAACGTTGTGCTTCGCGCATTGCCATTTCTTTTGTAAGACCTTTGTTCACCTCTTCCAAACGTGTTGTTGCACGGTAAACCGGGTCGAGTTCCGGCATTTGCACCCTTTCAATAGCAGTACGTTCTTTCGGTTTCATACTCTTGCGCAATTCCGTACGCCATTCAGCGTTGCGATCCACAAGTTCAGAGAAGTCCTGTTTGGTCTCTTCCGCAGGAGTCAATTCGGTCTTTATTGTGCTTTCAGTAGTTTCTACTTCTATATGGTGATGCCCTATCTGGTCTTGTTTCCTTTCCATTTCTTCACGTTCCACACCTTTAAAGGTGCCCATACGCTTGAACATCTCGTCCCAATCGACAAGGTCGCCATTAAATTCAGGGCCATCAATGCAGACAAACTTCGTTTTTCCACCAATGGTAAGGCGGCATGCTCCGCACATTCCTGTTCCGTCCACCATAATCGTATTCAACGAAACATCGTTCGGAATGCCATATTTCTTTGCCATTAATGATGTAAACTTCATCATTATAGGAGGTCCGATGGCCAATACTTTATCTACTTTTTCACGTTGAAGTACTTCTTCAACGCCAACGGTTATAACGCCTTTTTTACCCATACTTCCGTCGTCGGTCATTATAATAACTTCGTCGGAGTATCGGGCTACGTCATCAACCATTATCACCAATTCTTTTGTGCGACCTGCCAAAACAGAAATGACACGGTTTCCGGCTTTCTTGAATGCTGTCAGAATAGGGAGAATGGCTGCGATACCGATACCGCCACCGGCGCAAACCACCGTACCATAGTTCTCTATGTGCGATGCCTGTCCTAACGGACCAACAATATCGAGTACGTGTTCGCCCGGTTCAAGTTGGCATAATTTAGTAGAAGAGAGTCCTACTTCTTGTATCACCATGGTGAGTGTGCCTTTTTCGGGGTCAGCCTTAGCAATAGTATAAGGCACGCGTTCGCTGTTTTTGTCCACACGTACTATTACAAAGTTACCTGCTCTGCAACTACGTGCGATGAGCGGTGCTTCTACAACGATGCAAAAAACCTTTTCGGAAAATTGCTCTTTGCTGATAATCTTGTTCATGTTTTAAAGGTTAAGTTGTTTATAGATTTTATTTTATACTCTCTTTTTGTATTTAGGATTTACGCTTAGCCGTATCGATAAGTTCCTTTAAAACCGGTTATGTTTTTAATTTCTTATCTATTCTCTTGCCAAGCGTTTATTTGCGACTATAAAAACTTAATGCTTAAAAGTTTTGGTCGTCGAGCATTTCAAATCCGCAATAAGGTACGAGCACTTTGGGCACTCTTATTCCTTCGGGGGTCTGATTGTTTTCCAGTATGGCTGCCACTATACGCGGCAAAGCCAATGCCGAACCATTCAGTGTATGGCACAGCTCTATTTTCTTGTCTTCAGCGTGGCGATAGCGGCAGTGCAAACGGTTTGCCTGATAGCTTTCAAAGTTAGAAACGGAGCTGACTTCTAACCAACGCTCTTGTGCTGCACTCCATACTTCAAAGTCGTAGCAGATGGCAGAGGTGAAGCTCATGTCGCCACCACATAATCGTAGAATATGGTAGGGAAGTTCTAACTTTACCAACAGATTTTCAACGTGTTCCAACATCTCGTTCAATGATTGGTAAGAGTGCTGCGGAGTGTCTATGCGTACAATCTCTACCTTGTCGAATTGGTGTAAACGATTGAGTCCGCGCACATCTTTTCCATAGCTTCCTGCTTCGCGACGGAAGCATGAAGAGTAAGCACAACGCTTGATAGGGAGGTCTTTCTCGTCAAGAATTTCATCGCGGAAGATATTTGTAACAGGTACTTCTGCTGTTGGGATTAAGTAGAGATCGTCTGCCTGCACATGGTACATTTGTCCTTCTTTGTCGGGCAGCTGTCCTGTTCCCAACCCTGATGCCTGATTAACGAGCAACGGTGGCTGCACTTCCAAGTAACCGCTTTTGCGTGCTTCTTCAAGGAAGAATGCTTCCAAGGCACGTTGAAAACGAGCCATCTTGCCTATATAAATAGGAAAGCCTGCCCCCGTAATTTTAACACCAAGCTCGAAATCAACAAGGTTGTACTTCTCGCATAAATCCCAGTGGCAGAGCTTTTTGCCCTCGAAAGTTGGCTTTTCGCCACCTTCTTTTACCACAACGTTGTCGTTAGCGTCTTTACCTTCGGGTACTTCAGCATTGGCTATATTGGGGATAGTAAGCAGCAAGTCGGTCATATCGGCTTGTGCATTCTCCATATTGGTCTGCAAGTCCTTATCAGCAGCCTTCAGTTCGGCTACTTTGTTCTTTATTTCGTTTGCCTCGTCTTTCTTGCCTTCTTTCATCAAACTGCCAATCTGCTTTGAAAGAAGGTTTTGCTGTTGCTTGTTGTTGTCGAGTTTTTGTTGGTATTCGCGACGCATTCTGTCGTATTCCAATACCTTCTCAATGGTCTCTTTAGCATTGTTGAAATGCTTCTTTTCAAGACCTTTTATTACACGTTCAGTTTCCTCACTGATGAGCTTTAATGTAAGCATACGTTTTTGTATATTTTATATTCTATTTTGACAACAAAGTTACAAAAAAATATCTTATCACCAAGAATTTTATACAAAGTTTCCTAATGTGTTCGTAATAATGGTGAAAAGCCTGTAAAACTTGTGTACAAATACGGAGGAAATGGCGTTTTATTTGGTGAATGATTTCCTCTTTTGCTATTCGTGTCAGACGATGAAAATAGCTTTGGTTTTGTAAAGATTATTCCCTTAAAAAGTGATAATTACGCTTTGGCGTTGCGAAACCGTAGGTTTTGCAACGCAAAACCTACGGTTTAACCGTGCAAAACCTACGGTTTTGGAATGCAAAACAATAGGTTTTGTAACGCATTGATAACGAAAGGATTACACGGCAGATACGCTTGCGAAAAATACTTACACTTTTCGGGTGCTTTTTTATCGAAATAAAGGAATGTGGAGAGAAATAGAGTAGGGAAGCAAAAAGTATTTTCTATTCGGAAGGCAGAATGTGTCTGTGCTGACCTCCGCTGCTGTTTTTATAAACAAAAATCCATTCATCGCACTTTGAAAGTGTTATGAATGGATTTCGCTATTGTATGCGTTGCCTGTCGAACAGGAAGCGTGTATGTTCTTGTCGGTTACTCTATAACTACCAACGGTTCGTCTTCGAGCACAGCTTGACCCACTTTTACAGCAATGGCTGTAACCTTACCGTCCTTTTCAGCTTCGATGCTGTTTTGCATCTTCATCGCTTCGAGCACTACAACGGTATCGCCTGCTTTAACTTCTTGACCTACTGTAACTTCTATTGAAGTGATAGTGCCCGGCAGTGGAGCCTTTATGGCGTTTGAAGCATTGAAGTTTGCCGGTGCTGCTGCACCTTCAGACTCGCTTTCGGCAACGGGCTTGCCTAATTCTACCTTTTTCTTTTCGGGTTCGGCAGGTGCTTCCATCTGAACCTTATACTCCTCACCATTCACCGTAATGTCAGCAACATTGTCGTCGCCAACACTGTTTATAACGACATTATATTCTTTGCCGTCAATCGTATATTTAAATTCTTTCATCTTGACTTATGGTTTCTTTGTCATAATCTCGAACTTGGCATTCCACATTGTCTGCTTTGGCTTTATTGTGATGATGCCGGATTCTACATCGTGAACGTTATTGCCTGCGTACTCATAGAGTGCCATGGCAATTGCAGCATATATATTATTGTTCATTTATAGATGTTTTTTATAAAGGAAACTTGCAATTACATTGGCATACAACCGTGCTTCTTGGCCGGTAAGTCTTGCTTCTTGTTTGCTAACTGGGCAAGACCGCGGCAGATGCGGAAACGTGTGTTGCGTGGCTCGATTACATCGTCGATGTAGCCATATTGAGCCGCCTGATATGGGTTTGCAAACTTTTCTGTGTATTCTTCTTCTTTTTCGGCAAGGAATTGTTTAACATCGCCACCGGCTTCCTTGACTTCTTTCGCTTCTTTTCCGCAAAGTACGGCAACTGCGCCCGATGCACCCATAACGGCAATCTCCGAACTTGGCCAAGCGTAGTTAAGGTCTGAGCGCAACTGCTTGCAGCCCATAACGATGTGAGAGCCACCATAGCTCTTGCGAAGGGTAATGGTAATCTTTGGAACGGTAGCTTCTCCGTAAGCATAAAGCAACTGTGCACCGTGCAAGATGACAGCATTGTATTCCTGACCGGTACCGGGGAGGAAGCCCGGAACATCTACAAGCGAAACGATAGGAATGTTGAAAGCATCGCAGAAACGTACGAAGCGTGCGCCCTTACGGCTGGCATTGGCATCAAGAACACCTGCGTAGGCAGATGGCTGGTTGGCTACGATACCTACACTCTGCCCGTTAAATCGTGCAAAACCTGTGATGATGTTCTTTGCAAACTTAGGTTGCACCTCGAAGAACTCGCCATTGTCGGTTACAGCCTTAATTACCTTATACATATCGTATGCCTGATTGGGGTCGTCAGGTATAATTTCGTTCAACAAATCTTCCTTGCGGTCGATAGGGTCGGTGCATTCAATGCGTGGAGCTTCTTCACGGTTGTTTGAAGGAATATAAGAGAGCAAGGTCTTAATGATGTCCATTGCTTCTTCTTCCGTCTTTGCCGTGAAACCTGTTACACCACTTTTTGTAGCGTGTACGCTTGCGCCTCCAAGTCCTTCAGCGTCAATATCTTCTCCCGTTACGGTTTTAACAACCTTTGGTCCTGTAAGGAACATATAGCTTGTATCCTCTTTCATTATGATGAAATCGGTAAGGGCAGGAGAGTAAACAGCACCACCGGCACAAGGACCAAGAATGCTTGATATTTGTGGAATAACACCGGAAGCAAGGATATTGCGCTCGAAGATTTCAGCATAACCTGCCAATGATGTGATACCTTCCTGAATACGCGCACCACCGGAGTCGTTCATACAGATTACCGGAGCACCATTTGTCATAGCCATATCCATAATCTTGCAAATCTTCTGTGCCATTGTTTCCGACAAAGAACCGCCATTAACGGTAAAGTCTTGTGCGTAAACGTAAACAAGGCGACCGTCGATAGTTGCCGAGCCGGCTACCACGCCATCGCCAAAGTATTGTTTTTTCTCCATTCCGAAGTTGTGGCAACGGTGAAGTTTGAACATGTCGTATTCTTCAAAGCTACCTTTGTCTACCAACATCTCAATGCGCTCGTGTGCAGTATATTTACCGCGAGCGTGTTGCTTCTCGATAGCTTTTTCGCCACCACCTAAGCGGGCTTGCTCTCTTTTGGCTACGAGCTCCTTGATTTTTTCTGTTTGTTTACTCATAATGTATTTATTTCTTTCTTGTAAAATCTAATTAGTATGACGGACTTGTAATTCCTCCATTTCGATGCAAAAATACGAAAAAAAGCCCACTTACAATTAATTAGGCTCTTTAAAGTTTGTTAAGGTTTTACATCGAAATGATATGATACAAGAAATGCCTCCATTTACTTTGCGATTTGTTTGCAAAGTGAATGGAGGCTATTCGTTAAATATCGAGGTTTTTACGAATGTGAGTTCGATATAGGAGAGCAGTTTCAGCAGGCTATCTCGCAGATGTTTTTTGGTCCGCTTGCCGACATCTGCACAGCCATTCCATCTCGCCGTAACCCGCTACGCCTTCGATGAAACGCCGGCACATCTGCTCGACAATCGAACAAAACCGGTCAAGGACGCTAATGAACGATTGGGGTTAAAAAACAAATGCTCCTGATGAAGCAGTGAGAGATTTTCTGCTTGATTTTGTAATGATAATTCTCTTAAAAAGTGATAATTGCGCTTTGGCGTTGCGAAACCGTAGGTTTTACGATGCAAAACCTACGCTTTTACCGTGCAAAACCTACGCTTTTGCAACGCGAAACAATAGGTTTTGTAATGCGCTGATGCAGAGGTTGTTACGCAAGAGTTATGCTTGCGAAAAATGTTTACATGTTTATTGCCTTTTTTCGTTCTTTTTTCGTTCTTCGAAAAGTGTGTTTTTGTTTGTTTTCAACAATGTTATGCAGCAGCATTGTTTATTTTTTACCGAACTTACTCAACCATTTTAATGGTTTCTTTATTAACGATTTGAGTCCGCTTTCTGATTTTCTTGTTGCCGGCATATCGTCTTTTATGTCGTATTTCGTGCTCCTTTGAGGTTTGTTGTCCTCTATTGGGCGTTGCTTTTTCTTATTTCTCCTTTTGTTGGATTTGGCTGATTTGACTTCGGCTGCTTGGTTCGCATTCTTGCGCTGCTGCCCATTTTCTTCCTTTTTGCCGCTTGCCGACTTGGCGTTCCTATTGTTTCTTTGTCTTTGGTCTGCCTTGTTGGTTTCTTCCGCCTTCTTATTTTGAACTCTGTTTTGTTTGTCTTCCGTTACAGTAGTAGAAGGCTTTCTGTTGCGGCGGTTGTTTTTGCTTGCTTTTTCTCCACTCTGCTTTTTCTCTTCGCTGCTTTGTGCAGCAGCGTTGTTTGCTTCTTTGTCTGCAAATTCCTTATTGGCAGGCTGTTGTCGGGTGTTCTTTTTGTTGCTGCGAGTCTTCTTGTCTTTATGGCTTTGCTGGTCGCGGGCTTTTTTGCGACGTGCTTTTGCACTTGTGTTTCTTCTTGGCTTTCCCGTACTTTTATACTCAGGAGCTTCGCCCATTCCCTCCGGCAGTGGAACTTTTTCTACTTCTTTCTCCAAGAATTTCTCTATTTGTTGGAAGTAGTAAATATCGTCTTCGCTGATGAAAGTTATGGCAACTCCGTCGCGGTCGGCACGTGCTGTACGTCCAATCCGGTGCACATAATCTTCCGCATCGTGTGGCACGTCGTGGTTGATAACCATTGCAATGTCGTCAATGTCAATTCCTCTTGCCAAAATATCGGTAGCTACAAGTACATCTATCTGCCCGCTCTTGAACTTGAACATCATTTCGTCGCGTTGCGCTTGGTCTAAATCGGAGTGCATCTGACCGCAATTTATCTTCTTCTGATTGAGCGATAAAGCTATTTGCTTTACTTTTTGCTTTGAGCCTGAGAAGATTATGACGCGTTGAAGGTTGCCCGACTTGAAGATGTCTTTCACGATTTCCATCTTCTGGGTCTCATGGCAGACGTATGCTATTTGGTGTATTTTCTCGGCAGGCTTGCTGACTGCAAGTTTAATGACAGAAGGATTGTTGAGCAAAGTCTGTGCAAGCTCTTCTATCTTCTGCGGCATTGTTGCCGAGAACATAATTGTCTGGCAGGTTTTAGGAAGTTTTTTCTGAATGGTTAGAATATCGTCTGCAAATCCCATATCCAACATTCTGTCAGCCTCATCGAGTATGAAGAAACTGAGTTTGGAAAGGTCTACATTTCCTAAAGATATGTGTGAGATGAAGCGTCCCGGAGTAGCGATAATGACATCAGCACCCAACGACAGGCTTTTTAGTTCTTGATCGTAGCGGTTTCCATCGTTTCCTCCATAAACAGCAACGCACGAAACACCGTTTAAATAGTACGAAAAGCCTTGAAAGGCTTGGTCTATTTGCTGGGCTAATTCGCGGGTTGGCGACATAATCAAACAGTTTATGGCGTCTTCAGGATAGCCTCCATCGGCAAGTTTCGAGAGTACCGGAAGCAAGTAGGCGGCAGTTTTGCCCGTTCCCGTTTGCGCTACTCCCAAAATATCTTTACCTTTTAATATTTCCGGAATACATTTTTCCTGAACAGGAGTGCATTGCTCGAAGTGCATATCGTAAAGTGCATCGAGTATATCGTCATTTAAATCTAAACTTTCAAAATCCATATTGTTTTGTTTTTCCCCTTCTCGCAAAGGGTGTTCTTTTATTTATTCTTTATTTATTAGTTAGGTGCGTGGCGGTAGCAGAAGTATGCTATCGCTGCAAAAATTATATTTGGAATCCATGCTGCCAATATAGGCGGCGTGTTTGCATTGATGGCAAAAGTAGATGAAACGGTTTGCAAAAGAATGTAGCTCACACTTAATGCAAGACCGATGCCAAGATACATTCCCATTCCACCTTTTCGTTTGCGCGATGATAGCGATAAACCAATAATCGTCAGGACGAACGATGAAAACGACATTGCTATGCGCTTGTGGTATTCCACCTCGTATTGCACTACATTTTTAGAGCCTCTACTGGTTTGTTTGGAAATGTAGTCGAGCAGTTCGGGCGAAGTAAACGTTTCTTGTTGTCCTTTTGAATAGACCAAATCGGTAGGTTCCATCATGATAACGGTGTCCATTTCGGCTCCTGTTGTAATGTGTTCTTTCAACCCTTTCAACTTTCTGATTTTCCAATTCGATATTTTCCAATGATACTTTGCATCGGCAATCGTGTCGTATTGTATCTCGCTTGCTGTTAAATGGTCTATAAGTTTGTTGCCCTCGAATTTATCTAACGAAAAGCCATAGCCTCGTTTGTATTTGTCGTCATAGTTCTGTATGTAAGCCACAGTGTTCTCAGCAACTTTCAATTGCACATTTTCGGCAGCTGTATTCTTTTTGGAATTAAGATAGAGGGACTTGAAATTTAGGCGTATCACTGTCCCGTGTGGTATAACAAAACTATTTAAGTAGTAAGTTAAACCTGCTATCAGTACACACGAAATCATATAGGGGCGCATCAAACGGTTGAACGAGACGCCCGCTGCAAGCATGGAAATAATTTCAGAATTGCCTGCTAACTTCGATGTGAAGAATATTACGGCGATGAAAACAAACAGGGGAGAGAAGAGATTGGAATAGTATGGAACGAAGTTGCATAGTAATCGAAGATGATGGCACGCCAAGGGGCTTGATATTCGGTAAGTTTCGATAAGTTCTCGTTAAAGTCGAATATTATCGCAATGGAGATAATGAGAATTATAGAAAATATGTAAGTTCCTATAAACTTCTTAATGATGTACCAATCTAATAAGCCGACAAGATGTTTTGGGTGAAGGAAAGGCAGATGATTTTTTAACCATTTCAAAGCATTGATTGCAGTTGTTGTGAGTTGGAGATGTTTCAGGTTCTCCAACTTATTGGCTGCAATGTTTGTTATCTTGTTGAATTGATTTCTCATCTAATACTATTATAAACGTCGTCCTAACTTTTCAATGACGGAAGATTTCCACTGTGTGAAGTCTCCTTTTTCTATATGAGTGCGTGCATCGGTAACAAGACGAAGATAAAAAGCAAGATTATGAATACTTGCAATTTGCATTGCGAGTAACTCGCCTGCTTTAAATAAATGGTGCAAATAGGCTTTCGATGTTATTACATCAATATCGCAGCCGTCGGCATCTACCGGAGAGAAGTCGCTTTCCCATTTTTTATTGCGCATATTCATTGTACCCTCGTAGGTGAAAAGCATTGCGTTGCGTCCATTTCTGGTTGGCATAACACAATCGAACATATCTACGCCACGTTCAATTCCTTCGAGAATGTTTTGCGGAGTGCCTACCCCCATTAAGTAACGAGGTTTGTCTTTGGGCAGAATATCGTTTACGATTTCTATCATTTCATACATCACCTCGGTGGGTTCGCCTACTGCAAGCCCGCCAATGGCATTACCGTCAGCCCCTTTGTCGGCTACAAATTTTGCTGCTTCTGTCCGTAAGTCTTTGTAAGTACACCCTTGCACAATTGGGAAGAGGCTTTGTTTGTATCCATATAACGGTTCTGTTTCATTGAAACGCTTGAGGCAGCGGTCTAACCAGCGTTGTGTTAAGCCCAGACTGCGCTTTGAATATGCGTAATCGCTATTGCCCGGAGGACATTCATCGAAAGCCATTATAATGTCAGCACCTATAATACGCTGTGTGTCCATAACGTTTTCAGGTGTGAATATATGTTTAGAACCGTCGATATGACTTCTAAATTGGCAGCCTTCTTCTGAAAGTTTACGAATGCCGGTTAGTGAAAACACTTGGAAACCACCGGAGTCTGTTAGTATCGGACGAGCCCAACCGTTGAATTTGTGCAATCCGCCGGTAGCTTTCAGTACTTCTAATCCCGGGCGTAAATACAGATGATAAGTATTACCAAGTATGATTTGCGCCTTAACTTGTTCCACAAGTTCAGAGAAATGAACTCCTTTAACCGTGCCCGCAGTACCAACGGGCATAAAGATAGGTGTCTTTATTTGTCCGTGGTCTGTAGTTATCAAACCTGTTCGTGCATCACTTGCGTTGTCGGTACATTGAAGCTCAAATGTCATTCTGCGTTGTTCTTTATTATTTCTTCTTTGATTGTAAAATCAATAGGATTGGCAACAAGCTCGTCTGTTAATGCAAAATCCCATACTTGTTGTATGTTTTCTACATAATGAAACTCTACACCTTTGCGATACTTTTCCGGAATTTCCTCAATATCCTTGCGATTTTCCTTGCACATTATAATATCGGTAATGCCGGCTCGCTTGGCTGCAAGTATCTTTTCCTTGATACCGCCAACAGGAAGCACTTTGCCGCGAAGGGTTATTTCGCCTGTCATTGCTGTGTTCTTTCTAACTTTGCGCTGTGTTAATGCCGAAGCGATACTTGTTGCAATGGTGATGCCGGCAGAAGGACCGTCCTTCGGAGTTGCTCCTTCCGGAACATGGATATGTATGTTCCATTGGTCGAAGATGCGATAATCTACCTTTAACGCTTCGATATGTGCCTTCACATATTCAAGAGCAATAATTGCAGACTCTTTCATAACATCGCCAAGGTTGCCGGTCAGTGTCAGCTTTCCTGCTTTTCCTTTTGACAATGATGTTTCGATGAATAGTATTTCTCCTCCGACGCTTGTCCAAGCCAGCCCCGTAACAACTCCCGCATAGTCGTTGCCTTGATATATATCGCGATAGAAGGGAGGCTTTCCAAGCAAGCCTTCCAATTCTACAGGGGTAATCTTATCGTATGGCAGTGCATCGTCTACCGCTTGTTTGTATGCCAACTTACGCAACGATTTGTTGATTTGCTTTTCCAGTTGTCGCACTCCGCTTTCCCGTGTATAACTTTCTATTATCTTTTCTAAAGCAGGTTTACTGAACTTTAGTTTCGGATTGGATATGTCTAAACCTGTATTTGAAAGTTCTTTGGGGAATAAATGGCGTTTTGCTATTTCTATTTTCTCTTCCGTAATGTAGCCTGAAACTTCGATAATCTCCATACGGTCGAGCAATGGCTTCGGTATGGCGTTAATGTCGTTGGCTGTTGCCAAGAACAGAACCTTTGAAAGGTCGTAGTCTATGTCGAGATAGTTATCGTGGAATGCATTGTTTTGTTCAGGGTCGAGAACCTCCAATAAGGCAGATGCGGGGTCGCCGTTGATGGTATTCTGTGTTACCTTGTCGATTTCATCAAGAATAAACACAGGATTAGATGAACCTGCCTTTTGTATATTTTTTATGATACGCCCCGGCATGGCTCCTATATATGTACGGCGATGACCGCGTATTTCCGATTCGTCGTGCAGTCCTCCCAACGACATACGCACATACTTGCGCTTCATAGATTCGGCAATACTTTTCCCAAGACTTGTTTTTCCTACTCCCGGAGGACCGTATAAGCAGAGAATAGGCGATTTCAGACTGCCTCTCAGTTTAAGTACAGCCATATATTCGAGAATACGTTCCTTTACTTTTTCCATTCCGTAATGGTCGCGGTCAAGTACTTTCCGGGCACGCTTCAAGTCCAAATCGTCTTTGGTAAATTCATTCCAAGGAAGATTTACCATTGTTTGCAGATAGTTTATCTGCACGCTATAATCAGGACTTTGCGGATTTAGCGTATTTAGCTTGTCGAGTTCCTTTTGGAAAACCTTTGCCGTTTCTTCCGACCATTTCTTTTGGGCAGCCTTTTTGACAAGCTCTTTCTTTTCAGGTGTACCATCACCGTCTCCCAGTTCTTCTTGAATATTCTTTATTTGCTGATGCAGGAAATATTCCCGTTGCTGTTCGTCAAGGTCTTCGCGTGTTTTAGAGCGTATGTTTTGACGAAGATGTTGGAATTGAATTTCTCTATTCAATATCTTCATCAGTCGGAACAAGCGGTCTTTTATAGAGTCTTCTTCCAACAAGTGCATCTTGTCCGAAACGCTGAATGGCATATTTGCACAAACATAATTAACCGAAACCACAGAGTTTGTTATGTTGTCAAGTGCAAATTGCGAGTCGTCAGGAATGTCATCGCTACCTTGTATGTATTCCTTTGCGGTTATTTTCATATCGTTTACCGCCGTAACGAATTCATTGTCGTTTTTGTCTGCTTGTTCGTCAGGTAGGGCGTGCGTTTTACCCACCATGTATGGAAGTTCCGATGTGATTTCATCGAGCTGACAACGGCCTAATCCTTGAAGAATAGCTGTTCTGTTTTCACCATTCATTGACCCCGGCATATCAAACACGCGTACGAGTCTTGCATATATACCGGTGTGATATAAGTCTTTCTCTTCAGGTTCGTCGATATTGCCATCTTTCTGACTGATTACCGCAAAAATAGTTTCAGGGTGCTTTTCCAAATACTTCACCAAAGTCAAAGTAGTTTTACGCCCCACCAACACCGGCATTAAAATGCCCGGAAACATAACAAGATTGCGGGTTATGAAAACAGGAACTTCGCCATCAACTTTTATATTAAAGTCCGGTAAGTCTCCTTCGTAGTCAGCAAACATTTGTATCGAATTATTTTGTTTCATTGAAAATCCATTAATCCTTTTGATGTGCAAAATTACTAAATAAAAATAAGATGGGCAATATTTCTTTTATCTTTAATCTTAATAATGCCTAACTGATGGAAGTTTACAGAGTTGATGGTTCTGTGCGAAACTAACGTTGGTTCGATACACGAAAGCTGTTGGGCAGGCTATCTCGCAGATATTTTTAAGCAAATTCTCTGATGAAACCGGGAGAGATTTTCGGTTTGATTTTGTAAAGATAATTCTGTTAAAAAGTGATATAATCGCTTTGGCGTTGCGAAACCGTAGGTTTTACAACGCAAAACCTACGCTTTTACCGTGCAAAACCTACGGTTTTGGAATGCAAAACAATAGGTTTTGTAATGCGCTGATGATGAGATAGTTAGACGATAGATATTGTTGCGAAAAATATTTACGTTTTTATAGCCTTTTTTTCGTTATTTTCTCGTTCCTCGAAAGGTGTGTTTTCTCGTCATGGCAATGCTTAAATAAATTTGGCATTGTTCGTTTGGCTGAACGAAAACGTTCATGAATAACGCGAGTCCGGTATAAGAATTTAAGGTCGGATATGCTTCTCTTCTTTCTGATTATAAGCATATTAAATCACCATCAGCTTTTTCTTTAAGCAACTTAATAAGCAATATACCGGCATAATTCTTATGCCGAACTCACGTTTTATTAACGTTTTTGCGTAACTTTGCACCATTATGAGTAAAGGTAAGTTACAGAAATTTGCAGAAATGGAGACATTTAAGAATGTTTTCCAATATCCATACGGGGTAATGAGCGAAGTGCTTTTCGAGATGAAAGGGCATTGGTGCGAACGGTATTTCCACAACGATAATCCCATTGTCTTGGAACTGGGGTGCGGAAAAGGCGAATATACCGTAGGGTTGGCACGCCTCTATCCGAACATCAACTTCATCGGGGTAGACATAAAAGGCGCAAGAATGCACACGGGTGCAAAGCAAGCACTGGACGAAAAACTTCCCAATGTAGCCTTCTTGCGAACAAACATCGAAATTATAGATCGCTTTTTTGCCGCCAACGAGGTGCAGGAAATATGGCTCACGTTCTCCGACCCGCAAATGAAGAACCCACGCAAACGCCTGTCGTCCACATTCTTCCTGAACCGTTACCGCAATTTCCTGACCGATGGAGGAGTGATACATCTGAAAACCGACTCGAACTTCCTTTTCACCTATACCACCTATCTTGTAGAGAAAAATATGCTGCCCTTGCTGTTCCGTACCGAAGACCTGTATGCCAACGAAACCAACGGCGTGCAATCGGCAGAGTTAGACCATCGCACAAAAGAAATTCTCGGCATACACACCTACTATGAAAACCAATGGATAGAACGCGGACTGAACATTAAGTACATGAAATTCCGGCTACCACGCGAGGGCGAACTCACCGAACCGGACATAGAAATCGAACTCGACGATTACCGCTCTTTCAAACGCACAAAGCGCAGTGGCAAGGAAACCGCAAAGTAAAACTTGTTTTTAAAAGATATGGTAGCGGATAAACAGCAAATAACTTGTACCTTTAAATAAATAAGGTATAAGCAAAGTAAACGTGTCTTCTTGCTGCCGGCACACGCCACAAGCGAACTATTGCAGGCATTCAAAGGCAAGGTATATGCCCATTGCAAACAGAATAAAAAAGCAGATTTTATAAAAAAAATACAGATATATTTGGAAGTTTGAATTTTAATACCTATATTTGCGGACGAACAACTAATAAAACAGTAGCACTAAGTTGCATTTTCTATTAACATTAGTAAGATAAACCAAAAAACAGTTACATTCATGAAGACAAGAAAAAAATATAGGAGCAGATATTCAACTTGATTTATTTGAAATGGTACATACAGAATTTAATGTCTGTGCCGAACTTAATCAAACGAATTGAAAGCTAAGGGTTATCCCACTTCCAAAGCGAAAAAAGATAATAGAGACAACCGTCTCACAATTGGCAGACCAACTCATGGTCTACCAAACACATAGTAAGATTACAAACGGTTTGTTCTTGCCAAAATTATTGGCAGGGTTAGTGCACTGACCGTTCTGCAATATGTGATTTATATCAATAAAAACCTATCGGTAGAATTAAGCATGCACTAAATTAGTTCTGCCAATGGATTAACCAAATGATCAGTAAAAGATGAAAAATGTTTTAAGGAAAATGTCTATCGCACTTTTGGCGATGGTATGTGGTGTCTCATCGATGCAGGCACAGAGTGTAAACATGGAACGCTACATCACACTGAATGTGAATAACGGAGCAACCATACAGCTGCGGTTTTGTTCCGATGCTGCCGATACCAAAATAAAAGTGGTAACCGGCGAGAGCGAGAATACCCTTACGATAGGTAACGACTGGACCGATGTTCGAAGCTATACAGCCAAAGCAAATACTTTGACTGTATATGGTGATGTTTCTAAATTCAACTGCAGTGCCAATTTAAAAGGCGTTACCGGTGTAGACGCAAGCCACAATGAACCTTTGCAAGAACTCGTCTGCTCTCGCAATAACATTACTTCGCTTGATATAAGCAAGAATACAGAACTTACGGTTTTGACTTGTAACAACTGTCAGCTTACTTCGCTCGACCTAACACAAAACACGAAGTTAGTAAAGTTGGACTGTAAGGAAAATGCTTTGACGTCGCTTGATGTTAGCAAGAACAAACAATTGGGCTGGCTGAATTGTTTCGGGAACGCCATCACTTCCCTTGACCTAACCAACAATACCGAATTGGAGTCTCTCTTTTGCTTCAGAAACGCTATTACCAAGTTGGATGTCAGCAAAAAACGAAAAATTAATATTTCTAAGTTGTCATACGAACAAACTTACTTCGCTTGACGTAAGCAAAAATATAAAATTGAAAAACCTTGGTTGTCACACCAACAAAATATCTTCACTTGATGTTACTAATAACAAGGAACTGACGAGTTTGGATTGCTATGAAAATGCTCTAACCTCACTTGACATTACTAAAAATAAGGAATTAACATATTTAGATTGCGCTAACAACTCTCTTACAACACTTGATGTAAGCTACAATGACGAATTGAAGATATTCAATTTCTTTGCAAATAAATTTAATACAGATGCCATTGATGCTATTTTCTGTGCGCTGCCCGACAGAACAGGAGAAGAAGCAGGCAAGGCACGTCCCCTATACAACGGTTCGTCTTCCGAGAGAACTCAAGTCCTTGCCGCTAATGACAAGAATGTAACCGTTAAGAACTGGAACGTTGAGTATTACGACGAAGGTACTGAAATCACAGGTTTCACGGGTACTCGCGAATGTGGAGGCGGAAGCGAGGTAAATATGTCTCGTTACATCACCATTACCGTGAAGAAGGACGCCGATATTAAACTCGACCTTATGGCAGACGCTGCTGACACAAAAGTAAAAGTAGTAAATGGAAGCGACGAACAGATTATAACCGTAAATAATGAGTGGACAGGTCCTAAACCTTATAATGCCAAAGCCGGAACCATAACCGTATATGGCAATATATGGCAATTCAACTGTAGCGACAACGCTGCAAATGTTACAGGGGTAGATGCAAGCAACAATGCAAAATTGCAGGTGTTGATATGCAATAACGATGCTATCTCTTCGCTCAACGTAAGTGGCAATACAGGTTTGATAGGTTTGTACTGCGTGGGGAATAAACTTACAACACTTGACATAAGCAAGAACCTGAATATGCAGAACCTTTATTGTTACGAGAACTCTCTTGCAACACTTGATGTAAGCAAAAACACGAACTTGGCATACTTGGATTGTCATTCTAATAAACTTACGGAACTCGACCTAAGTCATAATCTGAAGTTGGCTTCTCTGAATTGCCGTTCAAACAAACTAACTGCTCTTGACGTAAGCAACAATGAAGAATTGGAATGGCTGTATTGCTTCGAGAACTCTCTTACTAACCTTGATGTGAACAACAACTTGAAGTTAAATTCATTGTATTGCTATGGCAACAAGTTTACAAGTGCTGCTCTCGACAACCTTTATTGCTCTTTGCCCGATAGAAAGGGAGAAGCAATCATCGGATTGATGCAGCCTCTCCTTAATTCGTCATCACCCGATAAAGCCACAGTACTTGCAACCAACGGCAGCAATGCAGCTAACAAGAACTGGTTGATGTCTTATTATGAGGACGATTCTGAAATTACCGGCTTTACCGGCACACACAAATGTACAGACGGTATAGACCAAACGGAGGAGGCTACTTCTGATTTTACTGTCTATCCGAATCCGGTGAAAGATGTTCTTAAAATAACTTCTGACAAGCCTATCCACAGCATACGCATATACAATGCGTCCGGAGAAGAATTGCTCCACGCTACAGATACGAACAGCATCAACGTATCGCACCTGCCCACAGGCATTTATATGGTATATGTAGATGGCAAGGTAACGAGAATTATAAAAGAATAAACATACTGTCTTGAAATGCCCCCGAAAGTTTGAACCTAAAACTTTCGGGGGTTTTAGTACTTTGGGGTAGACACGAATATTTGTGTGTTTCCCTGACAATCCTACATAAGGCTGTTGGCTCATCGTGTTTTAGTGGACGCGAATAGGGGTGAAGGAGCAGTGGATATAAGGGGACGAAACGAACTGTAAGCACATGTCTGCACGAAAAAGGCACGCTATAAAGCGTGCCCGTGTCAAAAGAAATGATAATTAATGAAACATCAAAAAAGATGAATTAACCACATTGTATCAATGTGTAAACTGCCGCAACAGCCGGAAAGTTCGACGCTGCCTTGGTGGATTAACTACATTGTGTGAGTGTGTAAACTGCCGCAGCCGCCGTAAAGTTCGATGCAGCCTTGATGGATTAACCACATTGTATCAGTGCGTAAACTGCTTACTTCCAATTCTTGTATGTCATTTCGCTTTGTGTATCGAACTTCATATCCATGCCCATCATCTTTGTGGTAGCCTTTCCGCTTATGCTTTGCACCCAGCCGTTAGGCAAGAAAGTCAGGTTGTCGGTGCCATTGACGCTGATGTTTGCCATACCCATTGCCTTCATCTGTCCCCAGTTCGCTTCAATCTGAGAGGTTACTTCTTCGCCCATACCCATTTTCTTCATCTGGTCTATCATCATTTTCTTCACATCGTTTTCGGTCATATTGTCCTTCATGTTCGTTGTGATTACGGTGTTTCCGCCATTGTAGCCCACGGTGTAGGTTGAAGTAAGCTTCATGCTTTGCTTTATTCGGTCTTCCTTGCTGTTGGTTTTCAAGTCTTTGCCATAGTAGTAGAAGAAGGTGGTTTCGTTGAAGTTGTCTATGAGTGCCTTTTCTTCAAACTGTTGGCTGATAGCCATAAGGATTTTTGCTTTGGGCACAACCTCTTCCAGCATAGGATTTTTCTTGTATTGTTCCTCGATGTCGGCAATTGCAGCCTTGCTTCCTGCCGCTGCCACCTCGTCGAGATTAAGTATTTTTTCCACCTTTCCGTCGGTGTTGGTCTGCAACATCATCTTTACGCCTTTTAGATATTTGTTGCCCATAACCTGTGCTTGCTCGGCTACTTCCTTGTCGCCGTCAACGATAATATCGGTAATGTTGTATTCTATTTTGTAGCCATTGGCAGTCTTGTCGAGCACCACGTAGCGTGTGTTTTTAGTAATTGTAATCTTCTTTTTGCCTTGTCCCATGGGCAAGGTCATATCCATTTTCATCACATCTTTATAAATGGTGGTGTCGTTTTTGTTGAACTCCGCCTTTACAGTTGCCTGTGCGTCTGCTGTGAGCGTTGCGCCCAACATCAAGACTGATAGTAAGATTGTCTTCATTTCCTATTTTTTTATATTTTATTTATGGTATATTCGTTTTATTCTTATGTTTGTTTTCTTGCTTAGAAGTAAACCTCTTGTATGCCGTTTATGGAGATAGACTCCGTAGATTGGCAAGGGTCGAAGTTGGCAGGAATGTCGAATTTGGCGTTGGGCGAATAGTGCAACGACTTGTCGGCATACACCATTTGCATGTAGTAAGCCCATATAGGCAGTGCCATAGTAGCCCCCTGACCGAGCGAATTAGAGTCGAAGTGAATGTCGCGGTCTTCTCCGCCCACCCAGCAACCGTTTACAAGCTGGGGTGTGAAGCCCATGAACCAACCGTCGGAGTTGTTGTTGGTCGTACCTGTCTTGCCGCCAATCTCGCCCGTAAGGTTGTAATGGTAGCGCAAACGGCCGCCTGTTCCGCCCTGAATTACGGCTTGGAGCATGTCAAGCATCTTGAATGAGCTTTCTTCCGATATGACTTCGTTCATCAAAGGTTGGAATTTGGCTACCACGTTGCCGTGGCTGTCTTCTATTCTCGTAACGAAAAGAGGGGCACAGCGCACACCGTGGTTCACGAAAGTGGTGTATGCACTGCACATTTCGCCCACCGACAGTTCTGAAGGACCGAGGCATAGCACGGGCGAAGTGTTCTTGTCGATGTCCGGATTGTTCAGTCCGAAGTCGTGCAGGATATTCACGAACTGCGACGGACCGAGCAAATTGATGAGATAAGCCGAAATCCAGTTGTTCGATTGTTGCAGTCCCCAGCGCAGCGGAACCTGTTGTCCGTAGCGTGCCCTTGAGGTATTGCGGGGCTTCCAGTTGCCATACGCACGCTGAATGTTGGGCGCAGTGGTGCACGGCGTCATTCCGTTCTGCATGGCGAGCGCATAAAGGAAAGGCTTAATGGCAGAGCCACTTGGCGTCTGCCGCCCATTACCATGTCGTATTTAAAGTGGTCGTACTCTATTCCGCCCACGTAGGCTTTCACAGCACCTGTCCGTGCCTCCATGCTAAGGAAGGCTGCACGCAGGAAAGACTTATAGTAGCGAATGGAATCGATAGGCGTCATCAGCGTGTCCACGTTGCCGTGGTAGGTGAAGAGCGTCATTTCGTGCTTCGTCCGGAAGCTGCGTCGTATCTCGTCAGGCGTAGCTCCCTGTTCTTTCAGCCGCAAGTATCTCAGACTTTGGCGGCACGAGCGGTTGAGAATGGCTTTGATGGTGTTTCGCGAAATATTCGTTGAGAACGGTGCATTCCTTTTGTAGCGATTGGCACGGTTGAATTCAGCCTGCAGATAACCGCCGACATGCTTGCGCACAGCCTGCTCGGCATACTGTTGCATACGTGTGTCGAGGGTTGTGAAAATGCGCAGACCATCGGTATTTATGTCGTAGTTTTCGCCGTTTCTCTTTTTGTTTTTGTTGCACCAACCGAAGAGCGGGTCTTCTTCCCACGCAATGGAGTCGAGCACAAAATCGCGCATTCGCCACTCTTGATAGTTTTCTTTTTCGGGCTTTTTCTCCATCATATAGCGGCGTAAGAAGGCTTGGAAGTAGTCGCCGGATCCTTTTATGCTCTTTGATTTTGAGTATTTCAGCCCTAACGGTCGCTGTACAAGCTCGTTAAGCTCCTCCCGCGTAATGTAGCCTGACTTGCACATCTGTCCCAAAACTACGTTGCGGCGTGTGCGACAGCGTTCTTCGTAGCGCAGGGGGTTATACATGGAAGGATTCTGGCACAGTCCGATGAGGGTCGCAGCCTCCGTAATGGAAAGCTGTCGCGGCTCTTTGCTGAAGTAAATATTGGCTGCCCGCTTTATGCCGACGGCATTATGGAGATAGTCGAAGTAGTTTAGATACATCGCTATAATCTCTTCTTTCGTGAAGTGGCGTTCCAGTTTCACGGCAATAATCCACTCGATGGGTTTCTGCAATACACGTTCGAGCGTGCTGTGTGCCTTTTCCGAGAACACCTGCTTTGCCAATTGCTGCGTAATGGTTGAGCGCCGCCTGCCTTGTCGTGCCCCAATACGCCACGTTTCAGCACGGCACGAGCCAGCGCAATGAAGTCGATGCCCGAGTGTTCGTAAAATCTTTCGTCCTCGGTAGCTACCAAAGCGTGCACCAAATGAGGCGAAAGACTGTTGTAGTCTACTGCCACGCGGTTGGCATTGTCTTGGTTCCAAGTGCCAATGAGCTTACCGTCAGCCGAATATACCTGCGAAGCAAACTTGTCTACGGGGTTTGAAAGCTCTTCCATATCAGGCATATAGCCTATCCAACCGTTCCATACCGCCACGAAAAAGATAGTGGTGAAACTGATGATAAATATCAACAATGCCCAAAAAGTATGTACAAGATGTCTTCGCATTTTTATTATTGTTTATAAGTTGCAAAGATAACGCAAATAGATGAGAAGGCAAAATAAAAGTAGTGGGATTTTTTAAAGAACACCAACATATAGCATGAGTTCGGCATAAGAAAGCAGTTTACACAGGCTTTTTTACAGATGTTTTAAGCAAATTCTTTGATGAAACATCGAGCATTTTTCGGTTCAATATTGTAAAGATAATTCTCTTAAAAAACGATAATTGCGTTTTGGCTTTGCGAAACCGTAGGTTTTACGCTGCAAAACCTACGCTTTTACCGTGCAAAACCTACGGTTTTGGAATGCAAAACAATAGGTTTTGCAAAGCGTTGGTAGTAAGATAGTTACGCGATAGTTACGCTTGCGAAAAATATTTACACATTTATTGCCTTTTTTCTTTCTTTTCCCGTTCCTCGAAAAGTGCGTTTTCTCATCATGGCAATGCTTAAATAAATTTATCATTGCTCGTTTGGCGGAACGAAAACGTTCTTTTCTCGTTCCTCGAAAAGTGCGTTTCTTGCCATGGCAATGCTTAAATAAATTTGGCATTGCTCGTTTGGCGGAACGAAAACGTTCTTAAACAACATAAGTTCGGCGTAAGTATTTGCGGACGAACATACTTCACTCATTTTAAATAATAGGCTTCTTTAAATACCTTATAAATAAGCAGTTGTTGGCATAATTCCTACATCGAACGCACGAACATATAGATATTTTCTTTTATAAAAGTTCTTCAATAGAAAATATTTGCGTACCTTTACGCTCGAAAACGACCAACTCAACACAATACAATGGAGAAACAGAACTTTGTGAACATTCAGGATTTGGATAAGGAACAACTTCTCTACCTTATTCAAATGGCTCAGGAATTTGAGAAATATCCTAATCGCGAGTTACTAAAAGGTCGCATAATAGCGACTCTGTTTTACGAACCGTCCACCCGTACACGCCTTAGTTTCGAGACGGCTGCCAATCGTTTGGGGGCAAAAGTCATAGGTTTTACCGATGCAAAGGCATCAAGCGTGAGCAAAGGCGAAACTTTAAAAGACACCATACTGATGGTGGCGAACTACGCCGACACCATCGTGATGCGCCATTACATAGAAGGCGCAGCGCAATACGCATCGGAAGTGTCGCCCGTGCCCATCGTGAATGCAGGCGACGGTGCCCACCAGCACCCCTCGCAGTGCTTGCTCGACCTCTACACCATCAATCAAACGCAGGGCACATTGGAGAATTTGAACATCTATCTCGTAGGCGACCTTAAATACGGACGCACCGTTCACTCGCTCTTGATGGCGATGCGCCACTTCAATCCTACCTTCCACTTCATTGCACCTGCCGAACTTGCCATGCCCGAAGAGTATAAAATATTCTGCAAGCAGCACGGTATTCGATACACAGAGCAGGAGAATTTCACCCCCGAAGCCATTGCAGGAGCCGACATATTATATATGACGCGCGTGCAAAAGGAACGTTTCTCCGACCTTATGGAATACGAACGTGTGAAGAATGTCTACATTCTGCACAACGATATGTTGCACCTTGCAAAGCCCAATATGCGCATATTGCACCCCTTGCCTCGCGTGAACGAAATAGCATACGACGTAGATACCAACCCGCATGCCTACTATATACAGCAAGCTAAGAACGGACTTTTCGCACGCGAAGCCATTTTTGCCTACTGCCTCGGTATAGGAATGGACGAAGTGAAAGCCGATACAACGATAATAAAATAACGAGATTATGGAAATGAACAAGAAAGAACGATTGGTTGCCGCCATCGAAAACGGCACTGTAATCGACCATATACCCGCAGAAAAGACCTTTCAAGTGGTCAATCTTCTCGAACTTCAGAACCTTTCAACCCCCGTTACCATTGGCTACAACTTCAGTTCTTCCAAGGTAGGGTGCAAGGGAATCATCAAGGTAAGCGACAAGTTTTTCACCGACGACGAAATATCTCGCCTCTCGGTAGTTGCGCCCAACATCATCTTGAACATCATTCGCGACTACGAAGTGGTAGAGAAAAAGCAAGTCATAACGCCCGACGAACTGCGCGGAATCGTGAAATGCAACAATCCGAAGTGCATCACCAACAACGAGCCGGCACCTACAATATTCAACGTAGTAGACAAGGCAGCCGGCATATTGAAGTGCCATTACTGCGACAAGGAGCAACAAATGGACAACGTGGAGCTGTGTTAGATTAAAAGAGACGTAAGAAACAAAGTTTATGGAATATAAGGAAAAGGCAATAAGAGGCATAGTCGCATCGTACGTTAAGGCTTATGCGGCAGGCTTTTCTGATAGACATATATCTGAAAAAGATGATGAGGACGGTGTCATTAATATGAAAATACATAATCCTTTTATTGCTGCGTTGGGTAGTGAGATACAGTATTATTCTGCTTTAGCACGTTCGCTTGACAGCTCTTTAGGGAGTATGCTGGAAAAAATGGCTATACAAATAGCAGAGCTACATTATAAAGTGAGCCAACATGTTGAAGGTAAATTATACAAACCGCAAATTGATTATATTGCAGAATTGTTAGAATCATATAAGAACCATACCCGTATTCCGAAGCTTTCCGACTATAAAGGCATCTCTAAAAGAGTAGGTAATGTACATACAAAGCGGCACGAAAGCGATTATTATTTGATAGACGAAGAGAGTAATGCACATTATCTTATAGAACTAAAGATAGGTGGAGACCTTGATAATAAGAAAGCACGTTCTGAGAAAGAATCTTTATTGGAACAATATTGCATTCTTACTAACGAGTTGGGAAATGAAGAACAAGTAACCATTCTCTTTGCTACAGCCTATAATCGTTACGGAGAAGGCAAACCATGGACGCAGGGACGTGTTCGCCAATTTTTTGCAAACGAAGAGTTATGTATAAGCAAAGACTTTTGGAACTTTGTCTGTAAATCCGACGATGGCTATAATGTTGTAATTGATGAATATAGAAAAAATGCCCATTTCATAGTTGAAGCCTTAAACAAAATAAAAGAGGTGTATTTATAATGGATATAAAAAAATGGCGAAAGAGTCTTATTTGTGCTGACAGTAAAGATATTATAAAACGAATTCCAGACAACTCCATAGACTTTATATTAACCGATCCTCCCTATAATTTAGGACAGTTTTCAACAGGAAATATTCCACTTCCCGGCCGTTCGGCAATGAATAATGATGTGGCAGAATGGGATAAAATAGACTTTAATCCGGAAGAGTGGGCAGACGAGTTTTGTCGAATAATAAAGCCAAACGGCAACATTTTATCTTTACATCATACAATCAGTTGGGCAGATGGTATAATTGTTTTGATAAAAAGTTCGATACAACCAACTTCATGATATGGCATAAAACCAATCCCGCACCTAAAATATTCAAAGCAGGCTTCCTTAATAGTTGCGAAATGATATTTACTTGTTGGAATAAAAAACATACTTGGAACTTCATTTCGCAAAAGGAAATGCACAATTTCATAGAAACGCCTATCTGCATGCGTCCCGAACGCCTTGCCAATCCTAAGCATCCGGCGCAAAAACCTGTAAAGGTATTAGAGAAGCTGATACGTATTGCCAGTAATGAAGACGATATAATCTTCGACCCTTTTATGGGTGTTGGCTCTGTGGGAGTAGCTGCGATGAAACTAAAAAGGAAATTTATCGGTATAGAGATAGATGAAACATATTGTAAAGCTGCTGTTGCTCGTATTAATAAAGAACTTGAAATGAAAGAAAATAAGGCTGAATATGAAATTAGTTCAGAAACGGTTATGGTGAAAGAACCGGATTTTTCGTATATGCAAGAAGCTTGTGCGCCGTTGGATACAGTTGTACAGAAAACTGCACCTAAATGGATTATTGATATAGAAAGGTCTGTGAAAACCCCTGAAGAAAGTGTGAATGAAACCTTAACAACTCATAAGAGCAAGACAGATAAGTTGCGCCCATTGTTGAAATGGCCTGGTGGAAAAGAGAAAGAATTAAAGTATATTCTGCCATTATTGCCCGATTTTGAAAACTATTATGAACCGTTTGTTGGTGGAGGTTCGGTTTTTGCAGCAATGAAAGCCAAGAAATATTTTGTAAACGATAAGTCGGAAGCTCTTATTGGCATTTACAATGGCATAGCGAAAAGCGATGAACAGTTCTTCTTTTGGTTGGATAATATAAGTTCTACATGGAGGAATATGTTTCGTTTTGCGCAAGAAGAGATTGCTATAAAAACGGCTTATAAGAGTTATCGTACAGATGAGATAAACGAAACCGACCTGTTTTCTTTTCTGCAAAGCTACCTGTCTGATGTAAAGAAAACCAACACGTTCAGTCAATATATAGCCGATAGCTTTCATTGGCATAGGCAAGAGATGGAAGAAATATTTGAGAAAAACATAAAAGACAAGATGCGTCGAATGAAGAAAATAGAACTTGAGCGTGGCTTTTTGTCTGAAAACGATGTGCAAAAAAATATTGAAACTGCCTATATGAGCACGCTTTATACATATTTTCGCATGCTTTATAACGATAAGAAAATTGCATCTGAAACCCCGTCTTTGCACACAAGTCTCTTCCTGTTTTTACGTTATTACGCTTACAGCGGTATGTTTCGATATAACGACAAAGGCGAATTCAATGTTCCATACGGTGGAATGTCGTACAACAAGAAGTCGTTACAGAAAGAAATAGACTATTATAAGTCGGAGTCATTATTGGAGAAATTTCGCAGAACAACCGTATTCTGTTTGGATTTTGAGGAGTTTTTCTATAAGTTTAAACCCAAAGAAAATGATTTCATTTTTTTAGATCCGCCTTACGACAGCGATTTTTCTACTTACGA
>NZ_BAJY01000025.1 GCF_000613945.1 Prevotella falsenii DSM 22864 = JCM 15124
TTTACAGCTGTTGACTCTACACATTCTTTGTAAAATACTTATTCTAAAATTTGCTACTATCATATTTTCTATGTACCTTTGCAACGCTTTTACCAAAAAGCCATAAGCCAGATGGCGGAATCGGTAGACGCGCTGGTCTCAAACACCAGTGGAGCAATCCATCCCGGTTCGATCCCGGGTCTGGGTACTTTAAATCCATTGTAAATCGCTGATTTACAATGGATTTTTCTTTTTCAACATGTACTAAAAGTGTACTATGTAACAATACTATGAGAAAAGTGTACTTTCATAGTTTTTCGATGCTTAGTTTTATATTTAATTAACGACAACTTTTCCCTTTTATTCTGTTTGTTTCCTTTTCTTGTCTATTTCTTCAATGAATGCCTTATCTTTGCAAAAGATACCCACTTTAGAAATTACAAATGGAAAATGATAGTGTAAAGATACAGCTTAACAGTATTCAACGAATATTAAACTACTGCATTACCCAGACCTACAATGTGCTCATTGGAAATATTCTGAGGAAAAAGAGCTGTGTAAGCAATATGCAGTTTAAAGAGATTTTACAAAAAGAATATATCCGAATAACTGACGAACTTTCTTCTATTTATCTGAATCATCCAGCCCTTGCATGTGTAGAGAAGTACTACACTGATGATAACTTTTTATGGGAAAGTACCTTCTTCGAATCACTGACCAAAGAACAAAAACAGAAATATACCTCCTTCTCTGTGTCTTCGTTTGAATATCCAAAGTACATTGAGACACACACCTTATACGATGATGTTCTGCCGATGTTCTCGTATCTTGTCGATGCGATTCTATATGAACGCTATGCAAAATACCTCATGGCAGAAATAGAACGAATTGAATTGACAGAGGTACAAACCGTCCAGTCTCGCTCTTCAGTTTTGATAAATGATGAACCATGTGAACTGAAAAAGAAACCGGTCATCGTTGGTAAAGGAACAAATCCATTTCAATCTGATTTTACAGATGAGCAAATTGAGATTCTTACCGTTTGCATCAACGAAATTCAAATATTCACAACCCGCATATCTTCTAAGATACTCAAAGACTTTTTTGCTTGTAAACTCAAAGGCGTTCTGAAATCAAACAACAATCGCCAGCTGGCATATCTCATGCAAAGTCTTAATCTTCGAGGGCTCATTACTGATGAATGGCAATCTGCGATTGCTCGTAATGAACTTGTCTTGGGGAAAACAAAAGATACACCATTGACACGCACCGACCTTTCCACCGCAACAGATCAAATCAACATGAAGCAGCCAAAAGGATGGGAAACCATTGATAAATACATCAAACAACTGAAAAAAGGTTGAGCATAGGTTGATACCTCAAACATCGCTCAACGCCATTTACTTTTATCGTTTCTAATTTTGCCCTCGTTAACAAATAATTAGCGAAGGTGCACCTTCATATTGTTTAATTCAAAATGTTTACAATATGGAAAAAACATTAGAAACCCGAGTTGAAGAACTCGAACAAATGGTATTCATGAATAAGAATGTACTGAGTTTTGAAGAAGCCAGCAAGTTCTTAAACCTCTCAAAGAGTTATCTCTACAAACTCACATCAGGCAATTTGATACCGCATTACAAGCCACAAGGCAAAATGCTTTACTTTGAGAAAGCAGAACTTGAAGCATGGCTACGTCAGAATCCCATTAAAACTTCTGCGCAGATAACGCAAGAAGCACAGCGGTATATCATGGGCAACAAACCTTTAATGCAGAAGTAGTTCATGGCACAGGAAGAATTTATTCGTGTTGGCACGACCTTGTACAAGATTGTGAACCAACCACGCATCAATGGCGGTTTCGTCAAGAAGCGTATCGTGTGGAACAATGAAACGCTACGGCAGGACTATGGAAAGGATTTCATTGCCACAGTCTCGAAGTACGATGGATTCTGCACAGTCCCTAATCATGTGGATTATCAGCCTGTGGTTGATAAATTCCTGAATCTCTATGAACCGATAGGACACCAACCAAAAGAAGGAGAGTTCCCACACATTGAATCCCTGATAAGACACATCTTCGGGGAACAATACGAGTTGGGTATAGACTACTTGCAGTTGCTCTACCTCCAACCCGTGCAGAAACTCCCCATCCTCCTGATGGTGTCAGAAGAACGCAATACAGGCAAGAGCACGTTCCTTAATTTTCTCAAAGCCGTTTTCCAGAACAACGTAACCTTCAACACCAACGAGGATTTTCGCAGTCAGTTCAATGCGGATTGGGCAGGTAAACTGCTTATTGTGGTGGACGAGGTATTGCTCAACCGCAGGGAAGACAGTGAACGATTGAAAAATCTCAGCACAACGCTTTCCTACAAGGTGGAAGCAAAAGGCAAAGACCGAGATGAAATCTCCTTCTTTGCCAAGTTCGTGCTGTGTTCCAATAACGAGTTACTCCCAGTCATCATAGACGTGGGAGAAACCCGATATTGGGTAAGGAAGATAGAGCATCTCAAAAGCGATGATACCGACTTTCTGCAAAAGCTGAAAGCCGAGATTCCTGCCTTTCTCTATTTCCTGCAGCACCGAACTCTATCCACCCATAAGGAAAGCCGTATGTGGTTTGCACCCAAGCTGACCTTTACACCAGCCTTGCAGCGCATCATCCGCAGTAACCGAAACAAGTTGGAACTTGAAATGTCCGAGCTGTGTCTTGACATCATGGAGATGAATAACGTTGAGGAAGTCTCTTTCTGCATCAATGACATGATGCCACTTTTGAGTAATACGCAATGCAAGTACGACAAAGGGCAGATAAGGAGGATTGTGCAGGACATCTGGAAACTCACACCTGTGTCCAATACGCTGACCTACACCACCTACCAACTCAGTTACAACGCTCCGCAGTATTACTCTCCTATCCGAAGGACCGGCAGGTTCTATACTATTACCAAGGAGCAGCTTAAGAGTCTCTAAACAATTTTATATCCATTATTTTGATGAAATGATGAATAGACCACATAAAGTATTCAGTACAAGCTGTTTACATTCTCATCTTTTGCTCATCATGGATATTCTGCTGATGAAAAAAGAAAAGGATAATGTTTTTCTTTTCGGTAGCAATTCCATTTTGCAGAGTACTATGATGAGGGTATGATGAGAGCTTAACTATCTGGTAGTCATATAGATAAAATTAAATTCATCAACTCATCAAATTTTTCATCACTTTAACTTCTATATAATTATGAATATAGACCAAATAAAACAGATAAAGTTGCAGGACTTTCTTGCAGCAATGGGTTGTAAACCTGTAAAACAGTATGGTGTCAACCTCATGTACCTTTCTCCATTAAGAACGGAGAAACACGCATCGTTCAAGGTAAATACAGAAATCAATCAATGGTATGACTTCGGTATTGGCAGAGGTGGCAACATCATTGACCTTGCAGAGTTGCTCTACAACTCTTCGGACGTGTCGTATCTCATCCATCAGATAGCGTGCGATGCTCCAAATTGTACACCAATATTTTCTACATCATTTGCAGATATAAAGACAAGACAGCGAGGAAATTCTTTTGAAAATTTGCAAGTACTCTCCTTATCACATCTATCTCTGATAAGATACCTCAATGACAGATGCATTGATATAGAAGTGGCAACCTCTGTATGTAAGGAGCTGCACTTTGATACAAGGGGCAAGCATTACTTTGGTATTGGCTTTCCCAATATCGCAGGTGGCTACGAAATACGCAATCTGTTCTTCAAAGGCTGCATTGCACCAAAAGACATCAGCCACTTCTACGCAGAAGAGCCGAAGAATGTATGTTTTGTTTTCGAGGGCTTCATGGACTTGCTTTCATTTATGACGCTCCGAAGAAAGGAGAATGACGGATTAAAACGGCAAGATTATTTGGTACTCAATTCTGTGTCAAATATCCAAAAGGCATTAGAGCGCTTGTCGCAATATGACAGTGTTCGATGCTTCTTGGATAATGACGAAGCAGGAAGAAATGCCTATCTACAATTATCAAAGGAATTGGGAAAACCTGTTACAGATGCATCAACTTTATACAATGGTTTCAAGGATTTGAACGAGTATCTGTGTGCTGAATCCAAGCATTCAGAGAAAGCAGAAATCAAGAAAACCAAAGGGATTAAGCTATGATTACAGACACAGCTCTGCATAATCTGTTTTTCGGGGAGCAAGTTTATGTTTTGGGCATACCAAAACCACTTGCTCCACCTCCTGCCACTCGGCGCAGAGGATTATCCCGTCGGTCTCCATCAAAATAAATTAAAGAAACAACTATGACTAAATCAGAATACAACAAAGGCGGTCGCCCAACTAAGGGCGCAGCAGAAAAGAAGAAATACCGCATCACGGTAAAGCTTACCACAGAGGATTATTACACGCTCAAAGGCAAAGCCAAAAGCGCAGGAATATCCATGAGTGAGTTTGTAAGAAAAGTTCTTGATAAAGGAAATGTCATTGAACGGCTGACCATAGAGCAAGCAAACTTCATCCGCAAGCTGTGTGGCATGGCAAACAATCTTAACCAGCTGGCACATCGTGCCAATGCGGAAGGATTTCATGCCGTTGCTCCTTCCCACAAAATCATCATTGGCAAGATTGACGAAATCTTAAACCTGATACGAAGATGATAGCTAAGATTATGAAAGGTTCGGGCTTCAAGGGTGTCATCAATTACATCCTTGACCCGAAGAAAGGAACGATACTCATAGACAGTTCCGGAGTGAGAACAGACAGCATCAGCCATATTATCCAAAGTTTCATCGACCAGACGGAACTAAATCCACGAGTAAGTACGGTTGTCGGACATATCTCACTGAGTTTCTCCGCACAGGATTCTCCCAAACTCAGCAATGAATGGATGACGATAGTGGCTCGTGAGTACATGGAGAAGATGGGGATAAAAGATACACAGTACATCATCGGTCGCCATTTCGACAAGGAACATCCGCACGTTCATATCGCCTTCAATCGGATAGATAATAACGGCAAGACTATTTCTGACCGTAACGACCGATTCAGAAGTGAGAAGATTTGTAAGGAACTGACCGCCAAATACGGTTTGTACTTCGCTGGTGGAAAGGAGAGAGTCAAGGAACACCGGTTGAAAGAACCCGATAAGACCAAATATGAAATCTATCAGACACTGAAAGCAGAAATAACTCGGTGCAGAGATTGGAAAACTCTCCGTGCTCATTTGAAACGACAAGATATTGATGTCCGCTTTAAGTACAAAGGCAACTCACAGGAAATGCAGGGGATCATCTTTGAAAAGAACGGTTATCTTTTCAATGGCTCAAAGGTGGACAGGAGTTTCAGCTATTCCAAGATTGACTTTGTCCTTCAACAGAATGACAGGAAGCACGAACAGCAGATGCGAGGAGCGATAAACCTTATATCTAATGTTGCAGAGGTTACGAGTGGACTTGCCAACGAACTCATAGAAGGAGGGTTGGGATTGTTCCAGCCTCATGGTACTGTCCCTGCTGAGGTTTACAATACACTTGACAAAAAGAAGAAAAAGAAAAAACGTAAAATACATTTATAACTATGGCAGATAATAACACATTTGTCCTCTTTGAGGAAATCAAGAACAAACTGGAGGCAATTTATAGGGAACTAAAGGAGCTGAAAGAAAAGGAGAACGGTTCGGTTTCTCACCCTGTTCCCTCCACATCAGTACAACGTGACGAACAGCAGGAACAGGAATTGCTCAATCAGTATGAACAGCGGATAAAAGCCATGATTAACAAGTATATTGGTGTACAAGTGCGCATCAAGGATGAGGAAGCTAAATCCATAGACAAGCTGGTGGCAAGCGTCTTGACCATGCTGCACGAGTGGCAGGAGCAGAAAGAGCATCCACAACCGCAGGAGCAGATTCACAGGCATAGCTTTGACATCAAGTCGTCGAGAGTCTTTACTACCGTGGTGGCAGTGTCTATCCTTTGTTTTGTTTCTTTGGTCGGTAACAACTTTCTATGGCAAAGCAAACGACAATACAAGGATGATGCCTTGAAATTCCGTATCATCAGAGTGTGGAGAGGTTGCAGCCCCAAGGAAATCCTATGGCTTAACGATGTGTTTGATATTCATCGCAATGAAAAGGTAATCAAGTTAATCAAGGAAAAGGCAGACGGATACGACTTGCAACTAAAATTTAAGGCAGATAGCTTGATGCAAAAGAAATTGAAATAACACTACACGAAGTAAGCCCAACCAAACGAGATATAGGTTGGGCTTGTTATATCCCCATATTATTCTATGATTTCCCAAAAGCCGCCTTTGTTGGGACCGACACGGCGAAGGTATTTATCACGCATAGCTTCTATGTTACGAGATATTGAATTCTCACTAATTCCCACATATTTGGAAAGTTCTGATTTAGAAATATATGGATTCTCTATTATTAGCTTGATGATAGAAATACGATTTTCTGTTAATTTTTCATTGAGTGCTATTGCTTTTTCTATCACCTTTTCTATCACCTCTTGATGAGTTTTTATCACCTTTTCTGTCACGTTGATATCCTTTTCTATCACCTTTTCTGTCACCTTCGGTACTGTGATTTTCAAAATAAAATCATCAAGATGGAAGGATAAATGTGATGTACCATTAGCTTCCAACTCCCTACACATGCGATCCACACCTTCACCAAACTCCTTTACAAAGTCGTATGCTTTAAGGAATTGGGCTATTTTGGGATTACGCGAGAAATGTGTATGACGGATGTTAGAGGGCTTAACCGTTCCGGGCAATCTGCCTGGCGACTCGAATACCAAGCGATTATCAAACATCTTAATTTGAATTTCCGTACCCTTGATATTGTACGCACGGTGGCAGCAAGCATTGACAACCATTTCTTGAATCACAAACTTTGGATAATCTCTATTGGTTACAAACTGGCCATGCTGTCCAAGGAATGTGTGTTCCTCCACCTGAGTTTCAAGATAAGCTATCGTGGCTTTCACTTGGTCAAGTATCGTTCCTTCAAAGGTTACATCCTTAATAACATTCATCTCTGCACCCACTCGCTCTTCTGTACCTTTATAACGGATAAAGCGAGTACGACCACGAGGAAAGAACTTTTGAGGATATTTACCAAACAACAGAATACAAGCCACACTAACTTGCTCCTCTCCCTTTGCATTGGTAGTTATGAAACCATTATTTTCATGTAGATATTGCATTGCTGATTTGGTATAGCCAATCAATTCTGTATATCTTTCGACAGCAGTCATATCAATGTCATCTACCGTAGCACCATACACCGACGTATCTTCATAGTAGCGTTCTCCCTTATCGTACATCAACTGTATGCGCTCTTCAAAAGACAGCTTTCTGCTTTTATCCCCAACACGCATATAGGCTTCGTCTGCCTGATTAGCATGTAGTTCAGAACTTGCAGGAATGTGCATCAATAAAATATGATTTTCGTTTCCGTTCTTATCCGTGCATGGCAACAATTCGCTGGTAATAGGCACTGAAGGATTACAAAAGTCTAAAGGAACACGCAGCAACTCATTCCGCTTCTCTGTGTATTGATCCACACCCTCTATCTTCCGATTCTTGTCAGACACACCGATAGCAATATCACCACCGTCAGCATTAGCAAATGCGACGATTGGAATAGCCAATGCCTTGGGGGAAATTTGAATGCTTTTGCAGTCAAACGTCTGATCTTCCTTGCGAGTCTGTATTTCTTGTATCGTCATATATTTTTATTTTTGCTATTATGATAGACATCAAAAAGCATGCAACAATTAAAGCCATAATCCTTATTTGAGAAAATGGGAGATCTTGCTTAAGTCAACATTCATCAATGTATTGACTATTTCACTGTAAGCCATTCCTAATTGAAGGCCAAACTTGCCAATGAAAACTTCTATATCATGTACTGTTTTCCTTCCGCTGTTTCTCACATTAAGTAGGGTAACTGCTGCATTAATCTTGGGTATTTCACCAAAAGTGGAGATACCTAAAACATTCAGTACATTGATAGCTCTTACTGAAAGATTTAGATTTTGGACAGGAGTATTAAGTAATTCCGCAACATGGGAGTTGATATCTACAACTTGATTTTTAGTCTCTCTCAAACTTTCATCCTTTACTACGCTTCTTAATCGCTGTATTTCCTCTATATAGAGTTGAGCCTGTGCATGTAGTTGCGCATTGTCCTTACGTAGTTGCTCATTCTCATGAACTTCATTTATAAGAATAAACTTAATCTCTTCCAGTATTTTCTTATATAGTTGTCGTATCCTTTCTTGTGTAAGATTATTCTTCTTAGCAACTTCACTTCTAGGAACCCCGTTAACAAGATCTTGTAAGATGGAATAGTTTCTTTGCTCTATTTTTTTTTCGAAGATTCCTATAATCTCAAGGAAAAGAGAAGACAAATACTTGTTTTCAGAAAAAATGTCGCTTTCATCTTTTCCATCTAAATAATCCTTAACATCTTCGTCTTCAGACAAAGGTAAATCATTAAGAGCACAAAATAAAATGGATTTGGATACAGGTTGCTTAACTATACTATCAAAACGAGACAAAAACTTGTCTTCTCTGACACTTGCGTTATCGTAGAGGATTGTTGTACCCAATGGCAACATGATTTCTGGTTCTTTGACACTTTCTATCAATCTGAAATCTGATACATTGTCTATTATATTGGATTCCTTATCTATTTGAATCAATACAATGCCATTGGCTATATGACAAAAACAATAGTCACCAACAGACAAGTTAAGTTCTTCGGAGTAAATCCTAAAATTATCGGTTTCAGGTAGGTATACCAGCTTCGGCATCCTGTTTATAAATGACTTTTCTATAGGAGTTTCAAAAACGATGTCTATATCTTCTTCTCTCGTTAATCGACAAAGAACTGTTAGGTCCCAGTAGTCACGTGTACCCTCCAGAATAGCCTGCGTGTCGTTTAGGAAGTCAGTAAGCCATTCTCCATTACAATCTGTCAGCAGGAGCGAAACAAGAGCTTTATCGCCTTTTGCCTTACTTCTCCCATATGGGGCACAAAGAATGGTGTCTGTATTTGGAAAGTGATAACTCCTCAAAGATTTTGTATCAACATAACGGAAGTCTCGAAAGATAGAATTATCTTCCACCTCGCTATCGATATAAACCGTTTTTACAATATCTCCTTCATGGAGCATACAAATATCACCTTCCTTAAAAGGAAAGGTATATGTTCTCAGATTATCGCTTACTTTATTTATATAATAGACAACCATCGATTAAAAAAACTTGTTTTCGGTGAAATCTTTTTGTACAACTTCAACGTGTGGCATTCGACTCTTAAACTCAGGATCGATGTTATGACATTGTTCCTTTACGATGCCACGACGATGTACCGCTGGGTCAAGACAATACATCTTAAATTCTTCCTCATTTACATCCTCGGTACGCTGCCAGTGCGGGAATAGCAGTTTCATATAAGCTGTAGCGATACGCTTCACGGCATTACTATCTCGCACATCGGCTTTTTCTTCAAAGCGGACGAGTTGATCGAACAATAATCCATAGGTATTCTGCGTACGCATTGTATGGAGAATCTCAGAAAAGTATTCCACATTGATAGTCCATCCTTTGAAAATCATGCTTTTGTCCACTCGCGGAAGAAGCCAGCCTTCAATAAAGCAGTGAAAGCGGTCGAGCAAAGCCGACTCACGGAAATTCTCTGGCAGGTTGTTGAAATAAAAAGGCGACACAGGCATGTGTTGAGCAGACAGAGGAATGTTTCCCATAAGCATCAAGCCACACTCCGAAGAAAACTCATTGTTATCAATGGTAGTCTTACCACTTTCCAAATATGATTTTAGAGCAGCTTGAATCTCAGCAGGCTCTTGGAAAACGATAGTCTGTATTTCATCGAATACTGTAAAGTCATGGTTTTTGATAATACCATTCTGCTGTTTTGTTTTGTCAAAAAATAACTTAGCACGTGTCACCTTACCACCACTTACCAGCCAGCCATACTTAGAAAGATTGCCAAATACATAGCTTTTCCCAGTTCCTTTAGGAGCCAATTCTATCACATTCAGACGTGGTTCTATGAAAATGAGCAAACGGGTAAGGAACTCCAATTTTTGGGTTAGTGATATGAATCCATTAGGGTCATACTCCATGGCGGACAACAATACGTCAATCCATTCTAAAGTAGTGAAATAGTGGCGTGCCTCTGCAAGATAAGAGATATCCACAGAACTATAAGGCTTGAATGGTTTATAATCTACCATTTGAATATGGTTTTTTTTCCCATTATCGTCTGGCAGTAGACAAAGTTTGATAATACCCCATTTCTCACCCTCAACAAATTCGCCAGAATTGCGAGAATAGACATATTCTGGAATTAGCCCTTCACGTTGCTTGATGCCATAATCAGGAATGGCAAATTGACGCTCATTCTTTACAATGTCAATGTACACCACAAAGCGAGCCAAAAGTGTAACTTCTTCTCCACTTTGCAGTCTATCTTTAACACGACCTTGTTTTGCTGGAATAACTTTATCTAAAAATTGAGTGAGTGCCATTCTATCAACCTCACCAGTTTGAATGTTCAGATAGCGCTTCAACAGGAAATCTTTAACGAACGCAGGAAGGTTTCGCCCTGCAAAAAGACTACCTGTTGATGCAGGGTCTTTGTAAATAGACATTGCTGAAAAATGCTGTCTTATCTTGTTGCAAATCTCTTCTTTCATAAATATTCATTTATTAAAAGTCAAACGGATCTTCTTCTTGAACGCCTGTTGTTACTTTAATCTTCATAGGGCGAACAATTCCTCCAAGTTGAAGCGTGAAATCTGAAACATTGGCATCTAGCATGATATCCTCTGTTTCATATGTATCGCCACTCAGATGATGAACATTATATTTCGCTCCATTATAAAGTACGTAAGGAACATCAGCTGACGGCATATTCTTAATTTCAAATTGTACGCGTGGATTTGAGCCACTTATTTCATAAGTGAGTAGGTTGAACGACCAGTTGGTTGCAGTAGGTACACTTGAAATGATAAAGATGGGTACTAGTACCTCTTCTGGTGTACAGCCACCATGAGCACCTTGTCCGGATGGTATTTTTGCACAAAGTGATTCATGCTTTAGTGCACACAAAGTTTTATTATCCTCCAAACGGAGGTAGCTACTATCCATAGTAGAATCCGCCTTTTTGCGAATGGCAATGCGTCCGTGATGGTCGCTATCAACACCAGGCATATTTTTACCATTAAGCAATTGCGACAAATAGGTCAGTCCATGATCAGAGATAATCGCAATCTTCTTGCCTATGTATTTCTGCAAAATTTCTTCAATGCTTCTTCGTACAACATCTATCTCCTTGATAATTGTAAATGGACTTATGTTATCTGAGCGATGAGCCAATGTATCAAGGTCTCCGGACTTTTCCAATTGAACACCCTGAGGAAGAAGGCGCTGTATATCTTTTTTATTTATTTCAGTCTTAGTAGGAAGAAGGGCACGAGCAATTCTTATTTCGTTGAGGAAAATCTGTTGGTCTTTTTTCTCTGCAATTATGCTTTTAATCAGAGGAATCCAGTCGACCCCCAATCCGTCAATCCAATAAAAAACTTCAATGTCGCCACGGTTTTGTAGTAAGGTGTATGTGGAACAGAATGAATTGTACCACATATCAAAAGAAGACTCTGAGTCATTAAGTTTATTTATAAATTGTTCAATGTCAGTTGTGTACCGATTAGAAATTTTAGCTTTCTTATATTGCTCAATATATGGATTCACCCAGTCTGGGGCTCCTGTTGCAACTCCAGTACCTTCAGACATATAGACATAAAGTTCTGGGAAGAACGTTACGATGTCGTTAAGTTCAATAAGTCCTTGCCCCAACCAACTCACAGCAAATTCTTTTTCTTTGTGTGTAATCCCCGTAAAGTATTTTAAAGTACTTGTATAACCAATCTTTGCAGGTAAAGTCTGCAAAGATTTTGCTATCATATCTTCTGCGGCATCCGAAAGTTGAATATTCTTTTGGGCAGCATAGATAAGGCAGTATTTACGCACTTCCATTTCTGCAGTAATTTCCGTTATATCTCCTGCCATTTTCTCTATCAGTTCATTTGTGCCATATGAAGATGTGGTATTCAGACACCTGCATAGATAACCTTCACCATTTTTTTTGTTAATATAGAAACGCGCCAAAAGCCAACGATTGAATACATAAGGATTATCAAACCAGAGACGAATGAAATCTTTATAGGTTTCTATGTCATTGATGCCAAAGTATTGTTTAACAAATTTGCCAAAGTTGAATCCATTGCTTACATCAATACTCTCTGCTAATATCTTCCAGTTCTCTCCATCGCTTTCTAATGGTTCAATACCACCAAATCCAAGACTCAAACCTGCCGTTAAAAATTGGAATGCAGTGTGACAAACCTGATAAGAAAAGGCGTTGTCTGGCTGTGCAAATCGAGCATTAGCAAAAATGGCTTTCGATTTGCAAATGATTTGTGGTGATACTTGTTTTTTGCTATCTTTCCATATATTCAACCACTCTCTGATGTTGTTCACGATGGTATAGTTAGCCTCCAACCCACTTACGCCAAAGTCTGTGTCTTTTGTAAGAATGAGTTTATAGGTCAGGTCCTTGTCTTCTGATATCAACCTCCAAATGTGGATTTGACTATCATTCTTGAAAGTCTCCATCTTACCTTCAAGACCCACTAATGGTATATAAACACGTTGGTGCTTTTCCTGAGCTTCAGGACTGGCTTCAATAGCTTTAATCGTTTTTATCAAAGCATCAAAGGCTTTTCTCTCTTCATTGTCATAGAATCGTGCCAATTCAGAAAATGGAGCAATCACACAATCATTGGGACTCTTTTTCTTTATATGCTCAGTGATACGATCGGCAAGTTCAACATATGTAATAAGCAGGTCAGGATAGTTGTTATCTATCCAATGATCCACGCTCTCCACATATGCCCCTTGTTCTGTTTGTAGGAAATCCACAAATTCATAGCAGTCACGGAAGTTATCAAACAACACAAACCGTATTGGATACCTGTCGAGAGTAGAAGCACCAACACCTTTCGCCTGTTTATCATCCTCAACATATGCTTTGAGGGTATCCATTTCTCTGAACGGTTTTTTATACATATTTCAACAATATATCTATGACGTAACTCTCTTCCTGGTTTATCATATTTTCAATAGCTTGACGCAAGTCCTCGCTGCTGTTTATTCGGTTAATGGCCTTGTTACGTTTCTTTTTCAACTCATCGGGGTTGACTGGCTGAATAGGAGGCGCTGGGATAACAGGTGGCTGCGGCTGTACAGTAGGCGTTGGAATAGGCGTTGGAGTGGACTTAGATATACGCCAATCCTTCAACTTATCTTTCACCTCTTCTTCTGTCCACATACCGACTTCACTTTCCAAATGCTCGTGAAGATATTTTTGTGCTTCTTCCACTTCTTCATCCATTACATTCACGCTGTCTATGCTTTGCATATAATTGACAAAGCCCTTGTGAAAGTTGTCGGCAGATGGTATTAGCAAATTACCAAAGTCAGTTTTTAGCGCATCGTAGCCGTTGATGATGTTTTGCAGCAGACTTGGATTCTTCATACTTTCTGGGTCATTAACCACACGTATGAGATTATCGATGAATTCCTTCATTTCTGATGTACATTCTTCGACATTTTTTAAAGACCAAAGCGGATAGCCTTTCTCTTTGCAATATACATGAAGTACAGCCCAACGAGCATCTTTCAAACTACTAATGTCAGAATAACCTTTCAGTTTGTTCAGATTGAACATCTTGATAAGACTATTGCATACCCGACCTGCTTCTTTACTCTCGAACATGAAGTTCAGTTTATTACTTGTCTTACCGCTTTCCCATGCCCTAAATATTTCCACAACATCCTCAACTAGGTGCTGAGCAGTACGTTGTTTCCCATTAGTATCAAAGATAACATTGATGTATTTGCGCATGGCAAAAGCTACCATAGCCATTGGTGCATAACTCTGGAAAAGTCCAAAAGGTGCTTCTGTCAAGCCAATGAGCTTATCACCAATATTAAAGCTTTGGTTCTTGAGCGTTTGACGACCACCAAGCTTTTCGTCTACATAGTCACAGACTTTCTTTAGTGGTTGATCAGGTGAGACGGTGTCCTTCCATTGCAAGTTATCATCTACGCTGTCTTGTAGTAAAAACTCTACGTGGCGGGCCGGACCTCCACATTTGTCAATAATATCTTGCTTCGTATTGTAATTTAACACTGCATCGACGGTGGCTTTCACGGATGCTTTCTTCCAATAGGTCGCACTAAACTTTGTGCGTATTGTTTCCAGTGATTCCGGACCGCTTGTGAAAATATTCGGAGCAATGCAGCTATTGATGGTGCTGGTCATCTTGCTGCCTGCGATAGGCATGCTATCCCCATTGAGAAAGAACGTCACATTCCCACTACGCATCTTATTCACCCATTGCTGTATCATTTCAGCAGCCTGCTTCGTATAAGTCTGCTGTTGCTGGGGCAAGCCGTGGCTTTGGGCACACTGTGCATTAGCTTGATTTTCAATGAAACGCTCATATTCTTTATCCCCCATCGTTGTTTCAATTACAACAAAGGTAATGGTGGAGTAACGTTCGTCCTTGCAATTTTTCTCTGCAATTTCTTTTAATAACAAAAGTTCTTGGTTATTGCGAGCCACCATGATAGCGAGGAAAGTCTCATAGGGTTGAGCTTGCTTTTTCGCATTACCTATTTGGTTCATTAGTGTGTACTCATTACCCTGTATGCTGAAAAATTGGAACGCATATGGGCGAGCCACTTGCGAGAAATTTCGGTTGAATATATTCGTAGCAGTATTACCAAATTTGATGACCTGGTCGGTAAACAAGAATTGAGAAGCACTTAATTCTTGTTTTATTTTCTGTATTTCGTCATTAGGCAAAGCGGTGAACAAAATAGAGAAATTACCATTCGGTTGACGTTGAATAATACTTTTGTCATTGAAGAATTCAAGAATGGTTGGTAATTCATCTTGCACTTCTGTACCCGAGAACAAGTTTTCTATATTCTCGGTGCTGGGCGTAACGGTATCGTTATTTGCAATGTTATTCAAAGCATTAAGCAATAGAATACCCTTAAAAGTTTTCAAATAATTATCTCCTTGGCTCTCCACTGCTAAGTGGTGGCTATTATATCGCTCTGTGACGGCACCAAACTTATTACTGTCGCTTTCAAAGTATTCCTGAACATAATCCCAAAGATAATCTGCTGTGATTGTGCGTTCGTCTGTATAAGCAGCATCATCTTCTAAGAAATCACGAACGGCATCACTGGCCAAAAACTCAAAGACACTTCGACTACTCGAGCCGGCCTCACGCGCATAGTAAGTTGCAAGATTGGCTGTTGCGGGATGCAATGGAAATAAGTTCTTGATGTTTTCTATGGTCTGTTCGGTATCTGTACTTGTGGTACAGAACATTTTCAACAACTCTGGATGGATGCCAAAGAAGCGATCTTGGCGCATCATGTATAATCTGTAGTTTACAATCTTAAACTTTTTCGACATAATTTTAAATGCCGATACGGGTTCCATATTGTAGGTCACATAGTGATAACGCCCTTTAGTCTTTTCGCGCTCTTCTTCTTGAAGCGTGTTGAGTGCCGAAGGGTGAGAGATAAACAAGAAATAAGAGTCATTCTCTGCATTCATCATAGCCTCTGCGATCTCCTGAAGTTGTACCAACAAGCGAGAGCCAATACTCGCAGTCATCACCTCGGTAAATTCGTCCCAAATAATCAGTAAACCATTATAGTCAGTTTTCTCCCGAAGCATTCTGCACCTCAAATATCCATTGCTGAAGATTATTGCTTTGCAAGCGAATATCGTAACCACCCATACGCAAGGCTTGGCGCACACTGTCAAGCACAACAGTATCAACATCCATTAGGCGTTGTTTCAACTTCTTCGTGTCGGGCGTTACACTGGCCAGCAGAGCATTTTGTGCAATGAGATTCTCCCAAAATTGTGGTTGGCTCTCGATATGCTGTACATACATGTCAAAGTCTGTCTGCACCGTGATATCCAATCCAGCAGCCATGAGGGCACGTTTTATCTCACGCTGCATTTGCAGCGAAAGGTCTTCCTCGTAGGCAATGTTCTGTTGGCCATACATGTTCACGGGAAAGAGCCGTTTGGTCGTGCGGAGTTGCAACAAACTATTGCGCAAAACAGCATACTTCTCCTTTTGATATTCGTCCTCCACATATTTGCGAATATCGTCTATGGGATCGCTAAGAAGATGTTGAATCACAGCACCCGCATGACTCTTACCCGTGCCATAAGTGCCCGCAATCCAAATCGACTTGTGATTATCCGCATCGTTGTTGCGCACAGCACTTACTACCTTTTGCAAAACTCCGTTAAACTGATCGTTAGCAATGAAAGATTCCCACTCGCCATGGCTCTCCTCCTTAATGTTATAGGCGGGACGCATTTGTCTAAGCGTCACTATTTTACTATATGACATATGTCTGTTATTTTTGTTCCTTGATAGGTTTTATAAAGTAATCAATGATAGCTCCTTTAATCTCGTTCCTCGCACCTTCATCTTGCAATAACTCCCATAAAGCCTCGTCTAATGTCGCATATGCTACATGCTCTCGAAGATATTTCACAGAAGGTGTCTTAGAGGCTCCGTTTGGATGACTATTACCTTTCCATATTATGTGATAATAGGGCTCACTATTTAGATGAAAGAAAGGTTTATGAAATGGGGTGATTGTAGAATTTCGTTCAAAAGACTTTGCTTTACATTGATATTTGTCCTTTAAGACGTCTGAGTCAAGAAAAAGCTTATTCTCTGTAATTAACCCATTTTCAATTAGGTCAAATAAAGCCAATAACAAGAATGGTTTTGCATTAGAAATTTTCCCTTTGCAATTTCCACGATTGGTAGTAAGCAATTCATTTCTGTAGTATGATAAATTTAATCTCATTCCTTAACAAGCAGTTTAAGACAATCTAAAGCTGTTAAATCCTCACGTAAGGTTATACTTTCTAACCCCATATTCAATTCGGCTATTAAAACTCTATTAGAATCACTATTTAAAGATCTTAGTAGATTTACCATTTCCCCTTTAGTAATCCCAAATTCCCTATACGGCCCAATATTATTATCGGAACTATATAAATCAGAAATTTTTAACGAACGAATATTTTTTGTTTCAGAGTATCTATAAAGAGAGTACGCAAGTGCTAAGCGCTTAATAAAGACAAAAGGCTTTTTTTGAAATTGAGTTTTATTAATAGCACTATAAGGACCAAACTCGCCAAGTGGACTTTCTTTTAAAGTCCGTACAAATGCATAAACAACATTATGTATTGTTTTCTTTCCACTATCGGAATAATCATTAGCAACTAATTCTTCTAATCCCTGTTGTGTAATAAAAGTGTCCCATTCAATAGCCGAATTATACCATCTAACAATAGGGGACTCATATGAAAGGTTTATCCAAATAATTTGCCAAACTAAATCGGAATAATCTACATAGTACTTTGCGAGAAATCGTCCTAAAGGTGTTATCTCTTTTGATTTTGTATCATTGAGTATCCCCGCCTGATAAAGCCACTTTGCAAAACTAGGCATTTGCTCTTTGATATTTAAGCCTGCAAGGTTGTCGACAAAAAAAGCATTAGGATCTGAAAAATAAACAGAAAGCCAACCTTCATTCAATCCAAAATTATTGTAACTTGTTAGTTTCATCTTATGTTCTTTATTAGTGCCTGTAACAGCCAATGATGCAGCAGAGATGCAACCAAAATCGTGAAACGTGAGGCATTTCTTACAACTTATACATTTATTTTTTACAATATGTGCGCTATTCGGTTTAATATTTAATGCACCTGTAGGGCATTCTACTTCACATACACCACAATGTATGCAATATGTAGCCTTGTAGAAAACACGTTTGATCAAACCTTGTAAGACAGGATCCGTACTCGTATTTTCAAATACTATAGTATGGTTACAATCATTAATAGTTATAGAGAAAGGGTAAAGAGTATCTCTATATCTAAGTTCTCCTTTAATCTCGCCTTTTCTTTGTGTGAATATAGAATACTTACCTATTGCATTAAGCCATGTTAATAGGCCTTCCTGAGGATTCTCAACCTTAATTTTGAGCTGAGGTTTAGTGCTTTCTATGAAAAGTTTGGAAGGAAATGATATGTTGCGTCCACCAGCCCGACGTTTCCAGTTCCCATCTTTAATATATACATCTGCATCTTTTATACCAGCTTCTTTTGTATTTTTTTCTATCCTCGAAAGAAATGGTTCTAACCTTTTCTTGTATCTTTTACCTGATACCATATCATTCCATTTTGAAGAAAATGGGCATATGAGACAGCCTACTCTAGTCATCCCATTTCGATATGCTGGATTTATTGGGAGATTTTGGCGCCATAAATACAAGAATATTTCTACTGAAGACCAATTTAAGATCGGACTTGCATTGATAACATTATCATGCTTCACTCCTTTCCCAATTCTGTTATAATTAGCTCGTCTTGTACTTTCCTCTGCTCTGACTCCTTCAAAAGTCAACACTTTAGCTTGTTTGTTTGTTCCTTCTATTTTTAAAGAGCGATATAAGGGAGCTGTTTTCATCACAGAGCAGCACCAACGATGCGTGTCACTGGGCGTCCCTATCTTATCCCAATAGTTGAGCACACTTTCATGATTGCGGGTGAGTGAGAACTTTAAGTCGGGAAAGCACTTATGGTAGTGGTCTTGCACCTGTTGATACAAATCTAACGATGGGGGTAATTCATATCCCGTGTCTGAATAAATTACTTCGAACTCTGTACTTGGTATGGCACGTGTGCAAAGGTCGAGTACTACCTGAGAGTCTTTACCACCGGAGAAAGAAGCGATGAACTTATCAATCTTTGTCGTGTGAAACACTTTTTTGCCCTGCTCTTCAGCAGTATCAAGAGGCATAATTTCGAAACTATCGCAGTCTTCACGCACAATGGCCATCTTCTTTTTAATCTTGGCTTCCATACGTTTTGCAAGGGTTTCATAGTCAAGCTGATTAGCCTTTACCTCAACAACACTTCTTCTTGCACCAGCATATTGTATGAAAGTTTCACGAATGAATTCAATGGCCTCACTCTCCAGCAAGAACATAAATTCAGCGTTGCGCTCCAACATCTTATTTACATTAACGGGCTTCAACTCGACATTTTCCTTACCGGGCTGGAATATGATCGTAGCAGGGTCGTAGATATTGGCACCTTTAGCTCGAACATAAGTTCTCCTAGATACCAATATTGCTTATTAATTGCCCACAACAAAGGAGCTTCTGTGTGAGGATATTTCCATCCTAACTCATTAAGTTTAAGCAAATCGAGTTCTTCCCAGAATACAGGACGAGGTGATGTACCAAGAGTTCCATCCACAATGCGTGAATGAAGCAATACACCACCCGTTTCTTTATCCCAAGTTATTTTATACATTGTTTTCTTTTCTCACTAATTCTGTCAGTTCAACATTGAGTAGTTTCGCTATTTTGAGATAAGTCCCCATAGTCGGTTGGCAAACATTGGTGCACCACTTAGAAACTGTGGTTGGTGCACACCCCAACTGTTCTGCTAACCATTTGTTAGTTCTTTTCTTCTCCGCAAGTACTACTTTTATGCGATTGATATCCTTGTCCATAATGGATAGTTTATAATAAGGATACAAATATACACAATATTATTGATATATAATGCAGAAAATAGCTTTGTTTAGCCAATAACATCACTAAATTATCTTTTTTCTCACCACACTTGCTTAATTGTAAGCAGAAATACTAAAACATTGAATTGACAATCTAAACCAAATGCTTACAGCTTCAATTCTGGCAAGCTATTGATAGCTTCAGACTTCAATTTATCCACGGCACGAGTATATTTCTCTGTGTGCTTCAATCCGCTATGTCCCAACAAACTCGCAACAGTCTTGATATTGGCTCCGTTATTCAGAATGTTCACAGCAAAGCTGTGGCGGGCGCAATGCCAACTGATGTGTTTATTAATGCCAGCACGCTTTACCCATCGTTTTACCGATTTGCAGCAACTTTCATAAGAAGGCAAGTTGAATATAGATGAATTCAAATCGGCAGGTGCTTCGCCTATCAATGACAGTAAACCATCGTTCAAAGGAATGACGACACCACTATGTGCCGAATATCCTTTGGTCTTATTCTGCTCAAACTTCAATAGGCGGTTGGTGTAATCTATGTTTTTATAGGTCAAGTCTTTTACATCGCAAAAGCGCAGACCACAATACAGACAGAGAATGAATGCTCGTCGCACATTTGGATTCTCGTTGTCGTAATGGCATTGAATTAAAGATTGGATTTCATCCATTGATAGCACATCCTTGCGCAAGATCTGTTCATCCACCTTGCACACCACACCCTTACAAGGGTCTTTCAACATCACTTCGTGATCGATAGCATAACGCACCACTTTCTTAAAACGCTGGTAGATGCTCTTTGCCCCTTCACCCACACTTCTTGATTGCAGGTATTCAACAAAGTGCTCCATCATGTCCTTGGTTATTAAGTCGGGCTTAATATTAAACTCATAGAGGGGGGATTGCTCTTTCAGAAAATCCTTAAAACGATTCAAGGCTATTTTTATCATTCGCAGGTCTTTTTTGGTGTAACTGTCAATGTAAGCCTGATAATAGTCCAAGAAATTGATATTTCTATCCTTCTTCAGACGATAGCCGAGCATACTCTCCTTAAACTGTTGTTCACGCTCCGCACGAATCTTGGCAGCCAGTTCAAGTGTTTCTTTGTTCTGCTGTCGTTCTACTGGAGTGCGAGGTTTGGCTATCAAGTACAACTGCAAATTTTCTTTTCGCCTGTTATGTTTGATGTGTACCTTGGGCTTGCCCATCATCTTCCAGAAGTGTACATAACTGGCTCTCCAGTCTCATCTAAAACCGGTGTTTCTTCTCTACCGAGATAATACTCCAGATACAAACTTATCCGACCATCAGACAACACATTCTGCTCTAATTTCGGGTTTTCCTTTGCTTTATTTTCTAATTTTGCCATAATTGATAGTTATGTACCTAAATGTGTATCAAACCGAGTAAAATCATTAACTCGTTTATTTTCAGATGTTTTCTTATTTTGCAAAGATACTAAAAAGTTCCGAATATCAAAGTGTACTAAAAGTGTACTTTATGACAAAAAACAGGCGAAAATGAGAAAAATCAGCAAATATAAGAAAATAGTAAATTATTGATTATCAATATAATATATTCTTTTTATTTCTCTTGTTTTCACGGCATTGTACCGGGTCTGGGTACCATAAATCCCTTGTAAATCGATGATTTACAAGGGATTTTCTTTTTCAACATATACTAAAAGTGTATTTTGTAACAAAACAATAAGAAAGGTGTACTTTTAAGTTTTTTGCCACTTAGTTTTATATTTAATTTTGTTTCATACTATAAAGGTACGAAAAAATAATGATGTGAGTAAATTACAAGGTGAAGAGTTTTGCAGAGGTCTCACAATGGTAATAGCCAATGCTTTCGGTTCTATCTGAACGCTCTTACAGTCAAACGTCTGATCCTCCTTGCGAGTTATTATATCTTGTATAGTCATAGTAGAAATTATAATGTTATCAATTTTTGTTTATTATTAAAGGCTACCTTAAGCGCGTAGAGGCTGCTTTGCTCGGTTACACCTATGAATAATATTTTATCGGCCATCTCGCAAAGCCACTTATTCCTCATCATTGCTGTGTCCTTTGACTGACGTGCTGCATTACTTACAGAAACTATTAATAGTCGATTTTGACCTAACGCTTTTTGTAATTCCTTAGGGATAACTTTATACATTCGCCGGGCAAGAACAATAATAACCGGTTGGCTGCCTTTCAACAGAAAGTGAAGTACATCTTGTTCTAACTTACTGTTAAATCCGCTGACGACACACTCCCCACGATTGCGCATATCCGTAGCCCAATCATATACCTGCAACACCGTTTCGGAAGCGATATTGTTTGATGCAAGGAAGGCTGTCTTTTGCAATTTCAACAGTTCCTGATTGCCAAGATATTGCGTGTGGACTATCATTGATTATTCTCTTCGTTGTCCTCCTTCTTATTGTTCTTTCGTAGCGCAATACGTTTCAAGTCTTGGTCGAATTGCTTGATGCTGTCAAGATGTTCTATCTGCCGTTGCTGCTCTTTGTAGGCAATATATTCCTTGGTAGCTTTTGCTACAGCCAGTTTGTGAGAAATTGTGCCGGCATGCTCAAGGATATTCTTTTCGTTCATGGTGAGTACAAGGCGCAGTTTCTGCACCCAGTCGTGCATATACATTGGTTTCTCCGCCAATGCCTGCGCCTCAGCATAGGCAAGGAACTGTTCTACGATAAGTTTTAACTGACCAATCTCTTTCTCATTCAGATAGTTCTTGCCTACCACGACATCGCCTTTGGTAACTTTCCCCTCTTGTTCCGTAGAAGTAAGTCCCATCATTGGCAGCGAGGCATTAGCACGGTAGTAAACAAGTTCGGCTGCCGTCTTTCCGCTTACAGCCCAAAGCAATTTGTTCTGTACTTCTTTGAAGAAAGCCAATGTCATATCGGCAGATGGATTATAGTCGATACTTGTTTTATAAATATCCTTTATCTGTTGATAAAACACTTTCTCTGACAGGCGTATCTCACGAATACGACCTAATAGTTCCTTGAAATAATTGTAAGACGACCCCGTCTTAAATCGCTCATCGTTCAATGCAAAACCTTTAATGATATATTCTCTGAGCCGCTGTGTTGCCCAAATACGGAACTGCGTGCCCTGCTGCGACTTTACCCGATAACCAACAGAAATGATAACATCGAGGTTATAATAATCTATATTTCTGGCAACCTCTCTATTACCTTCCGCTTGAACTGTTGCAAAATTTGCAACAGTTGCCTCCGGCGACAGTTCCCCCTCCTCAAACACATTCTTAACATGTCGTGAAATAGTAGATTTATCACGACCGAAAAGTGTCGCCATTTGGTCTAATGACAGCCAAACGGTTTCATTCTCAAACCGAACATCTATCTTTATCTTTCCATCTTCCGACCGGTAGATGAGCATATTGTCGTTATTGCTTGCTTCCATCATTCTATTCTTAAATTATTGTTCGATACGTACCTTGCTTTCATTTAATGTTTTTGCATCTTTCTTCTAATTTACAGCAGTGGGGATTGCAATATACTACGATCTTTTCCAAAATAATCATCCCAGATAATACGTAACTGCAAAGTGTCTGTATGCCCCTCACACAGTAACATACCTTCTTCCCTATAACCATTATGAGAAGTTATCAAATTGTATGGTCCCCAAGCTTAATACAAATAATTGGAACATAGTTCATGCAGTTCTTTGCTAAGCCTTTTACAGAAGCAATTACTATATCTTTTGTATTGTTCATCTGACTTTATTTTTTACTTATTATACAACTATTTGTCACTGATAATACATTTAGCAAGGTGATTTTCTATTACCTCGTGCGCCAATAGAGGGCTATCGGTCAAATAAGATAGAAATATCATATCACTTTTATCTGTAATATTCCAAAGTGCAGAAGTATTGAATGTTCCGACTTTGATTCCCGCATTGAGCTTATATTGTATTGTTGATGGTAGCTTCCTACAAAATTCTTCGTATAGCGATTCCAAGGTGTTTTTATCTTCAACATTTATTTCATCAAATGGGAAAGAAAAAGATGTTATGTCTTTCCCTGTTACATCAAAATCATCTCCGTATGTCAACCATTTTGAGATATATAATTTTCCACAACAAAGGAGTTGAATATAATTGTAATATTGAGGTAGAAATTTTAAGGTACCTAATTTCGTTTGAGGAGTTGTATTACCTTCAGAATCGAAAGCATTTGGTTTGATATTTGAAATTGAAAGAAAATTATATCCAACCTTTTTATAATATAAACTATTGCCATTCAGACTATCTTCTAATGTTGCTATATTATTTCCTCTCTTATTTTCATAGATAGATTGAATAATCTCTGAATCAAGCATAGGTATCACTCCACTATAAACAAAATAATTATACTTTATCGTAGTGGAAAAAAGAAAAGCTCTTTGCTCACTAAACCAGCGATGTAAGCAAGATGTATATTTTTCGTTACCTGTTGAAGAAAGTAAGTAAATACAATTTCTTACTCGAACATCACCTGAGAATAATCCCGAAGGTATTCGGCTATAAAAAGAGTACCATACCGAACCATGAAAGTTATTTAATAAATTACGAACTTCAGCAAAATTTCTACTAAAAGCAAGATTATGCATTACAATAAATCCATGCGTTCCAAATGGGGATAGAAGCTGTAAAATACGCTTGATAACATATCCATATAAATCGCTACACTTAAAAGTATCATTAGCCAAATAATTTATTTTGTTCTTAGAAACATACGGCGGATTTCCAATAATCACGTCAAATCCACCGTTTCCATTGATGATTTCATAGAACTCTGCGAGCCAATGGAAGGGTTGGTGTGAGGCGAGCCACGATGTATAATCTATTTTAGCATCAACAGCTCCGTACATCTGACGGTTGAGCAGGTCGTTGAGAGCTGTAAGGCGGACTTTCAGTTCGTGCTTGGCACGTTTGAAAGCAGCCATGTCTTCGGCTTGCGACAGTTGTATGGTTTTGAATACCTCGTAGGTGCGTGCCACCTTATCCATTTCATCGCTCACTTTGTTGCGAAACTCCTCAGCCGTGAAAAGGTCGGAAAAAGCAATGCCTGTTTCCAATTCCTTCTGTGTGGCATAACCCACAAGGGTGTTGCCACAGCGAATATTGAAGTCGATGTCGGGCAATGGGTCGAGTCCTAAATTCGGGTTGCGCTTATCCACTTCCACCACGGCTACCATCTTCAGGAACAATCGCAGCTTGGCTATTTCGGTAGCCTCTACCATTATATCTACACCATAAAGGTTGCGGAGGATGATGCTCTTATAGATGAAATATTGAATATTAGAACGATACTTGTTTTCTATTTCCTGTAATTGATTGGTGAAAAGATGCGGATTCTTTTCGTTGAACTCCTGCATACGGTTGATGCAAACCTCGTAGAGAGGCTCGAGAATGTTGAGTGCAGCAAAGAGGAAAGCACCCGAACCGCAGGTGGGGTCGAGAATGGTTACACGCTGCAGGGCTGCATAGAAATATCCCACAAACAGATGGTCGGGCGTGTGGGCAAGATAGTCGTAAACAAACTGACGTATGTCGAGATTATAGGTAATGAAATCGTTGATGGCGGTAACTTCTCCTTTTTCTATCTTTGCTTTGATGCTGCGATAGCGTTCGAGTCGCTCGATGGTCTCTCGCCATATTTCGGTGGGCAGTGCTAATGGCTCGAGCGTGCGTTCGTTCCAATGGCTGCGTCGCTCCAAGAGGTTAGGTTTCGTGGTGTCGATGCCTACGGCTATTTCGTCGGGAATAGGCTCATTACAACCTTTCTTCATGGCATCGAAGATGTAGCGGTCGCCACTCTCACGCAGGAACTGCCACAAATGGCTGTCGGCACGGAACAGTTTTTCGTCTTTCCTTTTCACAGCGTCCATCAGGTAAGGCACGATGGTGTTACGCCCAATATATTCCGTAATATCTTCTTTGGTGTAATAAGCTCCCATTTGTGCGCGATCGTTGATATATTGTTCAAAGATATAACCCAGCACATCGGGATTGATATCGCGCCCCGTTGCCGTCATACGGTCGTCAAGATGCCAATGCCATTTGTCGAAGAAGTCGAACAGACTCACAAACGCCTCATCGGCAATGTCGAGTCTGGCGTATTCTTGTTCTATCTGATGCACATCGAACATTCCGCCATTGAGATAAGGAATGCGCCCATAGACAGCTTCAAACTCCGTGTTGTGCTGCGGTGCGTTGAGTCCATCGTGGAACAGGCTGACAAGAAACCCTTTATAAAATTTATTGAAAAACCTGTCTTCACCTTCGTTCTGCTGTGTCCATTCCAATTTATGGCGCAGATAATCCACATCACCGTCCAAAAACTCCTTTTTCTGAATGAAGTAGCAGAACATCAATCGGTTGAGCATCACCGATGCATACCACTGTTTGTTTTTATTGTCCTTGTCGGCTATATGGTCGTCTATCCCCGTGATGAATTGGGCAAAACGTGCGTGTTCCTTTTTAAAGCCGGCATAGAAATCCTTGGTAATTTTCTCCGAATTGATGAGAAAAGACGACTGTACCTTTTCTATAATGTCGAGAATTGTCGGATTATCTTCGAGCGTGAACGAAAGGCTCTCCATCTTCTCAAACAGAAATCCGGCTTTATCGAGTGTATCGTATTCCACCAGCACCACGTCCCGCTTCTCCACCTTCTTCACCGGAGCCACCCAAAGATGGTGCATCGTGCCGGGAACCATGAAGATGCAGATGTAGTTTTCGGCATTCTTCCTCAACTTGGTATCCAATTTTTTGCAAACCGATGCAACAGGAATTTCGTCTGTGCAGCATTGCAAAATCTGAAAACCCTTGCGTTCGGCTATCTGTTCTATGCGGAAGGTACGCTCGTCTATCGTATATTCAGGCAATAGCGTTGCTCCCGATGGATTGTTCCATAACATTTCGCTTACAAACAATCCCTTGAAATCAGCCTCTGTTATATATTGGTTGAATAGTTTTCTTTTCATAGTCTTATGCTTTTAGTCCCATCGAGCAAATGATGACAGGGTCTTTATATTTTGTTTTCTCTTCGTCAATCCTGCACAGATTGGCATTCTCGTACATTTCTATTACCGTTTCTATAATGTCATCGTGGCTATTGCCCGTGCGTATCATTCTTGCAAGGATAAACTTTGAGTTTTCCAACATTGGATAGTTGTATATCTGGTCGATGACAAGTTTCAGCACATTCTTCTTCTCCTGCGTATAGAATATATTTAGTGGCCGACTGTAGTAGTGATCCAGCAAATCGTATATCTTTCGCCTATTGCTGAAACGGCTACCCAAACTGCCCACTACGTTGGTATTCTCGTTCTTAATTCCCTTGATGGCTTTTTCCACTAACAGCAGATGGTTGTCTTGCGGTGGCAGGCATGGCTCATTTATGGAACAAGCCATTGCTTGAAGAATGCGTTTCTGCGATTGGCTTACGATTTCGCCTTGTGCGTCATACCATGTCAGCACATCGAAATCGTTGTAGGTACGGGCGTATGTAATTACTCCATCGCCGATACCACTATCAGCTTTCTTCGTGGAATAGGCAATGTTGGGTATCGTGGGTATGATGCGTTTCAGTTCGGGATTGGCATCGGTTGCATTCTTCCATATCTGGTAAGCCTGCGAGCCGAGATCCACATCAATGTCTTCGTAGTCGTCTAATCCGCCACTCTTTTCATTATACATATCGCGCAGATTCTGTTCGTTGCCCTCGAAAAACACTTCGTCGCTTCCTACGATACCCGCATTTTCGTTGATACGTTCGTTGAGCCGCGTACGCAAGTTGATGATTTCCTCCACCTTGTCGGCAGGGAAGAATGAGTAACAGTAAATCTTTTCGGAACTTTGGTCGATACGATCGACACGTCCCGCTCGCTGAATGAGTCGGATAATCGCCCACGGCAGGTCGTAGTTGATGATAACATGCGCATCTTGCAAGTTTTGGCCTTCGCTCAGCACATCGGTCGCTATCAACACGCGCAGTTCGTTTTCAGCAGCTATATCAACCTTGTTGCTCAATGGCGAGAAACGCTCTACGATAGCAGTTGGATTAGTCGTGCTACCCGTAACTTTTTCAATCTGTCCAAAGCCTCGTTTCTGAAGCTGATTAAATATATAGTTGGCAGTGTCAGAGTATTGTGTAAACACTATCACCTTGTCCGTCCGGTGCGTATGTTTCAGCAGGCTTTCCAGTTCGTTTAGTTTTTGGTCGGTCTGTGGATTCCATTCGCCACACAAATTAATCATTGCAATGAGCTGTTCACAATCATTTTTGAGTTGTTGTTTCAGTGTGCGCTTGAAATACTTGGCATCTATCCATTGCACATTGTTCTTACCGATAAGCGAATTGTAATAAGCTTCAGCTTTCTTTTTATAGATTTCCATGTCTTTAGGAATCGTCAGGTTGTTTTCGCCATCTGTTTCCATCTCTCTTTCATCGCTGTTGTCGGTTGAGTTGTTCATATCTGCATCGTCGGTAAAGTCTTCCGGAAAGGTGTTTTCGTCGCTAATCGGCAATTGCAGTTTATTGTCGATGGCGTAGATAAATACGGCGTTGCGTAGGATATGGCGGTAGATGGTAAACAGGAACGAATAGCCGCTACTGTCGATGCGTTTAAAGAAGGTACTTTTGCAAAATCCCATCATTCTTTTTCCTGCACGCGAAAGATTATCAATGAGATTTTTCTCGTATTTGGAAGCCGTCTCTGCTTTCTTTTCGTCCAAATAGTGAATGAGTCCGTAGCGTGGCAGTTTCAGACTGTCCATAAAGTTTATCATCTCCTTTGAATAAAGCCTGCTGTACTGATCGCCCTCTTCGGTAGGGAATTTAACAGCCTTAGGCACTCGTTCCGGAAAATAAGATTTATGTCCGTCTTTGAACTCCAGATATTTCCGTCCGTTTTTCGGGTCGGTCTTTGCATAATTATCCTTGATAAAGGTGCGCGTGCGTCGTATCAAAAACAGTTTCATCAGTTCGAGCCAATCTTCCTGACACTCGCTGCGTTCAAAAGCCTTGATGCTTCGAATGAAGTCTTCGTGTTTCTCTGAAAACTTCCGTTCGCCACCTATTTCTCGAATATACGCCTCCGGGCGAATACCCAAATCGGTATCATCGTCCACAAAGAGGCGCAACTGACTGCTCAAATCCTTGTATTGCTTGTTGTAAGGTGTGGCTGTCAGCAACAGCACTTTGCAGTCTTGCTTCTGAATGAGGTCTCTGATGTTGCGATAGCGCGTACCCTGACTGTTGCGCAAGTTGTGGCTTTCATCGACAATAATGAGTTTATAAAAACGCGCATTATCTACATCAATGGGTTTTGCCATCGACATAATATCCGCTTTCAAGTCGTACTGCCTTCGGTATTTTGCCCACATATCTTGCAAATTTGCAGGGCAAATAATCAGTGTATTGTTGCCAAAAGTGTTTTCGTACATCTTTGCAATGGCACAAGCTGTGATGGTTTTTCCCAATCCCACCACATCGCCTATCATTGCGCCACCTCGTTTCTCGTTGTTCAGATGTTGTGCTGCTATCTTTACGGCTGTCTGCTGAAAGTCGAAGAGGTCGTTCTTGAACTCATTGGGTATGACAAACCCCTTGATGCCCGACCGTGCTTCCTCGCTCAGATGATAGGCCGTTTTCAAGTATATATAATAAGGAGGTATTTCCTTTTCGCCTGCCCAACTATTATCAATGATGTTGATCAGTTCTTTGGTGATGTCAAGACTGAATTTATCGTCCCAACGGTCGTCAAACCAATGCGATAATTTCTCGGCACTGTCGCTGTCGCCAAATTCGGCATTCAGTTCTCCCTGCCTTGTCAGTCCGGAATAGGTAAGGTTGCTGCTGCCCATAATAGCCTGTATCTTGTTGAAATTATCGTCGGGGCGATGAGCAAGATAGAGTTTGGCATGAAGAGGCTCACGAAGATACAATTTCACACACACCTTTCCGTCTTTCATCTGTGCAGAAAGGCGACGGAGCGTAAACTCATCTTGCTTGGTGGGCATTCCCAACTGAAGTTGTCGCCGAAAGTGGCGTACAATCTCCAATTTGCATTGACTAACATAGTTTGCATCAGGCAAAGGCAATTCTGTATAAAGTTGTCTTATGAGTTCCTCGGCAGGGCGGTGCATTCCTATCAATAATCTACATTTCCTGAAAATGCGGTTGTCGTTTTCATACACATAATCGCCTGCAAGCGTATCAACCTGATTTACCACAATATCCCAGCCTCGCAGATTGAAATAGCCTGCGCAGAAATCCACACGCTTTACACCCACGTTGGTTACAATGCCTTGCAATCCTTCTGCAAACTTTGTTTCTATGTTATCGTATATTCTTGCCATAATACAATTTCTTTAAAAGAAAGCTACCATTTGTCCATCCACAATAAATCATCAACTCTCACTCCTAATCTTTCTCGGCGAGTACCACCTTCAGGCGATTGATTTTCTTGCGTTCCATAGTATTGTAACTTGATTACGCCATAAAATTACTCATTTTTCTCCAAACACATGCTTTTTCAAGCAAAAACGTAATCTTGTTAAATCAAAAAAATGTTTTTCTATTCATTTTTCATTTTAAATTTTCAATTCAGGAAAGCTATTTATTTCCTCTTCTTTCAATTTGTCCACCGCCTGAGCGTATTTCTCGGTGTGCTTCAATCCGCTATGTCCCAATAGGCCGGCAACGGTCTTGATATTGGCTCCATTATTCAGAATATTCACAGCAAAGCTGTGGCGGGCGCAATGCCAACTGATGTGTTTGTTAGTGCCGGCACGCTTTACCCATCGTTTTACCGATTTGCAGCAACTCTCATAAGAAGGCAAGTTGAATATAGATGAATTCAAATCGTCAGGTGCTTCGCCTATCAGTGAAAGTAATCCATCGTTCAGAGGAATAACAAAATTTACTCTATGAACGCTTGTAAGTAACGATGGTGTTACCGTAAAACTCTTTTTTCACAACATCGATGTTGTGTGGAAGGTGCGGAGCGGCAACACCATTGTTTATTGTAAAGGGTGCTGTTTCTACACGAATTTCGTCCCACAGTCCTGCATGTATAAACGATTGCAACGTGCGTGCGCCACCTTCTACGATGAGAGAACATATTTTCTGCTCGGTTTCGTTATGCCGATTGATGGTTTCTATAAGGTGTTGCAGACTGTTCACGCATAGTGTTCCATCTGCCAAACTATCGGTTTTATAGGTTGAAGATATTACGATTTTCAGCGGATTTTTACCGCTCCATTCTCTCACCGTGAGGCGTGGCTGTTCCATTTCCTTGGTATTGCGTCCCACAAGAATGGCATCGTGCTCGGCACGGAGCTTGTGTACGAGCATTTTCGTAAAGGCATTGGAAATTTGCAACGCTCTCTTTCCGGTGCCATTGTTTTTCGGATAACCTATGAAACCGTTGGCAGTTTGTGCCCATTTCAGCAAGATGTAAGGTCGGTTTTGTGTATTCCGAACGATAAACTCGCGGTTCAGCATCAGGCATTCCTGCTCCAAGACACCCACCGTAACGTCTATTCCTGCCTCGCGAATGCGCTTAATGCCCCGTCCCCGCACAGCCAAAAAAGGGTCTACGCAGCCACAAACCACTCTGCGAACGCCTTTCTGCACGATTAAATCGGTACAAGGGGGCGTCTTGCCATAATGCGAACAAGGTTCAAGACTAATGTAAATGGTGGCTTCCCGTAGCAAATGTTCGTCTTCGCTGCGCACCGATTTGAAAGCATTTACCTCAGCATGCGCTTCTCCGCAACATATATGGTAACCCTCTCCGATAATTTTTCCTTCGCCGCTTACTATCACTGCACCTACCATAGGGTTTGGTTTTGCTTTCAGTTTTCCGTTTCTTGCCAACTGCAGACAACGCCGCATATACATTTCGTCTATATCCTCTTGCTTCATTTCTTTTTATTTTTTACCTTTGCAGACATGTCTACAATATACCAAAATCTGTGCCAACGGCTCATGGAAGTTTATCCGCCAAGCGAAGCGAAAGCCATCGTCCGTATGCTTTTAGAAGACTATTTCGGGCTGACGCTTGCCGATATTTACACCGACAAAGTTACGCAATTATCGGCAAACGATGCCAACGAACTCGAAAAAATAATGCTTCGGTTGGCAAAAGGCGAACCTGTGCAGTATGTTCTCGGCTCGGCTACATTCTGCGGACGGCAGTTTGGCGTGGCTCCGGGCGTACTCATTCCCCGCCCCGAAACGGAATTGCTCTGCGAATGGATAACTGCTTCGCACGATTGTCCATTCTGCGGCTTAAAGCCACCTGCTCCTTTGCGCATTTTGGACGTAGGAACGGGCAGCGGTTGCATTGCCATTACACTTTCGTTGAACATGGCAAACACCGTTGTTACGGCTTACGACATTTCGTCGGACGCTCTTTTTATAGCCCGCGACAACGCTATAAAATTGGGTGCAACGGTTAATTTCCGGCTGAAAGATGCTCTACGGCTTACAGCAACGGAAGAAACGTTCGACATCATCGTAAGCAATCCGCCCTATATCTGCGACAGCGAGCGTGCGGAAATGATGCGGAACGTGCTCGACTACGAGCCTTCAACCGCCCTATTCGTACCCGACGACGACCCGCTGCGCTTCTACCGTGCCATTGCCGAATATGGAACGACTGCCCTTTCGCACGGTGGCGAACTCTATTTTGAAATAAATGCACGGTTTGCCGATGAGGTTTCGGCTATGCTAAACGCTTTGGACTATGCGGAAACAGAGGTGCGCAACGACCAATTCGGTAAACAACGATTTGTAAAAGCCATACGCCAATGATACAGAAGAAACAAATCGGCGAGGCGGAAGCCTTGCGCAAACTTGGCGACCTTTGCGCCCGTGGCGAGCATTGTTCGGGCGAAATGGCAGAGAAGTTGCGCAAATGGGGCATTGCACCCGATGCACAAGCACGCATTATCGACAAGCTCATCGATTATAAATATATCGACGACGAACGATTTACACGCTCGTTTGTGCGCGATAAAATCGCTTTCAACAAGTGGGGACGCCGAAAAATAGAGCAAGCATTGTGGCAAAAGCGCATTCCGCAAAGCATTTCGCAGCCCGTTCTCGACGAGATTGATGCGGAAGAATACCTCTCTGTGCTGCGCCCACTGCTGAAAAGCAAGTATCCGACCATAAAGGCCGAAACCGATTACGAACGTTCCATAAAGCTGATAAAATATGCAATGGGACGCGGTTTTACGCTCGATTTAATTCGGCAGTGCATAGACGACGCCTCGATAGTAGACGATATAAACGAAGATGACGCAGATTAGCTTCTTTTCCAGAGTGCTCGACCTCGTCGCACCTCGTGCTTGTCCTGCCTGCGAGCGCAGACTTGGCATCACCGAAGAACCGCTTTGTGCTGCCTGCAACATCGCCTTGCCCCGCACGATGCACCATCTTCAGCCTTTCGACAACGAATTGGCATGCCTTTTCTGGGGCAGAATACCGATAGAAAAATGCGCCGCTTTCTTCCTTTACAAGCCCAATTCGCCCTCAAGTTGCCTTATTTATAAGCTGAAATACTTCGACCGTCCCGACATTGGCGAACAGCTCGGACAGCTTGTTGCAACCGAATATGCAGCCGAAAACTTTTTCGACGGCATTACAGCCCTGCTGCCTGTGCCCCTCACACGCCGTCGCATTATTCAGCGAGGCTACAACCAAAGTCTTGAAATAGCACGCGGAATAAGTGCCGTAACGGGATTGCCTATCGTTACAAAAGCCATTCGCCGCAAGTCGTTTATAGAAAGTCAGACCCAAAAAGACTTATGGCAACGCACCAAAAACGTGGAAAACGCCTTTGAGCTTCGCACAAACGCCAAACTGAACAACCACCACGTGCTCTTAATCGACGATGTAATTACCACCGGCGCAACGCTGACAGCCGTTGGAAAAGAACTAATGAAAGTGCCGGACATAAAAATTAGCATTCTCTCCCTATGCTTTGCAAGCGATAAATAGAAAGGTTTGGATAGCCTCGTAATTTGCAGAAAAGAAGCAGAAAAAGCGTAAATATTTTTCATAAACACAAATGTTGTCTAACTAATTCGTTATCAATGCTTTGCAAAACCTATTATTTGGCATTGCAAAAGCGTAGGTTTTACACGGTAAAACCGTAGGTTTTGCATCGCAAAACCTACGCTTTTGCAATGCCAAATCGAAATTATCATTTTTTCACAGAATTATCTTTACAAAGCCAACGCTATTTTTCGGTATCTGCCTTGAGCAATAAAAAGGAAATTGTTCCTCGACAAATTCCTACCGAACCTGAATTGTTTCAGGTTCTAATAAAATCTAAATCTTTTGCTTTTATTTTGTTATCCGAATATGTTGCCGTAACTTTGCAACCTTATAATAATAGGTAAACGTAAACAAAGAAATAAGAAATGGCATATTTATTTTCATCAGAATCAGTTTCAGAAGGGCACCCCGACAAGGTTGCCGACCAGATTAGTGATGCTCTTCTCGACCAATTTCTTGCCTACGACGATACTTCTCGTTGTGCAATCGAAACTTTCAATACTACCGGTCAGGTAGTGATTATGGGCGAAGTACGGTCGAAAGAGTACATTGACATTCAAGCTATTACACGCAAGACCATCAACAAGATTGGCTACACAAAGGCTGAATACCAGTTCGACGGCAACAGTTGTGGCATTCTTTCTGCCATTCACGAACAGAGTTCCGATATTAATCGTGGCGTAGATCGCACCGATGAGGACAATCAGGGCGCAGGCGACCAAGGCATGATGTTCGGTTATGCTTGCAACGAAACGGCAAACTATATGCCTGTAACGCTTGAATTGGCTCACTTGCTAATGACAACCTTGGCAGATATACGCAAGGAAGGAAAGGTGATGACTTACCTACGTCCCGACTCAAAGAGCCAAGTAACGGTGGAATACAGCGACGACAACATTCCGCAACGCATCGATACGATTGTGGTTTCTACCCAGCACGACGACTTTATAATGCCTGCCGACCATTCTGCCGAGGCACAGCTGAAAGCCGACGAAGAGATGTTGGCAAAGATTAGAGAAGACGTTTTGAACATATTGATGCCACGCATGAAAGCACAAATAAATTCGGAGAAGGTGTTGGCATTGTTCAACGACAACATAAAATACTTTGTAAATCCTACCGGAAAATTCGTTATCGGCGGTCCTCATGGCGACACAGGACTTACAGGTCGTAAGATTATTGTAGATACCTACGGCGGAAAAGGTGCGCACGGAGGTGGTGCTTTCTCCGGAAAAGACTCATCGAAGGTAGACCGTTCTGCAGCATACGCTGCTCGCTACATCGCAAAGAATATGGTTGCAGCAGGCATTAGCGACGAAATTCTTGTGCAGTTGGCTTACGCCATCGGCGTTGCAGAGCCCGTTAGCGTTTATGTGAACACCTACGGACGTGCCAACGTAGCCTTGACAGATGGCGAAATCGCCGAAAAAGTAAAGCAAATGTTCGACCTCCGCCCCAAGACGATAGAACGAATGCTGAAGCTACGCCAGCCAATGTATTTTGAAACTGCTGCTTACGGGCACATGGGACGCAAGAACGAAGTAGTAAAAAAGACGTTCACAAGTTTGTATCACGAAAAGAAAGAACTCGAAATAGAACTCTTTACTTGGGAGAAACTCGACAAAATAGCAGAGATTAAGAAAGCATTCGGACTGTAAAACAATATGCCAACAACCGATTCCATCGCCACACCGCAGCTATTAAGGCGGCTGCAAACCCCACCTCGGCAGTCTGAAAAGACCGCAACGACAGAGCGTGGGGAGGCGGGTGTTGGGCAGACAGATACTGTCAAAGCCGAAGAAACAAAGAGTTTGCTGAAATGGAAAGCCCCCAAGCCTTTCAAGCTGACAGATGTAAGGTTTGCTCAAGAAAGCTATTTTAAAGGCAATCCGTACTATCGTCCCGAACTTGGAATGTCGCATAGCGGCATACTTGGCGACCCCGCTCCTTACAGTGTGAGCAACGACAACGTAGTGGCAGGCACGTTGCTTGTGTGCTTTGCTTTGGCTATGATAGCCTCATCAATGTCGAGCAACTTCATTGTAAGGCAAATAAAAGGTCTTTTCCATCTACCTTATCGACGCACAAATGTAGGCGAAACAAGCCACGAAGTGCGCTTTCAGGTATTTTTGGTGGTGCAGACGGCATTACTTTTGAGCATTACCTATTACTTGTTTACGCGTTCTAAGAATGGCGGCAACTACATTGTTGATTCGCAATTGCTTGTCGTGGGCATCTTCTTTGCCATCTTTTTAGGGTATTTTCTGCTGAAGAATCTGTTGTATTCCATTGTAAACTGGGTGTATTTCGACCGCAAAAGCAATCAGCAATGGTCGCAACTGACCTTATTTCTTGTATCGGCTGAAGGCGTACTCGTATTCCCTGCAGTGCTGTTGATGATTTACTTTGGGCTGTCGGCGCAATACACGCTCATCTACGTGGCAATCATTGTGGGTTTAACCAAATTGCTTCTCTTTTACCAAGGATATATCATCTTTTTTAAAAGAACAGCTGCCAGTCTGCAAATAATTTTGTACTTTTGCACCTTAGAATTAATGCCGCTGGTAGCATTAATAGGGTTCTTGGTATATACCGATAACTATTTGACTATAAAATTTTAGGACACGATGATTAAAAAGATATTAATATCACAGCCTAAGCCCGGGAGCGACAAGTCGCCCTATTATGACATAGCCAAGGAATTGGGTGTAGAAATGGTGTTTCGTCCATTCTTTAAGGTGGAAGGATTGTCTTCAAAAGAGTTTCGTCAGCAGAAAATTAACTTGCTTGATTACACTGCTGTGGTATTCACATCTCGCCATGCCATTGACAATTACTTCAAGTTGGCACAGGAAATGCGCATCACCATTCCCGAAACAATGAAATATTTCTGCGTAATAGAAACGATTGCGCTCTATATTCAGAAATATACGCAGTACCGAAAGCGTAAGATTTTCTTTGGTAATTCGGGTAAAATAGACAACCTGATTCCTACAATGGTAAAGCATAAGGACGAGAAATATCTTGTTCCGTTAAGCTCGGTACACACCGATTCCATTGGAACGCTGTTCACAAACAACAAGCTGAAGCACAAGGAATGTGTGATGTATCGCACCGTTAGCAACGACCTTACAGAGGAAGAGAAGAAAACTTTCGACTACGATATGCTTGTTTTCTTCAGTCCTACGGGTGTTCGTGCCTTAAAAGAGAACTTGCCCGACTTTCAACAAGGCAACATTAAGATAGCTGCTTTTGGCCCTGCAACAGCCAAAGAGGTGAAAGACCAAGGTCTGCGCCTCGATTTGGAAGCACCATCAGCTAAATATCCTTCTATGACAGGTGCGTTACGTGCCTTCTTGGAAGCACAGAAAAAGTAAGAAAACATAGGAGATTATCCTACCCGGATTATCTTCCGAAACATAAAAAGCTAATCGCCAATGCCCATTACCCGC
>NZ_BAJY01000024.1 GCF_000613945.1 Prevotella falsenii DSM 22864 = JCM 15124
TGAGGAGGAGTGATAATCCATACCTGCATGTCCTTTCCATCGGTAGTTTTTACCCAATGTGGCTTCACATCGCCGAGTGTAAGCTGGTCGTAGATGTGCTTGTTCTCAAAACTCAATTGCGTTTGTTCGCTTTGTTTCTCTTTCTTTGAAGGGGTAATGGCAAATATTTCGTTTGCACTCTTCATGCTTTGACGCAAACCTAACAGCTTCTTGCCGTTATTGCCCAAAAGCGCAATGGAAGTATAGTTGTGCTGACCGTCGGTTAATTGTTTTACTTCGTCTTTCAAATTGGTCTGATATACGTTGATAGTGGCGTGCCAACAGCCAATGAAGTAGAGGTCTTTAGAGTTTGGTGCCCATACATAATCGTCTACGTTAGAGTCGAATTGTTCTGCAACATAAGTCTTTTTGCCTGTGCTGAACTCGTAAACGCAAAGACGGTTGCGATCGCTTTCGTATCCGTCGCGCTTCATGCTCTGCCATGCAATGTACTTTCCGTCGGGAGAGAACTTTGGATTGACATCGTAACCAACATTGAAATCGCCGTCTTGGTGATTTACTTTCTGGTCACGAAGCGTCTTTGTCATGTCTATTTCAGGTTCAACATAGTCTACAGGCTTGCACAAGTTTACCGTCTTCTTTGTTTCTAAGTTATAAAGGAATATGTCAGAATCGGTTGATACTGCATATTTTACGCCTTCTTTCTTTCTGCAGGTATAGGCAATTTGCTTAGAGTCTTTGCTCCAATCGAACTGCTCAATGCCACCAAATGGTGCGAGCGGACTTTCGTATGGTTCGCCTTCAATGATGTCTATGTCGTTCTTGCTGATACCGTTGGCAGTAACGTCAGCCACAAATGGGTGTGCTATTGTTTCTACATAATGGTCCCAATGGCGATAGTTCATATCGGTGATGAGGCGACCTGACGCCTTTGGAAGGTCTGAAGGGTTCTTCTTAATTGTTCCGTAGTATGGTAAACTCTTAATAAGTAAAACCTTCTTGCCGTCAGGTGAGAAACGGAAACCTTCGATTTCGATGTCGGAAGACGACATTTTCTTGCGGTTACTTCCGTCTGCATTCATCGTCCAAACTTGTCCTTCGTAAAGGAAAGCAATTGTATTGTTGTCCAACCATGCAGGACTACTTTCGCTTTTTGCCGATGTTGTAAGCTGACGGGCATTCTTTCCGTCTGCGTTCATCACATAGATTACTTGGTGTCCTTTGTTTTCTTTTACACTGTAGTAGCCTACTTGGTAAACAATCTTGCTGCCATCGGGAGATGCCTGTGCACTGCCGATTCTGCCCATAGCCCACAGTGTTTCCGGAGTCATAACATCTTTGCTGAGTGTTATGTTGTGTTTTCCGATGTTTACTGCTTCTTGGGCGTTTGCAACCCCACTGTTCATAACGAGTGCGGTCGCAATAGCAATTGAAACATTTTTGTTCATAATTTTAGTTATTTATTTTTATTTAGGTTCTGTCTTTTGCGTTCTAATTCTGCTTGTTGCTTTTGTTGCATTTCCTGAAGAGCCTGCATACGTGCTGCCAATCCGCTCTTCTTCTTTGGATTTTTCTTGTTTTCTTCGCGTCGGGCTTCCAATATGGCGAGCAACTTCTTTTCGTTCGTTGTCTTACGCAACGTCCACATAATGGCAGCAGAGAAGAATAGCGAAATGAAATAATAGAAGTTCAAGCCTGAAGAGTAGTCATTGAACATAAAGAAGAAGAATACAGGCATGAGGAACATCATATATTGCATTATCTTCATTTGGTCTGCTTGCTGTCCAACCATCTGGTCTTTCTGCTGTTGCATAGTGAACCAAGAGTAAAGGATATTGGCAGAACAGAAGAGAATACAAGTTAATGAAAGGTGATCGCCTATCAACCATAAGTTTTGGTTCCACGAAACGATAGGATCGTATGTGCTAAGGTCGTTTATCCATAAGAAACTCTCGCCGCGTAGCTGTATGGCATTGGGTACAAAGTTGAACATTGCAATCCAAATAGGTGCCTGAATAAGCATTGGCAAACAACCTGAAAGCGGGCTAACTCCATATTCTGAGTACATCTGCATCATAGCCTGCTGTTTCTGCATTTGGTCTTCAGGCTTGTTATATTGTTTTGTAGCTTCCTCGAGTTTCGGTTTCAATACACGCATTTTGGCAGAACTCATGTAGCTTTTCTTCACCATAGGGTAAGTTATGAACTTCAAAAGCAATGTAATAAGGATAAGTACAACACCCATTGGGAAGAATTTGCTCAGCCAATCGAACACGTAGATGGTGAACCAACGATTGATAATACGGAACAAAGGCCAACCGAGGTCTACAAGTCGTTGCATTTCGAGGTCTTTACCGAAATGGCTTTGATTTTCAATGTTTTGTAACAAGCGGAAGTCGTTAGGTCCGAAGTAGAACTCAAACTCTGATGCTTTAGCCCCTGTTGGGTCGAATTCGGTGCTTAAATTTGCCTGATATTGCTTCAAATAATGCGATTCTTTTTCCAATGGGGTGCTCTTCAGCTTTGCACCTGCTGCAAAACCGTCTTTAGAAATCATTACAGCAGAAAAGAATTGGTTTTTGAAAGCAATCCAATCGAGTGCTTCTTCTATCTTCTTGTCAGCTTCTTGTGTTTCGCTCAAATGGTCTGTGCTACCATCTTTCTCTTTATAAGTGATTGTAGCATAGCGATTTTCGAAAGTGTGTCCAAGCTCTTGCTGCTTGCATTTCTCTTGCCAATCTACAATAAGTTGGTTGTCTCCGTGCTTAAAAAGACCATTCATTCCTGTAGCCTTTACACTTAAACGCAACATATAAGTGTCGGTGAGCTTATAGTCCAATACAATTGTCTTGCCGTCGTTGGCAACGGCTGTCATTGTAAGAGTAGAGTCGGTAAGATTAGACGGTGTGAAGTAAAGGTCCTGCGTTTCAATGTTCTGGCTCTTCGTAGCTAAGATAAAGTTCAGGCTTTGGTCTGCTCCGCTGAAGAGTGTAACTTCATTCTTGTCGGCCTTGCGGTCTTTACTTGCCACGTTGTGTCCCTTATAACCTTTTATATCGGCTTTCTTGACAACGCCACCTTTCGTGTTGAAGGTAAGTTCTACCTTATTATTCTTTAATACAATATCTTTCGCAGTGCCTTTTGATGCTGTGTAGAATAAGGCAGTAGTGTCTGTACTTGCTTCGTTTACCTTGTCAGCAGCTTTGGCAGCTGCTTTCTTTTGTTCTGCTATCTTCCGAGCATTTGCAATCGAATCCTTTACAAACTCGATACGCTGTTGAGCTATTTCTTCGTCAGAAGGTTGTTGCCACCATGCAAAACCAAAGAGAACCAGAGCCATGAGTACGAACCCTGTGATAGTATTTTTATCCATTTCTTATTTTTTCTTATTTTCTATTGCAGTCTTAATGAAGTCGAGGAAGAGTGGATGCGGCTTGAGCACCGTAGATTGATACTCCGGGTGGAACTGTGTTCCGATGAACCACTTCAGTGATGGTATTTCTACAATCTCTACAAGGTCGCTTTCCGGATTGTGTCCGACGCACATCATACCGTTTCTTTCAAACTCTTTTTCATAGTCGTTGTTGAATTCGTATCTGTGGCGATGGCGTTCTTGAATGTACTCTTGCTTGTATATATTGAATGCGTGCGAGTTCTGTCGTATCACACATTCGTAAGCACCAAGACGCATTGTGCCACCCATATTGGTGATATTCTTTTGTTCTTCCATAATGTCGATTACATTATGGTGGGTCTTTTCGTTCATCTCGCGCGAATTGGCATCGCTGTAACCCAATACGTTGCGGGCAAATTCTATTACCATCATCTGCATTCCCAAACAGATACCGAATGTTGGAATATCGTTCATTCGGGTGTACTTGATGGCTATCAATTTACCCTCGATACCACGTTGGCCGAACCCCGGGCAAATAACAACGCCGTCAAGACCTTTCAGTTTTTCGGCTACGTTATCGTTGGTAAGATGTTCTGAATTTACAAAGTGCAGAATGGCTTTGTGGTCGTTGTAGGTTCCTGCCTGCAAGAGTCCTTCGCGAATGCTCTTGTAAGCATCTTGCAAGTCGTATTTTCCGACAAGTCCGATGTGTACTTCTTTCGTAGCTTTACGCAATTTGTCGAGGAATTGCTTCCAAGGACCTAATGTTGGAGCAGGCTTGACTTCCTCTCCGCATTTGCGCAAAATAGCTGCATCAAGACCTTGTGCCTGCATATTAACAGGTACTTCGTATATACTTGGCAGATTTTCGCTTTGCACAACGCAATCCAAGTCTACGTTACAGAAAGCAGCCACTTTCTTACGAATATCATTGTCAAGATGTTTGTCGGTGCGCAATACCAATATATCGGGCTGAATACCTACACTTTGCAATTCCTTTACACTGTGCTGTGTCGGCTTTGTTTTCACTTCGCCCGCCGCACTAAGATAAGGTACGTATGTAAGGTGTAAGTTAATGGCACGCTTGCCCAGTTCCCACTTCATCTGACGAATGGCTTCAAGGAACGGAGCCGACTCTATATCGCCAATCGTCCCACCAATTTCAGTAATCACAAAGTCGTAATGGTACTTCTGACCTAACTGCTTTATGTTTCGCTTTATTTCATCTGTAATATGAGGTACTACTTGAATGGTTTTCCCAAGGTAATCTCCACGTCTTTCTTTATCAATGACACTCTTGTAGATGCGTCCCGTAGTCATGGAGTTGGCTCTTGTAGTCTGAATGCCCGTGAATCTTTCGTAGTGTCCTAAGTCAAGGTCTGTCTCCATACCATCAACCGTAACATAGCATTCGCCATGCTCATAAGGGTTCAGTGTTCCCGGGTCGATGTTGATATAGGGGTCGAACTTTTGAATAGTAATATTGTAACCTCTCGCTTGAAGAAGTTTTCCAATAGACGACGAAATAATTCCTTTACCAAGTGAAGAAACCACACCGCCCGTTACGAAAATGTACTTTGTCTCAGTCACGATTATATCTTTTATATTTACTGTTCTTTGAAAGTATATTATTTTACAACTTGCAAAGATAGTAAAAATCTAATGAATATTCCCTTAATAGCCCTTTTTTTCTGATAGAATCTAAAATATTTTGCAAATGCAAGGTATAACGACAGAAATGTCGTGGTGTGCCTTTGCTGTCAGAGCTGTGTATATCGTGGCATTTTATATAAAACCAACGGCTGCTTTGTTCTATGGTTCATCTTTCTCTTTTATGGCTGTTCGCTGAAACTTAAAGTACGGCAATATCGGCTTGTTATATAAGCAGAAAAAGGCAAACGTGCGTAAATATTTTTCACAGATGTATGTATTGTATAATTATCTCACTGTCAGCGTATTATAAAACCTATTATTTCGCATTCCAAAAGCGTAGGTTTTGCACGGTAAAAGCGGCTGTTTTGCATCGCAAAACCTACGCTTTTGCAATGCCAAAGTGCAGTTATCACTTTTTAATAAAATAATCTTTACAAGACAAAAATAAAAATCCGCAGATGTTTTTGTGAAATTAAACCCAAATCGGTTCATTAGCGTCCTTGACCGGTTTTGTTCGATTGTCGAGCAGATGTGCTCCGTTTCATCGAAGGCATAGCGGGCTACGGCGAGATGGAATGGCTGCGCAAATGCCGGCAAGCGGACGAAAGCAGTAAGGAAGCAGGACGGTAATAACAAATATAAGCAAATGCGGCTTAATAAGCGGTTGGAGTTTAAGTTTTGTCGGATAGCAATAATTCTCTTTATGAAGTTCTTGTTGGAACTGTTTTTTTTATGTAATTTTGCAGCTACATATATAAAATAGGTGGATTTTAATAATTACCACCGGAACTTGAACTTATAAATAATGGGTTTTATCAGAGCCCGTCTATGATGATGAAACGAATACTATCAATCTTTTATGGCTTATTGGCGTGTATGGCTTCTTATGCTCAATATGTGCCGCCGGTAATGAAAGATACAACGAAAGCAAGGGCTTTTAAGAATATTGATTACAAGGTAGAGATGCAAGGTAGCTTCTCTAACACGAAAACACCTTTGTGGCTGAATGCCAATAAGTACGGACTTAGTTCGCTTGAAAAGACAAATGGCTACATTCGTGCTGCCATTAATCGTCCTTTATCAATTGACGAAGAACGAAAATGGGGCATAGGCTATGGTCTTGATATAGCCGTTCCTGTAAATTATACCAGTCCTGCCGTTGTTCAACAAGCCTATATCGAAGGGCGATGGTATCACGGTACGCTTACAATAGGTGCAAAAGAACAACCTATGGAGCTGAAAAACAATAGTTTAAGTTCCGGTTCGCAAACATTGGGCATTAATGCACGACCTGTTCCGCAAGTTCGGTTGCGTTGCCGGAGTATTGGACGTTGCCGTTTGCAAATGGGTGGTTGCACTTGAAAGGACATATTGCCTACGGAAAAATGACAGATGACAATTGGCAACACGATTTTACTAAAAAGCAAAACAAGTATGCCGACGGTGTGCTTTACCATTCTAAAGCCGGCTATCTTAAACTTGGCAATGAAGAAGTGTTCTGTCCTTGGTCGTTAGAGGTAGGTCTGGAAATGGTATCTACGTTTGGTGGCACTGCCTATCGTCCTGCTTCAGATGGTAAAATGGAAGCGTTGAAAGGCGAAACCGGCGTGAAAGCATTTTGGAAAGCATTTATACCGGGTGGAGCAGATATAGGGGAAACAACCTATCAGAATGCTGAAGGCAACCAATTAGGCTCGTGGGTGGCTCGTGTAAAATATGAAGGCGAGGAAAATAGCTATTCTCTTTATGCTGATAAATATTTTGAAGACCATTCGGGAATGTTTTTTTTGGATTACGATGGCTATGGTACCGGCGACGAATGGCAGCAGAGGAAAAAGCGTAAGTATCTTACCTATGGTATGAAAGACTGGATGTTAGGATTTGAATATCATCGTCGTGCAGACAGTTGGTTAAATTCGGTGGTGTTGGAGTATGTTTATTCCAAATATCAGAGTGGTCCAATCTATCACGACCATACCAAATCCGTTGCCGACCACATAGGAGGAAACGATAATTACTACAACCATTACATTTATACGGGCTACCAACACTGGGGACAAACAATGGGAAATCCGCTCTATCGTTCGCCTATTTACAATGAGAACGGAAAGATAGAGTTTATGAACAATAGATTTGTGGCTTACCATCTCGGTTTGGCAGGAAAGCCAAATGCTTTTTTTGATTGGCGATTTCTTGCTTCATGGCAGGAAGGTTTGGGCACTTACCTTGAGCCATATACAAAGGAACGGCACAATGTAAGCCTTTTGGCAGAAGCTGCTTATAAGCTGCATAGCGTTACATTGCCATGGTTGAACGGGATAGATGTAAAGGCTGCGTATGGAATGGACTTCGGTTCTATTCTCGGTGGTATTAATTATGGTTTCCAACTTACAATAACCAAGACGGGTTTATTTAATTTATAAAAGGTATGAAGATAAGAAATATACAAATAGCTCTGCTTTCTTTAGTGGCTCTGTTATGCCTTTCGGCTTGTACGCTCGAAGGTGATGGCACGGAAGCCGGCGATTTAGCAGGTATGTGGCATTGTGTTTATATTGAAAAAGGAGCACAAAGTGCAGAGCTGCGAGATAAGAAAGTGTACTGGTCGTTCCAAGGGAAATTGTTGTTGTTGGAGGATAAGACAGGCAACCATAGCCGGATTTTGTATCATTTTAATAAAAATGGTAATACTTTAGAACTGAAAGAACCTTATCGTTACGACCGCGAAAACGGCGACGAACTGCTTACAGAACCCTCGCTTTTAGCTTTTTATGGCATCGACGATATGGCTGTAACGTTCACAATTCAGCAGTCGGAAAACACCATGGCACTTGTCAGCGACAAGGTTACGCTTCATTTCAAGAAGTTTTAGCAGCACAAAGGGTAGATGCGGCATCTTCTTTAATCTTCTTGGAAGGGTTGTTTGTTATTGCGCTTTATAAAACGGTTCAGCACTAACAAGTTGAAAAGGGTGAAAATAACAATATCTATTAGAATGATAACAGTTGAGTTTAACCAGTTAAACAGTACTGTGTTTAGGATAATGAAGGCAATGGCGAACGCTATAATAGCAATTAATGCCTGATGTTGTGTAAGTCCTGCCCGCATAAACTTATGGTGAATGTGGTTTTTATCGGGGTGGAATATGCCATAACCGTGCAACATTCTCACAATTATCATGCGGCAAACATCGAAAATAGGTATGATAAGCAAAGTTACCGAAAGAAATATCGAGCCTTTGCGATAAGCCATTACGTTGGGATTATCCATGCAGAATTTCACAAGCAGCACACCCAATATATAGCCTAAAGTGAGCGAACCGGAATCGCCCATGAATATTTTTCGGTTCTTTTCTTGCTTTCCGAAAATGTTATAGTAAAGGAAAGGCACCAAAACACCCATCAGTCCGGCGATGAGAATAGAATAAACCCACATTTCTTCTACAAAGAAGCAGTAGAAGAAACCACCTAAAGCAATAAAGGAAAGGCTGGCAGAAAGACCGTCGATACCGTCAATTAAGTTGATGGCATTCATAATAAAAACCAATATGAACACAGTAAGCGGCACGCCAACCCAGAATGGAAGTTGGTATATTCCCATGAAACCGTACAGATTATTGATGAAAAGCCACGATATAGGAAGCAGGCACGAAACAAAAATCTGTATGATGAACTTCTTTTTAGCCTTGACACCGAAGATGTCGTCGATAAGTCCTGTGGTATAAATGACAGCCAAACCGACGGCAAAGAATATTGTCCACGGACTGATTTGTATTTTCTTTCCATTGTAAGCATACGACCAAACAAGCAGTGCAACTATGGTGGCAGCAAGCATACTGGGAAGAAACGATACACCCCCCAAACGCGGAATGGCTCGTTTATGTACTTTTCGCGAATCGGGAATATCGTATAAGTTCCTGTTCTTGCAAAAGTTCAGAATGCGAGGAATAAAGACAAAGCCGCACGTGATGCTTAAGCTGAAAGCAATAAGGCTAACAAAGATGTATATATTCATGTTTGTTCGAAGTTTCTTAACAAGTTTAATTACATAACACGTTTCTTTTGCTTTTATTGTGTATAAAGTGAAATAAGTGGTAAAGCATTGAAATATTTTTTAAGATTAAGCGTTAGTAACAATAATATAATTGGACAACAGTAAGCATGAAAATATCAATCATAACGGCTACATACAACAGCGAGACTACCATTGCCGATACGATAAGTTCCATATTGAGCCAAGATTATTCCGACATAGAGTATTTGGTAATAGATGGTGGTTCGACTGACGGCACTTTAGATATAGTAAAAGCCAATGCACCAAGGTTTGGCGGCAAACTTCGTTGGGTATCCGAAAGCGACCGTGGAATATACGATGCGATGAACAAAGGTATAAGAATGGCAACGGGTGATGTTATCGGCATTCTGAATTCCGACGACTATTATACAAGCAACGACGTACTTTCCACATACGCCAACGCTTTCAAGACGAGTAACGTAGACGCCGTGTATGGAGATATTCACTTTATAAGGGAAGGACAACCGCATAAGATTGCCCGATATTATTCTTCTAAAATATTCCGCCCGGCGTTATTACGATTTGGTTTTATGCCCGCTCACCCTTCTTTTTATGTGCGGCGTTCGGTTTACGAACAAGCAGGAACTTACAGTCTCGATTACAAGATAGGGGCAGATTTTGAAATGATGGTGCGCTTGTTCAAGAAGCATCGCATAAGCTATAAGTACATTCAGAAAGATATGGTAACGATGCGCATGGGGGGCGCAAGCACGAGTGGTGTAGGCAGCCACCGACTTTTGCTGAAGGAAGATGCAAGAGCCTGTCGGGAAAACGGCATTTATTCCAATACGTTCCTGATAGCTTTGAAATACTTCTATAAAATATTCGAGTTCAAGATTTGATGCTGCCGACAGGTCTTGGTGTAGCTGCATTGACGATTGGTATCGTCTTCAAGGTGGCAGACAAGAAAAGACTTGGTTTGGAATAGCCGAACATTGCCGGATAAGCAAGGAACTTTATAAGAAACGAGGACTGAAATCTAAGTGGTTTCAGCCCTTTTTTCGTGCTTATAAACCGGCTGTTTTCACTTCAAAATACGGTCTTTGTAACTCTCTGATAATAAGCATGATGCAAAAGCCATGAACGTTCCTTAAAAAACGTAGGTACTTTTTACTGAAAATCTATCCCAAAGGTCCAGAAAATGGCAGGACATAGCAAATGATTTGTGAGTCAGTAGGTTCTGACTTTCGAGCCTTTCAGTGCAAAACCTCGAAAAGACGGGTTTGTACCAACTTCGGACAGAGCAGCGTTACCAAAACATTACCTCCCCTTCTGAAAACAGAGATTAGGAAAAGCGGTAACGAACAAGGCAAAATCCGGCTTGAACTTCGGGGGATTGTCTTCGGCAAAGGAACTTCGATGGCAGGAAAGGGGCAAATAAATTGCGACTTGTTTCTTTACCATTGAACGACAATATTTTGCGTAGCAACAAATAACCTGACGATAAATAGTTTTGTAAACCGTAAAAGTCAGAGTTATGCGTAGTACGTTTAAGGTTCTGTTCTACCTCAAAAAGAACGCCCCCCAAGAAGAACGGTTCCGTTCCCGTGATGTGCCGTATCACCATTGACGGCACTATTGCCCAGTTCAGTTGCAAATGCGACATCCATCCCGACTTGTGGGACATCAAGAGCAACCGGGCTTCGGGAAAAAGTACCGTAGCGTTGGAAACCAACCGTTTCTTGGACAAGATCCGTGTCGGCATCAATGCCAAATACAAAGAGATTGCCGAGAGGGATAACTATGTCACAGCCGAGAAAGTGAAGAATGCTTTCTTGGGCTTGGAAATGCGACACGAAACCTTGCTTAAAGTCTATGCTCAGCACAATGAGGATTTCGAAAAGCAAGTAAAGGCACAACTACGAAGTGAATCCACTTATAACAAGTACTGTACAGTCTATAAGCATTTGGAAGAGTTCATCAAGACCCGCTACCGTGTCAGTGATATTGCGCTGAAAGAACTTACTCCGGCTTTCATCACGGACTTTGAAATCTTCCTTCGTGCCGAAAAGCAATGCTCCCACAATACAGTATGGATTTATATGATGCCATTGCGTCGTATGATTACCATTGTCCAAAATCACGGCTGGATAATCCGTGATCCTTTTGTGGATTACAGCATATCCGCAGAAAGTACCGACAGGGACTATCTGACCAAAGATGAAATCCGCCAACTATTGGATTTGAAGTTCCGACGCAAATCAATGGAACTTGCTCGGGATTTGTATGTTTTCTGTTGCTTTACGGGCTTGTCCTTTACCGATATGAAGAACCTGACCAAAGATAATATCCAAACCTCTTTCGATGGGAAACTCTGGATTATGACCAAGCGACAAAAGACAGGTGTGGAGTCCAACATTATGCTTTTGGATATTCCTCTGAAAATCATCGAGAAGTACGAAGGTATGGCAAAGGAAAACTTTCTTCTGCCCGTTCCACAGTATATGACCGCTTGCAAGAACATCAAGAAAATCATCGGGCTATGCGGCATTGAAAAGGAGATTACGTGGCATACCAGCCGCCACACTATGGCGACGGAAATCTGTCTGACCAACGGCGTTCCCATTGAAACCCTGTCCAAGATGCTCGGACATACGAACATCCGCACCACGCAGATTTACGCCAAAATCACACATGAAAAGGAAAGCCGGGATATGGCAGCACTCTCCGATAAGTTGAGTAAGATAGAACAATTCAATGGTGTCACTATATAATAAGGAGGACGAACTATGAAAAGAGAAATCATAACCATTGATGAGAATGGGAATGTACACGTTTCTACGGCTTCCATTTGGATGTCGGCTTGCGAAATAGCCTCCTTGTTCGGCGTATTCTCGGGTAAGGTAAACAGTCACATCAAGTCTATCTTCAAAGAGGGGTTACTCAGAGAAGATGAGGTGATGCAAACCCTATTGTTCAAGGGCGGTGCGGTGGATTTATACAACATTGAAATGATAACGATGCTGTCATTTCGTTTTGCCTCCCCTCACACCCAACTCTTCCGCAGGTGGACTATCAGGAAACTTACCGAAAAGAAGAAATCCACACCTCCATTACTTGTGTGCTATAATAAAGGCGGATGGTACAACTGAATATGAGAACAGGCAGTAAGATAAATGCATCCTACTGCCTGTTTCTTGTCAAGGCTTTTCAAACCGAGGGCGATAATTTTCTTGCAACAGCTTTTCCACATCTTCTTCTCTGTAGAGAACTTTCCCACCCAGTTTAATAAAAGGGATTCTTCCTACATTTCGATAGTCTTGTAACGTGCGACGGTTGATATGCAACAGGCGGGAGAGTTCGCCATCCGTCAGGTAACGATGCCCGCCCAATAAGGGTCTGTTCTTTTTCCTTAGGGCATCTATCCCTTTCATCATACGGTCACTGGCACTGAAAAAGAGGCTGATTTCTTCATCATTCTTTGTTTTTACATCATTGCTCATCTGCTTACATTGGATTTAGTGGTGATAAATTCTTTGATTATGGAGAGGCGGATTGTTCTATCAACCGCTCTATATCTTCCGGTTTATAGTACATCTTATAGCCTATTTGCGTATAGGGTAAAGTGTGGTTGTCTCGATAGGTTTGCAGGGTGCGCAAACTGATGTTCAGGATTTGGCAGACATCCTGATTGTCCAGCCACCTGCCCATACGCTTTTCGTCACACTCCCGACACAGGGCATCGACCTTGGCGGTCAAAATGCGGAAACGCTCCATCATGGCTTCATACGTTTTCTTCTCGATTGTTATTACTTCCATATTCTTGTCCGTTTTAATGTTACACTTTGTGCAAATGTACTTACGGAGTAAGTATTCAAAACCAACATTTCCTTTACTGCGTACTTGTGGCTTCAATATGGATGCTTTTGTCGTATGACTTTTGGAAGCAGACAGAAAAATCTCTATTCAGTACATATTTAGCATACAATCCGGACGGTTTTAACTCCCGAACTTTGCAGCATAATCAAATTCAAAGCGTCATGGATGTCATAACAATCGAAAGCAAAGCCTACTACGAACTGATGGGCAAAATAGAGAAAATCCTCCGGTATGTGGAGAAAGAGGAAAAGGCAAAGACGGAGTATGAGAACCGCCTTGTTACCAATGAAGAGTTAGCCGAGATACTCGGTATCAGCAAGCGTACCCTTCAGCGTATGCGCAGTGCGGACAGAATCAGCTACAAGATGATCTACGGACGTTGCTACTACGCCCTGCATGACATCGAGGAGGCGATACGAAACAAGAGCCTGTACTGCAATCCTCAGAACCTGAAAGAGCTACGGCATAACTTCGAACTTAAAAGCAGGAGGGTAAAGGATGGAGCTATTGGATAGAGAGACTTTCCTTGAATGGATGGAACGCATCATGAAGCGTTTCGATGACTTGAAGCAGACGGCTCCCGACATCCCCCAACGTCCGATGATAGACGGAGAACCGCTACTGGATAATCAAGAGGTGTGCATGATGCTTCAAGTGAGCAAGCGTACCTTGCAACGTTACCGAGATTCGGGAACACTTCCTTACCACATCGTCTATCACAAGACGTGGTATCTGGAATCGGAAATCCTCGCCTTTATGCAAACCCATTTTACGGAGAACCTCAAACGAAAAAGGAAGAGACCGCCCAAAGGCACGTAATTTCGGATTATAAGCAGCAGCCCCCGTTTTGTCGTAATGACAAGTCGGGGGCTGCTGTTTGAATGTGATGATGATATTACAGATTATATTTTCGGTCTGACGATAAACACCTTTTCAGCTAAAGACGGTGGTAGTCTTTCTATCGAGGGCTGTGTAGCGGAGCGACTCTGCCCGCTGCTTTCCAACGGTCTGTCGGTTTGAGCCGCAGAGGTGCTGACGGAGGGAGCGGTGACAGTCGGCTCAATCGGACGTGACCGTTCCAATTCTTCCGTCTTTCCTTCGCTGTCCTGCATCACCTCCGTTCCTTCTTGCTCACTCTCTCCCTGCTCAATCGGTTTCAGAGAGAGCTGTATCTTGCGGTCAAGGGCGGCAAGCTCCGTTTTAAGCTCTTTGAGTTGCTCTTCCTTTTTCCAAGAGCCGTTCACGACCTCCTGCAAAACCGGAATATCCTTGGCTATCTTTTCCGTGTCAGCCTGATACTTTTCAATCAAGCCGGGTATCTTCTCCAAGGCGTTCAGGAAGTTCATGCAGGCGAGTTGCGGGTCTGCCGCAATCCTGCCGTTGTTGTAGCTGTACTTCATTCCACTTTCTCCCATCACGAAGAACTTGTTCTGTGAAAGGTCAAACAGATCTTTGGAGGAGGATTCTGTCTTGACCACGAGATTAAATCCGTAGAGCATTCCGATATTGAAATACTCTCCCCGTGTGCAGGCTTTCTCGTTGATTTCCGCGAGTTTGGCAGCAATGCGTTTCGGGTCGCTTCCTTCCACCCCTTTGAGCGTTATCGGATTGAGAATATTGCCGTCCTTATCCTTCTGCACACGGCTTTGGTACAAATCCCAGTCACTTTGGAAGCGGGCAATCAGTTCCTTGTTGCCGTCCACCGTCCGCACGACTTCGTCCAATCGGCTTCGGGAGGATGACTTACTGCGAATGAACGCCTGCCGTTCGCTGTCCAAACCGGCTATTTTCTTTTCCAATTTTGCCTTTTCCAGCAGGTCGGTATTTCCGGAGAGGATGGCTACATATTCGGAAAAATTCATTCCCGACTTCTCGTCCATACTTCCCTCATCAATGGTACGGCTGCCCATACGGTTGTTTTTAAGCTGTTCGATGAAGAGTTGCTTGTTGTGCAACAGATTGAATTTATAGCTGTCGAGCGACTTCTCCACGGCGTAGATGATGACATCCACCTTGTTGTCCGCATGAAATTTGGCGACCTCGTTCCCCTTACGCACGGCTCTCCCGTCCCTCTGCTCCAAGTCGGAAGGACGCCACGGTGTGTCCAGATGATGGATGGCAACGGCACGCTTCTGCATTCACGCCTGTGCCGAGCATAGAAGTGGAACCGAACAATACACGGATTGAACCTTCATTCATACCTGCAATGAGCGTCTTTCGTGCCTTGTCGGTCTTGGCTTCCTGAATGAAGCGTATCTCCTGAGCGGGAATGCCGTGATCTTCCACCAACTTGCGCTTGATTTCACTGTAGGGATTCCATTCGCCGGGCTTGTAAGTGCCGAGGTCACTGAATACAAATTGCGTTCCTTTCTGTGCGTCAAATTTGCGGTAGTACTCCGCAATCTTGGCGGCACAGTGGGAGGCTTTGTTGTCCACATGATCTCCGTACTTGTTCGGGTCAATGAGCCTCAGATCCAAGCTCATCTTGCGGGCCATATCTGTGGCAATGAGCATCTTGGCTTTTTCCTCCCGTTCGGAGAGTTTGGGACGTCCCAGCAGTTCCGCGTTGCCCGTCTTGGCAAATTCCACCAGTTTGGCGATGAATTCCTCCTGTTCGGGAGTGGGCGGTATGTTGTGCATAATCTCATTCTTTTCCGGTCGGTCTATGCCGATGTCCTGCGCCGTCCTGTAATCAGTGATTTGAGCGTAGAACGCCGCCAGCTCCGGTACTTTGATGAAATAGCGGAAACGCTCCTTCTGCACAATTTCATTGGTGACGGAGAACTCATAGTCCACCGATTTCTTGGCGAAGATGGCAGCCCACGCATCAAAGGTCTTGATATGCTGTGCTTCGAGGGCTTGGGGACGTAGGTACTTGAACAGCAGATACAACTCCGTGAGGGAGTTCGATATGGTCGTACCCGAAAGGAAAGTGGCTCCCAAGTCTTTCCCCGTCCGCTCCTGAATGGTTCGAATAGCAAAGAGCATATTCAAGGCTCTTTGGCTACCCTCGCTGTTGCCCAATCCTGCCACACGGTCGTGGCGGGTGTTAAACATCAGATTCTTGAACGTATGCGACTCGTCCACGAAAAGGTGGTCTATACCCATTGTCTTGAAATCCACCACATCGTCCTTTCGGTTCTCTATTTTGAATTTGATTTCATCCAGCTTTGCCCGTAAGTTCATCTGCCGTTTGACAAGCCCTTTCTCCATCGCACGGGAGATGCTGCGTCCCTGCTGACGCAATACTTCCAAGTTTTCTTCCACGCTGTCCAGCTCGTCCTGAAGAATTTTCTGCTGTATCTCGTCCGACTGCGGTATCATGCCGAACTGGTCGTGTGTGAGGACAATGCAGTCCCAGTTGTTGTTCTTGATGTCGTGGAAAATCCGCTGTCGCTTATCGGGCATGAAATCGTTCTTGCCCGGATAGAGCAGCTTGGCATTCGGGTAAGCCGTTTGGAAAGTCTGTGCTATCTCCTGTACGTTGGCTTTGAGAGCGAGTATCATCGGCTTGTTCGCTAAGCCGAGCCGCTTCATCTCATAAGCTGCCGTACACATGATGAGCGTTTTTCCCGCTCCCACCTGATGGTCGCAGATCCCTCCTCCATTGAGTTTGAGCATCCACACGGCATCTTTCTGACTATCGTACAGGCTTTCGATACCCAAGCCTTTCAGATTGAGGTCGGGGAATGTCTGATGGGAACCATCATACTGGGGACGCACAAAACAATTGAAAGTGTCATTGTAGAGTTTCTCCAACCGCTGCTTGAACTCATCGCTCTGCTCGTTCAGCCAATCGGTGAAGCCGTTTCGTATCTCATCGATTTTAGCGTTTGCCATCTGTATGGCTTCCGTGTCCCGTACCTTGACCTCCTTGTCGCCGACCATGATTTTCTTGGTGATGTCGGGCGTTGTATTCAGCAGGGCGTGCTTCATCAGGGCAATGCCATCGTAGCGACGATGCTGTCCCCGCACACAGAACCTGTCCCAGATATTGGCATTGTGCAGCCGTGCCTCTACGGAATATTCGTCCGCACTCGAATTGTAGCGTATCGTCACCTCCGTGTCGAAGAGGTGCGAGGCATAGTCGGAATAAAGGTTTACGGGAATCCATCGCTCCCCGAAGTTGAAATCCAAGTCTGCGAAGGTATCGGTTCGGGAATGGCATCTTTCAGAGCCTGCAAGGAGGCTTGCGCCCTTGTGTCCTCCGGGTGCTCCAAGAGATATTGTCCGATACGCTCCGAAGCGGCAATCACATTGCCCGATATGAATTTCTCGGCAATTTCATATTCTCCCTCCAAGGGATTGTAGTAAATCCTGCCGTGCAGCTCGGAGAGCATCTCTTCCTCTGAGGTTTCAGGGAGCAAAGAGAGCATATACCCGGTGTCCACCGCTCCGAACTTATTGAGTGAAGCCGAAAGTGCCTCTTGGGCATTGCTCACCTCTGTCACTTCGTGCAGGCTGAAGGAAACGGGCTGACGGAAAATATCGGCTTTGAGCGTTTCTTTATTCACTTTCCGCTCCAAGAAGAGGATTTCCCTGCCACCGGCATCCATCAGGATCTGCTCGTGGTTCTTGCGGTCGTTCAAATGCCCGTACAGCCGCACGAAACGGTCGTACAGTTCATTGAGGTTCTGTCGCAGGGATTCATTCGCCACCTTGCGTTCCGCTTCATAATCATAGAGCGCGTGGTAGGCATCCCGCAGGTCTATGTAGAGCAACATTTTCTGTCGTTCTTGGGACGGGAGGTCTATGGGCTGGAACATTCGGTTGTCCTCTATGTCGCGGACAAGCATTCCGACTTGAAAGTCCGAAGCCAGCAAAGAACCCTCTCTGAGGTGTTCATGCCATAAACCCTCATAGGGACGCTGCTGCATCCCTTTCTCCTTGTCCTGCTGCCACCATAGTTCGTTCGTGTCTTTCAGTCCGTGTGCTGTCTCACCGCTTTGGGAAGCCTCGGAAAAAAGGGAAGGTGAAGCGACATGCTTCTGTTTTGCGGCAGTTTTACGTTTGGGCTTTTGCTCCGGGATAACATTGCCGAAAAGGTCGAGCAGTTGTACCTGCGGGGCGACACTGCTTTGGGGGTGCTCCACAGGCTGTTCCTCTCTCGGTTGCACCACCTCTTGGTGTGGTTGCTCCTCTGTCGAAGCGGCTGGCGTAAGCGTTGGCTCTTCCTGCTTGACTTCGGGAGAAACGGAAAAGGAAACTTTGGGCTGCTCCTGAATGGAGATATGCTTTTGGTACAACACCATATCCAAGCGTTTGGCTAAATCCGCCCGCAGGATTTTGCCCATATCGGTGGCGATGCCTTCCGCTCCGCCCTCGTGATGGAACAGGATGGCAGGTTTGCCGTAAGGGTCGGTATCTTGCTTCCACTCGGTATGCACAATTTGCGACATACTTCGCAGATAGGTGTTGAACAGTACTCCGCTGGGGCGTTTCTCACTCTTGATGAAACGCTGTTCCTCTTCGGTCAGACTTGTCTTGTCGCTCTGCTTCTGCAGGACGATAAGGTCACTGCCCACTTCCGTTCCCGCATTCTCCGTGAAGAGATTATTAGGAAGGCGAACCGCCGAGATAAGGCGGGTATGGTTCATCAGCCACTCCCTTACAGGCTCATTCGTTGGCGCGTTCATAACTCCTTGCGAGGTAATGAATGCCAATACACCACCCTCGCGGAGCATATCCACACCCTTGATGAAAAAGTAGTTGTGCAGGGACATGCGGGCGACCTTTCGGGCTGATTCCGTCGTCTTGCTGAAAACGGGGTCAAAGACGGCCACATCTCCGAAAGGAATGTTGCTGCTGACCACGTCGAAATAATCTCCGAACTTGGATTCGATTTCCTCGAACCCTCGGATGCGTATCTTGTTTTCGGGGTACAGGGCGGAGAGTATCTGTCCCGTGAGAATGTCTTTCTCAAAACCGAAGGTCGTATGCCCTTCGGCTGCAATGGCATCAAAAGAGCGGATGAACTCGCCCATTCCCGCCGAAGGGTCAAGGATGCGTTGGGGGACGATACCTGCCTCCTGTAAGGAAGTGGCAATCTCTCGCACTATGGGTGCAGGAGTATAGAAAGCGGTCATCACGGAGTTTTTCAGGCTCTGCATATAGCTTCTGTATTGCGACTCTGATGCGGTGTTGTCCCGGATGATGCGATGCAGTTCCATCACCAAAGGGAAAAGCTCCACTTCCGACTTGTTCCATCTGGCGATGTCTTCCATCGTATTGGCCGGAGAGAGAATACACTTCAATGCGCCGAAGCCTGTATAGGCTGCCAATATCATGCGTTCTTTGGGTGTCGCCGTACGCTGTTCCCGATGCAGAGTAAAGACCGTCTTGATGGCTTCTATATTCGCCCTTAGATGCTCTTTCTTATTATAGCTTGCCATCTTCTTCGAGTTTTAGTTGAACAAAACCCGTAATCTCCGTATAGAGGGAGTTGTATTCGGGCATATAGGCGAACTCGTCCGAAATAGGATACTTGGCGAAGATGCTTTCTAAGAGCGGGCGCAGGCGGATGGCGGTCTCCCTGACCGCTTCGAGCGGCACTTCAGCAGAGAACTCGTTCCAAAGAACAGAGGAGATGGTATCGTGGTGGGAAAAGTGCAAACCCGCATAGAGCGTCTTATTGGCAATGCCGATACATTCGGCTATGGGAAGACCGGCATCGAAGGCTTCGGCATAGGCTTCGGAAGCGGCTGCCGCACGCTCTTTGACGAAGGGAATGTCATCGGCTTTTTCGGGATGGCTTTCCCGAAGAAAAGAGAGCGGGGATAGCTCGTAATAGGAAAATCGAATGGCTGTCATATCTGTGATTTTAATGGGTATATAATGCAAAGGCACTCGACGTCCCCGCCGAGTGCCACCACTAAAATCCGCAGTAAAAACAACAGGATTGTTTATGACCGCATCATTCAGTGGCAAAATTAGCAAATTACGGGGATTTACCTTCGGGATTTGCCTGTTTTCTTGCGTTCGGGAAAGACAAATACCGTCTTGAACTCTCCATCCAAGGAGAGTGAAGCCTCGAAGCTTTTGCCCGCTTTGGAGGTAAAGCCCTTGATGATGCCTGTCTCCCCGTTTACCGCCAATTGCGTCAGTTGCTCGTCCGTGAGGCTCTTGCACGCCACGCTGCGGAAAAGGGTCAGGCCGCAATCGGCATCCGAGCATTTGGCACATCGGGGATAGAAGACCAGTGACCCTTTTCCGCATTTGGGACAATGGATGTCGCTCTGTTTCTTGGGAAAGAGGATTTTGGAGGAGAGGAGTTCGTCGGTAATCTGTGTGGCATAGCTTTCGATGCCTTTGCGAAAGTCCCGCTCTTTCAACTCTCCTCGTTCGATTCTCGCCAAGTCCGCTTCCCACTGTCCGGTCATCTTCGCATTGCCGATTTTCATCCCCTTGACGATGGAATAGACGGCAAGTCCTTTCTCCGTGGGAACGAGCGATTTCTTTTGGCGCACCATGTACTCGCGTGCAAAGAGGGTTTCAATGATGGCAGCACGGGTAGCGGGCGTACCGATACCGCAATCTTTGAGCTGCGCACGCAGTTCCTCGTCCTCCAACTCTTTGCCTGCCGTCTCCATCGCTGCCAACAGTGAACTTTCCGTGTGCAGGGGCTTGGGCTTGGTCGTTCCCTGTGCCAGCGAACAGGCACAGAGCGGAAATTGCTCACCTTCCTCCATTGTGGGATGATGATGCCTTCCCCATTCTCCCGCCTTTCCCGTTCTTCGGCTTCCGTCTGCTCCTTGTCTTTTTTCCTGCTGTTCTTGAGAACTGCACGCCAACCCTCTTCCTTGATGATTTCACCTTTGAGGATAAACTTCACATCCTCGCAGACAGCAGTAACCGTGCTGACATCCTTCACACAACGGGCGGAGAAGGCTTCGAGCATACGTCCGGCTATCATATCGTAGATGACCGCTTCTTCTCCAAACATGTCTATCGGCTTCTTGCCCGTGATGAGCAAGGCGTGGTGGTCGGTCACTTTCTTGCCGTCCACCGAATGCGCGTTCAGTTCGGTCAGTCGGCGGGCATGGACACCCCAGACGGGATGGTCGTGCAAAAAGGCTATCAAAGCTGGAATTTCGGCAAAGACATCTTCGGGGATATGGCGGCTGCCCGTGCGTGGATAGGTGATGTATGCCCTTTCGTAGAGTTTCTGAGCCAAGGAAAGGGTCTGTTCTGCCGTGTATCCGTATCGGCTGTTCGCTTCTTTCTGCAGGGTTGTCAAATCATACAGAAGCGGTGGATCCTGTTTGGTTTCCTTGCGCACAACTGTCTCTACAGTGGCATAAGGAGCTTGTTTGAGTTTCTCGTACAGGGCAGTGGCTTCTGCCTTATCGAACCAACGATCGGCGGAGGAAAAACGGAAGCTCTCATCACCCTCCCTTACGGCAATGCTGAGTTGCCAGAATGGCTGTGGCTCGAACTTCTTGTTCTCCAAAAAACGGGAGCAGACCATACAAAGCGTCGGGGTCTGTACCCTCCCCAAGGAATAAGTGCCTCGCCCTGCGGCAATGGATATGGCTTGTGTGGCATTGATGCCCACCAGCCAGTCGGCTTCGCTGCGGGCACGGGCGGCATAATAGAGATTGTCATACGCTGCTCCGCTTTGCAGACGGGCAAGCCCCTCTTTGATGGCTTTGTCTGTCAAGGAACTGATCCACAGTCGCTCAAAAGGTTTGGCGATGCCGAGATACTCGTAGATAAAGCGGAATATGAGCTCACCTTCCCTTCCGGCATCAGTGGCAACGATAATGCCCTCACACGCTCGGAAGAGTTTTTCGATGACTTTCAATTGGGCAACGGCACTCGGATCAGTCTTGTAGCCTTTTCCGCTCTTGACTTGGCGGGGAATAAGGGTAAAGACGGAAGGAAGAATCGGCAGGTTATCTTTGTGGAAACCCTTGATGCCGTAGGCTTCGGGCATGGCTGCCGTTATCAGATGTCCCAATGCCCACGTGACGGCATAGCCGCCTCCTTCGATATAACCCTCTTTCTTGTTGGTTGCCCGAACGACACGGGCGATTTCACGAGCTACGCTCGGCTTTTCTGCTATGATGACTTTCATTTGTTCTTACTTTTTGGATATTAGTGGTGGCGGATTACATTTTCATTCCCTTGGAACGCTTCTTTTCTTCTTCCTTCTGTTCCTGCTGGGCGGTAGGCTCTGTCTGTCCCTGTTTGAGCGGCTCCTTTACATGCTTGGCAGCCTCGTTGGTCTTACCTTCGGAATTGACGGCGACCTGTGTCCGGGAAGCGTTGTCGGGAATGACCTCTTTGGTTTGAGACTTGTCGGGATTCCATTTGAGAAAATCGAACTTGTTCTTCTCGAAGTTCGGACGCACGTAGGCATTGAAAGACTCTCCTTTCTTGTCGATAAGCCCGGTCATATAGACCGTTTCACCTGCTTTGAGCTTTGCTTGCTCTTCGGGAGAGATGTCGCGTCCCAGCATCTTCTTGGGGATACGCAATTCTTGTTGCTCCGCCTGTCCCTGTCCTTCGGGGGCTTGTCTTTGGCGTTGTTCCTGCTTGGGAGAAGCGAAACGAAATTCAATCGACCGCTTGTCGGCATTGAACTGTAAGCTGGCATTGAAATGCTTTCCCGTTTTGGAGGTCATACCCTCCACATAGATGCTCCTGCCTTCCGACAGCTCCTTTTTCTGCTCATCGGTCAGCTTCACGCTCTTGATTTCATCAGGGATGCGTACCTTGTCTGCACTCAGGGCGATGATGTCATTGGTCAGGCGGTCAATGCTCACGAAACTGCGGGTGGGTTCGTTGCTTCCGGGGAAGGTCAGCTCCACGGTACGACCGAGGTTTCCCGTTTCTCTGAGGGCTTTCTTGTCCTCGTCGGTGAAGGTATGCCCGAAGAATTCACGCTCCAATTGCGGCTCCTTGCGAATGGCATGGACAACAGGGATAAACGTACCGTCTCCGGAGGCTTTCAGGGAAAGACGGGCATCGGTGTAGAGGGAGACTTCCCCGATTTTGATGCTGATAGGAACAAGCGGAGTCTTGCGATATTGAAGCAGGTCATCAAGATGCTTGCCCTTTTCCAGACTTTCACGGCTTACGCCCATCTGCTCGAACTGCTCCCACTTCACCTTGTCGGGGTCAATGCCTTGGAAGGACTGTTTCTGCTCCCCTGCATAGTCCGCAGGATTGATACGGACAGAGTCCAGCATCTCCTTATTGGAGGGGACATCCGGTGCTTTAAGCATCTCCGAGAGTACACGTGCACTGGCAACGGCACTCTCAAAGGGGACTTTGAAGAAGTTCAGCGGTGTGGGGTTCTTGAACTGCCGCATGAAGTTGGAAAGAAAGTTCTCCAGCGCATTGCTGTGTTTGTCGAACTTCAGGAAGCTCTGTTCATGCTCGGCGGTGGGCGGAACGGTTTTCAGTCCGCCTTTCTCGTCCGTACCTGTGACGGCTTTGAGGTTTTCGCCCTTCTGATCCTTGACCAAAAGGACTTCTTGGTCTTTGATTTTTTCGTCCATATTACAATGTATTTAATGACACCAACAGCGGTGCGAAGACAAAGGTAAATCAAAGAAAATGTGCGTGTTATAGGTTTAAGACAACTGCGTACTTGTGGCTTCGATATGGACGGAAGTGGCGTTTTAGGAAGAAAGAAAAACAAACGGGATACACCGTTTCCGGCATATCCCGTTCTTAAAGGGGGAACAGTTTCTCACACCCACTTGTCGCGGATGGCGATTTGTACCAATTCCGCCGCATTCTTGGTTCCGAGTTTGAAAATCAGGTTTTTGCGGTAGGTCTTGATGGTCTCCACGCTGAGGAACATACGGTCGGCTATTCCCTGATTGGTGCAGCCGTCCACGATGTGCCGGAGCAGCTCTTGCTCGCGAACGGTGAGCCATACGGCATGATTGATGCGCTTTTTCATCATCCGGTCTATCTCTCTACTGAAGTATTCCTCACCTGCCATGACGGTCTCGATGCCTTTGACCACCTCCTCCGACAGGGCGTTCTTCTGGATGTAGCCCGATGCTCCGGCGGCAATGGCACGGTTCACCATCGTGTACTCGTCGTAGGTGGTAAGCATCAGGATTTTCACGCCCGGATATGCCTCGTGCATCTCCTTGCAGAAATCGATGCCGCTGCCGTCGGGCATGGAGATGTCCAAGAGCAACACGTCGGGACGGCGGAACAGGAGTGTCTTGCGGCACGCATCGAGCGTATGCGACGTATCCACGACTTTGGCTGTCCCCGGTTCCTCGATGGCAGCCTGCAAACCTTCGACCAGCATGCGGTGGTCGTCCGCGATATGTACCTGTATCATGGTGTGAGTTCTATTTCGATGGTTACTTCCGTGCCTGCGCCGGGCAAGGAATAGACATTGATCTTTCCGTTGTAGGAAGCAATGCGATTGCGCATGTTGGTGAAGCCCGCACCATAAGCCACCGTTTCGGGATCGAAGCCTTTGCCATCGTCCTGCACGGAAAGCGATACGAAGCGCTCGTCCACGGTCAGCTGCACATTGATGCGCGTGGCTTCGGCATGTTTGATCGCGTTGTTGATGAGTTCGTAGGCACAACGGTAGATGAGCACTTCGAGGCGGCTGCCGAGTCGGAGGTCTTCTCCGAAGAATTGGAAGCTCGCCATCGGGACGGAGCGGCAGAAATCCTCCAGCGGGGTCTTGATGCCGTAGCGTGAGAGCGAGTCGGGCATCAGGTTGTGCGCCATGCGGCGAAGCTCCACCGCCAGTTCGTCGAGCATCTCTCGGGCTTTGGCAAGCCGTCCGGCATCCGCTTCCGCCAGTGCGGATATATTCCTGATGCCGTGCAGGTGCAGTTTGACGACCGAGAGCATGCTGCCCAACCCGTCGTGCAGGTCGCGTGCCAAGCGGGTGCGCTCGGCATTCTCGCCGTCCAAGAGGGCAAGCGTGGCGACAAGCTGTCTTTCCTGTTCCAACTGCTTCACTTTCCGTTCGGCGAGTTCACGCTTTTCGCGGTTGAGACGATGGCGGTAAAAGAGCAATCCGAAGGCAAGTAGGAGGATGAGCGCACCCGAAACGCCTGTTATGATAAAGAAACGTTTCTCCTTTTCGAGCAAGGCGATTTGCTGTTGCTTCTTCTCCGTCTCGTACACCACCTCCATCTGCGACAGTGCCTCATGGTAGTTCTTGTCCGTCCGCTCGTTCATCATGCGGTTATACACTCCGAAGAAACGCGAAGCGTCGCTACGTTTACCAAGCATCGCCGAGGCGAAGGCGATGTTGAACGCCGAAGTGGGTGCCGTGTTTATCGATAGGGAGTCGATGCTCCACGCTTTCAGGGCGGCGGCGCGGCATTCGCCGTAACGACCCTGCGCGCGATAGATGTCGGCATAGAGGTTCCATGTGAGTGTGTGGATATACGGATCGCCCAACCATTCGGCTGCATCCTTGCATTCGGCCGCACATGCAAGGGCGTCCGGGTATTGATTTTTCATCAGATATGCCTTGACAAGAGCTTCGCAGAGGTCGGCGTGATTGACCGGAGCCCCTCGCTCTTTCGGTTTCACTTTCAACATATACTCCAACGCCCTGTCGGCATCACCCAGCGCCAAATAGACATAACCCAACTCACGTTGTGCCTGTCCGATAGAGGTAGGCTCACCGTATTTTTCCGCCAACTCCCGTTCTCGCTCCAGATAGTGCAACGCCCGCTTGGGGTTGCCCATACGACGGTAGCACTCTCCGATGTTGCCGTGGGCGATGATGTAGTCGCGGCTGCTCTCGTCACCGTCGAAATGTTTCAGGATGTTGAGGTAGCTCTCCACGGCAAGGATGAACTGCCCTTGGCGCGCGTAGAAGTTGCCCGCCGCCTGCCATGCTTTCTGCACGAGCTTCTTGTTGCCGGAGGCTTCGGCGGCGGCGATTTGCAGATCGAGGTACACCTTGGCGGTGTCGTAGGAGCAACGGTAGGTGTAGGTCGAGCCGATGTAGTTGTAGAAACGGAATATCAGTGTTTTGTCATCGCACCGCAGGGCGGCTTCCAGCCCCATCGTGCCGTATTTGAAGGTGTTGGGCATATCATGGGCGCAGTACGACTCGGTGATGTCGGCATATAGTTTCGCCCGTTCGAGGTCGGTCAGCCGTTTCGTCTGCACAATGTGCAGAAGCGAGTCGGCATAGCGGTTCACTTCTTCCGCAAAAGCGGAAAGAGCGACGAGTGCGAGCAGGAGGATGACGGCTGTTCTTTTCATCTTGCAGGGAATTTGATGTTCAACGTGTTGCAAAATTATGCGCCTCGTCCGAAACGCAATACCCCACTTGTGGGAGTTTTTACGACCGACTACCGTTTTCTCACAGCAGTTCCGCCAACTTCCACGCCTGCACGTGGCGGATGCCCTCACGCAGCGGGAGCGTCAGGTCGTCGAGCGAGACGACCACTTTTTCGAAATTGTCGGCGATGGTTTCGAGAGCCGAATATTCCCGCTCCACCGTCGCCTCGTCGGCAAGCAGGTAGGCGCATTGCAGATATACGGCCCTGTCGGCTTTGCGGGCGACGAAATCCACTTCCTTCCCTTTCGTCACGCCCGTATAGACATCGTACCCGGCACGGCGCAGCTCCAAGTAAACGAGGTTTTCGAGCAGGTAGCCGAAACCGTAGCCATAGCCCGGATAGAGATAGTTCCGATAGGCAAGGTCGTTGAGGTAGTATTTCGCATTGCCCGCGATGGTGTCCTTGCCCCGTATGTCGTAGCGGTCGCAGCGATGCACCAAAAAGGTGTCCTCGACGTAGCCGATGTAGTTCGACACGGCATCGTAGCTCGTTTTGCGCCCCTGACTTTTGAAATAGTTCACGATGCCGCTCACCGAAACGAGGTTCGAGGCGTTGTTCACCAAGAACACGAAAATGTCTTCGAGCAGTTTCGGATCGCGGATGCTATGGCGTTGGATGATGTCGCGCAGCAGCACCGTGTCCTTGACGGCGGAGATGTAGTTGCGTTTCAGTTCGGGGTTCGACAGGGCGTAGAGCTCCGGCAGTCCTCCGCCGTTCATGTATTCCGTGTAGCACGCCTTGTCCGCCTCCCTGCCGCTGATGCCGGCGTATTCCGAAAAGCTGAAGGGGAGTATCTCGAAACAGACATAGCGCCCTGAGAGCAGCGTGGCGAGTTCGCCCGAAAGCAGGCGGGAGTTGGAGCCGCTCACGAACACCTCGTACTCCTCGGCATAGTCCTGCGAGCAGGAATTGACGGTTTTCTCCCATCCCTCTATCATCTGCACCTCGTCGATGAAGAGATAGACTTTCCCCTTTGGTTTCAGTTCCGACTTGTAGAGCCTGAGCAACTCGTCGAGGTCTTTGTGGGTGGCAAGGAAATCGAAGTCCGCCAGTTCGCGGTTGATGATGAGCGTGTTCTCCGCCTTCACGCCGTCCGTTACGAGCCGCCGTGCCACTTGGCGCAGCAGGTAGCTCTTGCCCGCGCGCCGCTGTCCAACGAGCACCTTGACGAGGCGGTTGCCTGTGTAAGATGCTATTTTGTCCGTATATCCGTTTCGCTCGTACCCGAAGTCGAACGGGGCGGAATCCCACAGGTTGTACTTCCTAAGCGCTTGCAATCTTTCGTCCATAACTGATTATTTTCTTGCAAATATAGCGTTTTTCGTCCGTAACCGAGAAACTTTTCTCCGATTTTCCGCTTTCAGGTGCATTTTTTTGCTTTCCGACTGCAAAAACTCCCACAAGTGGGGTATTGGCGTTTGTGAAGAGGAGGTAATTTTGTGGCATTATATTGAATTAACATAACACATATAAAAGGATAAGACAATGAAAAAGATTCTATTTATCGCCCTTCTGGGCATCATGGCAATGGGGCTTGCCTCCTGTGGCAAGGACGAAGTGAAAACGTTCTACACCGTGACATTCGATGCCGACGGCGGCACGCCCGTGCCGGAAAAGCAAAGCGTGGAAGAAGGCAAGACGGCTGTCGCTCCATCGCCCGCACCGACAAAAAAAGACTTTGTGTTCGTGTGTTGGTCGGCAGACGGCACAAACGCCTACGATTTCCGGATACCCGTAACGCGCGACCTCACCTTGCGCGCCCAGTGGCTGCCGGAAGCCCAGGCCGAATACTGGCAGGTGGTGTGGGAACTGAACGGCGGCGCATGGCCCTCCGAGGGTGACAACCACGCCACACAAGTGCTCAAGGGTGGAACACTTGCCGAGCCTGCCGCACCCGTAAAGACTGGCTGCACTTTCGAGGATGGTATAAAGAAGCGGCTCTTACCAACAAAGTAACCTTCCCCTACGATGTAAGCGGCGTAACGGCGAACTTTACGCTCTATGCCAAGTGGCAGGCAGGAGGAGAGCAGCCACAGACGGGCACAAAAGCTGTCGCATCGGGATACCATAGCCACTTCATCCTGAATCAGGACGGGACACTGATTGCCTTAGGGCACAACAACAACGGACAACTCGGCACCGGTAACACGGACGATGCGTGGATGCCGACCCAAGTCTCCTCAGACGTATCTGCCGTATATGCAGGCGCATACACTTCGATCATACTCAAGGCGGACGGAAGCCTCATGGGCAGCGGCAGTAACTCTGACGGTGCGCTCGGTCTCGAAGACAAGAAAAAGTATCACACTTTCACGTCCATCCCCGTGAACGATGTCCGTACGGTAGCGATGGGCAATTCATTTACGCTTGTCATGAAAAACAACGGCTCGGTATGGGCAACGGGTTGGAATGCTTACGGACAACTCGGCGTGGGCGATATGACTGCCAAAGACCGGTTTACCGCCACGAATCTGACGGCAGATGTCTCCGTCATTGCCGCCGGCGGAGAGCACTCTCTTGCCTTGAAGAAAGACGGCACCGTATGGGGCGCCGGTTACGGCTACGTGGGCGCACTCGGATCCAATGCCCCGAGCGCAGAAAACCCTTCATTCGTACAAATCTTTTCGGGAGCGAAAGCCATTGCCGCGGGAGCGGAACACAGCCTTATCCTGAAAACGGACGGAACGGTGTATGCTTCCGGCGGCAGCGGATTCGGACAGACGGGAACGGGCAATACCGGTGAAGTCAAGACTTTCACGCAGGTGGTCGAGAGTTCCGGAACGCCTCTCCGTGATGTGGCGGAGATTTTTGCCGGATACTATCGCAGTTTCGCCCTGAAAACCGATGGAACGCTCTGGGCTGCGGGCGACAACAGCTACAGGCAGCTCGTGCCAGGCAATGACAATAATTGTCCGAAGTTCGTCAAAATCGCCTCGGGTGTGAAGTCTGTAAGCGTCGGACGCACGCACAGCCTTATCCTGAAAACCGACGGAACGATACAGACACTGGGATACGTCAATCCGTTCGACCAATTGGGCGGAAACAGCACCATCGAGGTAAAAGTCAACGACACGCATACATACGACTACATCACGTACCTACGCCTATACGACCGTAGCAAGACGGCCGAGCTTCGTTACTACGACCAAAACATCGTTACGGGAGGCTCTGCCTACACGATAAAGGTAAAGCCTGGAACATATAGTCTGGAACTGAAACTCAAAAATGCAACGAGTTCCACAACGCATACCTTTACAGTGTCTGACAACGGAAAGGTAACCGTGCTGTACGAATGGGTATCGCCCACGGTGGGGTACCGATGGACTATTACCTCTTCAAAATAAGACATTAGCAAACGCCGGTATTCGTCGCTACCCTGCTATCTCTTCAAAACCCACGAGGGTTTCGGCAAAAAGGGTCGAGGGTTTCGGGCAAAACGCACGACCTTTTCGGGAGCGGACGAATGGAACAGGCAAGAATAACGATTTAATCACCCTTTAAAACAATAGAACTATGGCAAATAGACCATTGGCCTACACGCTCAGCGAGCGTAAGGCAACCGTCGGCGCACTGGCCGGCAAAACAGTGATTCAGGCTAGTCCCACGGGACGCAAACGTATCGACCACCGCGCATTCTGTGAAGAGGTGGCGAGGGCGACGACCTTCACGGGTGCGGAAGTGGAGGCGGTGATGCGCCTCGCAGCCGAAGTGGCCAAAAAGCACGTGGAAAACGGCGACATCGTGGACTTCGGCGACATCGGCTCGCTCCGCCCCTCGTTCCAGAGCAAGCTCGTGGAGAAAGGTAAAGAGGAGTTCAACGCCGCCGTGCACATCACCAAACCGGTGGTGAAGCTCTCCCCCTCGAAACGGTATTTTACTCTCTCGGGTGTGACTTACGAACGTGTCGAGGCTCCGGCGAAGAAAACCATTGCGCCTACACCATCCCCCTCACCCGGCGGAAGCGAAGTGCCCAACCCTCTCGGATGAGCAAAAGTGCCTAAAGCCGCAGAGCAGCTGACTGCATCACAGTCCATAGCCCTGCGGCTCCTTTTACAAACAGAATGTTCAATCCGCCTCCGGCAACGGGGGCATAAAACAAGATACAAAATGAAAAGAACTGTTATACTGACCACCCTGCTCGCCGCCGTCATCGGCTCGGCAATGGGACAGACAGAAATCCGCACGGCGGAGGAACTGGCCGCTATCGGTACGGACAGGGAAACTCTGAGCGGTTCGTACATATTGAAAAATGACTTGACACTCGACAACTGGGTACCCATCGGATGGATGACCCATGACGGCGAAATGGGATTTAGCGGAACTTTTGACGGCAACAGCCACACGATAACCATCAACAGTTTCGGTCCTGAAACAGATAACAGAAGTGTCGGACTGTTCGGGATTATCGACGGAAAAGGCGAGGTAAAGAACTTGCGCGTAGCCGGCAAGCCAACCTATACCGACGGACAGAAAATGCTGTATATTGCAATATAGCCGGAGTAAACAAAGGCAAGATTACATGTTGCGTCTCGACTGCGACCTTAGTTGCGAGTACGCCCAAACGGAACCCCGCAAGAAAGTGAAAGCACTTTCGGGATATGAAGGAGGGCAATACGGCGGATGTATCGCAGGTGTCAATAATGGTAATATACAGCATTGTTACTCCACCGGAAGCATACGCGTGGCGTTAGGCTTTGCAGCAGGTATTGCCTGTGGCAACGGATTGCTCGTAACAGGCGGTTTCAGCATTGGGATAGGGTCGGGAGGCATGAGCATGGGAGCCACTCCTGGCTCATCGAAAGGCAAGTACGGTTTAATTGAGTATTGTTATTCCGAAGCGTCGGTGTTTTCTTCGGGAAATGCCGGAGGAATTGTCGTAATCAATCATGGTACATGCATCATGAATAATTGTGCGGCATTGAACCGTCTGATTGAGGTCAGGGGTGCTGGAACACCTTTGCCCAAAGCCTCTCCGTTTCCAAGCGGTTTGTTTGGGAAGGGAATGTTTTCCCATGCCAGAACGCAGTTTTACTATCTTGAGGACATGCCTCTCCACTGCTACGACGGCAACGATGTGGAGCAACCGCCCGTAAAACTGGTGCCGAAGCGTGCCGTTCCGCTTTCAACCACACAGGAAGAAACGTGGTGGCGGTTACCTGACGGAGCCGACAAGAACATGAAACAAAAGATGATTGCCTTCCCGTTCGGCACGGACGACACGGCACCGTGGCAATGGGATGCGCAGAGGAAACGACCTGTGCTGTATTGGGAGATTGCAAATCAATAATAAATAACCCGTTTCTGGCAACGGAGAGCATAAACAGAGAAAAGGACATGAAAAAGAAAAACAAGATTCTATCGGCGACATTCGCAAAGCGGATTGTGCTGATGACTGTATATATAATCGGGTTGGCCGGTACGATGTGGGCGCAGCAGACAGATACGACGGAGGCGGTGAAGCGGACGCAATGGGGTGTGAAAGTCGCCATGAACATCGCTTCGCTCCATTTCGACGCCCCAAAAGGCGAGTCGGTAAGTAGCAAATCGTTCGTAGGCGGTGCGGCGGGACTGACATTCACCTACGCCTTCGATTCGCATTGGCGCATCCATTCGGGTGTTGAACTGTCGCTGAAAGGTTTTACCGCAGACGAGACAGGCAGTAGCCGCACGCTGACGGCGAAAGCCGCCTATGTGCAAGTGCCCGTGGCTGGCGGCTATGCTCTGGAGTTCGGCAAATGGACTTTCGAGCCCCGTATGGGCGCGTTCTTCGCCTATGGCGTGGCAGGCAATTACAGCATGTCTGGCGGAGGTGAGAGCAAGCAGACTTTCGGCGACAAACTGCTCAATCCGTTCGATGCGGGACTAACGTTCGGTCTCCATGCCGACAACGGAAAATTCGCCTTCGGCATTGGCACCGAGATAGGACTGGCGGAAGCCAACGGAAAGAATTTCACTGTGTCGGGCGGTACCATGCACATGCACAACACATTCCTCAGCATGGGCTACCTGTTCTGAACAAAAACGCCTGAAACCCGAAGGAGCGCACGGGAACCGCAGCAAAGCGGCGACTGTGTGCTCCTTTTTATATGTGAACCCAATCAAACAGAAAAAAATGAAAAGACTTATCGAAACACCGGCATTCGAGGCATTGCTCTCGGACAAACCGTCTCCAAACGCAACAGGCGGTTTCATTGACGAAATCGTTACCCTTTGCAAGAGGGAAAACTCCCACTCCTCATTGTTTCGTACCCTCCGCTATACCCGCTTCCGCCTGCAAGCCCTGCAAGAGGTATCTTCGTTGGACAGGGTGGAAAAAAAATGTGTCGGAGCTGCTCTTTGTCATTGACACGGAGTTGGAATTACTGATGATGCGGATGCAGGGACTTCTGTCAGCCGTGCAACCCGAACCTGCCAAGATGTTCCGCTGGACAGGCAAAGCTACAGATTTGGTTGAATTGCTTTATGCACTTGACACCTGCAACTGCATTAACAATGGAGAGATCGGCGTAGAGGAATTAGCAGACGCTCTTTCCGAAATCTTCGGCGTGGAAATCAAGAACTGCTACAACGTCTATATGAACATGAAACGCCGCAAGGACGACAGCCGCACCTACTTTCTCGATGAACTTCGGGAGAAGCTGAACAAGCGAATGGTGGAGAGCGACCTGAAAGGCGGAAAGTTCAAGAAACGGTAAATGTAACAAAGGGAGATACTCCATTTTCGGAGAATCTCCCTTGATTTCTTTTCTGCAACTGTTGGAGGCAGAAGATTTTCGAGTCTCTCGAAAGAAGATTAGAAAAACTCCAACTCTTAGTTGGAGAATTTGCCTCCTCTTACCGAAAAGCCTTGAATACCCTATACACAGCCCAGAGACAAGTAAAAGGAGCGGTAAAAACTCCGATGACAACAAAGAGAATCAGTTTGAAGATATAGTAAAATACCCACTGCCCGTTTGTCCCGGCAACCATTTTATAGGGAATGAATTTCTCAGCGAAGAGGTAGCCCGACCATATCGCCATCAGCACATATCCGGACATCCATCTCATATCCTCAAAACCTTTGGTCGCCAAGAAATTCCATCTGAAACCTATGACAAACAAGGTGATGAGAAATAACAGGCTGAAGATGCTACGCCAAATCTCACTACGTTTTCTTTTCTGAAAACAAGGTGTACAGAGTATCGGCTGATACCTTTCCGCACATTCGGGACACAGCCCTTTTCCGCAATCGGCACATTGTGCAACCGCTGGTTCTTGAGTATGATTAAAACAATTCATAGTGTAATCGTTTAGCGCATTCAAAAATACAAAAATCCAACGTTAGAGCCAAGAAAAACAACCGTTATTTCTTGGTATTGAGTAGTTTGGAGAGTTCCGGATCGTCGGAAATCCGTTGCAACTCCCGTTCCACGATGTCCCGCACATCCGTCTTTACCCGTTCATAATTCGCCTTGATTTCCTGTTCCAACATATCCTCTCCGTTTTCATTCGTGAAGTCCGTCAGAACAGGTATCGGACGATAGGCTGCCGTTTCCCTTGCCACCCTCGCATTGTCCACCACAATCTCACAGTGGAATATCTTCTGCTCGATGCGTTCGGAGAAATTATCGGCAACCGCTCCCACGAACATTCCCTGTGTGAGCGTAGAGATCTTGCTCTGCGGAATAAGACTGTCCATCTGTGTGGAGATGGAGGTCGTCTTATCGCTACGGGTGATGCTCATGCTCTGCCGTTTTTGAAGCACTTTTCTGAAACGCTCCGATAAGGTCTTTGCCGTCTCGCCGACCACCTGACCGGAGAAGATGTTCCCGATGGTATTCATCACCACAGCAGCTTCCTTATCCCCATAATCCCGCTTCAACTGCGAAAAGTCCTGAAAGCCTAAGCAGACCGCAACCTTGTTGCTTCGAGCAGTGGCGATCAGATTGTCGAGCCCTTTGAAGTATATGGTAGGCAGCTCATCTATCAGTACGGAACTTTTCAGCATTCCTTTCTTATTGATGAGCTTGACGATACGCGAATTATACAACCCCAATGCTGCTCCGTAAATGTTCTGTCTGTCGGGATTGTTCCCCACGCATAGGATTTTGGGGGCTTGGGGATTGTTGATGTCGAGCGTAAAATCATCTCCCGTCATAATCCAATAGAGTTGCGGACTGATCATCCTCGACAAAGGAATCTTGGCGGAAGCTATCTGTCCCTGCAACTGGTCAGCCGCCCCTCCGAGCCAAGCGTCCATGAAAGGAGAAAGATAGTTCTCCAATTCAGGATAGGAAGTAAGTATTGGAAAAATATCCTCGTACTTGCGGCAGAGAAACTCAATGGCGTGCGGAAAGGTACAATACCTGCCACCCTCGAAGATACGGAGATACCAGATGATGGCGGCGAAGAGTACGATGGGAGACTCCACGAAGAAGTCCCCCTGTTTCTGCACCCACGTCTTGTTCAGGTTGAGCATTATCGTATAAGCCGATTCATAGGCATCCGATATGTCGCTCATAAAATCGGGGTGTATCGGATTGCAACGGTGTGACCGCCGAGGGTCGTCGAAGTTGATCACATAAAACTTCGGCTTGATCTTATATCCTTCCGAGTGATGCAGCAGGTGGTTGTAAACAATCGTGGAGAGGTCAGGGTATTTGAAGTCGTAGCAATAGATGGCAAAACCTTTTTCGATTTGCTGCTTGATGAAATTATTGATGATGGCATAGGACTTACCGCTACCCGGCGTTCCCAAGACGGAGACTGCACGGAAAGGATTGACCACGTTTATCCAACCCTTGTTCCATTTCTTACGATAATAGAAACGGGTCGGCAGATTGACCGAGTACTCGTTTTCCAAGAGCCTTGTCTCCTGCATAAAGGATTCGTTTTCCTGATTGAAGACATCCTCCATCAGGTTGTTCTTCAAGAGCCGGCTCATATAGAGTCCCGCCATCAGCAGACAAATATAGCCTACGGTTATCGTAAAGGTATAGAGAGCCGCATTCGCCTCTATGGGCAGAGGCAAGGCGAGTATCCACCAATTGAGGAAGAAAAAGACAAAGCCGGCGCCCATGAATGCCCATATCTTCGACCAGGTGATATGCTCCTCTTTCACACCTTTTGTACCCAGACATGAAAGTCCCATCAGTACCAGCGCAAAGAGCTTGGTATAAAGCATATTGCCGAACAGCCCCGCCGTGCGGTGGAAATTCATCAGTATCCTGTCTATCACACCGATATTCACGTCCCATAGCCGTATCGCTTCATAACAATACCAATAGAGGTGGGCAACCACCAATATAATACTTACGGCACGCAGAAAATCCATGATTTTCGCCAGTGCCCTCAAATCATCTTCTTGTTGCATCGTTTCTGTTTGATTTCGTTCTTACTTTTATGATTGCTGAAATTGTCTTATAAGACTTTTCAAATTGTCTTATAGGACAGTTTAAATTCCCTTATAAGACAATTTTCCCCTTCTGATAATGTCTGATAATCAGCATTTTACAGACTGCGGTTTTTTACTGCATTTCAGAGGTAAAAAATACTGTTTATAATCGCGGTTTCTTCTGCTTTTTCCTTCTCTGCATCCGTCTTCTGAACAGCTCTTCCTCCCAATCCGTTCCGTGAGCCTCCAACGGCAGGTCAAGCAGACCACCCAATACGGGATCTTCGTCTGAGGTCGGAATTTGGGGAAGACTGCTTTTTTCACTCTGCTGTATAGGAGCTGACAGTTCGGGATGCGGGCGGTCGAACCATTCGGCAACTGCGTTTGCCGAAAGTTCCTTACCCAATCGTGATCCATTGACGACACAGCCGTTGTTATGGTCTATGAAGGTGATGCCGTAGAGCCGTCCCTGTTCGTTCTCTCGGAATAGCACATCAATGCCCTTGCGATGGAGATTATCCCTAAAATCCTCTTTTGTGGCAGAATGATTCAATGCTCCGGCTACGGCTGCTTTCGTCTTTGGGGCAAACTGCTTTTCTTTCATTTTCTCCTTTGAAGCCTTGAACCTTTTTTGCAGGGCTTCGTATCCGACAGACTTCCCAAAGAGAGAGGATTTGAACACTTTCCCGACTTTATTTCCCTTGTTATCCGTGGCAAAGTAGAGAAGTCCCATATAGGTCTTTCCGTTTATCTCCCCCTTGACTTCCTCCACACATATATTATAGGTGGAAAGCAAGGCACGGTATTCCTTGAAACTCGGAAAGTGGTAGAATTTCGCTGCCGGTTTGATAACCGAAGCCAGTTGCTTTTTGAGATTCTCCCCGTCACCATAGCAGATTTTTTTCAGGCGAAACGCTTCTCTTTCCTTCCGCATTTGCGCAGGAATCAAACCGTACTTCTGCTCCAGCTCCTTGGAATACGGGTGCTGGTATAGAAATTATTCCCATCGTTAATCTTCCGCCCCGTTTCATCTACAGCCAAGGTCACGATGTGCAGGTGATGCCTGTCTATGTCCTCGTGCTTATAAACGATAAAGGGTTGATTAGCGTAGCCCATCTTTTCGATATACTCTCGTGCGATGGCAGAGAACTGCTCATCGGTAAGGGTGTCATCGGGATGCGGATTCAAGGAGATGTGTATAACCGGTTTTTTAGTGAGGACATGACTCGGCATATATGTCATAAAGTCCTGCATACAGGCAGATATATTGTGTGTTCCATCAGCCGGAGAGAACACTTTGTTGGTATCCAAAATCTTGGCAACGCCCTCGTTCACCTTCTCTCCATTGTACGCCAAAGCACCGTAAAGGGAATTGCCATAGTTTATCTTTGCGACCATTTCTCCTGAAATTCACGGGTAAGTTGTACAATTTCGCCTCCGATAGCCGCCAATTCAAGAGTCAGTTTCTCCAGTTGGGCAAGCATGGCGTAGGCTTTTTTCTCGGTGAAATTACTCTTTAAGGCGACCACAGCTTGGTTATAATTCACTCCCACGCTGCGAAACTGTCCGTACAAAGTCGTCAGTTTTTGGTAGTAATCGAGCAGCGAGCGATCCACTTTTATTACCCGAAAAGTCTCATCAAAGACCCTTGCTTTGATGAAAACCGCTCTGTTCGGGACTCCTGATTGCTCATAAAGCGTCAGGAAACGCGCAAACTCCGTGTCCGTAAACCGAACCATGCAACAATGGTTGGCTTTCTCTTTTTTCAAGGGTCTCCCCACATGTCTCTTTGTCATTTTACTTTGGATTTTAATGGTTTGTATTTCTCTCTAAGGGGGACAGATGTGCAAAGCACGATGGAGTCTCTTTCGAGAGATTTCACGGTAAAGCCTGCGTTCCAAGACATCGAAAACATCTTCCCAAAGACACCGACTTCGGAGGTGTCTTGCCCTCTGCAAGAGCAAGAGTTCTGAGTTACCGAATTTATTTCGAGTAACGCAGGACATATCTTGCTATTTGCTTCGACGCAAATAAATCCGTCCGCAAAGGACGGAAGTCCAGTCTCTCAAGAAAGAACGCTTCATGCCTCGAAAACTTCGGTTTACCGCTTGGGTGCAAAGTTACTAAGCCTTGTGCCTAAATCACTTACCTCTTACGGAGCCACAAATACGCAAATCGGAGCCACAAGTACGCAGTTAGCAAAAAGGGTGGGAAAAGAGCTTTGAAGGCATCTATATTTGCCCCGTCGAAGAGCAAATCGAAGATGTCCGCCATCGCAAAAGTCCCTGATTGGGATGCGTTCCTTTTCGAGGGTATGTACAGCGAATACGTATGGAACTTCGACAATGCAATCGAAGGGATGTATCTGCGAACGACGGTACAATTGTCCTGACGCAGGCAGAGGGAAATCCGCGATGGGATTCCTGAATGAAGGGATGGACAACTCCACTTTTTATGCAGGCGGAGACAGCCGTCATCATCGGCACATATCCCTCTGCACAAACAGAGTTCCCCGAACGTCGGGACATCCGAACGGATGAGGAGACCGGTATTGGAATGAATCAACTGACACGGGCAGATTCCCGTGATGAAGCATATGTAGAACAAAACTCTAAAAGACAATGAAAAAGAAACCTGTTTTTATCGCCTTCTCCACCCAGAAGGGAGGCGTCGGCAAAACGACCTTTACGGTCCTGACGGCAAGCTATCTGCACTATGTCTGCGGATACAATGTCCTTGTCGTGGATTGCGACTACCCGCAGTTCAGCATCAACGAGATGAGAAAACGGGATGCCAAAGGCTTGGAAACAAACAGCTCGCTACAGGAATTGGCGGTCGCCCAATTCTCCCGGCTTCAAAAGCCTACCTACAACATCCTTTGTACGACCTCGGACGAAGCCATAGGCGTCGTACAGGATTATCTGGAACACAATGAATCGGAAACAGATTTCGTGTTTTTCGATTTGCCGGGTACCATCAACACGAGGGGCGTCATCGACACGCTTGCCGGGATGGACTACATCTTCACGCCTATCTCTTCCGACCGTATCTCCTTGGAAAGCACGCTGAGCTTTTCAGCCGTTATCAAGCAGGCGGTCACTGACAATGCGGATACGGATAACAAGGGGATTTTCCTCTTTTGGAACATGGTGGACGGCAGAGAGAAAACACCCCTCTATGCGATGTATGAGAAAGTCATTGCCGAGTTGGGACTTCCCATCCTAAAGACGGCAGTCCCCAACACGACCCGCTACAAAAAGGAGGTCATGGATGAGGGTACGACCCTCTTCCGTTCAACTATCTTCCCCGCATCCCGAACGCTGCTCAGAGGCAGCCGTCTGAAAGAAATTGTGGAAGAAATCCTGTCCATTGTAAAACATGAGGTGTATGGCAGAGAAGCATAGAGAAAAGATAAATCCCGATGCCATCAGAGAGCTGATCTCTCAAGGCATTCCCATGAGACGGAAAGAGGAGTCTCCCTCTGCTTCTTACGAGAAAAAGGAGTCTGTCGAAGAAACTCAGGAGGAAGAGAGAGAACTTTCCGAGGAGGTGAAACGGCCTCTTTCCCGTACACGTCGCAGAATACCGAAGGGGGACTATGAATCCTTGTTCATCTACCGCAACGACCTCGGC
>NZ_BAJY01000023.1 GCF_000613945.1 Prevotella falsenii DSM 22864 = JCM 15124
TGCCTACTTTCCTGACACCGAAGAAAAATTGTGTTGGATACAAGGAACGTGGCAAATCACGCCCCTACGTATAAGCAATAGTTTTAGCTAAAAACACCTGTTGTTTTGTAAAGATAATTTCTTTAAAAAGTGATAATTTCGATTTGGCATTGCGAAAGCGTAGGTTTTGCGACGCAAAACCTACGCTTTTACCGTGCAAAACCTACGGTTTGGAATGCAAAACAATAGGTTTTGCAAAGCGTTGATAACGAGATGGTTACACAATAGATATTCTTGCGAAAAATATTTACACTTTTATCGTCTTTTTTTGCCTATATTTAATTCTTTTTTGCCCATATATAATAAGGTGTATAGAGGCAGTGGTGTCGTGGCAAAACGGCTCTGTTTAGTTGGAAGAACCAAATAATGTGATAGCATTTTGCTGATTATCGGCAGACCCGATGCACGGCTTTCTCTCTTGTGAACCTATACAACAAAAACGATGCGGAGGCTCTGTATTCTTATTGCAGAGCCTTCGCATTGTTTTCATATCGTTTTTCTTTTACTTTACCGGTACGTTTCTGTGGGCAAACTTGCTGCCTACAATTGTTTTTATATCGTTTTTCTTTTACTTTACCGGTACATTTCTGTGGGCAAACTTGCTGCCTATAATTGTTTTCATATTGTTTTTCTTTTACTTTACCGGTACGTTTCTGTGGGCAAACTTTCTGCCTATAATTGTTTTCATATCGTTTTTCTTTTATTTTACCAGTACTTTCTTTCCGTTGTGGATATATATGCCACGTTGGGTTGGGTTGGCTATGCGTTGCCCTGAAAGCGTATAGTAGTAAGGGTCGTTGTTGGCTTTCTGCTCTGCAACGACGTTGTCGATGCCTGTAGAAACAACGTTTACTTTGTTCTTTCCGCCTTCTTTTTCGCTTGATATATTAATAAAGGTGGTTGCCTTTATGTTTTCAATATCAACTGTTTGTGGCGAGCCTGTGCCTACACTGAATACAAAATTCACGATGTCGTTAGAGTTGGTAATGGCAAATTCCTTCACAAACCATTTCTTGCCGTTTGCCGTTTCGGTTGTTGTTACGGCATCGCCGGGCCACGAACCCTTTACGGTTTTGTGTGTTCCGCCCCATACCCAGAAGTTGATGGAAGGGCTGCTGCTTGTCATCTTCGCACTTGCCCATGCGGCATCGGCATCGTCTGCATTCACATATACATTGATGTTGTAAGGCTTGAAGTCGATGATGTTGTAGTTGCGGGTAATGATATTTTTCACAACACCGCCAACGAGCAATCCGGCTTTCAGCACGGTTGTACCCACAGGAATGGTCAGTGCTTGTCCGTTTGCAGCCTTTGTGCTGCTTGCTGTCGGTTCGCTTCCGTCGGTGGTGTACACGATTTGTGCATTCGCATCGTCGCTGATGGCTGTCAGCGTTACACTTTGCTCACCATCGTAAGTACCGCTCGCAAGACTTGCCCATACAAAATCAGCTTTGCTCTTCTCCACGTAGTAAGCCCAGTGGTATCCGCCGGTGAGCTTTATCCATCGGTTTGTGTTGGAGAAACTCTTTGCCGGACCGAGCACGGTAAGCATTTCGCCGTTCGTACCGGTGGTGGTAAAGGCATAGTAGTCGGAGCTGCTGCTGTACTTTACAGCCTTGCTCTCGTTGTTGATGCCCATCAGCTTGCGCACGCTAATCATATTCTTGATGTCGTTTTTGTACGCCTGATAATGTTTCAAGAATATGGTTGGCGTTCCCGGCATGGCGAGAATGTAGGCATTTGCTGCCAATGTATCTTTCCTTATAGGGTCTTGGTGGCTGTTGCCGCCACGGTCTTCGGTGTCGTGGTTCTCTACGAAAGTAACGGCATAGCGTGCATAATTGGGGTCTTTCGCCAAGCCTGTACCGTCGAAAGCACCCCAGTTGCCGTAGTTCACAGCATTGCGAACGGTGTAACGGATAGGGAAGTCGAAAGCAGCACTCGTAGGAACGTTGTCCGATTTGGTGCTTTCAATCCACGCTTTCACCTTGTTTATATCGCCGTCCCAATATTCACCGACAGAAAAATCGGGCTGCGAAGCATCGTTGTAGATTGCCGTGAACTTGCCACCGTAGCCCTTTACCATATCGTAACGGAAGCCTGCATAGCCGAATTTGTCCTTCAGCATCTGCAAGTAAGCCTTTACCGTGTTTTGCACGTTTGCACTGTTGTGGTCGAGGTCGCGCATTCCGGGCCAGTCTTCGCCCGAGTCGATGAAGTCGCTAAGCTGCACGCCTTCCTTTTGGGCTTGCTTTAATGCCTCGCCGCCATCGTCGTTTTTGGCAACATCTTTCGATGTCATGGTGTACGTTACGTTATTGTAAGTTTCGGTCGGGAAGTCGAACCACCCTGCCGTGGTTGCACGGTGGTTGATGACAACATCGGCTATGGTCTTGATGCCGTTGGCTTTGAAAGTGCCGATGAGGCTCAGGAGTTCAGCTTCTGTGCCGAACGAACTGTTGTAATTGCTGAACCAATAGTAGTCGTCGTAGCCCATTGAAGTTGTGTTGCGTGCTTGCGCACTTTGTGGCAACCACACAAGGTCGAAGTAATCGGAAAGTTCTTTTGCCTGCGATTCGAGGTTTGTCCATTTCGTATCCTGATAAGAATCCCAGTAGAAACCTTGCAGCATTACGCCGCCATAATTGGCTTTCCAGCCTTGTGCAAGCATTGTCATGGCAAGACACAAAACTGCAAGCAGAGTTGAGGTACGTTTCATAATGATGATTTGATTTTGTTTTATCCTAATTATTTATGCTTTCGCAAATATACAACTTATTTCCTTTCCCTGCGCTAACTTGATTTATAATAAGTATTAATATAAGCGCAAACGTTTGCAACTTTGTTTTTGAACAAACAAAAAGAGGAGAACGCATCTGCATTCTCCCCTTGGTGTATATACTTTAAAGTATTGTTGAAGTGGACTTACTCTTTGATGAGTTCAGCCTTTGTGTTACCGTCGTAAGAAGGTTTCAGCTTAATGGTGTATGTACCTGCATTGACCTTGATGTTGGCACCGTTGTTTGATGTGAGCTTCGTAAGGTCTGTACCACCCCAGCTAATATCCCATGCACCGTTGGCACGGAACTTCATTTCGCCGTCTTTGAGCGTTATGCTCTTGGCAATCCATTCGTGAGAATCTGCTTCGTAAGTCATAGCAATATCGTTGTCCCAACTACCTGTGGCGTCGCCTATGATACCGATGCTTGTAATAGATGTGAGCTTGTAAGAAAAGGCTTTCAAGTCTACTTCTACCTTATAGAAACCATCAGGTTCGGTCATCGTAATGTTGGCAGCATCGCCTGCTGTGCTGAAGTCCTTACCATAGTTTGTACCGTTCCAGTTTGGTTGTGTACAGAACTTAAATCCTTTCTGGTTGAGGTACATATAGCCGAGATACTTACCATCGAACGCCGGTCCGTGGAGAATATCTGAGTGGTTCCAAGAGTTCGCATCGCCTGCCATGTAGAGGAATTCGGTGAATTGGAGCCCCTTTGGTATTACCACAACATTGATAGTACCGGCATCGATGAGAGCCGCTTGACCGTCTTTTACGGCATTTACATATACGTATGCAACGAACGTGCGTGCTTCAGGACGCTTGCCGTAGTACTTTTCAATCAGTGCTTGCACTTCTTCTGTTGATGCTTTGCCGTCAAGTGTAGTGTTTATAATTGTAGGCGTAGCACCGTCAAACTGCCCATTGATGTTTTCCGGTAAGAGTCCGACACGAGCATTCTGTAAGGTATAACCTTCAGGAAGTTCGGCTGTGGTGAGGGTGAACAAAGGAACTTGTTCGCCAACTGTGCCTAAGTCTTGCGTTGCAACAGCGTTTGCTTTCATACCGGGAATGGTGATAGCATTTTCCTCCGGGTAGGTTTGAGGGTTACCCCAAGGTTCGTATTCGTCGCTGCAAGCCCCGAGAACGAGGCTTACAAGTGCGACTGTGATATATAATGATAATTTTTTCATGACTGTTTTCTAATAATAAGTTGTTATTATTTTATTTCACCGGTTTCGTTTGTGAAGTTCAAGTAGACTCTCTGACCTGCTGTACCGGCAACACGTGGAATTTGGTCGCCACCTGTTCCGCGGTAAGCAATCTTCTTGTCGTAGATGATAAACTCCGATTTCCACCAGTCTGTATCAGGTATCTTCACGCAGATACGTACACCCGGGTCGCCGTCTGTAGGACCACCGGCAACAGTATTGCCAATAGCCGGAGACACGAATTCGCCGTCAGCTGTTGCTGGAACAGTGAACAGGTTTTCCGGAATAAGGTCCCAACCTGCCGATGCTGTACATAAACCTTGTAGGTAAACGTTAGGATTGTTGAAGGTTACGTTGTACTTAATGTCGCGACCTTCTACCGTGCACTCTACAATCATCAGGTACCAGCCTGCCTTAGAAGAACCAATGTTGCCTTTAACGCTGATAATGTCAGAACCTTTTTCGCTTGCAGGGTTAATCGTTATCTTGTCGAAACCAATATCGTTGCCGTTCCACGCCTTGTCGCTGTTGAACTTAACACCGGCACTTTCGCCTTGGCCATCAATGTAAACAAGATGCCAAAAAATGTGCGGTGCACCGTGAACAGGTGTCATTTCCAATGCGCTGTCCCATGACCACTTGTTGAAGTTACCAACAAGGAAGAGTTTTTCAGGTGTGCTCACAGGAGGAAGAGAGAAGACTAAATACACCTTATTCAATGTAATGACGTTCGATGTAATTGATGTTCCTTCTATTTCTCTACCATCGGCAGTTGTCTGAACAGCCTTTACACGAATGTAAACAGGGGCTGTAAAAGGGAATTGATGCTCGCTCATACCCTTTGCAACGTGCAGGTCGGTAAGCAAGCTTGCCAATTCCGCAGCGTTTACTTCCATCTTGGCAGTTGTGAAAGTTGTTCCCATGGCTTTTACGTCCGACATATCGGCATCGGTTGCAACCTCCACCGTGTATTTTGTAACGGCAGGGTAGCCATAGTCAGGTTGTGAGCATGTAAGCTCGATACTTTGAGAACTTGCCAAATCGTAAACACCATTCGCTGCAAGGGCAGGTGTGTTTAGGTGGAAAGTAGTTGGCGTCTTTACTACTGGATTTTCGTCGTTGTCATCGCTGCAGGCTGTAAAGAAGCAAACAGTGCAAAGAAGCAGCAATGCTGACTTTAATATCTTTGTCATAATTCTTGTCTTTTTGGTTGTGAAAGTTGAGGAGTTGCCTCCTCAACTTGAATAATCTTAATAACCGGAATTCTGTTTCAAGTTCGTATTTACGATGATGTCGCTGTTCGGAATAGCAAAGATGTTGCGTGTTGCAGCAAAGTTGCGTCCGTTGAGTTCGCCACCTTTCCAAGCCCAGTTGTAGTTTACATTACCACCAAACTTGTTGAAACGAACCAAATCTACACGGCGACGGCCTTCGAAGTAGAACTCTTTGCACCACTCATTGAGAATGTCGTTGAGTGTGTAAGCTCCTGAAGTTCTCGGTTGAGCGTGAGCACGAAGGTGAAGTTTGTTGATGAGGTCTGTACCTTCAGCAGTAGTCTGACCGCCATTCAAGCGAGCAGTAGCTTCTGCATAAGTAAGATAAGCCTCTGCGACACGGAACAAGAAGAAGTCGGTGTCGGCATAACGGAGGTCTTTTGCAGCTGCCCCTGTTGAGTAGAAGTTGTTGTATTTAACTACTGCGAATCCCTTTGTAAATACCGAAAGGTCTTTTGATGTCTCTTGTGTAATCGTTCTGTCTACACCGTCGAACAATGCGCGGTCGTCGCCTGCTTCCGTAGGCATGACAGCTCCGGTAACCGAAGGAGCATTGTTGTTAGGGAAAAACTTGTCGATAAGGTCCTTGCGAGCACGAACACCCGCCCAGTTTGCATTGTCGTAAAGATTTCCACCGGGTGTACCGTTGCTGTTTACAGTCGCAGCCTTGTCGTAGCAAGCATTAATCAAGAATACCGTACCACCGTAAGCAGCGGTGCGCTTACCATCTTGGAGGATTGGGAAGACAGCTTCAACTGATGCGCCGTTTTCGCCATTATCGCCCATAAAGAGTTGTTGATAAGCAGTCCAGCCATTCGTTGTTGCACCTGTATATAGCTGATAAGGTGAATTGATTACCTTATTAGCATAGTCGGCAGCCTTCTGCCATTGTGGTGTACCGGTATAAACCTCAGCGTTCAGATAGAGACGAGAGAGCAACATCCAAACTGCAGCCTTGTCTACGCGGCCATAGTTAGCATCGGTAGATCTCTTTGCCCTTGGCTCCATCAAGTCGTTTTCGATCTCCAAAAGTTCCTTTTCAACATAGTCATATATCTGCTTACGCGAATATTGCGGAGCAGCTTTGGCAGATACTTGTTCCGTAAATGGAATATTGCCGAATGCGTCCATCAATAAGTAGTAGTCGAGTGCACGGATAAAGCGCACCTCTGCTGTCTTCTGCTTGTCCAAATTACCGAAGTTGTTGATGTATTGGTTGCAGATGGTAACACCAAAGTAAAGGCGATAGTAGAAGCCTTTGAGCATTGGGTGAGAGCTGCCAAAGGTATCGAAGTTGAACTCTGTAATACCTTCATCTTGTGTCCAGCTGCAAATAGCTTCGTCGGTAGTAAGTTCGTTAGAGTTGAACAACTGTCTGATGAAACCGGTTGTTCCTCCATCAAGACCGTCAATATCGCAATCGCCGTCAGGACCACTGTTGCCTGCCAATGCAAAGTTTGCATAGCATTTGTTGAACAAATGATTTGGATTTATCTCTGTTTGAAGGTTTGGGTCGATTGGCTTTACGTCCAAATCCTTTACACAAGAAGTGATGCTCAATGTAAGCAGTAATGCTGCTACAGGAGCTAATTTCTTAATAATATATTGTTTCATTGTTATTGACTTTTAGGATAGAATTAGAAATTTAAGTTCAGACCTACAATGAATGACATTGGACGAGGATAGAGGTTATTATCAATACCGCCAAATACTTCAGGGTCTATACCTTTATACTTTGTAAGTGTGAGAATGTTTGTAGCAGTACCGTAAATACGTCCGCTCAAGCCATGCCAGCCGCCGGTCTTGAATAGGTCAGCAAAGCTATAACCCAATGTAACGTTATCGAGTTTCAAGAATGACGCATTCTGCACCCAACGGTCTGAAAGAATTGCTGTGGTGTGGCTTGTTTGCCAGTTGTCTTTAACTGATGCTGTTGGACGGTTTGACAGGAATTCAGATGATGCCCAGATAGCAGCAGGAGAAACGTTAGCTTGTCCGGCCATCAAATCGTTGAACACATAGTTGCCGAGACTTGCACGGAGAGAGAAACCGAAGTCCCAACCCTTGTACTCTAAACGAGAAGCAAGACCCATTATTACAGGTGCCATCGGACTTTTGTAGAAGTACTTGTCGGCTTCTGTGATTTGTCCATCAGCATTTCTGTCTACTACTGCACCTTCGATTGCCTTACCGTCTTTGTCGTAAATCTGTTGATAAACGTAGAATGAAGAAGCCGGGTGTCCTACTGCGTGTGCTTGCGCATTGCCACCGGTACCTGCTGAGATACCGCCCGTTGGAACAAAGAAATTAGTTCCCTTGCCACCTGTAAGGTCGGTAATTTCGTTCTTGTTGTATGTGAAGTTATAGTCGATAGTCCAATACCAGTCCTTAGTTTCGATGGCTCTCCAACGGAATGCTGCTTCAACACCGGTGTTCTTTAATGAACCAATGTTAGAAGGAACTTGGTTGCGGAAGTTAGAACCTGCAGGAACGGTTACTGTGTTCAAAAGGTCTGTGGTCTTACGATAGTACCAGTCGATGCTACCGGTGAGGCGTTGGTTGAAGATGCCCCAATCGAGACCAACGTTGTAAGTTGTGGTTGTTTCCCAAGTTAAATCCTTATTTACAGCCTGTGGACGAACAACAGTTCCACCGTCAAGCAATGGATAGTAGTTGTTTGTGCCGGTACCCGTCTGATAAATGTCGAAGTAGTTGTAGTCGCCGATACCTTCCTGCTGACCTGTCATACCCCAGCCTAAGCGGAGTTTCAAGTCACTCAACCACTTAATATCGCGGAACTTGTTCTCGTCTTTTACCTTCCAAGCGAATGCAAATGAAGGGAAGTAAGCCCAGTGCTCTTGGAAACGTGATGCACCGTCGGCACGGAACGTAGCCGTAACGTAGTAACGGTCCATCAAACTCCAGTTGGCACGACCGAAGAATGATACGAGGAAGTTTTCAGTTGGATATACATAGTCTTCCAAAATGCCGTCGCCGTTATAGTCCTTACCGCTATCTCTATAGATTTGACCGGCTTTTGAGTTGGTAGAAGGATAATATTGTATTGCACGGCTCTTGTCCTTCTTCCAGAAATGTTGCCACTCGTAACCTGCCATAATGTCGAAATGGTTCTTCGCAGCGTCCTTAAAGTCGTGATAGTACTGTGCGTATGCGTTGAAAGTGAGGTTGCGCTTCAACTGTTTGCTCCAACCGTTGTAGCCATAATAAGGAGCCAATGGAGAAGATGGTGCGATGTCTGTGTCCTGCTGACCTTGTGCGATGTCGGCACCGGCAGTAACGTGCAAGCGCAAATCTTCAAATCCGTGCACCTTATAGTCGAACTCTGCATTTGCGATAACGTCGCGGCTGCGAGAGCGGTCGTTCTTTAAATTCAAGATAGCCATCGGGTTCTTTGTTGCCAAAGAGTTAAAAGTAGATGGCCATGTTGGGTCTTCGCTTGCAGCAAGACCTACGCCACGCCATGCGTGATAGTAGCCAAAGTTAGCTGCGTCGGGTGAATCGTAATCGTAAATGCTTTGAGTTGGGTCGTAAGAAACGGCTGCACCAATAGCTGCACCATCGGCAAAACGGTTCTTTGCGAACATACCTTTCACATTGAAATTCATGTTCAAGTGGTCGTTCATGAGCGATGGATTTAAGTTTACAGCAGCTGTGTAACGCTCGAAACTTGAGGTTTTCACGATACCTTGGTTGTTGGTGTAACCTGCTGAAATGCGGAAAGGCATAGAGTTCGCACTGTTACCAACCGATCCGGTCAAAGTTACGCTGTGGTCTTGTGCCCACGCTGTACGATAAATTTCGTTCTGCCAGTCGGTGTTAGCCTTGCCAAGTGCAGCCACTTGCTTGCTGCCTGCACCAAACATATCGGTAACAAATTTGCGATATTCGTCGCCATTCATTACGTCAATGGTCTTTTTCTTAACACTTGCAGTTACGCTACCGGCGTATGAAACAGAGAGAGGCTGATTGACGCGTCCTTTCTTTGTGGTGATGATGATGACACCGTTAGAACCGCGCGAACCGTAGATAGCTGTTGCAGAAGCATCTTTCAAGACGTTGAAGCTTTCAATGTCTTGTGGGTTTACCATAGAAAGAGGGTTGGGCATACCTTTCACACCCGTGTTATCCAATGCCACACCGTCGATAACGATAAGCGGAGCGTTAGATGCGTTCAATGAAGAACCGCCACGAATACGAATTTGTGCACCACCACCGGGGGTACCGCCATCGCTTGTTACATTCACACCGGCCATCTTACCTTGCATCATGTCCTGTGCGTTTACTACAAGACCTTTGTTCTTTGCGTCCGGTTTCATTGCGAGAACCGAACCTGTAAGGTCGCTCTTCTTCACAGCACCGTAACCGATGACCACTACTTCCTGCATTTGTTGCGCACCGTCCGGCTGGAGAATAACTACCATACCATCTTTTGCAGCTACTTGTTGCTTTACGTAACCAATGTAGGAAATTGTTAGTTGAGTACCCGGTGCCACATTAATTTCAAAGTTTCCGTCGAAATCAGTCTGCACGCCGTTGGTGGTTCCTGTAACAAGAACCGATGCGCTGATAACCGGTTCGCCGGAAGCATCTTTTACAAGACCTTTGATAGTCGATTGTGCAAAGGCACTGATAGACAGGAATAGACCTAAAACAAGTGTCGTTATCCTGACAGGGAATTTGCTTTTTACCTGCTTCATCTTTTTATTGCTAAAGTTATTAATATTGAGTAAATTGTTATCTCTTTTATAGATTTATGTGATGTCCGCCTTTCTTTATATAAAGCTTATCAGTGCAAAGATAGGTCGATAATTCCATATTAGTACTTTTTATTCATTAAAAAACGTTAATTAAAATGCGCAAACGTTTGCGCTAATAATGCGATAAATAAATTCTTGACTTGCATCAACGTTAGTGTAAAAATGTGTATTTTTGCCATTAGGAATAACAAAAACAGAAATCATACTTACAGAATTATGATAAAAAGTGGAAGTGTTACGATGAAAGATATTGCACGGGAACTCGGTGTTTCTGTTGCCACTGTTTCGCGTGCATTAAAGGACAGTCCACGCATTTCTGCTGAAAAGAAAGAAGAAATAAAGCGTTATGCCCGTGAACACAACTTCACACCGAATATCATAGCCGAAGCATTGCGCAAAAGCAAAGTGCAACCGTTGAAAGTGATTGGCGTAATTGTGCCGCAGTTTACGCATTTTTACTTTTCTTCCATATTGGCAGGAATAGAAGAAGAGGCATCTGCGCGTGGCTATCAGCTATTGGTTGCACAAAGCGGAGAACGCTATGAGCGAGAAGTTGAGATATGCAAATCGTTCTACGAGAATAAAGTTTGCGGCGTAATCGTATCGCAAGCGAAGGATACAGCCAAGTACGACCACTTCCAATTCCTTATCGACCGGCATGTTCCGCTTGTATTCTACGACCGTGTGAGTACAGGTGTAAATGCCAGCCGCGTGGTTATCGACGACTATATGGGGGCACTCGCAGCCGTGAACCACCTTATTAATACCGGCTGTAAACGCATTGCCTACTATGGTGTGTCGTTGAATTTGGAAATCGGAAAGAACCGTTATAATGGTTATCGCGATGCTTTGCTGAAGCATGGTATACAGCCCGACGAGCAACTCATTCGTATGTGCGACAACCGCAGCGATGCAGAGTCCATCACTCCCGACCTTATGAGCGTCTCAAATCCGCCCGATGCTTTTTTCGCTGTAAACGACGACACTGCCATTGGCATTCTCTATTCGTGCAAGCGAATGGGTTTGCGTATTCCCGAAGATGTGTCGATTTGCGGTTTCACCAATTGCGAACGTGCCATAGCGTGCGACCCGATGCTGACAACGGTAGAGCAGCGTGGCGTGCGTGTGGGCGAAGAAGCTGCAAACATACTTATAAATAAGGTGGAAGGCGTACTTCCCAACGACTCTATCGAGAAGCGTGTGGTGCGCACAAGGCTCATCGTTCGAGGCACAACACGATAACGACAAGATATAAATCAACAACAAATAAACTGCAACTCACACACTTTCAACTATGAATAAAGAATTAAAAACCCGCCCCGACAAAAGTTTCTGGCAACTATGGAACCTTAGTTTTGGGTTCTTTGGCGTGCAAATAGCTTACGCACTGCAAAGCGCAAACATCTCGCGTATATTCGGAACATTGGGTGCCGACCCGCACAGCCTGAGCTATTTCTGGATTTTACCCCCGCTGATGGGCATTATTGTGCAACCGATTGTAGGAACGTTGTCCGACAAAACATGGACGCGCTTCGGTCGTCGTATACCTTATTTATTTATAGGAGCTACCGTTGCTGTTCTCGTAATGTGCCTTTTGCCAAATGCCGGTTCGTTCGGTATGGCTGTTTCCACGGCGATGGTGTTCGGCTTAATCGCTCTGATGTTCCTCGATACAAGCATCAATATGGCAATGCAGCCTTTCAAAATGCTTGTGGGCGACGAAGTAAACGAAAAGCAAAAGGCTTTGGCTTACTCCATTCAGAGTTTTCTTTGCAATGCCGGTTCGTTAGCGGGCTACGTGTTCCCATTCTTCTTTACCGCCATCGGTATTGCCAACGAAGCCCCCAAAGGTGTAATCCCCGACTCTGTGATTTATTCGTTCTACATTGGTGCAGCCATTCTTATTCTGTGTGTACTCTACACTACGGCAAAGGTAAAGGAGATGCCACCGAAGGAATATGCCGAATATCACAACTTGAAAGAAACCGACAACGAATCGAAATCCAACTGGATACACCTCTTGAAGAATGCACCTGCCACTTTCTGGAAAGTGGGATTGGTACAGTTCTTCTCTTGGTTTGCCTTTATGTATATGTGGACCTACACCAACGGAACAGTAGCTGCCAACTGCTGGGGGGTAGACATGACAGCTGCCAATGCTACTGCTACTTTGAGCTATCAGGAAGCCGGCAACTGGGTGGGCATACTCTTTGCCGTGCAAGCCATAGGCTCGGTGGTCTGGGCAATGGTGTTGCCGATGTTCAAAAACCGCAAGTTGGCTTATAGTCTTTCGCTCGTTTTGGGCGGTATAGGTTTTGTAATGACTTCTTTCGTTCACGACCAATACGTTATGTTCCTTCCGTTCCTGCTCATCGGTTGCGCTTGGGCAGCTATACTTGCCATGCCTTTCACCTTTGTTACCAATGCGCTTGAAGGCTACGGACACATGGGTGCTTACCTTGGTTTGTTCAACGGAACCATCTGCATACCACAGATTATTGCAGCAGCCCTTGGCGGTGTCATCTTGCACCTCGTAGGCTCTGTGCAAAGCAATATGATGATTGTGGCAGGCGTAGCCCTTGTTGCCGGCGCACTGTCGGTAACGATTATCAAGGACGTAAATAAACATTAAGCCACTATACAATATATATTAGACAATCTCGCTTGCATAAGTAGAGATAACAACACAGCCTGCGCCAAGAGCGCAGGCTGTGTTGTTGAAGGGCGGAGCCTTGGCTGAATACCTATTATCTCTACAATCTTTCAAACTCACTTTATTTTACCAACCTCTCATTAATTCGTGAAAACCTTCTCTTGAACATCAATATTTTTTATATCTTTGCATCTATGAAAATCTGTTAGCCTAAATTCCGATTGGCTGTTCAGACCTTATACCACACGAGTTTACCTTTATAAAAGCAGTTACACTGTGTAAAATAAATAATAAAACTATGATAAATATACCTCCCGGATTAAAAGAAGCAATCGAAGCTGACGATTTAGTACTATTCATTGGTGCCGGTTTATCTTGGAACTTAAAAAACACGAACAATGAATCTCTCGAAGGTTGGGACAAAATGGTTAAATCTATAACTTCTCATCTGAATGAGAAAGGGCATATCACAGCTGAACTAAAACAATCTTGCGATGCATTAGAGCCGATAAAAGCTCTTGAAAAATTAGAAACTGAAAGAATAAATAGAGGACAAGTTGGCGAATTTGTCAAGCACTATTTTACATTGGGAAAGGAGAACGATTTGTCTTTTCAGCAGAAGCTTTTCAGCCTATCAACAAAGATTATTACTACCAACTATGATAGAGCTTTTGAGAAAGCCATTCCTGAACTTCAAGAAACAAAAGCATATAAGAGTAAAGATTATGAGTTAAACAGACTGAAGAAAGACCCCATCTTTTTATTTAAATTGCATGGTTGCATAGAACATTTAGATTCTATGGTCTTATTTCCGTCAGATTATGATAAACTTTATAAGAGCAAAGGACGAGAGGCAGAACATGCCTTATATGCTTTGAGAAATCTCATATTCAATAAAACCTTCCTTTTTATTGGAACAGGTTTGGGCGATCCTCAGATCAATGGTATTTTTAAGGAAATCAAAAGGGTTCAAGGTATCTACGACCAAGAGCACTATATCATAACTGATAAGCCGTTAGAGAAATCTCTTAATTTCCTAACTTCCATTGAAGTTGCTTCTTATACAGAAATTCCAAAGGTTATAGACCAACTTATAAAAGTTAAGCAGGATGCAGAAGCAAAGAAAAGTTCTCAAGAGAAGGTGCTTTCCGACCTACTTAAAGAGTCTGAAAAAGAAATTGATTCTCTTACGAAGAGACTTTCAAAAGTACAGAATGAGAATGAAAGACAACTACTCCTTTTAGAGAGAGAGGCAAACAATCACTTCAACAATGGATTAAAGTATCATTTGAATGGGGAATACTCAGACGCTTCAGAAGAGTATAAGGCAGCGACGGAATTAAAACCTAAAAGTCATGAAGCATATAACAATTGGGGAAATGCTTTAAGCGATCTTGCACAGACAAGGTCTAGTATTGAAGCTGAAGAACTATACAAAGCAGCCTTTAAAAAATATGAACAGGCAACACAGATTAACCCAGACCTCAATGAGGCATATTACAATTGGGGAAATGCTTTAAGTGCTTTGGCACAGATAAAGTCTGGTATTAAAGCTGAAGCACTATACAAAAAATCCTTTGAAAAGTATCATCGGGCAATAGAGGTTAAGCCAGACTTCCATGAGGCATATAATAATTGGGGAAATGCTTTATATGTTCTGGCACAGGCAAAATCCGTTAGCGAAGCTGAAGACCTATACAACAAAGCCTTTGAAAAGTATCAACAAGCGATTGAGAAAGGAGGTCGTTCCTATAATTTGGCTTGTCTTTATGCCATAAGAAACAAGAAAGAAGAAGCACTGGAGTATTTGGAGCGTTCTCTTTCAAGACATGATGTCTCTGTGGAAATGGTGGAGAAAGATAAAGATTGGAACGGACTTCGTGATGATCCGGACTTTAAGCGTATTCTCTCTAATACGAAGGGATAGTAGCAAAGCTATTCAAGAAAACCTGTTGCAGAGCAGAAAGAGAGGCGAAGCTTACATTATAATCGGTAGGGATAATGAGTTTTTGCCTCTTTAATTGGCGGACATGACCAAAAGGTTGGACTTGATAGGGCTGTTTGATATTTCACTAATAAAAAATAAGAGTTGGTTTTCACTATGAAAATCGACTCTTAGTTTTTATCTCTTTCGGTAAATTTTATGAAATTCACGTTACTTTTAAGGGCGGAAAAAGTGCTATAATTCTGTAGATATTTTTCGCAAACATATCTGTTGCGTAACCATCTCGTTATCAACGTTTTGCAAAATCTATTGTTTTGCATTCCAAAACCGTAGGTTTTGCACGGTAAAAGCGTAGGTTTTGCGTCGCAAAACCTACGCTTTCGCAACGCCAAATCGAAATTATCATTTTTCGTTAGAATTATCTTTACAATATCAGGGCTGTTTTCGGGATTTGCCTTCAATAAGAAAACGAATATCGAGCTGCACAATATTTTTCAGTCGAACCTAACGTTTGTGTTCTTTCCGAAGCATAGTAAGTAGCGTTTCCGAACTTTTTATGTTGGATATACATAGTACGGAAAATAGTTCAAAGTTATGCTTTCTTTTTGTTTTTCTGAATTACTTTTATTACCTTTGCGCAAAGTTCGTAACGAGAAGTTTGGTTATTGCCGTTCGATAGCAAGCCGTGATTGGTCTATGGAGAAAAGCGTGCTGTTCCGTTTGGGTAGAAGCAGTAGAAACATATTGGCAGTTGTTGTCTTGTTTTTGGCAACAACAGTTTCGTTACGGGCACAAACAAACGGGCAAACTACCGAACGCCATTTCTATAATTGGGCTTTGGGCATAGGCCACAATGCGGCAGATTCTTCGCGATGGCGAAGTGCGAATGTCGGTATTCTTGCTGCTACCGACACCCTGCACGGCTTTCAGATAGGTGGAATCAGCAGTATTGCACACCATCAGATGAAGGGTGTGAACATCGGGGGACTGTTTGCTGCCGGTGGTGGGCGCATCGATGGCTTGCAAGCGGCTTTTGGTATGAATACCTTAGGTGGCGAAATGCGCGGCATGCAGTTAGCCGGTATCTCCAACGTGGCTCGACATATACACGGCGTTCAGCTGTCGGGATTTGCAAATATCGTAGGGACACCTTTCCGCGGATTGCAGTTGAGTGCTTTCACAAATATTGCAATGGGCATAAAAGCAGGTGTGCAGATAGGCGGTATAGCCAATATCACATCGAAAACAATGCGCGGTTTGCAGTTGGGCACTTATAATTACGCCGACACATTGCGGGGTGCGCAGATAGGATTGGTAAATATTGCACTGCAACAGCCGAAGGGTTTGCAGCTCGGTATTATCAATTACAGTCGCGATACACTGACGCACAAAATAGGATTGATAAACATCAGTCCGCAAACAGAGATTGATGTTTTGGCTTATTGGGGCAACTACGCTCTTGTAAATATGGCTTTGCGTTTCAGAAACCGGAACACCTATTCGCTGTTATCGGTAGGTACGCGTTATATGGGCTTCACCGACGAGCTTTCGGGTGCAGTGTCTTACCGTTTGGGGCGTTACCTGAACTTATCACCGAGATGGTTGTTGAGCGGCGATATAGGTTTTGCGCATATAGAAACCTTTGAGAAAGAAACGTCCGATAAGCCGCACCGGCTGTACTCGCTGCAAGGGCGTGTAAACTTAGACTACCATATTAATAAGAAGCTGGGGGTATTCGTGTCAGCGGGGTGGGGCACTACGCACTACTACGGACATAACGAGCATTACAGAAACAAGCTGCTTTTGGAAGCAGGAATCGTAATGCGGTTTAAACCGGAGAATACACAATCGTACGGCGGAACTACCGGAACTACCGAACGTAGTATGGCAGAACGGTATAAAATGTTGATGGAAAACGATTCCACTTTGCACATTCATAATCTTCAGTTTGCCTATAACGACCCTAAAGAACAGCGAAAACGTCCTTGGAAGGCATCCGCCGAAGCAACCGCCGTAAACGTTTTGGTGCACTGCGTAGACAGGTTTGTTTTTCGCTACGACTTTGCAAAAGTAAACTTTAAGAGCATACACAACAACTTTAAAAATGGATTTGTGTGGGACAACGACAAGTTTTCTACCAACTTGTTTGCACACCCTTACCATGGCAGTCTGTACTATAATTCGGCACGTGGCAACGGTTTGTCGTTTTGGGAGTCGGCACCCTACGCCTTGGGCGGTTCGCTCATGTGGGAATTTATGGGTGAAGTAGAACCGCCTGCCATTAACGACGTTCTTGCCACGACGGTGGGTGGAATATGTTTTGGCGAAATATCGCACCGCATTTCGCACCTGTTGCTGAACGACAGAAGTAGGGGCTTCCGCCGTTTTCTCAGAGAGTTTGGTGCTGCAATCATCAACCCTATGGGCGGCTTTAATCGAATTGTAACGGGAAAAGCATGGCATGTGAAGAACGAATATTACAAGTATCACGATTATGAAACATTGCCGATAGACCTCTCCATCTCGCTTGGCGGTCGCTATCTGGCTGATAACGGAGCGATGTTCCGTGGCGACTACAACTCGTTTTTTAACATCTTCTTGGAATATGGCGACCCTCTGAACAGAGCAACCGGCAAGCCTTACGATTTCTTTTCTATGGAACTGTCGTTGGGATTGGGCGGTAATCAGCCGTTTGTGAATGGTATTCATATTTTGGGACGTTTGTGGGGCGCACCTGTATTTACGGGTACGAACCTTAAAGCGCAGGTTGGTATCTTCCAACACTTCAACTACTACGATTCCGACCCTGTGAAAGAAGGCAGCAAGCAAACTCCTTATCGCATTTCAGAAGCTGCTAGTTTTGGACCGGGCGTAGTGATTTCGTTTCTCAATATGGGTGGACTTGCGAAGTTGGAACAGCGCGTTTTCCTTTCGGGAATATTGTTGGGAGGCACGAAAAGCGATTATTATAATGTTATCGACCGCGACTATAATATGGGTTCGGGCTTCTCGGTGAAGACGAAAACCTTTATGGAGTTTCATAATTTTGGGCGTTTCGTTATGCACGCAGCCTTCTATCATATCTACACACGGAAAGGATACGACAAGGAAAAACTTGCAACAACCAACCCTTTGTATCTGAATGCGCAGGGCGATAAGGGCAATGCCGACTTGCTTGTGTTAAATCCAATATGGGAATTCGACTTCAACAAACGTATGAGTGTTGTGCTTTCCGGCTCTTATTATATAAGGAACACACGTTACGCTTATTATAATAATGTGCACGCTGAAACGTTTGAAGTGAAAATGGGCGTCGCTTATCATTTCTAAACTAACCATCAATATAGTTGCCGGTTAATTCTCTTTGAAACGCTAAACTGTGTTAATAATAATTAATACTAACACTTTCGCACTGTTATGCGTTTTGTAGCTAATAAAAAATGAGTAATTTTGCAGACCGATTATTTCGAGGGTGAACTTAGAGCCCTCAGCACGTTGTGTGTTAATAGTGTTGCTTTTGGCCGAGCTGCATGGTTAGTGAATCCGACGGGCAAGAATTAAAAACGTTTTTAGTAGTAAAATTTTAAAATTAAAAATGAACACTTTAAGTTATAAGACTATTTCCGTAAACAAGGAAACAGCTAAGAAAGAGTGGGTGGTAGTAGACGCTACCGACCAGATTGTGGGTCGTTTCTGCTCTAAAGTTGCTAAGTTGCTTCGCGGAAAATACAAGCCAACTTTTACTCCGCACGTTGATTGTGGAGACAATGTAATCATTATCAATGCTGAGAAGATTAAGTTTACAGGCAACAAGGAAACCGATAAGGTTTACACTCACTATACTGGTTACCCGGGTGGACAGCGTTTCAACACACCGGCACAACTTCGCACAAAGAAGAATGGTGTAGAGAAGATGGTGCGCCACGCAGTAAAGGGTATGTTGCCAAAGGGTATCCTCGGTCGTCATTTGCTTGACAACCTTTATGTAATTGAAGGTACAGAGTTGAAAGGACTTGAGGCACAGAAGCCAAAGTCAATAGACATTAACCAGTATAAATAATTAGGCGAAAAAGATGGAAGTAATAAACACAATTGGACGCCGCAAGAGCGCCGTTGCTCGTATTTACCTCTCAGAAGGTACAGGCAAGATTACAATCAACAAAAAAGATATTACTGAATATTTCCCATCAGCTATTTTGCAGTACGTTGTAAAACAACCATTGCAGTTGCTCGGTGTAGAAGGTCAGTACGATATTAAGGTAAATCTCTACGGTGGTGGCTTTACCGGTCAGAGTCAGGCACTCCGCCTCGCTATTGCACGCGCACTTGTTGAGATTAATCCTGAAGATAAGAAGAACTTGAAAGACCACGGATTCCTGACACGCGATAGCCGTGCGGTTGAGCGTAAGAAGCCGGGACAGCCAAAGGCACGTGCTCACTTCCAGTTCAGCAAGCGTTAATCACACTGCTTTATATGCTGTGGAACGTCGGCAGAAGGTTTGCTTTGCGTTTCCGGCAGTATTGAATTGCGCTTGAGTTTAGTATCTAAATCGGTGAGATTTCAAATCGGGGACTACTCACAGGTTGATTCTAACAAGCCGGGCGAAGCTCATTCGCCAAGAAAGAATTAAAAAGAAAGTAAACAAAACAAAAAGGAAAAAAGACTATGTCAAGAACAAATTTTGACCAATTATTGCAGGCAGGTTGTCATTTCGGACACCTCCATCGTAAGTGGAACCCGGCTATGAAGCATATATCTATATGGAACGCAATGGTATCCACATCATCGATCTTCATAAAACCGTTGCTAAGATAGACGAAGCTGCTGAGGCTCTCAAGGGCATCGCTAAGAGCGGAAAGAAGATTTTGTTCGTTGCTACTAAAAAACAGTCTAAGGACGTTGTTGCTGAAAAGGCTGCATCGGTTAATATGCCATACGTAAACGAGCGTTGGGCAGGTGGTATGCTTACCAACTTCCCTACTATTCGTAAGGCAATTAAGAAAATGACGAACATCGATAGATTGATGAACGATGGTACATTCTCTAATCTCTCAAAGCGCGAAATTCTTCAGATTTCACGTCAGCGTGCTAAGCTTGAGAAGAACCTTGGTTCTATTGCAGACCTTACTCGTTTGCCTTCAGCACTCTTTGTCATCGACGTAATGAAAGAGCATATTGCTGTTAAGGAAGCTAATCGTTTGGGTATTCCGGTGTTCGGTATCGTTGATACAAACTCTGATCCAAGGAATATCGATTACGTTATTCCTGCTAACGATGATGCAAAGGACTCGGTAGAAGTTATTCTTGGTGCTTGCTGCGCTGCCATTGCAGAAGGTCTTGAAGAGCGTAAGGCTGAAAAGGCTGATGAAAAAGCTGCTGCAGAACAGGCTGAGGAAGCTGCTGAAGCAAAACCAAAGCGTGCTGCACGCAAGGCTGCTGCCGAAGAAGCACCTGCTAATGAGGAAGAAACATCTGCTAACGAGGAAGAAGCACCCGCTGCAGAATAATTTTTAGACAATATAAAATGGGCGTTGGTGAACGCTTATGGGTTTAATAATAATCCATTAACGCTCCTCAACGCCCACATTTTTTAACCATAAATTGAAAGGAAAAGAGAAAAATGGCTGTATCAATTGAAGATATTAAGAAGCTACGTGCCATGACCGGCGCAGGTCTTGCTGACGTTAAGAATGCACTCAACGAGGCTGAAGGCGATTTTGATAAAGCAAAAGAAATACTTCGCGAGCGTGGATTGGCTATTGCTGCCAAGCGTTCAGACCGTGAAACTTCAAATGGTTGCGTGCTCGTAAAGGCTGTTGATGGCTTTGCTGCAATGGTAGCTGTAAAATGCGAAACCGACTTTGTTGCTAACGGTAAGGACTTCATCGCTATGGTACAAGAAATTCTTGACGCCGCAGTTGCTGCAAAAGCTAAGTCTCTCGATGAGGTTAAGGCTTTGAAGTTGGCTAACGGTGAAGATGCTGCTACAACAGTTCAGCAGCGTTCCGGCATCACAGGCGAGAAGATGGAACTCGATGGTTACAATTTCATCGAGGGCGAAAACCTCTCTGTTTACGACCATATGGCAAAGCACACACTTGCAACTATCGTTCAGCTCAACAAGAACAATGAAGAAGCTGCACACAAAGTAGCTATGCAGGTTGCTGCCATGAAGCCGGTAGCTTTGGACGAAGCTTCTGTTCCGCAAGAAGTTAAGGACGAGGAATACAAGGTTGCTATCCAGAAAACAAAGGAAGAACAAGTTGAGAAAGCTGTTGTAGCTGCTATCAAGAAAGCAGGTATTAACCCGAACTTGGTTGATAGCGACGACCACATCGAGTCTAATATCAACAAGGGCTGGCTTACACGTGAAGACGCTGACAAGGCTATCGAAATCAGAAAGACTGTAAGTGCTGAAAAGGCTGCTAACTTGAACGAGAATATGATAGAGAATATCGCTAAGGGTCGTCTCAATAAATTCTTCAAGGACAACTGTCTTGTAGACCAAGAGTTCCAATTTGCAGAAGGCGACAAAATCAATGTTGCCGACTGGTTGAAGAGCCAAGACAAAGACCTTGCAGTGGTTGCTTACAAGCGTTTCACACTCTCTGCCGAATAAGCAATAATATGTAGAAGTAACACTTCTATAAATATATAGAAAAGGAATCCAAGAGGTTTTTACTCTTCGGATTCCTTTTTTCGTATCCGTGAGTCTGTTCTTTGTTTCTATCAACAATGTTTCTTTGTGATGGTAGAAATATAATAAAGCGCATCGTATATTGAAATTTTTCTAAGCGTAAGAATGATTTACCCGCTACTTTGCTTCCCCTCCCATTCCTTGTTTTATAGTTGGAAAGGAAGCGGAAAAGCTGTAAATATTTTTCGCAAGTGTAACTATCGTGTAATCTGTTTATTATCAATGCGTTGCAAAACCTATTGTTTGGCATTCCAAAAGCGTAGGTTTTGCACGGTAAAAGCGTAGGTTTTGCGTTGCAAAACAGCCGCTTTCGCAACGCAGAAACGAAATTGTTACTTTTTAACGGAATTATATTTACAAAACCAAGGCACTTTTTAAAGAAATCAACCTTAAACGAATGGGAGAGAAGTACCCTGCTAAGAGCTTTTTTAAACTGTTTTCTTGCAAGTTTTCAAAGAAAATTTTGTGATGGGATATATAAGGTAAAAGAAGCATGCGCGTATGTATTTTTTATCCTATTAATGTTCGGTTACGAAAAATTTATGTAAGTTTGCAAAATGAATAGATGCCTATCGGTGCGCCAATGCTTTGCACTTAGTTTATTGTATATAAGTTAAAAAATCGCAAACGAATTAGAAATGAAGATATTTGCAATAGGAATGAACTATTCCGAGCACAATAAATCGCTACACGGAACGTTAAGTAAGACAGAACAACCTGTGGTATTCTTGAAGGCTGACTCGTCGTTATTGAAGGACAGCAAACCTTTCTTTATTCCCGATGACTTAGGACGAATAGAGTACGAAACCGAATTGGTGGTGCGCATTTGTCGTTTAGGAAAGACCATTCCTGAGCGATTTGCCCACCGTTACTATGATGCCGTAACGGTTGGAATCGACTTTACAGCGCGCGATTTACAGAAGAAACTAAAAGAACAAGGACTGCCTTGGGAACTTTCAAAGAGTTTCGATGGTGCTGCAGCGTTAGGCAGCTGGGTGGATAAAGAAAAGTTTTTGGACATTCAGCGTATTCATTTCCACCTCGACATCAACGGTAAGACGGTGCAGGAAGGCTGTACAAGCGATATGCTTTATAAGGTAGACGAGCTTATCAGCTACATCAGTAGATACTTCACGCTGAAGACGGGCGACATAATTTATACAGGTTGCCCTGCCGGTTGTGCTCCCGTGGCTATAAACGACCACTTGGAAGGTTATGTTGAGGATAGGAAAGTCCTCGACTTTAATTGTAAATAACGATGTTGGAGACCTGCTTTCCAACCTTAAACGACGACACGAATGAAATGTAAAATATTAGGTTTTTTGCTTTTGTTGCTCGCTGTTTCGGCGCACGCACAAAAACAACGTTTCTTCAATCTTACGGTTGAAGATGTTACGATAGACTCTTTACTTCCACATTTCACCTATGCCATTCCTATCGGTGAAAACTATGCGGACTCCGTTTATCAGTTGGAAATACGCTATCCGGAGTTCCTTGACATGAGTGCCACCGATGTTGCGCGTTACAATGCTTTGTCCGGTGCACCGCTCCCGACTTTGCCCGAGATACAACAGCAAATGGTAGTGGAGCGCAAAAAAGGCATTCTTGAGTTTTCGCTTGTCCCCATTGTGGAGCGCAATGGCAAGAAACAGTTCTTGGTTAGCTTTATGATTGCACTCACTTCAAAGCCTCGTAATGCCCGCCAAGTTCGTGCCAATCACCCTGCACCGGCCGAAAGTACACCGCTTTATGCTGCCCATTCCGTGCTGTCGTCGGGCAAATGGGCTAAAATTCGCGTACCTGCCAATGGCATTTACAACCTTACTGCCGATGTGGTGCGCCGTGCCGGCTTCTCCGATTTAAGCAAAGTGCGCATTTATGGATATGGTGGTAATTTGCAAAACGAAAAAATATCGTCGGTTTATTTGAAGGAGTTTGACGATTTAAAGGAAGTTCCAAGCTGCCTTATTGGTGGCAAACGCCTCTTTTATGGCCGTGGACCGGTAAGTTGGGAAAGCAATACGGCAGCAGTACGCACCCGTAACCACTATTCCGACTATGGTTATTACTTCATAACCGAAAGCGCAGAAGCACCTTTGACAATAGATGCCGATGCCTTTCTCTCGTCGGTATATCCAACCGCTGACGACTATCATAGCCTGCACGAAATAGAGAATTACAGTTGGTTTCCGGGTGGACGACGCTTCTTCGAGAACACTCCAATCCCGGTTGGGAACTCGCATACCTACACTTTAGCCAATGCAGCGAAAGCCGCCAATGGTACACTTGCTATCGGAGTATCGGCCGGAAAGGGACGAACAACCGTGCAAATAGAAGTGAATGGCGAGAAGAAAGAAGAACTGAGAATGTCTACCGGCGAGTTCGACTTTGGTGCAGAGGTAGAGAGAAGATACGCACTGACAGGGTTGCGCGATGTGGATTCTGTTAAGATAACCACGCTTTCAGGAGGTCCGACACGTTTGGACTATTTATCAATGACCTACGACACGCCTCGTTCTGCTCCGAATTTGGCAGAAGGAACCTTCCCTGTTCCTGAATACGTGCATAACATTACCAACCAAGACTTGCACAGCCACACTCCCGTAGACCTTGTTATTATTATCCCAACCGGTCAAAAACTGCTGAAGCAAGCACAGCGTTTGGCAGCTTTCCACGAACAACACGACGGAATGAAGGTGCGCATTGTGCCTGCCGATGAAATATTTAACGAGTTTTCGAGTGGCACTCCCGACGCTATGGCGTATCGCCGTTACATGAAAATGCTATACGACCGTGCTGCTACCGAAGCCGAAATACCGAAGTCGCTCTTGCTCTTTGGCGACTGTGTGTGGGACAATCGTATGGTAACACCCGAATGTAGGAATTTCAATGTTGATGATTACCTGCTCGCTTACGAAAGCGACAACTCTTTCAGCCTGACCGATTGCTACATAAACGATGGCTGGTACACGCTTATGGACGAGGGTGAAGGCGTTAATCCTACCAATATCGACAAGGAAGACCTTGGTGTTGGGCGATTTCCTGTTACCACGGTTGTCGATGCGCAGACCGTTGTAGACAAGACCATCAACTATGCAAGCAACAAGAATGCCGGCGATTGGCAGAACGTTATTATGTTTATGGGAGACGATGGAAACGACAATCTCCACATGCGCGACGTAAACTATACTGCCGAAACCATTATGACGGCCTATCCAAACTATTTGGTAAAGAAGGTTATGTGGGACGCTTATACCCGCGTTGGCACCTCTACAGGCTTTACATATCCCGAAGTAAGCTCTGTCATAAAGCAACAACAGGCACAAGGTGCACTCATTATGGACTATGCCGGGCATGGTTCTGAAATACAAATATCGCACGAAGCTGTCTTGCGCATTACCGATTTTACAAACTTTACCAATGCCAACCTTCCGCTTTGGATAACTGCCAGCTGCGACATTATGCCTTTCGATGGAACAATAGCCACCATCGGAGAAGAAGCAATGTTGAATAAAAAGGGTGGCTCTGTCGCTTTTTGGGGAACTACCCGAACCGTATATGCAAGTTATAACAAACACATAAACACTGCTTTCTTGAAGCATGTGCTGAGCTTTAAAGATGGTAAGCCTATCACACTCGGCGAAGCACAACGCTTGGCGAAGATAGATATGATAAATACAGGGCAAGACCAAACACGCAATAAGCTGCAATATTCCTTGTTGGGCGACCCTGCCTTGTCGCTTAATCTGCCCACCTTAAACGTTGTTATCGACACCATTAACGGCACAGTCGTGAACAATGAAAACCAAATAATACTGAAAGGAGGCTCTATTGCCACTGTGAAAGGACATATAGAGAAGGACTCTGAAAAGGTGAAGAGCTTTAACGGACTGATGTGGGCAACCGTGCGCGACACCCGAGAGCTGATAACTTGCAAGGAGCAAGAAGAGACTTCGAGCACCGCCTTTACCTATTACGACCGCCAAAAAGTGCTGTACAATGGTTCAGACAGTGTTCGCAATGGCGAGTTTAGTTTTACTTTTGCTGTTCCCCGCGACCTTAATTATGCCAATGGTAGCGGTCTTATAAATGTCTATGCAGTAAATAACGACCATACTTTATTGGCGAATGGCGCAGAAGACAAGTTCAGTATTAACGGCTCAGAGCAGGTAAGCAACGATTCCATAGGTCCTTCCATCTATTGTTATCTCAACACACCGTCGTTTGTAAACGGTGGCAAGGTGAACAGCACACCTTATTTTATAGCGCAAGTTACCGATGCCAATGGCATCAATGCAGCGGGCAACGGAGTCGGGCACGATATGCAACTTATCATCGATGGCGATATGATGCGCACTTACAACCTTAACGATAACTTCCGTTTTGATTTTGGTAGCTACACGAAAGGTTCCACTTTCTTCAGCATTCCTGAGCTGTCAGAGGGTCGCCATCAGCTGAAGTTCCGTGTTTGGGACATTCTTAACAATGTCTCTACTGCCACTCTCGACTTTACGGTAGATAAGGGAATGGCTCCTGAGATACAAGATGTGAGCTGCACAAACAATCCTGCCAAGACCGAAACAACGTTCATTGTAACCCACAATTATGTTGGTTCCAATGTAGACATAGAGTTAGAAGTGCTTGACATGTCGGGTCGTTTGTTGTGGCGACACAACGAAAACGGAGTATCAACGGGCAATGCCTACACCGTGAACTGGGATTTAACCGTTAATTCGGGTGCACGTTTACAAACGGGTGTTTACCTTTATCGTGTCCGTTTAAGCTGTGGCGGTGCCGTGAAAGAGTCGAAAGCAAAGAAACTCATTATTATAAACAATAAATAAGACTTTCTGTACGTTTGTGTTTTAATTATGTTCTTAAGCAATTGGCTTCGGACTATTATGCAAACAAACAGAAAGGAATACAGAAAGAATGAATAAGACTTATAGAATATTAAGCCTGTTCTTGCTTACATTAGTTACTTCCGTAGCGATGGCGCAAGACAAGAAGGACATTTTTAACCCGGTGAACCATGCCGTTACGTCGCAGATGATAGCACCCGATGCTCGTGCAGCAGGTATGGGAGACGTGGGCGTAGCCACCGACCCTGATGTGAATTCGCAGTTCTGGAACCCTGCAAAATATCCGTTTACAATCTCTCGTGCCGGCGTCTCATTGAACTATACGCCTTGGTTACGGCAGTTGGTAAGCGATATGGACTTGGCTTATCTCTCGGGTTACTACCGCATTGGCGATTACAGTGCAGTGTCCGGTTCGCTTCGTTATTTCTCTTTGGGCGAAGTGCAAGCCACCGGTAGCACCGATGGTTCGGCTGCATTGACCATTAAGCCTTACGAACTTTCTGCCGATATAGCCTATTCGCTGATGTTGAGCGAAACGTTCTCGTTGGGTGCTGCCGTACGTTGGATATACTCTGACCTTACCTACACTTTCACAGAAGAGACATCACCGGGTTCTGCTTTCGGAGCCGACATCTCTGCCTATTATCAGAATTACATCAATATGGGCAGTCGCGAGTGCCAGTTGGGTTTAGGTTTGAACATCTCTAACATTGGTTCGAAAATTACGTTCGGTGGCGATAATCGTTCCGAATTTATCCCTACCAACTTGCGTTTGGGTGCATCGCTGATGATTCCTGTCGATGAATTCAACCGCTTCACCATCTCTGCCGACGCCAACAAGCTGCTTGTTCCCACTTATCCGAAGCGCAAAACCGACGAGTCGGAAGTAGATTACCAAGAGCGTTTGCAGAAGGAATACTACGACATATCGTCTATTTCGGGTATTTTCAAGAGCTTCGGCGATGCCCCGGGCGGAGCAAAAGAAGAGCTTCAAGAGGTAAACTGGAGCCTTGGAGCAGAGTATGTGTATAACGATAAGTTTGCTCTTCGTGCCGGTTACCACCACGAAAGCGAGAATAAAGGCAACCGCAAGTACTTCACCGTGGGGGCAGGGTTCAAGATGAGCGTATTCTCGCTCGACGCAGGTTATGTTATTGCAACGGCAAAGAGCAACCCACTCGACCAGACTTTGCGTTTCTCTTTAACGTTCGATATGGACGGACTGAAGGATTTGTTTAATAGAAGATAACGGCAGTAGCGATCAGGCTGTTTCCCACAAACTCCTTGAAGATGATAAGAATAGGAATGGGCTACGATGTCCATAAACTTGTAGAAGGGCGTTCGCTCTATCTGGGAGGTATAAAGATAGACCACGCGCTCGGTTTGCTCGGTCATAGCGATGCCGATGTATTGCTGCACGCAGTTTGCGATGCGTTGCTGGGTGCAGCCAATATGCGCGACATAGGCTACCATTTCCCCGATACGGCTGACGAAACTTTGGATATGGACTCCAAGGTGATACTTCGCAAAACCGTAGAACTGATAGCAACAAAGGGCTACCGTGTAGGAAATATAGATGCAACAGTGTGTGCCGAGCGTCCGAAGATAAATCCGCACATACCGGCAATGAAGGCTTGTATGGCAGAAATCATCGGTTGCGACGAAGACGACATATCCATCAAAGCCACAACCTCCGAGCGAATGGGGTTTGTAGGAAGAGAAGAAGGTATGGCAGCCTACGCTGTTTGCTTAATAGAAAAAGGGTAAACTTCTGAACTTAAAAGAAGTTTACCCTTTTTCCGTACCTTGAAATTCGTCCCGTTTTCTACGTGTTGGTATAACGTGTATCCTTCTTCCGTAAGTCGATATTCAGGCATTTGTTTTTCGTTTTCTTACTGAAGACAGACACGGAAATTCACCCTTAATTTGTAAAGATAATTTCGTTAAAAATCGGTATTTGCGTTTTGACGTTGCGAAAGCGTAGGTTTTGCAACGCAAAACCTACGCTTTTACCGTGCAAAACCTACGGTTTTGGAATGCAAAACAATAGGTTTTGTAAAGCGTTGATAAATAAATAGTTACGCAATAGCTACGCTTGCGATAAATGTTTACAAATTTTTCGCCTTTTTTCTGCCTATAAAGCAAGTTGTCTCCGCTTTATTTTCGTACTGTTCCGCAACATGCGATGCACGGTTCACGTAGGGTTTATTGCCTGCATGTTGTAAGCGGAACAAATGTGTTCTAAAACTTCTTTTTACTTCCTATTTTTGCTGAATAATGGTCGATTTGTTGTTTATTCAATCTTTTATCGTTATCTTTGCAGTGCAATTTGGTTCGCAACAGCGATTAATAGGGAATTAGGTGCAAAACCTAAACAGTCCGGCTGCTGTAAGTTGTCATTGTAGACACAAACATATACCACTGAGCAAAAGGCTTGGGAAGGGGTTTGTGGTCAGACAATAAGTCAGAATACCTGCCATTGCAATACTTCTATAAAACTTCTTTGGGATAGGTTGTGAAGTAGAATAATTGAAGTTTACATAAGATTAGACATTGCCGGTTTTTAGTATTTGCTTATAGCTTATACAAGAAAACCGTAGTATTGGGCTATGTGCGAGAGCGTAAATCCGTCGGGAGAAAGCGGAAACTATAAACAAGAGGAATTAAATTTTTTATATTAACAAGTTATATTTATGAACACAAAACTACTATTGGTGTCGTTATCAATGGCACTGTCGGCTATCTCTATGCCCGTAATGGCACAGGGAACGCTACGGAAGTCAATATTTCGGACACTAAACAAACGATTACTGTTGGAGACAATAGTATCAATTTCTACGATGAAGGCGGACCTACGGGGCCGGCAAAACCTCGAGAAGGCGAAGTTAAGCGAGTTAGCGAAATCACATTCGTGCCGGAAAACCCGGATAAAAAGGTGATGGTAAACTTCACTAAGGTGGACATTTTCCTGTCTTCTTTAGGAGAAAAGAACAGTCAATACTTGAAGGTTTACAGCGGAAAGGAAGCAAAAAACGCTAACTGGCTGAAGACTTTTACAAAGAATGAAACAGGCATTGTAAGGTCTATGGCTGACGACGGCGCACTTACAATAGTGTTCGAGAACGATTATGCGATGGAAAAAGCAGGCTGGGAGGCTGTCGTTTCTCTGTTTACGCCGCAGCAAATGACTGTTACCGGCTTCGATGTGAAGCAGTTTACCGACGGAACGGTATGTGCCGATGATAAAGGACAACAGATTCTTAGCTTCAATATCAAAGCCGAACAAGTGTTGAACCCGCTTACAACCACGAGTTTTAAGTTTAAAACGAACGGTACACAGGCACAAATCGCACATGCAACGCTTTATTACGCAGGGCAGTCTGATAAGTTTGAAGGAGCTAAAAAGATAGGCGAAATAGCTGTAAATGCTGATGAATTCGTTATTTCTACGGCAGCAACAGCACTCTTTGAAGGCGATAACCGGTTCTGGCTGACCTACGACATCAGCGAGACGGCAGAGGAAGGAACGAAAGTCGATGCTGCTCTCATCAGTGCAACACTCAGCGATGGCGAGCACGCAGTTGATAACGGAAATCCTGTCGGCGACAGAACGGTAAAGAATGTTGCCGAGTTTGTAAAAGGCAACAATACAAGAAAAGTAAACAACAAACTTATTTTCAAGACAAAGAACGCCAATAGTTACAGCACTCGCTATGAGACTTCGCAAGAAGAACGCACTATGACCTTCTTGCCGGTTCACGCAGGAAAGAAAATTCAGATAGACTTCTCACGTTTTGATATAATGTATTCAAGTAGCGCAACCTACGGTGTTCGTGCTGAATTTGCAGTTTACAGCGGTCGTAACAAGAACGGACAATTACTTTGGAAACTCGATAATCACAACCTTGCAAAGGTCGGTCCTAAGAAGATTTTACGCTCAATAGCAGACGATGGCGCATTAACTGTCGTCTTCAATCCTAAGACAGACGCTTCTTATTATACCGGCGATGGTTTTGAAGCGGAAGTTGCTGAATACGAAAGTAAACCCCTTGCATTTAAAGAAGCTGTTGTAAACCAACTCTCTAAAGATATTGCAGCAGCAGGTGCTACCGATTTGGACATTATCAGCTTCAATGTTAAGGTGGAAGGCGATAAGGGCACACTCAACCTAAAGGGTATTACACTCGACCTTAAGTCATCAAAGAAGGCTATCAGCAAGATTACAGTGCTGGGCGCAGCTGATACGGAAGAAGCTACAGGCAATGCCAAAACAGTTGCTACCGTAACCGAATTTGGTGCGAACAATACACTTGACATTCAGTTTACCGAACCACTTGCACTCGTAGAGGGCAACAATTGGTTGCGTGTACGCTATGATGTGAAAGACGATGCAGAGGCAGAAAGCAAGCTCGACGCAGCACTTACTGCACTCGATTTTGGCGATAAGAAGGAAAATATAAGTAATGGCGACCCTGAAGGAGAGCGTGTTGTAAAGCATATTGTTGTACTTCAGAAGGGTGAGAATAAAACAAAGACAATCTCTGACGGCGGTTCTGTAATGTTCTACGATGACGGTGGTGCCGATGGAAATGAGTCTAAGAACTTCGATGGTACAATTACTTTCGTGCCTGCAAGCCAAGGTTACGGTATCAAACTTGTTGCCAAGGAGTGGAATGTAGCCGGTAGAAACAAGATGTTTATCTATTATGGTGGCGAAAAGAAGGACAAGGCAGACTTGGAATATGGCAGAGACCCTAAGCTTGAAGAACTCATTACAAAGTCGCCGGACGGTAAAATCACTGTAAACTATAACACTACAACTTACGCCGGTAAGGGTTTTGCAATCGAAGTGAGCAGTGTTAAAATCTCGGAACTTGCCGTTGCTTCTGTTAAGACGGAAAGTATCGTAGGCGAAAAGAGCATGAAAGGCTCTACCAACCTTCCTATGATGCGTGTCGATGTTGAGACTGTGGGCGACTATGGTACGGTAGACGTTAAGAATTTCGCCGTAACAGCGACCGACGGAGCAATCGTTAAGAACGTAAAAGTTTATGCAACAGGTCAGGACAAGACATTTGCATCGGTGAATCTCTTCGGTCAGACTACTACAAGCCCTTATGAAGTAAAGGGTGATTATACGATGAACGACCGCGGTACATACTACTTCTGGATTACTTACGACCTTTCTACCACTGCAAACGAAGGCGATAAGGCTTCTGCTACACTCGCTTCAATCACAACAAACATCAAGACTGAAACTCCTGCAGCCAATGTTACAGCTGTTACAACTATTCAGAAAGGTATAAGCGGAACGTTGGAAGTAGGTGCAGATAAGGAGTATAAAACCATTCAGAAGGCTGTCGATGCATTGAAGGGTGGTATTGACGGTCCTGTAACAATCAGCATTCAGCCGGGCGATTATAAGGAAAATGTGCTTGTACCTGCTATTGCCGGTATGTCTGAAAACAATACATTGCTCATTACTTCATCTACCGGAAAGTCTTCTGATGTTAAGTTACATAATGACAAATACTCACTTGGCTACTCCGACGACAAGTTAGCAAGAGAGTATGGCGTATTCACTTTCGATGGTGCAACTTATACAACGCTCCGTGGAATTGAAGTTACAATTGATGGAAATGCGAAGTATCCATCAGTAGTACACGTTCGCAATATGAGCCGTAACGTAACTGTTGAAGACTGTTACATTCACACCACGATGAGTTCCAACCTTTCAGATGGTGTCATACTCGTAAATATGTACTCGCTTAGCGAGCCTAACAAGAACAACGACCATTTTACATTGAAGGGCTCAACCCTCGAAGGTGGACGACAAGGTATTAAGTTGGGTGGTACCACCACGGTAAAATTTCCAAAAGAAGTGGGCGGTAAGGTTTTGAATAACACCTTCAAAAACAATGGTACGCAGGCTATGTATGTTACAAGGGAAGACGATGCGCAAATCATTGGCAACACCATTATTAATACTGAAGCCGACAAAAAAGATTTCAAAGCTATTGATATAACGGCTTATGGGCAAGTTAAGATAGAACAAAACAAGATTAGCCTGAAGACGAAAGATTATTCAGGTGCTATCTATGTTCGTGCTATTGCTGCCGATGCTGCGACTCCTGCAACGATTGTAAACAACTCTATCATAAACGAAACTAATTTTGATACTTCTTATGGCATACAGATTGGCGGAACAGAAACTGCAAATATAAACATCGCACACAACACGGTTGTCTTCCGTGGTAATGCGAAAGGAAGCAAGCCTGTTCAACTTTCATCTGATTTGAGCAACGTCGTGGTTACTCAAAACATCATTCAGAACGAAGCAGGCGGCTACGTTTACTTCCTCACAGGCAAGAACTCGCCTGATGCCATTAAGTTCTTGAAGAATAATCTCTATACAACGGGCGAGTCGTTTGCAATAAAGACCGGTACCAAGTATGCAACCTTTGACGATTGGAAAGCCGTTTCTAAGGAGGCAGACAGCTACAACGAAAAGGTTGAATTCTTAGATGCAGAAGTGCTTGAGCCAAAAGAAGTCGGTCATTTGGTAAATACCGTATTGCTTGATTATGCTACAAAGGATATTAACAACAAGCAACGCAATGCCGACCACCCAACCATGGGTGCTTACGAATTTTCTCAAGAGGTCGTAATACCTAAGTCGGTAGAGGGCTATCCTGAAGTTGTGAACATTACAGACAACTCTGCTGATATTAAGATTAAGGCTGACGAAAACGGCAAGGTTTATATCCTTGTGAAGAAAGAAGCTGACGCCGCTCCATCGGTAGAAGAAGTAGAGAAGGACGGTACTGCTATTTCTATCAGCAAAGACACTGAAGTTGTACAGACTATCAAGGACTTAACCAAGGACGAAACCTACGTGGCATACATTGTTTACGAGGGCACACGTGGTGGCAAGAGTAAGGTTGAGGCTACCAAACCATTCAAGGTTGCCAAGCCAACACCAATACCTGAGCCGGTAGTTACTGCAGAAAACATTACGGTAGAAGCAGGACAACCTGCCAACCTCAAGGCAACTGTAACCGGTGGAACCGAGCCTTATACCATAACGTGGTACAACGGCAAGCGTCAGAAGGTAGAACCTAATGTTGTTCCTACCGAGTGCGACCAATACACGGTAGAGGTTGTAGACAAGAACGGTAAGACTGCAAAGGCTGTCTGCGATGTTATTGTAAAGGGCGAAGCCGTAACTGCAACCCTCGAAAACCTTTACTTGGATAAGGAAAGCCATTGGAACGGAAGCGAAGGAGGCGGTTACTTCCTCAGCGGCTCTTACAAATTCCATAACGGAGCCAACGCTCAATACAACTTCTACTACGATTGTATGTATTCAAACGAGACTGCCACAACATACAAAGACTTGTCAGACCAATGGCGCAACATCGTTGGCAAGGGCTACGACAACTCTGAAATCTATGGTGTAGCTTATCCGCAAAAAGGTACGATTGATGTAATGAACAAGGAAAACGGCGACAGCATTCGTGGTTTCTACATTACAAATACTCCATGGACTTACTATGCTATTAAAGATGGAGACGGAATGTCGGATGTTGAAGGTGGCTTCCAAAAGGACGATTACTTCAAACTTACCGTTACAGGTAAGAAGGCTGACGGTACGGAAAGCAAAGTAGAATACTACCTTGCCGACTATCGTGCAGAGAACGAAGCCGACCGTTACATTATTGATACGTGGCAATGGGTAGACCTTAGCTCGTTGGGCGAAGTGAAAACCGTTTCGTTCAAGATGGAAGGAACGAAGAAGAACAAGTGGGGTCTTACCACACCGACTTACTTTGCTTTCGATAACTTCAACGGCGTACGCAACGAAAAGACGGGCGCAGCAGTAGTGGCACAAGGCCAACCTATCGACATCTCGTCTAACTTTACACCTGATGGCAGCAAGGCTACGATGAAATATGCTATCGTAGAACTTGTTCCAAGCACGGTGAAGGCATCGGTTAGCATCAACGAAGCAACGGGCGAACTCACCATTAAGGGCGAAACCAACGAGGAGTTTGCAATCGTTGTAAGTATGACACAGGCCGGTAAGACGCAGTATGTCCGCATTCCTGTAACCTTTGCTACCGGCATTGACGTACTTGCCGAAGGTTCTAACGACGCAACTATCGGCGTTCAGAACGGCGAAATCGTTGTGAAGGGTGCAGCAAACGACTACACCGTAGAGGTTTACTCTACATCGGGAATGTTGGTAGGCAAGGAGAACGGAACCGCTAACAGCTCAGTTCGCATACCAAGCACTGCCAAGGGCTTGTACATTGTCAAGGTTGTTATGGGCAACCAAAAGATTACAAAGAGTGTTCTTGTAAAGTAATACACGAATATCAGAATAGAAGAAACCGTGTGGCAGCAATGCCACACGGTTTCTTTGTTTATACAGAAGCGTTGTCGTATCGGCATCGCAGTCTATTGATAGTAGGGGTGTTTAAAGGTAAAACTTCCTATTCGCCCTGCCAAATCGAAATTATCGTTTTTCAAAGAAGTAATCTTTACAAAGTAAAGGTGTTTTTTCGGTTTTCCTCTTCCATAAAAAGGAGCAGATTATCCCTTGCCAAACGAAGTTTCTACTGCTCGTTATATCTTCTTTTTTAGCTGTTGAAAGCGTTGTTGGCAGTGCTTTTTGTAGTTGTAATGGAATATGTGTTTCTCTATTTTTCGGAAGTTATACATAAACGAGAAACGAAGTTTGTCGATGAAAGACGGCGTTCCGTCGGCATAAACAGAGCGTGGAATGCGCACGAAATAAAGGTCGGCAATGGTGTCGAACGCCGAAAACTGACGGTGTTTGCGCTCGAACAGCCACACTTCGGAGTAGAAGCGGTTAGCCGAAATAACGTCGGGTTGGAAGTCGGGTAGCTGTCGAATGTGCGCCGATGTTGCCCACCAGAAACTGCCCGAATACATTGTGTAGTTGCGAGGAGGCCAGCGATAGCAGCTGTAAGTGTCGAAACTGTTCGACAAAGCGTTTACAGCCACCTGCCATTTATCGAACACGAAGTACTCCAACATTTCGCGCCATGCTTCTATTTTCTGTTGGAAGGCACGGAAAAGGCGGTCGTCAGACGCTAACGACCGGTAAGAAATGCCTTTTGAATGGAAGTAATATAGAAGGCAATCTTCGCGTTGGCTGAGTTCCTTGATAAACTGAAGGGCAGGGTATTCGTACTTTTGGGGGTTGGTAGAGAAGGCGATGAGTTCAACCTTCTCGCTGTCAATCAATCGCTTTAGTTCATCAACTTTACCCTCGTCGGCTGCAATACAGCTGATAAAAAGCTTTTCGGTAGCTGCCAAGAGTCCGCTGTTTTTCAAGTTTTCTATTTGCTTTCGTGCCAGTTTCTCCCAGCCGGTGTCCAACATAATGTGGTAGATGCCGTAAATGGGGAGGTGCTTTTGTGGAGCAACGTCCCATTGGCGAAGGTCTTTCCGCTCGTAGACGTGAAAGAGCGACCGGCTGATTCGGTGGAAGATATTGTCAGACATAGACTATTGTTTCAGCGATGAGATGAGACGGTGGAACATTTCCTGTAGGTCGTATTGGGGTGTCCAACCCAGCTGTTGCACCTTATCGGTAGACAAACGCAACTTTGTTGTAGGCGAATAGCCATATTCTCTTTTGGTTCTACCACCACTTTCACACGCGGATTGAATGTTTCGGCAAGGAAAGTTGCCATATCTTTTATGGAGATATAAGTGGTTTCGTTTGCCACGTTGTAGGCTTCGCCGTCTTTGCCGCGCAGAAGAATGTAGAGCATGGCAGCGACGGCGTCCGTCGTGTAGCAATAGCTTCGGCAGAGTTCGCCCTTTGTGTGCATCACAATATCATCGCCCTTGATAATGCTGCGGGCAAATTGTGCAAACACACGGTTATCGTCTTGTGCCACGCCCGCACCGAAAGTCTGTGCCAAACGTGCCACTTTCGCGTGTGTTCCGTATTCTTTTGCATAGTCGTGGCAGAGCGTTTCGGCAGCCCGCTTTGCCATTGGATAGCTGCTGCGCACCGCCATTGGGTCGAGATAGCCCTGTGCGTCTTCGGTAAGCGGTGTGCTGTCGTCGGTAATGGTGCCGTAAACTTCCAACGACGATGCCAGCAATACCGATTGAGTGTGGTGCTTGCGTGCATAGTCGAGTAGATTTTTCGTGCCGTTAAACACCGTAACCATTGTTTCAACAGGATATTCCACAAAGTATTTTGAAGCCGTAGGACCGGCAAAATGTACGATGAAATCTATCTTTTCGGTAGGGTTGAAGACCTCGTTTGCCGAAAAGTCGTAAGCATAAAACCCCAATGTAGCATCTTGTTTGCCAAACATTGCTTCGGCTTTTGCCGTGTTTCTGACCACTGCCAGCACTCGCAGACCAAGCCCTTGCCGGCGGTTTAATGCCAACAGACAGCGCACCATGCACGTTCCGAGCAGTCCTGTTGCCCCTGTTACGGCAACCGTCTTTCCCCGCAGTTCGTCTTTTAGGGCGAAGCGATGGGCGAATTGCTCTACATCTTGTTCAAGAATAGCATTCATTTCTATAAGCCAAAGATTTGCCGGTCTTCGTGAACCTTTACCATTGCACGGAATACGAAGAAGTCGGTGGGGGTGGTTATCTTTATGTTTTCCATCGGACCGATAATCGTTCCTAACTTGTAGCCGTAGTGCTCATCATCGTACACGAGTCGATAAAGTCGTGCCGGTCTTCGGCTATCGCACGGCGGTGGGCTGAAAGAATATCGGCGAGGTGGAAACTTTGCGGTGCACGTGCTATCAGAGAGTTGGCACGTGTCGGAATTTCCAAGCTGCCGTCTTCCTGTTTTACGATAAACGTTTCGGTAGCAGGCGCACAGGTGATGCACGAACCGCATTCCGCCACCTTATTTATATTGTCCGTTATGGTTTCTTCGGTTATCAACGGGCGCACGCCGTCGTGGATAAGCACGGTTGCTGCCTCGTTTTTCGCATACGTTTCGGCAGCACACAGACCGTTGTAAATAGAATCTTGCCCCGTTGCTCCACCCGGAACAATCTTCACCACCTTGTTTATTTCAAACTTGCGGAGCATCTTTTCGAGGAACGGAATCCACTCTTTGATGCACGAAACAACAATGGCGTCAATCTGTGGGTGATTGTCGAAGAGTTCGAGCGTGTAGATGATAATGGGTTTTCCGTTTAGGTCGAGAAACTGTTTGGGGCGCGATTTGGTGTGCATACGTAGCCCCGAACCACCTGCAAAGATAACGGCTATATTCATTTTTATGCTGTTTTTGGTTTTGTTTCTGTCTTTATGGTGCTTTCTACTCGTCGAAAAACACCACATCAACCTTGTGTCTGTCGCGCTTGTCGCGTGGTGGAAGGTTCATAAATTCGCCGTAAGCGATGCGGCAAAGTTCCTCCGCATCAGCCGGTCCTTCAAACGTGTAGCCTTCGAAAACAATGTCTTTGTGCGGCACCATAATGCGTTTGGGGTTTTGTTCGTAGAACCACGCACCGTAAGAGTGCATATATAAGTCCGGATTGCCGAATATTTTACCGATGAAACGGAACATTGGGAAGACACCGAAGTGCAACACATTGTAGCACGTTTGTGCCATCCGGGGGTATCGACCTGCCATTTTAAGGTTCACATTCACCGATAGTTTCGCTGCAAAACGTTGCAGCCAAGGTATCATATTGCCCTCGTAAGGGAATATATCGACGTGCAATCCGCGATATTTCTGCGCTTCGTGAATGCGCCGGTTCTCGCTTTCGGAAGTTTCGTGGCTGCGGTTTTCGCTTCTTAAATCGCGTAGACAAGCCCATTCTTTATAAAATCCGCGGTCGGTAGAGTTGTCTTGCAACACGTAATCGGGGTGGGGGTGCGCCTTGAGATAGTCGCACAGGCGTTTGAAATCCTTCTGACTTACTACCATATCTATATCGTCGTCCCACGGAATAAAACCACCGTGGCGCAACGCTCCGAGCACATTTCCACCGTCTAACCTTAGCGGAATGCCTATCTTCTTGGCTGTTTCCTGCAAGTAGATAGCCATATCGAGCATGCGCATCTGTGCCCGCCGCAGTACCGAACCGTCAGGGTTGTAGTCCTGACGGAGGGTTTCTTGGGTCTCGCCGGTGTTGAATTGTTTTGTCATTCCAATGCTACATTACGCCCAACCAGCGCAAAACGTCGTTCAGGTTGGCTACGACCATCAGAAAAATAAGTATGGTGATGCCCACATATTCGGCACGAATCATGAACTTCTCTGATGGTTTACGACGTGTAATCATCTCGTAAAGCAAGAACATAACGTGTCCGCCGTCGAGTGCGGGGATAGGCAGAATGTTCATAAAAGCAAGAATGATGCTCAGAAAAGCAGTCATGTTCCAGAACATATACCAGTCCCAATAAGGTGGGAACATCTTTCCGATTGAGCCAAAGCCTCCCAAACTCTTTGCACCATCGGCAGAAGCAAGGTACTTAAAGTTGCCTACGTAGCCGCGAAGAATGTTCACGCCATACTTTACACCTGCCGGGAAACTCTCGAAGAACGAATATTTCTCTTGCGTGGGCTTGTAGTACGAGAGCAACGTACTTTGTGTTACGCCCATTTTAAGTTCGGCATTGAGCTGCATTCTTATGGTGTCTGTCTTGCTTGTGCCGCTGCGTTGCACGGTAAGTACTACGTTGCGGAGTGCCAAAGAATCTTTATGGGTATTCTTAACAGCTGCCACATCGCTCAAAATACCCATTTGGTAGTTCATGTCTGCCCATGTTTCAACTGCTTTTCCATTGATAGACTTCAGCAAATCGCCTGCCTTTATGCCCGCTTTCATTGCCGGTGTGTTGGCTGCAACGCTGTCGATGCGAGCCGGAATATAAGGCTCGGCAAAGAAAGGACGCTCCTTTATCATGGAAAGCATGTCCAAATCGCCCGGCATTTCGATGCGTGTTTTCTTGCCATTGCGCAACACTTCCACATATTTAGATTGTGCAATCTGGCGGAAGAAGTCGCCGTTTACGTTGGCAAACTCGCGGAAAGCCCCCTTATCGGTGCCCAACATGACGTCTTTATCCTTGAAACCGAGTGCCTTTGCCTGTTCGTTGAACTGCATACCCATACTCATATCCGACACCTTGAAGTAGGTTTCGCCCCACGTAAACATTATCATGGAGTAGATAAACAGTGCCAAAAGGAAGTTTACAAGTACGCCGCCAATCATGATGAGCAAGCGTTGCCATGCCGGTTTCACTCTAAACTCCCACGGTTGTGGTGCTTTCTTCATCTGTTCCGTGTCGAAACTCTCGTCAATCATACCTGAAATCTTGCAGTAACCGCCGAGTGGGAGCCACCCCATGCCGTATGTTGTGTCGTCATTCTTGGGTTTCCACTTGAACAGCATACCGTTCCATTTGCCGATAGCCATATCGAAGAATACAAAAAACTTTTCTACGCGAACACCAAAGAGCTTTGCGAAGAACATGTGGCCGCCTTCATGGAGAAGAACAAGCAGCGAGATTGCCATTATAAACTGGAGCAATCGTATAAGAATTGATTCCATTCGTTACTTTATAATCGTTATTTTTTATTTCTGTTTTCTTATTTTCTAATCTCTTAATTGCCCATCAGTTCACTTGCAATTCTGCGTGCTTCGGCATCGGTTTGCAAATAAACGTCAAGCGATGGCGTAGCATCGAATGCCACTTTTTGCATCGTTTCATCGATGATTTCGCCCATTTTAAGGAACGAGCATTGCCCTTTACGGAACCCCTCGTTTACTATTTCGTTGGCAGCATTGAGGATACAAGGCATGTTACCGCCTTTTTCAATGACTTCGTACGCCATGGCAAGACAGCGGAACTTCTCCATATCAGGCTCAAAGAACTCCAAAGGCCGGCTGAATAGGTCCAGACGGTCGCCTTTTAGTGCAAGTCTTTCGGGGAAAGAGAAGGCATATTGTATAGGCAAACGCATATCGGGGACTCCCAATTGTGCCTTTACGCCACCATCGACAAACTGCACGGCACTGTGAATAATCGACTGTGGGTGCACCAAAACCTGTATCTTGTCGGCAGGAACACCGAACAACCATTTGGCTTCTATTACCTCAAAGCCTTTGTTCATCAGCGAAGCGGAGTCTATTGTTATCTTTGCTCCCATGTCCCAAGTGGGGTGCTTCAGTGCATCGGCAGCGGTAACAGTCTTTAATTTGTCTGCATCGAAAAGGCGGAAAGGCCCTCCGGAGCATGTCAGCAATATCTTTTCTATTTCGTTATTATCCTCTCCTACCAAGCTTTGGAATATTGCGCTGTGTTCGCTGTCTACGGGAAGAATAGGCGTATGATATTCGGTTGCCAACTTGCAAATCAGTTCTCCTGCCACAACAAGTGTTTCTTTGTTTGCCAAACAAATTCTTTTGCGTGCCTTAATAGCGTGTATGGTAGGTTCAAGACCTGAGAAACCCACCATGGCAGTAAGCACCATGTTGATAGATTCGGCTTCAACAATCTGCTTTAACGCCTCTTTGCCGGCATAAACCTTTATGTCGGGTTGGTCGGAAAGTTCCTTTTGCAATGCTTCGTAGTGGCTTTCGTTTGCAATGACCACTGCTGCAGGCCGGAATTTACGTGCTTGTGCTGCCAGTTTCTGCCATTGGTTGTTGGCTGTCAAGGCATAAACCTCGTATAAATCGGCATGTTGCTCTATCACATCGAGGGCTTGTGTGCCGATGCTTCCCGTTGAACCAAGGATACATATTTGTTGTTTCATCTTTCTAAACTAAAGCTCTAAAAGTCCGTCAGGTATTTCTACTTCTATCGTTTGCCGTGCCTTGTCTATTCCTATTATAAGGTTTTCGTTGGCAGGTATAAGGAGTTCGCCACCTGTTTCGGTCTTTATTTCAAACAGCAGATTGATGGTTGTTTCATCGACCGACACTATTTCGCCCACCACCTTGCTTGTTTTGCTGTCCAATAACTTAAATCCGATGATTTGTGCCCACGACAATTCGTCTGTGTTTTCTTCGGCAATGGCACGTGGGAAGTACACTTCCGTGCCTGTAAGTTCGCGTGCACGCTCTTCGGTGTCGATGTCGCAGAACTTCATCAGTGCAACTTCGTCAGAGCGAAATCTGTACTCTTCCATAAAGAAGGGCACTAAAATGCCCTCCATGTCAAGCACCAGATAGTCGGCATCGCATTGGTCGAACACGTCGTCGGTGAAGCGAAACTGTATCTCGCCCTTTACTCCGTGCGGCTTTCCAAGTACACCTATCTTATATACTTCCTCTCGTTTTATCATCTGTAAGACTTCTTTAGCAAACGTCCACACGCTTTATCTTCGCACCGAGTGCATTGAGCCGTTCCTCAATGTTTTCGTACCCGCGGTCTATTTGCGATATATTGTCGATGCGACTGGTGCCTTGTGCCGACATGGCAGCGATGAGCAAGGCAATGCCTGCACGAATATCGGGGCTTGACATTCTGCCCCCTCGCAACGCACGAAGGTTGTCGTTTCCCACCACTACCGCACGGTGTGGGTCGCAAAGAATGATTTGTGCCCCCATATCGATGAGCTTATCGACAAAGAACAGGCGGCTTTCGAACATCTTCTGGTGGAAGAGTACACTGCCCTTTGCTTGTGTTGCGACTACGAGCAACACCGAAATAAGGTCGGGTGTTACGCCCGGCCACGGTGCATCGGCAATGGTCATGATGGTTCCATCGATAAACGAATCAATGATGTAATGCTCTTGCCGTGGAATAAAAAGGTCGTCGCCTTCTTCTTCAATCTGCACGCCAAGTCGTCGGAACGTGTCGGGAATGATGCCAAGGTTCTTTACCGACACATCTTTTATTCTGATGCCGTCGCCTATCATGGCTGCCATGCCGATGAACGACCCTACTTCTATCATATCGGGAAGTATGCGGTGTTGCGTTCCTTTCAGTGTTTTCACACCCTCGATGGTAAGCAGGTTGCTGCCAACGCCGCTGATTTTCGCACCCATGGCGTTGAGCATGTTGCACAGTTGTTGCAAGTAAGGCTCGCAAGCCGCATTGTATATCGTGGTTGTACCTTCTGCCAAGACGGCTGCCATAACGATATTGGCAGTGCCCGTAACCGATGCTTCGTCTAAAAGAATATAAGTTCCGACAAGTTTTTCGGCTTTCAGTTCGTACACATTGCGCTCTTCTCTGTGTTCAAAGTGTGCTCCAAGATTTTTGAAACCAAGGAAGTGGGTGTCCAAACGGCGACGCCCAATCTTGTCGCCCCCCGGTTTGGCTATCGTTGCCTTGCCAAATCTGCCCAGCAAAGGCCCGTAAAGCAGCACGCTACCACGCAGCGACGAGCATTTTTCAACAAATTCTACGCTTTCCAAGTATTCTAAATTCACCTCGTCGGCGCAGAAAGAGTATTTGTTTTCGTTCAGTTTTGTTACCTTTACGCCAATGTCTGTGAGCAGTTTTATAAGGTTGTTTACGTCCAAGATGTTCGGAATGTTGTCGATAACAACTTCTTCGGTGGTCAGCAATGTTGCGCTAATCACCTGCAAAGCCTCGTTCTTAGCCCCTTGAGGCACGATGCTACCCGATAGGCGGTGTCCGCCTTCAATGACAAAACACTCCATAGACTTATCTTCTCTTCTTGTTGTTGCGTACAGGTTGCAATTCTTTGGGGTTTATCTTGTCGAATTTAAAGACGTCCAAGTCCAATTGCACTGCACCGTCGGTGAAGCGTGCGAGGTCGGAAGCCACTTTCTCATCGTCCGACGAACCGTGCCCCCATTGTATCAAACAGCGTTTCATCTGGTTGGCAACCAATCTTACAAGCTCTTCTTTCTCGTCGCCTTCCTCCATTGTTTTCAGCTGTTCGAACAGCTCGAACATCATTTTCCCATAGTGGCGTACAGGTATTTTCGACATCGGATAGAGCATAGGTTCCGGTTTCGTTGCTATTTTCAATGCCTGCGATACATCGTACGGATAATCAATGTCCAGTTTGAAGTCTGCCATAATGGCTAAATGGTCCCACAGTTTCTGCTCGTGGTCGGCACTTTCTCTGCCTTGCGGGTTCATTCTGTCCATAATCGAAACGATGGTTTCGGCACATTGCTGTCGTTCTTCCTTCGTTGGAAGTCCCACACAGTGGCTCACCATGTTTTGTATTTCGCGTCCGTATTCAGGCAACAATAGTTTCTCGCGCTGCGTGTTGTAATCCAGTCCGTCTATCTTCATTCAACTATTCTTTTTATTCTGTTTCGTTTCTTTTGTCTGTGTTCTGCCTTGTTTTACAGCAAGGGCTTGGCTTGCTTTGCCACGAAGTCTTTTAGGTACATCGGCACAAAGTATGCCACATCTTCGTATTGTTCCAATGCAATGCGCTTTTCAGCCAACGGCAGCATGTTTTTTGCCAGTGGTTCGATGCCTTTTATCAGGTGTGCATTGGGGTGATTGATGGTTTCCATACATTTTTCGGCACCATTGCCAAAGAAATAGACTGCCCCTCTGTCGAGATATTCCTTGTAGGTATTTTCGTCTACAACGTCGGCTTGGACAGGTCGAATTTCGTGTAAGGCACGGTCGAACACCTGTGCATACACTTCCATACGGCGTGCATCAATCATCGGAACGAGCAATGCGTTGTCTTCTATCTCGTCGTGGTGCAGCAGCACAGGCACGCAAAGCAGTTCGAGCGTAGGCACTGCTATCAGCTTAATGTCGGTGCCATAGCAGATGCCCTTTGCCATCGATGTGCCTATACGAAGCCCCGTGTAAGAACCGGGCCCGCTGCTGACGGCAACAGCATCGACGGGAATGGCGTGGCTGTCGGCAAACGACAAGGCTTCATCGACAAACCGACCCAGCTGTTCGCCGTGGTTGGGGCCGCCATGGTCTTCCTGTGTAAAGATGCAGGCACCGTCTTCGCTCAATGCCACCGAGCAAACGTTGGTGCTGGTTTCTATGTTTAATATACACGACATATTCTTTTTCTTTAGCTTTCTAAATCCATACAACTTGCAAAGATAATACTAAATTTTGGATTATTCCTCCTTATAGTATTGAAAATAAATTAAAGCAACCAAAGTGTAGCAAAAGGGTAGAGTCAACCAGCAAGTGCAAAATTATTATATTTTTCTGTAGAACTCTGATTTTGGTGTTTGAAAATTTAGTTTTTGTCTT
>NZ_BAJY01000022.1 GCF_000613945.1 Prevotella falsenii DSM 22864 = JCM 15124
GTATTATTTCAAAAAAGCAGCAAACAGCATTATGGCAAGAAGGACAGGTATACCGGCATGGTATGACTATCCCATTTCAAATGCCAAGGTTGAAGGAATAAATAATAAAATTAAAGTAATAAAGAGAAAAGCGTATGGATATAGAGATGAGAGATACTTTGAACTTATTCTACTTGGACTCTATGATGAAACCAACGCAATTATGCATGAACCTTTTTTAGCCTACCAAATGTCCATTACGCCGAAAAATATGGGCTTACACACTTTTTTAAGACAGTACCTTATTAGTTATTTCTTTAAGTATCTTAATGAATAATATGCTGGCATAATTCTTATGCCGAACTCAGGTTAAAAAATGGATTAAAAGAGTTCTAACTGTGCGCCGGGTGCATTTGGTTTTTGTGGTTTCTTACCATAGAATAGCTTTATTTCTTCAAATTGTTTGTCTGTAATACCCATTATTCCAACTTTTCCGTATGTTGGAATAAAAGTGGAAACTCTTTTAATGTGCACTTCCATATTTTCTTTACTGCCACAATGGCGTATGTAAATGGAGAACTGAAACATTGTAAATCCGTCTTTTAGTAGATTTTGACGAAAGAGCGAGGCTGCTTTTCGTTCTTTCTTTGTATCTGTGGGTAAATCAAAAAATACCATTAACCACATACTTCTGTATTGACTAAATCTATAGGTTTCCACTAATGGGCTTTATAATTCCGGATAAACCATTTTTCTTTGCTCTCCGCTAAAGCACTTGTAAAGAGAAGCTGTGGTCTGTTGTGTAGCTATCATCAACGGACTCTTTTTGTTTCCAATCGTTGTGTCAAGTACAGGAATAGCGAGGAGCTTCATCTTAATTTCTTTTGTAAGCTCGCTGTAATCGGTGGTTGATGCCATTACATCTAACACCAATCCATCGACGTATGGGCGGTAAGGTTCCATAATATCGTCGGCAAGGCAATAGGCATTATATCTGTTGTGATGGTGAATGCCCAATGTTGGGAGCAATCCGCTTGCCACTAAAGAGCGTGCCACCACAGCGCGCAATATAGCATATCCATAGTTCAGAAGGTTGTTAGGTGGCTCACCATCGCGTCCTCTTATGAAATCAGGAATATCAGAAAAGAGATTTTTCCAATAATAAGCTGCTGCACGAGCTTCGAGATTTTCGGGGTCGCCACTTCTAACTTTATCTGCCCATGCGTACATGCAGCCCACATCGGTGTTGGTATATATGCTTAGAAGTTTTGCTTGATTGCTTATTTTCTGCTTAATGGTTTGTTGCCACAATTGTTTTTTAAGTGGTAATGATGCTTCTATCTGAGCGCGGAAACGTTCGCTTTGCGTTGTGTTACCGCATAAAGGCAGCAAAAGTCCGATAGGCATATTCCTGCTGTCGCAGGTAATTACCGCACAGTTGTTTTCTATCAAGGCTTCTAATGCAGACGATGTGATGGTTATCCGCTTGTTATCGAGCAGTACAACTCCAATATCTTCTATTGGAATTGTACGCTCGGTTTGCTTTTTAAAACTGTCAGGCAAATCGTTGCAAGTCTCTACTTCGGGCAAACGAATTGCTAACTGTGCATTGTGCAAACTTAGATAGACAGGATTGCTAAAACATAATGTTTTCTTTATCATAAGCCATCTATATTAATCGTATTCGCCTACTGCTACTATTTTACCAGTAGAGTTTATACGTACCTTAACAATACCTTCTAAAGGCTTTAAGGAAGTTATTCGTTTAAATGCAAGGTTCTTAAGTTTTAAATCATCATTCAGAATGGTTTCTAAGTGATGTCTGAACCAATAGTCTCTTGAAACAGATACGCCTTTCTCTATCCTTGATACTTTTTGGACTCTATATAAGTTTGGACTTATAATACCATAGTTAGCTTCGTCCATTAAATCAACTTCAGAAGGAACAAACCCTGTCGCTTCATTAGGAAATACAAAGTATTCGTTTTGCTTCATCGTGAAGAGGAAACGCCAACCTTTATCGCGGTTGTAGTCTTTATCAACAACAGGAATACCTTGCGATTTACGCTCGGCAGCTTCAAAGAACGATACAGCATTGTCTTGTAAGTTGCCCTCTTCATCACAATAAAACGCAATATGGTGGTTGTTACTTGTCTGAACATAATTGCCAAACACCGGTTTTCCGTCTTTTCCCGTAATAGGTTTGCCTGCTTGGTCTTTTAGTGTGTGTAGCGGAATAGCACTTAAAACACCTTCAATACTGACACGTTTTAAGGTAATGTTCTTCGCTTGGTCAAGATAAATAGGGTTCTCGTCCAAGTTACTGAAAGCTTTTTTTGTATCTCCATTAAATTCTTCTAAGCGGGCTTTCAGGATTTCTCTTATGCCTTTATCAATTACTTTATCAACTTTAAGGTCTGGTGTAATCGCTTTGCGGATAGGGTGATACATTTCCCATTCTACCGTTTTGACCAATGCCGGAACGGTTTTCGTTCGTTCAGTATTTAGGTAAATAGGATTTTTATCTATTGTATTTTTTCCTGTAAAAGCTTTTTTGGTATTACCATTGTATTCGTTGAGACGTTTTAGTAATGCTTCGCGGATAACAGGGCTACTCACTTTGTTTATCGTAGCTTCGTCCAACGCAGCTCCAACTTTCACCATCTTTATTATAGGACGCATCTTTGTGCCATAGATAGTTTCTTTATGTAACTCTCCACGTGGTGTAAGTTGAATCTTTTTTATTATTCCGTACTTTGTTTTTATCTTGTTTACGTTCTGCGTCATCACTTTGTTTTTCGCCTTAATCGAAACTAAGATAGCACTAAGATGGCGTTTTGCTTCTGCGCGAAATTCATTGACAGGGATAGGAGCATTAAAGCGGAGCTTGCCATCTTCGTAATGTAGCTCTTTCTTTTCTATTGTAGAAATACTGTCGCCTTTATTGCTTCGTGCATTAAGGTTGTTCAGATACTGAATGAAAGCGTGCTTTGTAAAAGCTATTGCGAGTGCATCCATTGCGTGGTGGCGATGGTCATTGCGCTTTGTCCAGTCTTTTATGCGTTTTATTTTCCTTCCGTCTCTGTCCTCAACTATTTCGGTTAAGCCTAATTTTTCATACTTTTCGAAGTTCAGTTCTTTCATAACGTCTACCAACTGCCAGTCTTCACGCAGGCGATCCGTTATCTTTCCTGTTGTCGGTATAACCGTTCTAACCAACTCGCCCAATATTTCGTATGCCTTCTTTGCTATATATTGTGTGTTGCGAAGGTCGCGGTTGATGAATTCTGAAGGTATGTTGGCTTCAATCATCAATAGATTTCTATACTTTGTTTTGTTTATAACGCCTTCTGCTAAGAGCATATCGAGTTTCTTTTTATATGCTTCAGCCCCTTGCTCGCCATATTTTTCGTGAACAAAATCAAAAGCAGTTTTATTGCTTTTGGCAATGTTTATGTCGCGTGCTTCGAGTGTCTTGTTCGAGAAAGAATCGTCAAACAAGCGCGCTTTCGGAATGATATGCTCAATATCAAAGTCTTTAGAGAAAAGCTTATCTTTCGGAATGTAGGTGTCAGAGTACAGTGTCTTAAAGCCGTTCGGTTCAAGTTCCTTATACAGTTTATATTTTATAATGTCGTTCCGACTGATGTATGAAAGCGCAAATTCCTTTTCGAGTATTTCACGAATGCGTTGGTTCTCAGCATTACCTTGACTGATGGCGCGTGTGGCTTTATCTCGTTCATCAGCACTGCTCTTCAGTTCGCGCGCCATTTCTATTCTTATTTCATCGGGTTTCCCGTATTCGTCAATGACTGCATTGATGACATTTATCATCTGATTGAGGATTTTCTCCACAACAGGATTGCGCAAACTGTTCTTTGGCAACAGCTCTAACCTTTCTTTATACATCTTCCGGTCTAACTCGTCTTTTGTGAGCGAGCGGCGCGAATGATTATAACCTGCTTCTACACATGCTTGACTGTAATCGTTTCCGGCTTGAAGATGAGGCAGTATTTCCCGCATTGCTTTCACACTGAGATTGCCATAATCATCTTCAAAAACAACATCGCAAAGCACAGTAGCATATTCTTCAGGGAAGCCAAAGGTTGTTTCCAACTTTCTTAATAAGGCTTCATTGCCTGTTCGCGAATTATCGCTTTCGTAAGAATACAACAGATGCCAAAGCTGGTACATAGGTTGTTGTTCCAACTCGTGCTTTTCTAACAATGGGTCGAAATCGAGAATGTCGGTGTTGAAACCTAAGTTCTTGAAAATGGTTTTAACGTAATGGCGAATCTCGGAAGCCTTTAATTTTTTGAAATCGCACTCTTCGTGCCCTGTCAGCGTTATGATACGGTTATAGCAATCAAAGAGAATGGCTTGCGTGCGGTTGCCTTCTAACTCTTTATAATTCAAGTCCCATTGCTTGCCTTTCTTGTTCAGTGCTTTCAGAGCTTCGGTCTTACTTAGTTTTGCTTTAATGCTTAGCTCCTCATACAGCGAGTTTCTTTCTTCTTCATAGAGTGGACGCTTGGTGTTGGCATCGTTATCAATCAGCAGAACATTGTTTAAGTTTTGCCAAATCCTAAACTCTTGGAATACAGGCGATGACTTTGGAGCAACTTTCGGACCTATTGTTATTTCCTTTTCCTTTCCATCAATTGTCGCTTTTACTTTGCGTTGCTCCAGTTCGCAAACCGAAATAAGACCTTTCTTGCTCTTTAACGGACGTTGATAGAAAATGATAATGTCTCTTATTTCTTGCTTCAGCTCCGACGTTAGCTGCTTGTGGAAGGTGGCTTGCGTTTCCCAAATCTTCTCAAATTCGTCTAAATAGTCTTGCCGGTAGAAAGGTTTGTTCTTTATACTGATATGCGGATTTTCTTTCAACGAAGCCCGGATATACTGTCCAACAGTCTGTTTGTTGAAATAAAGTTCCTTGCTTCTGTCGCTGATGGCACCGAGAAGTCCGCTTGTATTGGCTATCTGTCCTTTCAAATCGCTGATGACAAAGGCTAAAACATCTTTATCTACTTGTTGCTGCAACGCCTCAACTCTCCATTTCAAAGGCTGTATCTTTCTGTCCAAACCTTTTAAGTCGGCAGAATAAATGCCATATTTGGCAAGGAAAATCTTACTTGTATTGTTTTTTGTTTTGCCCTCTAACTGTTGTTTAAATTCGTCTGTGAGTATTTCCGGATAATACTTTTTCTGCTCGTCCCATATTCTTTCCAACTCTGCATTCAGGTCGGAACGATAGTAACCTTGCGTAAACTTCTTGCCGTTATTGAGCAGCTGAAGTGAATATTCTGCAGGAGTCAGGTGCTCTTCGTAGAGCTTTTTGGCGATGGTCATACCGTCAAACAGCTGCCCTTCTTCCTTGTTGTTTGCTTTTCGATTGCTTTTATAGCCGCGTTTCTTGTTCAACATAAACAAGACACGGGCAAATTCGTGCAACGATATTTCTTCTTCCGCAGCTTTTGCACGAAGTTCATAAGTTTCAAAAGTAGAAGCTTTGCCTTCTTCGTATATAGGTTCAGCACCTAACCAGCCTTGTTTTTGCAGGCAGTCGCGAAGGTTTTGTCTGCGAAGTTTATAGCGTTGAAGGTTTATTCTTGCGCCATGACGCAACTGTCTATCTGAATTAGTAGTGATAGCTTTTCCTTTTTCGAAATTGCTTTTTTCGTCTACGGTCAATGGGTTTACTCTTACGCCGAGTCGAACAATAGAAGACTTCTCATTGTCGCTTTCCGCTTCATTCACCAAAGCCCAACCTATGCTTGTGGTTCCTAAATCTAATCCTAATATTCTTTTCATGTTTAATTGATTGTTTAAATATTTTGTGTAAAGTTACAAAATTATTTTAATTTAAAGAAAAAATACTTTGAAAAAACTTGCATATTATTTTAAAAACCCTTATCTTTGCAGTACTAATTTTAAAGTATTCACAATAAGGATTTTTCCGTTGTGAAAACATTAGGTTGCCTCGTCCTTATAACGGGGCTTTTTTTATGTCTGCATTTTAGCTTTTGCGAGCAATGCCATAGCTTTCATAGAACTTTTGCAGGCTCACAGAAGTCGCTTTTCATTTACAAACTTTTGTTAAAACGCAGTCTCTTTTGTTAAATTCCAACTTCCTAACTCCGAAATTACGGGCACTTTTCTGCACTTCAAATTATTTATTTGCAAATAATGGCAGCATTTACGTGCTACTGTAAGTGGTTTATTTATAGACTGTTGTATCCTTATAGGGTAGTGCTGTGCAGCGAAACCACATCTTCTACGTTACAAAACAAACACTTTTATGCGTGTATAGACCATATTTTTCGCTCCGTCATCATCTTTTTGGCATGCAAAAGAGCCGTTTTTGCGTTCCAAAACCGTAGGTTTTGCACGGTAAAACCTATTGTTTTGCATTGCAAAAGCGGCTCTTTCACTTTTCAGCCCCTATTTTCCAGCTCTCTTTTTCTCTATTTCACCCTTTCCGCTTGTGTTAAATTTATTGTCCCATTTACTTGATTTTAGAACAATAAATCGGAACACCTCTGTTGCCGTTATTTTGAATTACGAAATAGTTTGTGGATTGCTTTTTGCGAATTTCTGTTGTTCTTTCAAAATAAATATAGTATCTTTGCAAAAAGCAGTGCCAATCACCGGGATAATGATACGGATACATCCTCGCGGGTGAAGGAGCTTCGCGATAGGCTGGACTACCAGCGGGGGTTGGCATCAACCCGAAGAGAAGGTGTAGACACCACTATCCAACCGTATGACGCGGACTTGCCACGTGTGGCATAACCAAGAATTAGGACGGCGGACGTAAGGACTGCATCTTTTCGCCCTTTTTGTTATTGATGATAGATAAATCGTGATTAACTTTAATTTTCCACCATAATACATTTCAATCCATGCACACTGCCATTATCCAAGTATCGTGATTAACTTTAGTTTTGTACCATAATACATTATGCTATGTTTATATTAGGTTTTCTTTACTTCATATTTCTTTTCATTCTTGCACAGTTTATAGTATCCGGGCAAGGATTTTATGTTAAGCTGATTTATATCTTATTTTCCCTTGCTGCACCGTTTATCTTTCCTCTTATTTTTGCTTATAGTTACTCCTCGCACTCAAGAGCCGTATCGGTGAGTATCACTTTAATTGCCCATATCTTTGGTGCCTGCTTGCCGATTTTGCTATTAGGTTTTGCCTGATAAGGCGTTAGCTGTTTTCGTATCAGCATTTACAGCAAAAGGAACATAGGTTTTGCAACGTGTTGATAAAGAGACTGTTAAGAAAGAGATATACTTATGAAAAATATTTACGCATTTACACTCTGTTTTCCTCATATATAATAATGTGTATAAAGACAATAATGTAGATGCAAAAAGATTCGCCTATTCGGGAAAACGGAACGATATGCCGGCACAAACTAAAAACCAAAAGAAAGCCGAAATAAATGATATATATTATCTTTTTAAAGAATATACGTATCAATATGCTACAACTGTTTTGTAAATTGCAAACAAATGTTTACTTTTGCAATGCACAAAAGCGACAAAAAGTAAAAAGAAGTATGGATAACTTAAGATTTGAAGTTGTAAAAGAGGCTTTTAGAAAACGCCCCATAGAGTCAGAATTGCCGAACGAACGCCCTTCCGAACTATTTGGGAAGTACGTTTTTAATCGCGACAAAATGTACAAATACCTTCCTGTAGACATCTTTAACAAAATGATGGACGTAATGGATAACGGCATACGGCTCGACCGTTCGATTGCCGATGGTGTGGCAAACGGTATGAAAAAGTGGGCAAAAGAGAATGGCGTTACACACTATACGCACTGGTTTCAGCCCCTGACAGAAGGCACGGCGGAAAAGCACGATTCCTTTATAGAGTCGAATGGGAAAGGCGGAATGCTCGAAGATTTCTCTGGAAAACTGCTCGTACAGCAAGAGCCGGACGCAAGTTCGTTTCCATCGGGTGGCATTCGCAACACCTTCGAAGCACGCGGCTATTCGGCGTGGGACCCTACAAGTCCGGTCTTCATCATAGACGACACACTCTGTATTCCTACTATCTTTATTTCTTACACGGGCGAAGCACTCGACTACAAGGCACCATTGCTGCGTTCGTTGCTTGCCGTAAACAGTGCAGCAAAAGAAGTTTGCCGGTATTTCTACCCCGATGTTAAGAAGGTGCACACCAATTTGGGTTGGGAACAAGAGTACTTCCTTGTAGACGAGGACTTGTTTTTTGCACGTCCCGACTTGATGCTTACAGGCAGAACGCTGATGGGACACGACTCGGCAAAGAACCAACAGATGGACGACCACTACTTCGGTACTATCCCTGAACGTGTGCAAGCCTTTATGAAAGACTTGGAAATTCGTGCTTTAGAGCTGGGCATACCGGTAAAAACCCGCCACAACGAGGTTGCTCCGGGACAATTTGAACTTGCTCCAATCTTCGAGGAATGCAACTTGGCAGTAGACCACAACATGCTGCTAATGGCACTAATGAAGAAGGTAGCACACCGACACGGCTTCCGCGCACTACTACACGAAAAGCCTTTCGCAGGCATCAACGGTTCAGGAAAGCACAACAACTGGAGCTTGGCTACCGATACGGGGGTGCTGTTGCACAAAAGTGGCAAGAACACAACCGACAATTTGCGCTTCGTAGTCTTTGTCGTAGAAACATTAATGGGCGTTTACAAGCACAACGGCTTGCTGAAAGCATCGGTCATGAGTGCAACCAACGACCATCGTTTGGGAGCAAACGAAGCACCGCCTGCCATTATTTCGTCGTTCCTTGGCAAACAATTGACCGACTTGTTTGAACATATAGAGAAAGCCGACAAGAAGGATTTGTTCACCGTGAAGGGGAAACAAGGCGTGCAACTCGACATTCCGGAAATCCCGGAGCTATTCATCGACAATACCGACCGCAACCGTACGTCGCCATTTGCCTTTACCGGCAATCGCTTTGAGCTACGTGCAGTAGGGTCGGAAGCCAACTGTGCCTCTTCGCTCATCGTTCTGAATACGGCTGTAGCAGAAGCTCTGACAAGTTTCAAGCAACGTGTTGATGCGCTGATTGAGCAAGGCGAAGACCGGATGAGTGCGATTATAGAAGTTGTCCGCAACGATATTAAAACCTGTAAGCCTATCCATTTCGACGGAAACGGTTACAGTGATGAGTGGAAAGCTGAAGCAGCGCAGAGAGGATTGGACTGCGAGGCAAGTTGTCCGGTATGTTTCGATGCCTATTTGCGCGATGATTCCGTGCAAATGTTCGAGTCTATGAACGTAATGAAGCGCAACGAACTCGAAGCCCGCAACGAGGTGAAGTGGGAAACTTACACGAAAAAGATTCAAATAGAGGCACGTGTAATTGGCGATTTAGCGATGAACCACATCATTCCTGTTGTAACTCACTACCAAAGCAGGTTGGCAAAGAACGTCAGTTCGATGATAAACATCTTCGGCAGAGAAGAAGGAGAGCGACTTACGGCACGCAATGTAAAGATTTTAAAGGAAATAGCGGAGCGTATGCAAGCCATAGAAACAGGGGTGGACGAACTTGTCGAGGCAAGAAAAATTGCCAATAGAATAGAAAACCAACGCGAAAAAGCCATTGCCTACCACGACAACATTACCACGAAGATGGAAGAGATACGCCACGAAATAGACAAACTCGAACTGATTGTGAGCGACGAAATGTGGACGTTGCCTAAATATCGCGAACTCCTATTCATTCGTTAAGACGAGTACAAGATGCGCTTCAATAGTGAGAGATTTTCGGTTTCACTTTGTAAAGATAATTCTGTTAAAAAGTGATATAATCGCTTTGGCGTTGCGAAAGCGTAGGTTTTGCAACGCAAAACCTACGCTTTTACCGTGCAAAACCTACGGTTTTGGAACGCGAAACAATAGGTTTTGTAATACACTGACGCATAGACGGTTAAGCAATCGCTACGCTTACGAAAAATAATTACATATTTCGTGCTTTCTTTTCGTTCTTTTCTCGTTTCTCGAAAAGTGCGTTTTCTCGCCATGGCAATGCTTAAATAAACTTAGCATTGCTCATTTGGCTAAACGAAAACGTTCATAAATGACGTGAATTGAGTGTAAGAATTTGAAGACAAAGATACTTCGGTTATTTTTGATTGTAAGCACATTAAATCATAATCGGTTCTTTCTTCCAATACCCTATAAATAAGATACCGGTGTAATCCTTATATCGAACTCACATTGACAATTGGATTTTGAACTTGAAAATACAAAATAAAAACCGGCATTTATTGCCTTTTCATCGATGAAACGGACAATAAATGCCAGTTTATTGTTTTATGATAACCTTTTATTCGGGTAAATTTTACCGTTCCTCGTAAATCACGTTGTTGGCACCGCTTGTTATCTTGAGTGCTTCCGGGTGGTCTTTTACAAAGCTCTCAATATGGCGAATGCGCTTTTCTTCAAATATTTCGTCCACAGCGATAAGAATTCCGGTTTCTTCTACATCGCCAAAGCCATTGTTAATACCCGTTCCAAAGAGTTTCATTGTTGGAGAAAGGTTCATATAAGCATTCACCAAAGGAGGGATATTGAACCCTAATTTGCGAATTTCCCTATTCAAAATGCGATAGTTTTCTTTAAAGGAAGTAGCATTGAACAACGATTGAAACTCAGAGAAAGGAGTATCGATTTTGAGCGGTTTTATCGGTATAATGAGGTCTTCCTTGTCATCGAAAAACTTCTTGAGGAAGTAAAGAATCATATCGCGACCACGACGGATATACGACGGATACATCGTCATTTTACCAAAGAAGTATTTGCAGTGAGGGTTCAGCACTGTAAGCGCACCTAAACCGTCCCAAAGATTATCGAGTGCAAAGATACTTTTGGAGTTTTCACGAACGTTCTGGTATCCCAAAGAAACAAAAGAACGCCCCAACTCAACCGTATAGGGAGCGTATTCTTTCAGAAACTTGTCGGAAAAATGGAACATGTGGCTCGTAGGAAGTATAGGTTGCCCATCGCTGCCAAACTTCCAGTCATTGCCAAACACATAACGATAACCGCCTATAATCTCCTCGTTGTCAGGATTCCACACGACAAGCTGCCTGCAGCCATTGGGCATTAGGTCAAATTCATCAATATCCTTTGCCTTTCCCGTGCCACCACCGGCACTGCGAAAAGCCTCTTCGCGCAATCGTCCAACTTCGTCCATCAGATGCGGAGCTTCGCTTGCCGAGAACACATAGATGTCGTTATGACTCTTATTGGTACCTCTCAGCAATCTGTCAGGAGTAAGTTCACTTTTCAAAAGTTCTTTACTGACCGGTTGGATTATCGCTTCTTCCTTCATATTATTGCTTTTTATCGCATTTCATTATTTCGCATTACTTCATAACAAGTAAAACTTTCCTAAAGTTCATACACCTTATCTTGGACAAATTTTGCCCATTCCATCGGTGTTTTGGTATCATCGAAAGTCTGCCACGGAATAGGTTTTCCGAAACTGACACGAAAGGTTTTACCCACATTTCTATACATTTCATCGACTAAGAAGAACATTGCAAGGTTTACTTTCTTCACGTATTTATCGCTGAAATGGGCGATTTTATAAAATCGTTCCGAATTGCGTCCGCTGAAATGGATTGGTACAACATCTCGTTGATACTCTACGCTCTTCGTTATGAAAGTCTTCTTCCAAGGCAAATCGCGAATTACACCATTCTGTTTTCTGCTGTTCAAACCTGCCGGAAACATCAATATGTGGTTGTCGCTGTTAAATCCTGCCTCCACCATACGAGGGAAATCGCGGCTCTGCTTGCCGGTTTTATTTATTCCAATGGACACCGGCTTTAAACCGGGCAAGTTCAACAGCAAATCGTTCACAAGGTAACGAAACTTCCCATCGTAGTGCTTGCCGATGATAGAACCGAGCGCAACTCCGTCTTGCCCGCCAAGCGGGTGATTAGAAACAAATGTATAGAGTTTACCATCGTTCTTGTCAGGCAAGTTTTCCAAGCCTTCTATTTCGAGTGTCATACGCAGGTAATGCACACATTCATCGAGCCATTCCGTTCCGGTTTTGTCGCGATTTTCCCATAGGAACTTATTAACCGCGTCTTCGTGAATAATGTTTCTAAACCAATTAATCACAAAACGAGGGACAAACTTTGCCTTCGAGCCCATTTTACCGTACAGTATCTTTTGGATATCGATGGTCTTCTCCATGCTACTTGCTATATGCTTTCTAATTTTTCCAAGTTCTCAAATAGACTGCAAATATAACTAAACCTTTTGAGATATTCGAGTTTTTTATAAAAAAAAATGCTCAATAATCATTGATTTGCACACGAAAACCAACAACAAAGTTACACCCAAAACCACTTGAAAGTGTACACCGGCAGCACTTAAAACAACGTTAGTCGGTATAAGAAAGCAGGTTAAGCAGACAAACAACGCAGATATTTTTAAACAAATCCACTGATGAAACCGTGAGAGTGTTTCTGTTTAATTTTGTAAAGATAATTCTCTTAAAAAGTGATAATTTCGTTTTGACGTTGCAAAAGCGTAGGTTTTACAACGCAAAACCTACGCTTTTACCGTGCAAAACAGCCGCTTTTGCAACGCAAAACAATAGGTTTTGTAATACACTGACATATAGATAGTTAGACAATAGCTGCGCTTGCGAAAAATGTTTACATCTTTATTCTCTTTTTTCCGTTCAGAAATAACATGGGTTCGGTGTAGAAATTCGAGGACGAAGATACTTCATTTCTTTTTGATTATAAGCATATTAAACCATAACCAATTCCTTCTTTCAGTATCTTATATAAGCAATACACTCGCTTAATTCCCGTATCCGACTCACGTTAGAACACAATAAAAAAACCCTTACAATAAATCTTTTACACACTTCTTCTACACTTTTACTTTGCGTTAAATATATTAAAAATACAAGAATAGCGCAAAGTTTGTGGTGGAAAGAGGTGGAATGTGGGGAATTTTACTTAACTTTGAACCGAAATTTCAATTATATAGAAGTACACATGCGATTTTTAGGTAGCATAGAAGCAAAAACTGACGTGAAGGGAAGAGCCTTTCTGCCGGCAACATTCCGCAAGATATTAAGCACATCCGGCGAGGAGTCGCTGATTATGAAGAAAGATGTCTTCCAGCCTTGCTTGGTTATCTATCCTCAATCGGTGTGGAACAAGATGCTCGATAACCTTCGTAGCCACCTCAACCGTTGGAACAAACGCGACCAGATGGTTTATCGCCAGTTCGTCTCAGACGTTGAAACCATAGTACTTGATGGCAACGGACGCTTCTTGATACCGAAACGATATTTAAGAATGGCAAACATCGAGCAGCAGATAAAGTTCATCGGTATGGACGACTGCATTGAGATTTGGAACAACGAGAACGAGAACGCATTCCTTGACCCAGACGACTTTAGTGAAACATTGGAGACTATTATGGGAAATTCAGGAGAAACAAAAGCACTCGCCACAGATACAACTCGATAAAGAAAATATGGTTAAGACCGCTGAAACATATCATGTTCCGGTATTGCTTCGCGAAAGCGTTGATGGTTTGAACATTCACCCTGACGGCATTTATGTAGACGTTACCTTCGGTGGTGGTGGACATAGCAGAGAAATTCTTTCACGTCTTAGCAAGCAAGGACACCTATACAGCTTCGACCAAGATGCCGATGCAGAACAGAATATATGCGAAATCGGCAGCAATGGAGAGAAGCCTGAGAACTTTACGTTTGTACGTTCCAACTTCAGATATTTGTCAAACTGGTTGCGTTATTACGGAGTAGAACAGATAGATGGGTTGCTGGGCGACTTGGGAGTAAGCAGTCATCACTTCGATGACGAGCAAAGAGGGTTTTCATTCCGCTTCGATGCCCCACTCGATATGCGCATGAACAAACGAGCAGGCAAAACTGCTGCCGACATTTTGCGGGAATACGATGAGGAAGAACTTGCCAACATGTTCTACCTTTACGGTGAACTGAAGAACTCGCGTAAGATTGCTGCCGCCATTGTGAACAGCAGAAGTACGACGCCCATACTTACAACAAAAGACTTTCAAGCCGTTGTAGAACCGCTTTTCAAGCGAGAACGGGAGAAAAAAGAAATGACAAAACTGTTTCAGGCACTCCGTATAGAGGTAAATCAAGAGATGGCTGCACTGAAAGAAATGCTCATCAGTGCTTCCGAAGTACTAAAACCGAGCGGCAGACTCTCCATTATTACTTACCATTCATTGGAAGACCGCATCGTGAAAAATATGATGAAATCGGGCAATATTGGAGGTAAGGTGGAACAAGACTTCTTCGGACACATCAATTCACCCTTCAAGTTAATAAACAACAAGGTAATAGTGCCGGACGAAAACGAACAAGAAAGCAACCCACGAAGCCGCAGTGCGAAACTTAGAATAGCCGAAAAGAAATAAATGGACGATAAGCTAACAGAGAATGAAGAAGTACAGGAAGTGGTAGCAAAACCCATTTTCACTGTAAGAGAACAAAAAAAAGAGGAGATTGCAGAGACAGTAACATTGTCTGAGCAGTCTGCTGATTCTGTGGCTATGAACGGAATGGAGGTGGAATTGGAGGTAGAAAAGCCTCAGCTTACAAAGAATACGGAAAGTTCTAAACTCCAAAAAGAAGAAGAGAAAGAAGAGAAAAACAATAAGCAGAAGACCGAAGAAGCAAAGGCTGAAAAGATAATAGAAGAAGAAAAAGCACTGAAAAATGCGATTGAGGAACAAGCAAGAGAAGACGAACAGCCTTTATCGAGCAACTTCACATTGAAGAAAATACTCGGTGGCGATATATTTTCGGCACATTTCCTAAGAAACAACATTGGGCTCATAGTGCTCATCGTGGTCTTCATTATTATATATATATCAAACCGTTACAGCGTTCAGAAAGACCTGATAGAGATTGACAAACTCGAAACAGAACTATCCGATGCAAAGTACAGAGCCTTGTCGAGCAGCAGCCAACTTACAGAACGCTCACGAGAAAGCCACGTATTGGAAATTCTGAAAACCAATAAAGACAGCATATTGAAGATTTCTTCGCGTCCACCGTTCATCATTAACGTTCCTTCAAAATAAAGATTATGAGTAAGTTCAATAATAAAAATATTATGCCGCGCTATTCGCTCATAGCATTTATTATGAGCCTCATAGCGATTGCTGTCGTTGCCAAATCTGCCTATATAATGATAGTGCAAAAGGATTATTGGTTAGAAGTTGCAGCAAAACAGAAGAAGGATAATGTTCCTATCCTACCTACACGTGGCAATATTCTTAGCTCCAACGGAGAACTTATGGCAAGTTCGCTGCCTGAGTTCAAAGTTTTTATGGACTTTAAGACACTCAAGGAATCGGGCAAAGACACTGCTTTTGTTGATAGCATAGATTATATTTGCAAGGGATTGAACGAGCTTTTCCCCGAAAAAACAGCGGGCGAATTTAAACAATACCTATTGAGTGGCTTGAAAGAAGAACGCCGCCACTTCCCTATTTGGAAGTACCGTATCGACTACAATACATATAAAGAGGTGAAGAAGCTCCCTGTTTTCAAGTACGCAAAATTTAAAAGCGGTTTCCACGAAGAAGAGTTTAATGCACGCCGCCGTCCTTTCGGTTCGCTTGCACAACGCACCGTGGGCGACCTTTATGGCGCAAAAGATGTGGCTCGATGCGGATTGGAAATGTCGTTCGACAGCATTTTGCGAGGTACAAACGGTATTGAAAACCGCCGGAAAATCCGAAATAAATATCTTAGTATCACCGAAATTCCTCCTATTGATGGTTCTGACATCGTTACAACCATCGATGTGAGCATACAAGACTTAGCCGAAAGAGCCTTACTTGAGGAATTGCAGGAGATAAATGGCAACGTAGGCGTAGCCATTGTTATGGAAGTTGCAACGGGAGACATTAAGGCAATCGTCAATCTTGATAAGTGTGAAGACGGGCAATACCGCGAAATTAAGAACCACGCAGTAAGCGACCTGCTCGAACCGGGCTCGGTTTTCAAAACCGCTTCTATGATGGTTGCACTCGACGACAACGTTGTAGACACGATGTACACTGTGGCAACAGGTGGCGGTGTGTGGAATATGTACGGTCGTGATATGAAGGACCACAACTGGCGGCGCGGCGGTTACGGTAATCTAACATTGCCTTGGTGTCTTAAATACAGTTCTAATATTGGCATCAGTCGAATTATAGACAACTTCTATCATAGAAATCCGGAGAAATTCGTGCAAGGAATTTACGATTTAGGCTTAGCCGACGACCTTCAAATTCCTATCACAGGTTATTCTCCGGCAAAAATTCGTATGCCTAAAAAGACCAAGCGAGGTCAATATAGCAACTGGAGCAATACGGCTTTAGCGTGGATGAGTATTGGCTACGAAACACAAGTGCCTCCCATTTCAACACTGACATTCTACAATGCGATAGCAAATGGTGGAAAAATGATGCGCCCACGCTTCGTCAAGAAGGTAGTGAAAGACGGAACAATATTAGCCGAATACCCTCCTATTGTACAACGCGAACAAATTGCAAAGGAATCTACCATAACGCAAATGCAACGCATTCTCAGCGAGGTTGTATCCGAAGGATTGGGCAAAAAAGCCAGTTCCGACAAATTTTCTGTAGCAGGAAAGACGGGTACGGCGCAAATGTCGAAAGGTGCTGCGGGTTATAAATCAGGCGTTACCGACTATTTATTGAGCTTTGCAGGCTTTTTCCCGGTCGATGCACCACGATATAGTTGCATTGTCTGCATACAAAAGTCGGGACTTCCGGCATCGGGTGGCGGTATGAGTGGTGTTGTTTTCCACAACATAGCAGAAGGTATTATGGCGCAAAACCTAAAGCTCAGCGTTGCCGATGCTAAAGATTCAACTGCATCGCCTATTCCAATAGCAAAGAGTGGCAACCTTTTAGCAACCGACTATGTGCTCTCTGCTCTCGGTTTCAACGTTAAAAACGGTTGGAATGGTGCTTATCCATTTGGCAATAACATTTGGGGAACAGTGGAAACAAATAACAACGCCATAACGTTTTCAGAGAAAAAAAATATCAATAAGCAACTTGTGCCCGATGTACACAATATGGGAGCACGCGATGCTATTTATCTATTAGAAAGCTGTGGCATAAAGGTTGTAATGTCCGGACGTGGCAGAGTGGTAGAACAATCGCTTGCACCGGGCGACAAGATTAAGCGAGGAATGGTTTGCAAACTTCGTTTTGCCTAAACCTTACAGCAAGATAAATCCAACAAGAACGAATAAAAGAGAGAAGCAAGATATGAAATTAAACGATTTGCTCAAAAACATCAAGCCGCTAAATATAGTTGGCAATACGGACAAAGACATTAAAGGCATCAATATCGACAGCCGTAAGATAGAACAAGGATATTTGTTTGTTGCCATAAAAGGTACGCAAACCGATGGCCATAAATTCATAGAAAAGGCTATAGAATTAGGTGCTTCGGCAGTTTTGTTGGAAGATATGCCGACAGAAACTGCTGAGAAAGACATCACTTATATACAAGTCAAGTCTACCGAAGATGCTGTTGGTAAAGTCGCAACAACCTTCTATGGCGACCCATCGCACCGGTTAAAACTTGTTGGTGTAACAGGAACGAATGGCAAAACAACCGTTGCCACCTTATTATATAATATGTTCCGCAAATTCGGATACAAAGTTGGCTTGCTTTCTACCGTCTGCAACTACATCGACGACAAGGAAGTGCCGGCCAGCCATACTACTCCCGACCCGATAGAACTGAACGCACTGCTTGCAAAAATGGTAGCCGAAGGCTGTGAATATGCTTTTATGGAATGTTCGAGCCACGCCATTCACCAACGTCGTATTGGCGGATTGAAATTTGCAGGAGGCTTGTTTACCAACCTCACACGCGACCATTTGGACTATCACAAGACGTTTGAGAACTACCGCAATGCAAAGAAAATGTTCTTCGACGATTTGGGCAAGGACGCTTTCGCCATTATTAATGCCGACGATAAAAACGGTATGGTGATGGTTCAAAACTGCAAAGCAAAGATAAAAACCTACTCTACCAAACACATGGCAGACTTCCGTGCACGCATTTTAGAGTGCCATTTCGAAGGAATGTACCTTGAAGTAGACGGCAAGGAAGTAGGTGTGCAGTTCATTGGCAAGTTCAATGTAAGCAATTTGCTGGCTGTTTACGGTGCTGCCATTATGCTGGGCGAGAAAGCAGAAGATATTCTGGTGGCACTCAGCACACTGAAGAATGTAAACGGACGCTTAGAACCCATCGCTTCACCCGAAGGATACACAGCCATTGTAGACTATGCACACACACCGGACGCACTCGAAAACGTGTTGATGGCTATACACGAAGTGCTCGATGGAAAAGGCGGAAAGGTGTTTACAGTGTGTGGTGCAGGAGGCAACCGCGATAAAGGCAAGCGACCGTTAATGGCTCTCGAAGCCGTAAAGCGCAGCGACAAGGTTATCCTAACCAGCGATAATCCCCGCAACGAAGACCCTCAAGCCATTATCGACGATATGTTGGCAGGACTCGACACTACTCAAAAGAAGAAGGTGCTCTCTATAACCGACCGCAAAGAAGCTATCCGTACAGCTTGTATGATGGCACAAAAGGGCGACGTTATCCTGATTGCAGGCAAGGGACACGAAACTTATCAAGAAATAAATGGCGTAAAACACCACTTCGATGACCACGAAGTGGTACGTGAAATTTTCGGTTTAAAATAAAGAAATCCGTAAGCAGTAACGAATAAAAGCCTAACATTAAATAAAGACATTATGTTATACTACATCTTCCGTTGGCTCGACCAGTTCGGCATCAGTGGTTCCCACGTATGGGGCTACATCAGTTTCCGAGCCATTATGGCAATGATTCTTGCATTGATAATTTCAGCTTGGTTCGGCGAAAAATTTATAAAATACCTCAAGAGGAAGCAGATTACAGAGGTACAACGCGATGCAAGTATCGACCCGTTCGGTGTTAAAAAGATTGGCGTACCGTCGATGGGCGGCATCATCATCATTGTTGCATTGCTCATTCCTGTATTGCTGTTGGGTCGTTTGCGCAACATCTATCTTATTTTAATGGTCATTACCACTGTCTGGCTGGGATTTCTCGGTGGAATGGACGATTTTATTAAGATTTTCAAACATAACAAAGACGGATTGAAAGGCAAGTATAAGATAGTCGGACAGTTCACCATCGGTCTTATTGTTGGGTTGGTTCTATGGGCATCGCCCGATGTTAAGTCGAACATCAACTTGGAAATGCACAGCAATAATGGGAAAGAAATAGTTGTAAAACACGGCACAGAAGCAGAAAAGACGCTTAAAACAACTATTCCATTTATTAAAAACCATAACCTTGACTACTCTGAAATAATGTCGTTCTGTGGCAAATACAAGACAGCAGCAGGTTGGATATTGTTTGTTATCATGACCATTATCGTGGTAACAGCCGTTTCAAACGGTGCGAATTTAAACGATGGAATGGACGGAATGTGTGCCGGAAACTCTGCTATCATAGGTGTGGCGTTAGGCATCTTGGCTTATGTAAGCAGCCATATTGAATATGCCGCCTACTTGAACATAATGTATATTCCCGGCTCGGAAGAGTTGGTCGTGTTCTTTATGGCTTTCATCGGTGCGCTGATAGGTTTCCTTTGGTACAACGCATACCCTGCGCAAGTGTTCATGGGCGACACCGGCAGCCTCACCATCGGTGGTATCATCGCAGTAGGAGCTATCATTATTCACAAAGAATTGCTATTGCCTATCTTGTGTGGCATCTTCTTCGTGGAAAGCTTAAGTGTGATTTTGCAAGTCTACTACTTCAAGTTGGGCAAGCGCAGAGGCATAAAGCAACGAATTTTCAAGCGTGCACCTATCCACGATAGCTTCAGAACGGAAGACAGCCGCTTGGAGCCGGACTGCAAATATCTCATCAAAACGCCCCACACACCGGTGCACGAAAGCAAGATTACCCTTCGTTTTTGGATTGTAACCATTATCTTGGTGGCACTTACCATCATTACTTTGAAGATTAGATAAAACGAAAAAGGTATATCAGAACAAAACAACCGCAGGGCAACAACCTTGCAAAACGACGATAAAAGACTAGTAAACATGAAGAGAATTGTAGTATTAGGAGCAGGCGAAAGCGGTGCAGGAGCTGCCGTATTGGCAAAGGCGAAAGGCTTCGACGTGTTTGTTTCGGATATGTCTGCTATCAAAGATAAATATAAAAAGCTACTCAACGACCACAATATAGAGTGGGAAGAGGGGCAACACACGGAGGAAAAAATTCTGAATGCTGACGAAATCATTAAAAGTCCCGGTATTCCGAAGGAAGCACCGATGGTGAAAAAGCTCATCGAACAGGGCACACACATCATCAGCGAGATAGAATTTGCAGGCAGATACACCAATTCTAAAATGGTCTGTATTACGGGCAGCAACGGCAAAACTACCACAACAAGCCTTATCTACCATATATTCAAAGATGCCGGATACGACGTCGGGCTGGCTGGAAACATCGGTAAAAGCCTCGCTTTGCAGATTGCCGAAGAGCCACACGACTACTATGTGATTGAACTTAGCAGTTTCCAACTCGACGATATGTACGATTTCCGTGCAAACATTGCCATCTTGCTGAACATCACACCCGACCATTTGGACCGTTACGACTATCAGTTCGAGAAGTATGCCGACTCTAAAATGCGCATCATTCAGAACCAAACGCACGAAGACAGCTTTATTTACTGGAACGACGACCCCGTCATTAAGAAAGAGTTGGAGAAGTTCGACGTAAAAGCAGTGCAATATCCATTCTCCGAACTCAAAGAGAAGGGCAGCATCGGCTACATAGAAGAAGGGCAGTACACGCTCGAACAGCCTACCCCGTTCAATATGGAGCAGGAAGATTTGTCGCTTACGGGCAAGCACAACATATACAACTCGTTGGCAGCAGGGTTGGCATCGAACATCAGCGGTATAAAAAAAGAAAGCATTCGCAAAAGCCTGAGCGACTTCCCCGGTGTGGAACATCGTTTGGAAAAGGTATGCAAGGTGGCGGGCGTTCAATACATCAACGACTCAAAAGCTACGAATGTAGACGCTTGTTGGTATGCTTTGGAAAGTATGCGCACGCCTACCATTCTCATTATTGGCGGCAAAGACAAGGGAAACGACTACAATGCCATTAAAGACCTTGTGAAAAAGAAGTGCGTAGGTTTGATTTACCTCGGCGCAGACAATAGGAAATTACACGAAAACTTCGATGATTTGGGCATTCCTGTACGCGATACCCATTCCATGAAGGAGTGCATCGAGGCATGCTACGCCATGGCAAAACCCGGCGACACCGTACTGCTGAGTCCGTGCTGTGCAAGTTTCGACTTGTTCAAAAACATGGAAGACCGTGGCGAACAGTTCAAGGCACTTGCACGCGCACTGTAAAGACAACAAACAAAACAACACGTTGATACTTACATTTTAAAACTTCAAAACGACAAAAATGAACCTAAAGTCCTTTAACAACATATTCAAAGGCGACAAAGTAATATGGATGGTATTCTTCATTCTTTGCATGATAAGCATTGTAGAAGTGTATTCGGCATCGAGTACACTTTCGTACAAGGGAGGAAACTATTGGGCACCGCTGCTGAAACACGGCGGAATGCTTTTCATTGGGTTCATCGTCATGATTGTCGTAATGAACATAAAGTGTCGGTATTTCAAAATAGCAACACTCCCCGCACTCGTCCTTTCGGTGCTGATGCTGATAGGTGTGCTGCTTACGGGTGGCGTTACGAACGGCGCAAGTCGGTGGATAGAAGTCATGGGCATTCAGTTCCAGCCTTCCGAATTGGGCAAAGGCGCATTGGTATTGGCGGTTGCACAGATACTCAGCGCAATGCAAACCGAATCAGGAGCAGCCAAGAAAGCTTTCAAGTACATACTGTTTCTATCGGCAGCCATCATCATTCCTATCAGTTTCGAGAATCTTTCCACGGCACTGTTGGCAAGTTTAACCGTGCTGCTTATGATGTTTGTGGGACGTGTACCTTTAAAACAAATAGGAAAACTCTTGGGCGTGGTGGCACTGACGGTGGTTTTTGCACTTGCATTGGTAATGGCGATAGGAACCGACGAAGAGAAAAATGCGCCCAAACAAAATCTTACCGAGCAGACAACACTCGTGGAAGAAGAAACCGAAGAAAACTTCGTGGGAAAGCTTTTCCACCGTGCCGACACGTGGAAAGCACGTATCAACCGATTTTTAAACAACGAATACGTAGCACCAAAAGACTACGACCTCGATAAGGACGGACAGATAGGACACGCCAACATCGCCATTGCATCGTCGAACATTTTGGGCAAAGGACCCGGCAACTCTAACGAACGAGATTTCCTTTCGCAAGCATTTTCCGACTTTATCTATGCCATCATCATCGAAGAAATGGGCATCGTAGGGGCATTTTTCGTAGCTTTCCTCTACATTGTAATACTGATGAGAACAGGACAGATAGCAAGTCGGTGCGAAAACTCGTTCCCCGCATTCCTTGCCATGGGCATTGCCTTCCTGTTAGTAACGCAGGCTCTCTTCAATATGGCGGTGGCGGTGGGCTTAGCTCCCGTTACGGGACAACCGCTACCACTTATCAGCAAGGGCGGAACATCTACCATCATCAACTGTCTTTATATTGGTATGCTGCTAAGTATCAGCCGTTTTGCCAAAAAACGCAACAACGATACGGCTACCGAAAGAAAAGCTGTCGGAGCATAAGTACGATACAGAAAAAACACCGTAAAAGTGTAAATATTTTTCTAGAGAATATCTATTGCTTAACCTTCTCTTTATCAGCGCATTACAAAACCTATTGTTTTGCATTGCAAAAGCGTAGGTTTTGCACGGTAAAAGCGGCTGTTTTGCATCGCAAAACCTACGGTTTCGCAACGTCAAATCGAAATTATCATTTTTCTTCAGAATTATATTTACAAAATCGAAGCGATTTCCGGCACTTGGCATAATAAAGGAAGCGAAAAGCATTCGCCCAATAAAAAAAATACCGAACCGCTTTTGTTGTAAACACAAAAGATAATGAACTGAAATACAGTATCCATACCACGACAAAACCACATTTGTGATATTTCACATTTTTAAGTGGTTAATTTTACGACAGAACAAAAAAAATGATTAACTTTGTAGGTTGATAAATAGAGACTATGAACGAAGAGTTAAAAATCATCATAAGCGGTGGCGGAACAGGCGGACACATCTTTCCGGCTGTGTCGATTGCCAATGCCATTAAAGCAAAATACCCTGAAGCAAAGATATTATTCGTCGGAGCGGAAGGCAGAATGGAAATGCAACGCGTTCCTGCTGCAGGCTACGAGATTAAAGGCTTGCCCATAAAGGGATTTAACCGCGCAAACAAGCTGAAGAATTTTAGTGTGCTTTGCAAGCTCTGGAAGAGTCTGCGCTTGGCACGCAAGATTATAAAAGACTTCAAACCACAGGTTGCTGTGGGCGTAGGTGGCTATGCAAGTGGCGCAACGCTTTATGAGTGTTCCAAGATGGGCATTCCCTGCTTAATCCAAGAACAGAACTCTTACGCCGGTGTAACCAACAAGTTGCTATCTAAAAAGGCAAAGAAGATTTGTGTAGCTTACGAAGGAATGGAACGTTTCTTCCCGGCCGACAAAATCATTATGACCGGTAATCCGGTGCGGCAGAACGTGCTCGAAACACCGCTTTCGCAAGAAGAAGCAAGAAAATCGTTTGAGCTTAGCCCCACAAAAAAGACCATTCTGCTGGTAGGCGGTAGTCTTGGAGCACGCACCATTAACCGTGCCGTGTTGGAACACTTAGACCTTATAGAGACCTCCGACGCACAGTTTATATGGCAAACGGGCAAATATTATCACCGGTCTATCCTCGATGAAATGAATGGAAAGGAACTTCCGAACCTGAAAATTATGGATTTCATCGGCGATATGGGGGCAGCTACAAAGCTGCCGACTTGGTAATCAGCCGCGCAGGAGCAAGTTCTATCAGCGAGTTCCAGCTCATTGGCAAACCTGTTATACTTGTACCAAGCCCAAATGTTGCGGAAGACCACCAGGCAAAGAACGCAATGGCATTGGTAAACAAAGGCGCAGCATTGCTTGTAAAAGACGTGGAAGCACCCGAAACGCTCTTGCAGTTGGCGATAAAGACCGTAACCGACGAGCAGAAACTTGCAGATTTAAGTGAGAATGTAAAGAAAATGGGACTTCAAAACTCTGCCGATGTGATTGCAGAAGAAGTGATGAAACTAATTAAATAAAGCGGATAAAGGGTGTTTTCAATACACCGAACGACAATACGGAAGATGGAACTAAAGGATATTAAAGCTGTTTATTTCGTAGGAGCAGGCGGCATCGGCATGAGTGCCGTGGCTCGATATTTCCGTCAGAAAGGACTTGTGGTAGCAGGATACGACAAGACACCATCCGACTTGACACGCCATTTGGAACAAGAAGAAATACAGTTGCACTACGAAGAAAACATCGACTTGATTCCCGAAGCGTGCAAAAACCCCGCTGCAACATTGGTGGTTTACACGCCGGCCATTCCCGACACGCACAAGGAATTGGCTTTTTTCCGTGCGAATGGATTTCAAATAGAAAAGCGTGCACAGGTGTTGGGCAGACTCACGCAAACACACAAAGGACTTTGCTTTGCCGGTACACACGGCAAGACGAGCACTTCAACGATGTGCGCCCACATCATGCACCAAAGCCACTTGGGTTGCAACGCGTTTCTTGGTGGCATTTCAAAGAACTACGGCACAAACTACATACTGTCGGACAAAAGCGATTATGTGGTTATCGAAGCCGACGAGTTCGACCGTTCTTTCCATTGGTTGCGACCATATATGAGCGTTATCACATCGACCGACCCCGACCATTTGGACATTTACGGCACAAAAGAAGCCTACTTGGAGAGCTTTCGCCATTACACCGAGCTGATACAGGCAGGCGGTGCCCTTGTTATCCATAAGGATTTGGAGATGAAACAAAATGTACAAGCAGGTGTTAAGGTTTACGAATACAGCAGGGAAGCAGGCGATTTCCACGCTGAAAACATACGAATACAGAACGGAACCATCGTTTTCGATATGGTTTCGCCCATCGAGAACGTTGCAGACATAGAGTTAGGGCAGCCCGTCCCCATTAACATAGAGAACGGCATAGCTGCCATGGCGTTGGCACAACTCAGTGGTTGCACAACCGAAGAACTGCGCAGGGGTATGAAAACCTACGAAGGAGTGGACCGTCGCTTCGACTTCAAGCTGAAGAACAACCGCCACGTGCTGCTTTCCGACTATGCGCATCACCCTAAAGAAATTCTGCAAAGTGCCAAGAGTTTGAAGGAAATTTACCCCAATCGGAAGATTACGGTTATTTTCCAACCTCATCTCTATTCACGCACGAACGATTTCTATATGGACTTTGCAGAAGCACTCAGCCATTTCGACGAAGTGGTTCTCACCGAGATTTACCCTGCAAGAGAAGAACCTATACCGGGTGTAACCTCAGCACTTATCTACGACAACCTCGACAGCGGTGTTGAGAAACAAATGATAAAGAAAGACGATGTGCTTGAATTTGCAAAAAGCAGAGACTTCGATGTGCTTGTGGTGCTTGGTGCAGGAAACCTTGACAACTACGTGGGACAACTCACAGAGATTATAAAAGAGAAAGAGCAGAGATAAGGAAATGTACGCAAACTGGAAAAAAATAACTTTCTGCGCATTAGATGCCGTGTTGGCATTCTATCTTGTCATGGCGGTAACCTCGTGGAATACACCGGACAAGAGCCATCGCATCTGCACGAAAGTGAACATCAACATTTCCGATTCCAACAACTCCGGCTTCCTCAGTGCAAAGGAAATAAAAAACATTCTTGAAAAGGAACAACTCTATCCGCTTAACAAACGGTTGGACGGAATAAAGCCGCGAAGAATAGAAGAAGCCTTGAAAGTCGGACCATTTGTAGACACTGCACAATGCTACATAACGGAAAATGGGCACGTGAACATTATGATTTCGCAACGTATGCCTATAATCCGAATCAAGAACGATAAAGGCGAAGACTATTACTTGGACGATAACGGAGGCATACTCCCAAACTCTAAATATACAAGCGATTTAATTATCGCATCGGGAAATATCAGCCATTGGTTTGCTCACTATGGCATTGCACCATTGGCAAAAGCCATAAACAAATCGGATTTCTGGCTCAATCAGATTGAACAAATCCACGTTTGTGCCGACCGTGGCATAGAACTTGTACCACGAATAGGCGACCACATTATATTTATTGGCTATCTGCCAATAAGGAAAAGCAAGGCTGCAAACGAGAAAAGTATAGCCGAGTTTGTGGCAAAGAAACTCGAACGAATCGAGAAATTCTATCGCTACGGACTCTCGCAAGCCGGTTGGAACAAGTACTCGTATATCAATGTAGAGTTCGACAACCAGATTATCTGCAAGAAGAAAGGTGCACAACCGCAACAAACAGATGCACAGCAGCAAGCAAAACAAGAAGAAACAATTCCGACAGAAGTATCAGAATAAGAACAAAACATAAGTTATAAAGTATTTTAGTGTATGGCAGAATTTATTGTAGCCATTGAACTGGGCTCATCAAAAATTATGGGTATAGCCGGCAAGAAGAACCTTGACGGCAGTATCTCTGTGAATGCCGTTGTCAAAGAAGACGCCTCGCAGTGTATCAGAAAGGGCGTAGTCTATAACATCGACAAGACAGGACAGTGCTTAACCAATATTATAAACAAGTTAAAAAAGCAACTTAAACATGAAATAACACACGTCTACGTAGGCGTAGGAGGACAGTCTATTCGCAGTGTAAAGAATGTTATAGTAAAGGAATTACCTGCCGACACCATCATATCAAGCGATATGATAAACGAATTGATGGATGCAAACCGCGATATGAGCTATCCGGAGCAGGAAATTCTCGATGCTGCCACACAAGAATACAAGGTAGACAACCAAGACTCTATCGACCCTGTAGGCATCAAGGCAAACCATTTGGAAGGCAACTTCCTCAACATACTTTGGCGCAAATCGTTCTACGACAACCTGAACAGTTGTTTTGAAAAGGCGGGTATCGCCATTGCCGAGATGTATCTTGCACCTTTGGCATTGGCAGACAGCGTACTCACCGAAAACGAAAAGCGGGGCGGTTGCGTACTTGTAGACCTTGGAGCAGAAACTACAACGGTATCGGTTTACTACAAGAACATACTCCGACATTTGGCAGTACTGCCGCTTGGTGGTGCAAACATCACAAAAGACATTGCCAGCTTGCAGATGGAAGAGAAAGATGCAGAGAAGCTGAAACTTACACACGGCAGTGCATACACCGACGACAACGACATCGACAACAATCTTTCTTACACCGTAACCGACGATTACTCGGTAGAAAGCAGGAAACTCATTGCCATTATTGAAGCCCGCGTTGAAGAAATTATCGAGAATGTTATCTATCAAATTCCGGCAGAATTTGCAGACAAACTCTTGGGCGGGTTCATTCTTACGGGCGGTGGCTCTAATATGAAGAACATTGAACGCGCTTTCCGCAACCATTCTCACGTAGATAAAATCAGAATTGCAAAGTTCGTTACCCAAACCATCAATGCAAGCAATGCCGACATCAATGCCAAGAACGGCACCATGAACACCATTCTCGGTTTGTTGGCAAAGGGCGACATCAACTGTGCAGGTGCTCCTATCAATCCCGACCAGAAGCTGTTTGAGGATACAACCAAGACAACAACGGCTACCACAAGCGACCTTCACAAGGAACCAAGAAAGGCAACCGAAATCGGACAAGGTGTTGTACTGACAGCAGCAGAGAAAGAAAAGGCTGAAGCAGAACGCCGCCGCATAGAAGAAGAAGAGCGCAAACGCAGAGAAGAGGAAGAAGAACAGCGCAAGCAGGAAGAAGAAGAGAAACGCAAAAACAGCTTTTGGGGCAAATTAACTCGTAAGATGAAAGATTTTGGCGGTTCTATTTTAGAGCCTGAAGAGTAAGAATTCAACTCTTGAAAAGCGTAAGAAAACACTTTTAAAGGCGTAGGAAATAAAAAACAAGACAAAGGAAATACGGCTATGGCAGATAATAATATGAAAAGAGAAATACTCGACTTCGGCGAAGCTGAACAGAACAGCATCATCAAAGTTATCGGTGTTGGCGGCGGCGGTGGCAACGCCGTGAACCACATGTACCGCGAAGGCATACACGATGTAACATTCGTTTTGTGCAACACCGATGCACAATCGCTCAACGACTCGCCCGTTCCCATTCATTTGCAACTTGGCAAGGAAGGTTTAGGAGCCGGCAACAAGCCTACCAAGGCAAAGGAAGCAGCCGAGGAAACCCTCGACGACATAAAGAAAATGCTGAGCGACGGCACCAAGATGGCATTCATTACCGCCGGAATGGGTGGCGGAACGGGTACGGGAGCAGCCCCCGTCATTGCAAAAGTAAGCAAGGAAATGGGCATTCTCACCGTAGGTATCGTTACCATTCCATTCCGTTTCGAGGGCGACAAGAAGATAGACCAAGCACTCGACGGTGTAGAAGAAATGTCGAAACACGTAGACGCTTTGCTCGTTATCAACAACGAACGTCTGCGCGAAATATACCCGGAAATGAGCGTGCTCAACGCTTTCGGCAAGGCTGACGACACGCTTAGCGTAGCCGCAAAGAGCATTGCAGAAATCATTACCGTTCACGGACTCATCAACCTCGACTTCAACGACGTGAAAACAGTGTTGAAAGACGGCGGCGTAGCCATCATGAGCACAGGTTACGGCGAAGGCGAGGGCCGTGTAAAGCAGGCTATCGAAGACGCTCTGAACTCTCCGTTGCTCAACGACAACGACATTTACAACTCCAAGAAAATACTTCTCTCCATCAATTTCAGCAGCGACAACAACGACAATCCCGGCTTGACGATGGAAGAGATGAGCGATATAAACGAATTTATGAGCCACTTCGGCAACGGATTTGAGCTGAAATGGGGCTTGGCACTCGACCCGGAACTCGACAAGAAAGTAAAAGTTACCATTCTCGCAACAGGTTTCGGCATCAAGGACGTGGAAGGAATGGGCAGCCACATCAAGAAACATTCGCTGGAAGAAGCAGCGCGCCTTGCCGAAGAAGAGGAGCGCGAGGCAGAACGCAGAGACCGCAGAGACCGCATCTATGGCGGAAGCAAGTCTACAAAATCGAAGCGTCGTCCGCACATCTACATCTTCTCTCAGGAAGATTTGGACAACGAGGACATTATCCTCGCTATCGAAAACACCCCGACCTACAAGCGCACGAAGCAAATGCTCAAAGACTTAAAGGTTACACCGGAGAAGAAAGAAGATGCGCCGTCTGAAGAAGTTCAGGGCGTCATCAGCTTTGTGTAAGAAACAAGACGGACTAAAACCCATAAGGCAAAGCGAAATACTTTCCAAAAATACAACCATTTACACGATAAAACGATGTGCGCATATTGCGAAACGCACATCGTTTTTGCTTTTTATAAACTACGACAGGAAGAAAACCTAACTTCAAGAAAAGCACATTTACAAGACATTTTCCTCTATTAGTAAGCAAGTTTTCTACAAATTCCGCAGCGTTCTCAACCGACTTTGCTCGCAGGGCTATATTGTCGATGGCGGTCCGCTCGGCACGTTCCGCTCCACATTTTCGTCGAAGGCAGTAGAGAAGGAGGAAGATTTCAAGCCGTCGGAGTGCATCTTGAAGATGCAAATTCTATTTACACCTACCGCCCGCTTCCGCCAACTGAATATGTGGAGTTCTTCCGCGTGCCGAAGCGGGAGCAGAAGAAAGGTAAGCCTGTGGGCGGCGGCTCGGGTGGCGGAAACGAGCTCCCATAAACGGGCAACGGAAACCGACATATATAAAAGGAGTTGAGAATTATCGTAATTCTCAACTCCTTTTATGTTTTTAGCACCTCTGCCGAGTCTGTCAGCTTCTTCTGAACTGCGACGGGCTCTTGCCGTAGCGGTCTTTGAAATACTTTCCTAAGAAACTTTGGTTGGGGAAATGCAATTCTTCTGCAATCTGCTTGATGCTCATTTTGCTGTTTCTAAGCAACACTCGGATTTCCATCATCACATAATAGTCAATCCATTCGCTCGGTGTGCGCTTGCTGATATGCTTGATTGTTTCCGAGAGATACTTGGGCGAGATGTAAAGTTGCTCGGCATACCAGCTGACACGGCGTTCCGAACGGTATTCTTTTTCCACCAATCTTATGAAGTCGGAGAAGATGGTTTCGCCTCTCGATTTGCCCGTTTTCTCTACTTGTTGTACACGATAGATAACGTTGCACATATCGTAGATGAGCACTTTCAGCATTGTTGCCACCAATTCGCGGCGGAATTCGTGTTGAAGGTCGAGTATTTTCAGCTTTACGGCTTGTATGTAGTTCAGCAGTTCGCTTACCAAATTGTCTTCGGCGTGGAATACAGGGTGGCGACGCGCGAAGAGGAAAAGCGTGGTAAGTTCTTTCACGTTGCTCACAATTTCTTGGAAGAAGTCGTAAGAAAGCAAGAGACAAACCCCTTTTGCATCTGCCGACATTTTGTAATCGCCTATTACTTGCCCTTCGCTGACAATGAGAACATCGTTGGAAGAAACCTTGCGTATTACAGTATCAACCGTATATTCAACCTCTCCACCGGTGCAGATTGCCAACAACAGGCATTTCATTCTCGATGTTTCGGTGAGAGTGGGCAAACCTGTTGTCGAGTCGTACAACAACAAATCGTTCTCTATGCTGAAGCCATTGGGGTATTTACCCTTAATGAAATCGATATTAAGTTCTCTCATATAATGTTATTTTGAACGAGTCAATCACTTATCCTGCAGGTGTAAAACAGTGAAAGTTCGTAGATTAAGCTATTCCTTTTGGCAAATCGACAACGCTATGCATCGATGTTTGCATAGGTTGCATTCTGTTCAATGAACTCACGGCGTGGTTCAACATCGTCTCCCATCAACATAGAAAACATTTCATCGGCAGTCGAAGCATTCTCGATAGTTACTTGTTTAAGGAGGCGCGTCTTTGGGTCCATTGTGGTTTCCCAAAGTTGTTCCGGGTTCATTTCGCCCAAACCTTTGTATCGTTGCGTGTGAACAGCCTTGTTTTCTTCGTCTCCACCGGCATATTTGTCGAGGAATTGGAGTCGTTGCTGCTCGGTATAGCAATATTCGCTCACCTTCTTGTAAGTACATTTGTAAAGTGGCGGAGTAGCAATATACAGGTGTCCTTCTTCGATAACACGCGGCATATAACGATAGAAAAGCGTCATGATAAGTGTGTCGATGTGAGAGCCATCGACATCGGCATCGGTCATTATGATTATCTTATCGTAGCGCAATTTATCGGTGTTAGCCTCAAAGTCCGACTCGCCTTCAACGCCGAAACGAACACCTATCGACTGGATAATGTTCATTACCGATTCTGCTTCAAACACTCTGTGGCGTTGAACTTTCTCTACATTGAGGATTTTACCGCGCAAAGGCAGAATGGCTTGTGTATATCGGTCGCGACCTTGCTTGGCAGAACCACCTGCAGAATCACCCTCGACAAGGAATATTTCGCATTCCTTAGGGTCTTTGTTAGAGCAGTCTGCCAACTTTCCGGGCAATCCGCCACCTGTCATAACATTCTTCCGCTGAACACTTTCGCGTGCTTTGCGGGCGGCAATGCGGGCAGTTGCTGCAAGAATAACCTTATCGCAAATAAGTTTTGCCTCTGTTGGATTTTCCTCCAAATAGTATGAAAGTGCCTCGCCCACTGCTTGCTGAACAGCACCCGACACCTCGCTGTTTCCGAGCTTTGTCTTGGTTTGTCCCTCGAATTGTGGTTCGGCAACTTTGATTGAAATAACTGCAGTAAGACCTTCGCGGAAGTCTTCGCCCGTAATTTCTATCTTAGCTTTCTCTATTTGCTTTGCTATTTGCGGGTCGTTGTCGGCATACGACTTCAACGTACGTGTCAATGCAGCACGGAAGCCTGTAAGGTGTGTACCTCCTTCGATGGTGTTGATGTTGTTCACATACGAGTGTATGTTCTCATTGTAGTCTGTATTATACATAACGGCAACCTCGATAGGAATGCCTTGCTTTTCGGTTTTCAAGTAGATAACATCGTCGAAAAGATGCGTGCGGTGGCGGTCTACGTATCTTACAAACTCTTTCAGTCCGTCCTTAGCGTGGAAAACTTCCTGTCGTGTCTTCCCTTCTTCGTTTGGACGCAAGTCGGTGAGTATGATTTTTATACCTGCATTCAGGAACGCAAGTTCTCTCATACGACGTGCCACAATATCCCATTGGAACACCGTTGTAGTGAAAATGGTAGCGTCCGGCCAAAATTGCTGACGCGTACCGGTCTTGTCGGTTTCGCCAACTATCTTCACCGGATAGAGAGGTTTGCCTTGTTCGTATTCTTGTTGGTAGATTTTACCGTTACGGAACACTTGCGACTTCATGTGAGAAGACAATGCATTTACACAGCTGACACCCACACCGTGCAGACCACCACTGACCTTATAGGAGCCCTTATCGAACTTACCACCCGCGTGTAGCACGGTCATAACAACTTCGAGCGCACTTTTGTGCAGCTTCTCGTGTTCGTCTACGGGGATACCACGTCCGTCGTCTTCAACGGTTATGGAGTTGTCTTCGTTGATGGTTACTTCGATATGGCTGCAATAGCCTGCCATAGCCTCGTCGATAGAGTTGTCTACTGTTTCGTTGATGAGGTGGTGAAGTCCTTTTTCGCTTATGTCGCCAATATACATTGCAGGGCGTTTGCGCACTGCTTCAAGTCCTTCGAGGACCTGAATATTACTGGCCGAGTAGTTGTTCTCGTTTCCTAAGTTATCTGCCATTTTTGTTTGTTTCTCCTTGTTCTTTTGCGATAGTTCCCGAGCGTATATCTAATTTTTCAAGATTTCATACAACCTATGAAACTATCTACTTGCAAAGATACGAAAAAATACCCAATTAAAAGGAATATTTAGTGCGAAAAAAAGTTTAATCAGAGCGATTTATAGGGCATTAGAAACTTAATAAAGAGTAACAATACCATCTAATCCACTCTGAAAAGAAAGTACTTCTTACCCGCTACCCTACTGCTCCTACAATCTTACTTCAGGAAGGAAAAGACGAGAAAGCATTGTAAAAATTCTTCACAAGCACAAAGATTTCATATTCCCCTGTTTACCAATGCGTTGCAAAACCTATTGTTTTGCGTTCCAAAAGCGTAGGTTTTACACGGCGAAATCGGCTGTTTTGCGATGCAAAACAGCCGATTTCGCAATGTTAAAACACAGTTGTCACTTTTTAATAAGATTATCTTTACAAAATCGAAACTGTTTTTGAGTATTCTTTTTGAGCAGGAAACAGAAAATCAACCCACCAAAAACATCAAATGTTTCTCTAAACATAATGGCTATTAATCATAAGCACTTACTCGACACAAAGACATAGGGAGAACACATTTGCGAAGATTTCACAGGGGTATAAAACGCAAAAGGCTACAATCTTTATCAGATTGCAACCTTTCATTATTCTTTATTTGCTATGACTTTACCGTATTTTACCCAAGCGTAGCAATGTGCTGGCAAAGACCGGACTTCAAGTTCGCTGCCTTATTCTTATGAATAATATTTGTTTTAGCAAGTTTATCAAGCATCTTCTGTACAGTTGGATACAGCTTAACAGCTTCTTCCTTGTCAGTGATGTTACGTAGCTTGCGAACAGCGTTACGCATTGTTTTAGCGTAATACTTATTGTGCAAAGTCTTCACCTTGTCTTGGCGGATTCTCTTAAGTGATGATTTGTGATTTGCCATCTTTACTTTTTATTTTTGTTTGTAGTCTCTAGGGGAATCGAACCCCTCTTACAAGAATGAAAATCTTGTGTCCTAACCGATAGACGAAGAGACCTTCTTTTGTTTTGCGGGTGCAAAGGTAGCAGTTTTATTTTAATCGTCCAAATTTTCTCAAAGATATTTTTCATTCTGCTGCGCTTTTTGTATCTTTGTATCAACAAAAAGGCTTATGATTACAAAAACAAGAGGAATAGTACTGCGGAGCGTTCGTTTCGGAGAATCATCGTTGATTGTCGATGTGCTGACGGAGTTGTCGGGGCGTGTTTCTTTTGTTGTGCGCATTCCTAAAACATCGAAAGGCAAAGTAAAGAAACAATATTTTCAGCCTATGACTTTGCTCGATTTTGAATACGATTTCAGGCAACGAAGCAGCTTGCAGCATATTAAAGATGTAAGAATAGCCCAACCTTATTCCTCTATTCCCTGCAATCCTGTAAAGTCGAGCGTTCTGCTTTTCCTTGCAGAGTTCCTATATTATACTACTCGGGACGAGCAAGAGAATTCCACCTTATTTAATTATATAAGCGCAAGTTTGGAATGGTTCGACAGTGCCTGCGACGGTTTTGCCAACTTCCACCTTGTTTTCATGATGCGTTTGGGCAGGTTTCTCGGCTTCCACCCTTTTCTCGACAACTTCACGCAGGGTTGTTTCTTCGACCTTCGCAACGGTTGCTTCACGCTGTCGGCACCTTTACATTCCGATTTCCTGAATGCAACAGATGCCGAAAGTATGCACACACTGATGCGAATGAACTTTGAAACAATGAAGGTTTTCAAACTCTCGCACGACGAACGCAACCGCATTACCGAACTTGTGTTGCACTACTATCGTCTCCACATACCCAATATGCCCGACCTGCAAAGCTTCGACATCTTGCGCGAGGTGTTTTCGTATAAGTCCTAAGAATATTTTATTTATTTTCATCGGGGTTCATCAAAATATGTTTTAAGAGAGTTTCTCTTTCTGTAAATAGTAAATTACTAAAACTTTCTTTTTAGAACTACTATATGTCAATTGTTCACTTACAACAACTTATAAATATAAAAGTTTGGATTACTACTTTAAAATAGCTATATTTGCACTTGTATTCAAACACGATTATAGTCATTTAATGATAAAGAAAAATAAATATGGACAGTATTTTACTATTGAAAGCATAGCCGAATTTATGGTTTCTTTAGTAAAGCAAAATAAAGAAGCAAGAGTGCTTGAGCCTTCTTGCGGAGAGGGCGTGTTCCTGAAAATGCTGTATAAGAGTGGCTTTAAGAATATAAAGGGTTACGAAATAGATAGTACTTTAAAAAATCCATACGACGTGGTGGCATTCAAAAGTTTTATAGGCTCACCTCTTTCCGAACGCTTTAATGTCGTGATTGGCAATCCTCCATATATCCGTTGGAAGAATTTGGAAGACGATTTGAAGGCAGAATTGGCACAGTCTGCCTTGTGGAATAAATACTTTAACAGCCTTTGCGACTATCTGTTCATCTTTATTCTGAAAAGCATAGAACAGCTGGAAGAGAACGGCGAACTTGTTTTTATCTGTCCGGAATATTGGCTAAATACGACACATTCGGCTTCGTTGAGAAACTATATGTGTGCAAATGGTGTGTTTTCCGATATTTATCTTTTCAAGGAAGTGCCTTTGTTCGAAGGCGTAACATCTTCGTTTATTATATTCAGATATATCAAAACAAGTGAGCCTGCATCAGAAATAGCTTTGCATAGATATATTGGGAGGGGGAAACCGGACTTAGAGACGTTGATGGACGGTGGCTGTTTTCAAACCGAACAGATACCGGCTTTCCTCATAGGAGAACGCTGGATATTGGCAACAAGAAGCAAGCAAGAGCTGATGAAGTCGTTCCAGAATAGCTGCATTCAGACCAAAGGTTTGTTTCCGAATGATGAAACGTTTTACAGAATAGGCGATTTTTGCGACATTGGAAACGGAATGGTGTCCGGATTGGACAAGGCATTTAAAGTTACAGACATAGAATCTTTAAATGAAAATGAACGTAACAGCCTGATAAAAGTAAATAAGGCAAAGGATTTAGAGCCCTATTCCAATGTTGGAACAAGCTATTATTTCTTCATAAAGGACGATATGGAAGAGAAGGACTTTGCTGTAAAATTCCCGCATTTTTACAAGCAATTAATTCCTTATAAAGACTCATTGGAAAAGCGATACAGCTATGGAAGGGACTTACCGATATGGCAATTCGCCTTTCCTAGGAACGAAAAACTTTTTAATAGGGCTGTTTCCCGCATCTTTGTGCCGTGCAAAGACAGAATATCCACACGACATTACTTCCGCTTCTCGTATGCCGAAAAGCAGTATTATCCGTTGCAAGATGTTACGGGGATATTGCTGAAAAAGCAATGCAAGGAAGATATTAAGTATATTTTAGCATATTTGAATAATGAAAGAGTGTTCGAATGGCTAAAATATAATGGTGTCGTAAAAGGCGAAATCATTGAATTTTCGGAAGCACCAATAGCAAGCATACCCTATCGCCCCATACGATGGGATAACAAACGTGAGGTAGCGTTGCACGATATGATAGTGAAAGCGGCTACAGAGTATATAAAAAAGAAAGACGAAGAGAGCTTTTCAATCATTAATTCTAGCTTTAATAAATTATTCAATGAGCACAATTAACTTTATATCATTACTATCTGAGATAAAAGGAAAGACCGTTATGCGCCCTAATGCCTCTACTGCAGGAACACTATCGGGGCACGCTGCGGGCGAACCATTCGAGAAATTGGTTTACAACGAACTAAAGAAAACATATCCTAATAATGTCTTCAAGCAATACGAATACTTGAATGATTTGTACAGAAGACACCCTAAAGCAATCTCTTTAGAAGACAGACAGGCACTATTCGATTCACCGGTTGCACTTTTTCTCTTGAATAGAAGCGAGACAGCAACAAGAGCATGGAACCCACAGAACATCTTTGAGGAAAAACAAAACGACACTGCCGATATTCTTTTTCATGATAATGGTTTCTTTGAAATTATTGACGTGAAAACAAGGAATATGGCTAAGCCTGCTATGGCACCTAATATTATCTCGGCTTATAAGGTCGCACAAATGTGTACCCTTATGATAGACAATGGAGAATATGATACTTTAGACATCAAATACATAGAGATAGCGTGGAAAGAAGGCGAAAACGAGCAGCTGGTTTGCGAGAATGCGTATATCGGAAGCTTGTTTAAAGCTAATCCGAATACCTTATATATTAATTGGGCAGCTGCGATGCAGATACAATTTCATGTGCATGAACTTGACCAAAGGTTTAAGGGAACATTGAAAGAATGGGCAAAGGAGTATTTGAAAATGTTTGTGAAAAGTGCAGAACATCGTATTGACATTATGCATCAGAAATATGTTGCACCCTTCAAAAAGTATATTGAGGAATAAAAAACAAAACCGACTGCCTGCATTAGCCCTGCGCCGTTCATTCGTTTCAGCTTCACCTTCGAGTCGCTTCAAAATATTTTGATAGTACCATTAACGATATGATACATTCGCGTCGGGGGTGTCGGAAACCTTCTACATACGCATGGGCATGTTCGATAATAGTTTCTGCCTTATCGGGATTGGCAATATAATAGTTTATTTTCTCTTCCACATCAGAATAATCCGGCTTTATTTCGATGTAATGATAATCAGGGATAAGCGTTCCTTCCATAAACCACGTTTCGTATTTCGGGCGCGGCATAACGGCAATAGAATTCGACGACATAATCCATTTAAGGTTGCTCGCCACATCATTTCCCTCTAAAGCCATAATGAATTTATAGGCAAGATGTTCATTGATTGTCATCTTCTCCGTGTGCCATTCAGGGAAACATTCGTCTATAACGCCGATATTAAAGAGAGGATTGCCATAGAATTTACTGACAAAATCATACCTGTTTTGTTTGAGTGAGTTGCTGTCAAACTGCCCTATCAGACCCCTGAAAATAACTTTATTCTCTTTTTCCGCATAGCTTAGCCTGTCCTTTACAAAAAGAAAATGCCGCACTCTGTCTAATTTCATCAGTACCGAATTTGCATTGTTACCATCGACAGGACGGCTTTTCACAATGGAAGGAACATCGGGTATCCATGTAACATCGCCTGATTGCAAACACCATTTCTCGCTTAACGGGAAGGCTTTTGCATATCGGTATGAGTCGAGATAATACACCGATTGTTTGGTTTTCTTTTGTTCGGAAAGCTTGATGGCTTTACTTTGAAAGTGCGAACCATCAATGGCTGAGTGTTCCAATTTGTTGTAATAATCCACTCGTTTCTTGATTTCAGCCCAATCCTTGCGCTGTTCCGCTTTAGAAAGTATTGCTTTTCGGAACAACGAAAGAATACAATGCGGAGTGGTAATCCAAAAATAAGAAGTCAGATAATACTTCAACTTTGAATTCTTTCCACTATGCAGGATATAGTAAAGTTTACGATGACACTGCGAAATTATATTTTCCTTCATCATTAATGAATAAAACCGTATTTAAATGGAAGTGCAAATATAATTATTTTACAGCAGCAATGCAAACTTTTATAAATTATTGTATGTGGGCAATCAATATCCAATGTTTTTTAAAACAAATTGTAGCGGTTTGCTATTTATAATGTTAATTTGGTATAAGAAAGTAGATGAAGCAAGCTATCTCGCAGTTATTTTTTAGCAACCCCATTGATGAAACAGTGAGCGTTTTTCCGTTTAATCTTGTAAAGATAATTCTGTTAAAAAGTGATATAATCGCTTTGGCGTTGCGAAAGCGTAGGTTTTGCATTGCAAAACCTACGCTTTTACCGTGCAAAACCTACGGTTTAAGAACGCCAAACAATAGGTTTTGTAATACACTGGCGGATAGATAGTTAAGCGACAGTTATTCTTGCGAAAAATATTTACACTTTTATTGATTTGCTAAAACATATTTTAACTATACAGAATGCAATCTTTTGCGCCTTTCCGCATTTACTTGGCGAGTACTCAAACATAAAGTAAAAATGAAGTTTAATACAATTGCAAGAACAATGAAAACAAATAAAATATTCTTAGGACTTATTTCTATATTCACTGTGTGCAGTCTTTTCACCTCGTGTGATAATGACACTAACGACAATACCACAAGGTTTCCCAATTCTATCGTTACGATAAAGCCGATTAACGGTGGCGCAAACTTCAACGTTTGGGTAAGCGAGAAGGTGCAAGGACCGCCCAGCAACCTTACCAAATCGCCATACGGAAACAAGGAAGTAAGGGCTATTGCCAACATAAAAGAAGAGAAAGACGCCAAAGGTATGACTAAAATATACATCAACTGGATGGACAGCATACGCACAAAGCAGGCTATCACACTCAAAAACCCGGAATTGGACTTGAAAAAGTACGGCGAAGACAGGTTGGAAATTATCAATGGGTTCGGCACGGTTGCAGAAGATGGCTATCTGACTTTAAGGTTCAGCACCGCCATGCGCGACCTAAGACTCAAGCGCGACTTAAACTTAATCGTGCAGCATTCGGAGAAAGAACCTTACAAATTAGTACTTGCGTACAACGCCCACGGCGATAATAACGGACGAATGGCATCGAGTCTTATTGCATTCAGATTATCCGAAATCGACAAGATAGCACAAAAGAATGGAAAAAAAGATGTAACTTTACAGCTCCATTGGAAATCTTATCAAGGGGATAAGCACGCTTCCTTTAAGTATCATGTAAGAAATGATAGTAAATAAAGGAAAGATACATACACACTGAATGATACAGTTAGACCAGAAAGAAGAAACTAAAATCGCTGAAGGGCTCCTAAAACGGGACGCTTCAGCGATGCGGACTTTCTACAACCTATACGCAGGGATATTCATGACAGTGTGTTCACGCTATATTGCAGATAAAGACGATGCAAAAGATATTCTGCAAGACGCATTCATAAAGATATTCACAAAAATTGGCAGTTTTGAATACAGGGGTAGCGGTTCGTTGTTCGCATGGAGCAAACAAATCGTTGTTATGGAGGCATTGGGCTTCTTGCGCAACAAGAAAACCATTCCGCTGATATACGGAGAGCAACTTCCCGAACAAGACGACAGGTCGGATTTAACGGTAGAAGATATACCCGAAGAAAAGCTACTGCAGATGATACAGTCGCTGCCCGATGGTTACAGAGTCGTATTCAACTTATACGTATTAGAAAACAAATCGCACAAAGAAATTGGAGAAATACTTGGGATTAGGGCAAAGTCTTCCGCTTCGCAGCTATCCCGTGCAAAAAGCATACTTAAACAACAAATTGTCTCATATAGGAAAGGAGTGAAACTATGAACGAAGAATGGAAAAAAGGATTTCATAATAAGCTAAACGATTATGAAACAACTCCTCCCCAAGGACTGTTTGACGAGATTTTAAAGCATATCTCACCTATCAACGAAGGTGAGAAGGCAGTAAATAACCCCACAGAAGTACCGATTACAGCTGCCAACACCAATAAAAAGAAGCAGGGCAAGGCTGCTGTTTGGCTCACAGCCATTCTCTCTGCCGCTGCAATTGCTGCGATTTTGCTGGTAAACAATTCTGTTGTAAATGTTACGAACAACACAAATGCAATTGGCAACTTAGCAGAAAACAATAAAAATGTAGTAGAAAACCGACGCGGAGAAACAGCAACAACATCTCCCGACAACACATATACCGGCAGTAATAGCAACGAAAGCACTTCTACGGAAAATGCAAGGAACGGCATATTCACCTCTGTAAAAGCTGCTTTCAAAGCTGTTGTATCGACGGTTTTGCCTCAAAATACCGGCGACAAAACCACTTTAGCAATGGTAGAACAGCCCACTACCACCACAGAACCGACAGATAAAACGGGTAACATACAAGAAACGACTGTAAACGAAGCGGGCAAAGCAAACCAAAAAGTGGAATGCACAGAGCCCACAAAGCACCAACGCCCCACCACGCCTACCGCCAACAGCCACCCCCGACACAATAAAAACTCCGTCCAACTGGGTATGTTGCTTGCAGGTATGCCCACGGTAAATTCGTCAGACGACCTTTATTCCATAGAACCGGCAGCAATGAAAGACAACAACGGAATAGAAGTAACAGGGCAAAACAAGATGGTAAAAAAAGCCAACCACCGACAACCCATCACCTTGGGCGTTTCCGTAGCCTTGCCATTGAGCAGCAAGATAAGCGTGGAAACAGGTTTGATGTATAGTCATCACTATTCGGAACTCACTTACGAAGTGGCTAACATAAACCACAACATCAAACAGCAACTGAATTTCGTCGGCATTCCGCTCAATCTGAACTATCAGTTGTGGCAGCGACACAACACCTCTGTGTATGTGTCGGGGGGCGGAAGTGTCGAAAAAATGGTCTACGGAAAGCAGAAAGAACGATACGATGGCACCGAAACCACCATCAGCAACAAAGTAAAAATGAAAGAGTTGCAATGGTCATTATCAGCCCGATTCGGTGCAGCCTACAAACTTACAAAAGGTGTCAGCCTCTATTTAGAGCCAGGCGTAACCTATCATTTCAACAACAATTCAGACTTGCAAACCATTTATAGCGACCGCCCTGTATCTTTCCAACTAAAAGCCGGGCTCCGATTTAATTTGCGATAAAACCGGTGCAACAGCGTTGTAAAATTAGGACAATACAGACTTTAATAAATCGCTTTAGTGCTAAGTAAGTAGGTGTTCATAATTAATTAACACTTATCTTATTCACTATAAAATAAATAACATAGTCGCAAGTCCTGTCTCTCAACAATTCTTGAGACTATAAAAACTTGCCGTTCACCTTCACTTTTGTTTTCTTGTAAAAAGCCATAATTCTAATTGTTTTTATGCCGCAAAACGATGTAAATGTTAATAACAACTAAAGTATAAGTAGTGGGGCACTACTTATACTTTAGTGCCCCACTGAAGTAGGACTTGTCGTTATCTATATCTACACCACCCACGGCAGGTTAATATTAATTAACAATTTCTCATTATTAGTAGTTCCGAAAAGAACATACCCATAATAAAAGTGCCATGCCCAACCTCGTACACAGGTTGAACATGGCTGAATATAGGTTATTTGGGGTTCTTAAGAATTGAAATCAGGTTTTCCCCAGTCTTCGTACTCAAAGGAACCTTCTTTGGCACCGATGTCGTCTTCATCACCGGGCTTGATGGAATGGTCCGGGTCGTTATCTATGCCGATACTCCATACTTCCATCAAAGCGTTGCCATCTACTTCAATCACCTCAACAAGAGGTTTTATATATGCTGTTTTTTTCATTTGTCGCTACTCGTTTATTTGATTATTACCTTTTTGCCGTTGTGGATGTACACACCCTTTGAAGGCTTGCTTACCTGTACACCGTTCAAATTATAGTAAGGTGCATTGTCGTTGTCCTTGCCAAACTCGGTAATACCGTCGATGCCCGCAGGAACATCCTCATCGTCGAACACAATGCTGAAACCCTTGGCAGGACTTGTCGGGCTGTTTTTCAGACGGAAGTATGCCTTGAAGTAAGGGATTTTAACTCCGTCCGTAACCTTTACGAACTTACCATACTTCTTGCTGAAAGTGTAGTATTGGAAACCGCTCTCGTTTTGAATGGTAACATCTTCCACTGCTCCAACCATACGGTTATCAGCATTTTTGTCATAACCAACAGCTGTGAGTTTATCCTCTTTATGCATTTGGTCTTCGTCCATCTGGCAGTAAGAAGTTACCGATGCTGTTTTCTTGCTACGAATAAGCACACCAACGTATGCAGGTACATAATAGTCGTCAATGCTGTATGCACGTACGATAGGGTTAGAAGCAGCATAAGCATAAGTATAATCTACCGGCACGTAAGGCTTGATGTCGTCGTTGCCTTTTCCATTTGGATACTTAACATCGAATGGAAAGCATATCGAGCCTCCATTCTTATTAGTTTGCTGTGGTATCTCGTGGGTGATGTTCAGTGTATGGGGGATAATCTGCCACTTGCTCTTATAATCAGCCACCTTACTCTCCTTTACATAGATATTCTGTCCATCTTTAAATGGATAGCTGTCTGGTTGCTCGTAGTTAACAGAACCGAGTTCGCCCGGTGTATTGCCTACGAAATAGACGTCCTTGATACTCGTGCCTTTGAAAGAGTTCATGCCAATATAGCCCATATCGGCAAGCGAAACGATAGCCTTTACCGTAGTGGTTGTTTCATAAGCAAAGTCTAAAATACTACTTACCTCATATGTCTTCTCCGGGAATGTTTTGCCGAAATGGTCAGGGGTGGTTACAGCGTCCTCTTTTGCTGTTTTGTCGAGAATAACAGAGGTACGCTCGGTATAGAAGCTGATGGCACCCACATTTTTCATAGATGTCGGGAAGAACTCTGTGCCGCGGTCGTAACCCTTAGAACTTACAAACGAAGGGTGCACTTCCTTGAAGGTTTGATTGTACTTCTTGATAGTTTCATCGTTGGCAGTAGTCTCATACCACTTCTTACGCACATAAATGGTAACATTCTTTTTGTTACCCGACTCATACATAATGTTTTCATTCAATGTCGGCACGTTGTCCTCTCCCATAAAACTGAGCGATTCCAATTTATTACAAAGAGCAATGGCATGTGTGCCTATCTCTGTTACCGTCTTTGGGAATGTGATATTGGTAACTTTATTACTACCATAGAAACAATAAGCATCAACCTTTTTAAAATACGGCACGAGCGTATACTTTGAATTTGCCTTACCGGCAGGGAATACATGGAGCACTTCTTTTTTGATATCGCAAAGCATACCATCGAGTGTGCTGTACTTTATGTTGTCTTTATCAACAATGAATCTCAAAAGGTTCTCACAGAAATTGAACGCTCCTTTTTGCACTTCCTGAAGGTTCTTGGGTAGCTTAATCTCTGTGAGGTTCGTACAATGGTCGAAAGCCAATTCTTGAATCAGCTTTATGCTTTCAGGCAAAGTTATATGTGTGATTCCGCAATCGGCAAATGCTCCTGTACCGATACGTTCAAGAACAGAGCTCTCTTCAAACTCTACAGTTTTTAGTCCCTGCGTACCCTTGAAAGCACCACTAGCAATGGTTGTAACTGTTTTAGGAACTCTAAATGTTTCAAGCTTAGAACAATTCAAGAATACGTCACTGCTTATCTTCGTCAGTTTATTCGTTCCATCAAATACAACTTTCGTAAGATTTTTTGCATTTTGGAAAAGATTACCCGACAATTCTTCTAATTGACATCCGGTGGCAAAGTGTACTTCTTTGAGCGTCTCTATATCGGCAAAACTTGCTCCTTCCAGTTTCTTGACCGATGCAGGTATGGTAATGTTCTCCAACTTCGTGTTCTGAAAAGCGTGGTCTCCGATAGTCTCGAGGTTTGTAGTCCCCTGAAAATCCACCTTTTTCAGTATCTTAGCACCCTTGAAAGCGGACGGACAGATAGTCTTTACAGTTTTTGCTATTGTAACATTCTCTAAATTCTGAACATCGGAGAAAGCAAAATCTTCAATCTTTATCGTACCTTCTGGCACAGTATAATCGTTTTTCTTTCCGCATGGGTAAAGTAAAAGGTTTTTACCATCTTTTGTAAAGATCACACCATCTTTTTCCACATAGTTACTATTTTGTTCATCTACGACAAAAGCTTCGATGAATTGGCAGTTAGTAAATGCTCCCTGACCAATCTTATTAACATCTTTACCTATCTTTACGCTTTCTAATGCACTGCACGAATGAAAAGCGTTATTACCAATTATCTTTGTTTGGTTTAAATCAAGTTGTTTCAGATAGCTACCGACTGCTGCATTCTGTGCCACTTCGGTAATGCCTGTAGGAATTGTCAATTTTTCAGTCGTTGTTTCTAATCTGTCATAGTGAAAGGGAACATGTAAGAGTTTTGTTCCATTTTTATTGCACAAAAGACCATCTTTATCGCAGAAATTATTATTGCCACCAATTACAGTGAAATGAGTTCCACTACCGTTAAATGAGGGATATTCGCTATTTTCTGAAATTTTAGTAACAGAAGCAGGAATAGTTATCTTTTGCATCTTTTTACAATTAGAGAATGCTGTTGGCATAATCTCTTCCACATTATTAGGTATGGAATAATCGCCAGTCTTACCTGCCGGAACATAAACCAACTGTTTTCCATCACGAGACAGTAATGAGCCATTCTCTGCCTTATATTTCGTATTTCCCGTTTTTACCTCAAAAGTCGTAAGTGCTGGACAATCAAGAAAGCACCCTTTGCCCACTTTCTCACAAGATGCAGGAATAATTATCTTCTGTAGAGTTTTAGGTTTGCGAAGTGAGTTTTCAGAAATTTCCTTGAATCCTTCAGAGAACTCTATCTCTGTAACGCCATCTGCTACCGTGGAAGTCCATGGTGCAATACCTGTTACTGTGTACCATTCCTTGTCCATTCCATCTGGGGTTTGTACCTTTGTCGGAATAACGACCTTACCAGTACCTTTTACTGTCAGCACCACAGCCTCATTGAGAGCTGTATTTTGCAGGTCTTTCTTGGAAACCCTATACTCACAACCTCCATATTCGAAAACGGTTCCTACCGTTTGCGCAAAGGCTTCTGTTGCCGACAATATAAACGCCAGCAACAGCAAAAATAAAATTTTTGTTTGTTTCATAATAAAAATAAAATATTGATATTTCTTAATTTATAGTTCTTAATGCTTAATTTATAATTCTTAATAGTCAAATCAGACAATTGGTGCAAAGATAATAAATATTTATGATATAAACAAGAAAAGTTACAAAGAATATGAAACTATATATATCAGCATACTATATAGGC
>NZ_BAJY01000021.1 GCF_000613945.1 Prevotella falsenii DSM 22864 = JCM 15124
ATCGCCACGCGTCGTTGCAAAGATGTAGTGTTCGCCTCCATCGCGCAGTTTCAACCGCTTTTTAAGCTCGTCTACCCGCATCGGAAAGTTCCTCACGGCGATGTTTGCCTGCGTTATATCTGCCAAGCACGGCGCAATTCTTTCTTGTTCAGCGTGCAAACCTTTACGATTTGGAACTTTCTGCCGGGGAATTTGGGCAGAAAGTCGGGCGAAACAAACAAGTGGGAATTGTGCCCTAACGCTGCTACACCGTATGTTTCGCTCAGTTGAGCAAAGCAACCCGCTTTCATTATCGAAGCGTTCGGCTCGTAAAGATAAGGCGGAAGAATGGCGTTTCTGTCGAGAATGCGCTGTTGGGGCGTGTTTTCTTTCTCACCGTAAGTACCTTCTTCATAGCTGAAAACATCGTTGTCGTTTACGCAAAACACCTTAACCGCATTGTCTTCATTTCCGTTTCCCGTTTTGTTTCTGTCGGTAAGTACCAGCAAAAGCTCTTTGCACTCGTTTCCAACCGACACGATGTGCACCTCTGTAACGTATTTCAGTTGCGCAACGGCACGATGCCAGTCTAACATAGGCGAAAGTTTCAGCACCACGAAATGGCTCTTTTCCACCATTTCACCGCACATTTCCAACACGTTGGGCTCGCAATCTTCCATCGAAACCACCTTGCCCCCATTGCCGTTGCGGCGTGCCGGGTCTAAGAAAAGAACCGAAATGCTGTCTAACTGCTGTAAAACTTCGATGAAATCGCCGTTTTTCGTAGTGATATTGTTTAATCCCAAACACTTGAAATTTTGTGTTGCAATGTTGTAAAGTTGCTCGTTTCGTTCTACATAGAGTGCCTTCTTGAAAGGTTTCGATATATACGAGAAGTCTACACCGAAGCCTCCTGTAAGGTCTGCAAAAGAAGGTTCGCTCTCCGTTGGAAGCTCTTTCAGCAGGCGAACGGCAATTTTCTGCTTATACAAAGCAGTTTGTTCGCTCGAACATTGTTCCATATTCAGATGTGGCGGATATACCATACCCTCCGTATTCGCCCATGCTGGCAATTTCGTTCGTGCCAATTGCCGCCCTCTTATTTGGTCGAGTGCGTAGGGCAAGTCCACCTTTGGAAAGCGTTTTGCTAAGAGTGCGAGCGTTCTAACATCGTCGTTAGCGTGCTGTCGGATAAATTCTGAAGTTTCCAAGTGCTGTGTATAATGTTGTAGGAAAAGTTATTTCACCACCTTTAGATGTGCTTTTGCCCAAGCACGGGTGCAGAGATTAAAATGCCACCACTCTGTTCTCAATGGTTGAAAACCGGCCGTTTTCATTACACGGCGCAGCAATTGTCGGTTCTCAATACTTTCTTTCGTAAGTATTCCTTTTGCCAACAGCTGCTGTTCCTTGTCGATATGGCTCTCGTAGCCCAAGTGGTCTACCTTCACACCCATCGGAAGGGTATCTATCCTACAAGGTGTTGCACCGTCGCGCCATCGTTTTTCGCTCCACGATGCTTTGCAAAGGCTGATGTCTACTGCCATTCCGTAGTTGTGCATACCCCCTCCGTTGGCAGGGTTCGATACGTAAAAGCTGTGGTCGGTATGCTTTACGGCGTCCCACATCGTTTGTTGCACGCTCATCGGGCGTGTTGCATCGAAGACGATGAGGCTTAAATCGGGGCGAAGTCGCTTTAGTTCGGCTTGTGCCTTCTTCAAGGCTGCGGCGCATTGGGGCAATGCGTAGGCTTCGCGCAGGTTGGTATAAAGCTGTTTTTGGCAGAAGTTGTCGGTTCGTGCATACATCAAAGCCACCTTTATAGTGGGGTCTACGCTCTTTATATCCACCAATCCTTGCTTTTCCATATACTGTGCCGTTGCCGACTTTCCCGATTGCTTGCCGGCTACCTGCGTCGGTTTTTTGCCATTTCTATCTTGCAAATTCAGCACTGCAAAGCTCGAAACAACAAGCCAAAGTGCTAAAAATATCCATTCTTTCTTCATCACAGTGTGTTTATTTCTACACAAAGTTACAACATTATCTTGTCAATGGCGAACTTATTGTGCGGAAAATAGCATACCGCCCATACTCTTTCTGCTTGTCCAAAGGCTGTTGCACCTACCGAAACAGTTTGTTTGCCAAATTATTTACGTGTAGAAAAATATTTATTTACACGTAAAGAAATATTTACTTACATGTAGAAAAAGAATTATTTACATGTAAGTAATTTACCGATGTGCTGTTTTTGTTTCATAAAAGTAATATGGAAAAAGGTAAACGGTGCAGCCGGCGGACGACAAATTTCATACTTTCATTTTGGTATTTTTCATTAAAAGGATTACCTTTGCACGTATAAATCATACTTTTACGTAATGAAAATGTATTTAAAAGAATAGTTGCAGGCGGTTTCCTTGTAGGAATGACAGCTCTGATTAGCGGTTGTGCCGGCGAAAAATTTCACGTTGAAGGAACGATAGGTAATGCCCAAGACTCTGTGCTTTACTTTGAGCACAACGGTTTGACAGGTTTTACCACCGTAGATTCGGTGAAGCTCGACGAGAAAGGTGCGTTCTCATTTGCCGGCGACAAGATAGACAACCCCGAATTTTACCGTTTGCGCATTGCCGGACAGATTATAAATATCGCCATCGACTCTACCGAAACGGTGAAAGTAACTGCAAAGTACCCACAAATGGCAACCGAATACGATGTCAATGGGTCGTATGAGAACGAGAAAATAAAGGAATTGGCTCTGAAACAAATCAACTTGCAAGCCCAGTGTCAGGCACTTTACAGCCACCAACCCGAAGTTGCCGACTCGGTTGTAGAGGTGCTTGTGCAAACTTACAAGGAAGATGTAGCCCGCAACTACATTTATAAAGAACCGATGAAGGCGTACAGCTATTTTGCACTCTTTCAGTTTATTGTCGTAAACAACGAGGCGCGCCTTATCTTCAACCCTGCTAAAGACCCCAAGGACAATAAGGTTTTCGGTGCAGTAGCTACGAGTTGGGACTCCTTCTATCCTCATTCGGAACGCGGACAGAACCTGCACAACATTACGATTAAGAGTATGCGCGACGACCGCATCGCATCTGCCAATAAGCAACAGGTGGAGATTAGAGCCGAAGAAACGGGCGTAATAGACTTGCCTTTGCGCGATAACAGAGGGAAAATGCACCATCTTACCGACCTGAAAGGAAAGGTAGTGTTGCTTAATTTCCACGTTTTCTCGCTCCCGGAATCGCCCGAATACATCATGAAGATGCGCGAACTATACGATACATACCACGCAAGAGGATTGGAAATCTATATGGTTTCTCTCGATGAAAACGCGCATTTCTGGAAGGAAAGCGTTGCAAGTCTGCCTTGGATTAACGTTTACGACGACACGGGCATTAGCGAAGCCTACACCGGTGCTGCCACTGCGACACCTATTATCTATCTTATCGACCGCAACAACATAGTTGTGAAGAACCCTGCGCAGATTAAAAATCTGCCCAAAGAGATAGAAGCGTTGTTGTAAAACGGTATTGACACGTTATAAACGGCGAGCCGCTGTTCCCACATTGTGCAGGAACAGCGGCTCGTTTCGTATTTGTAACGATGGAACAGTGGGGATTTCGTTACAGCGTATATTGCTTCAGCACCGCTCCTTCCATATCGTAGGCAGTGAAAGTGCCCTGCTCGTAGGTCATAAATGTTGCCACATTGCCTCCCTTGGGAAAAGTAATGGAGCCGGTGTTGCAAATGAGTGTACCCGCTTGCGGTGTAATTTCCCACAGGTGTGTATGCCCGTAGACCACGGCATCGAACCGACCTTGCGGCATCTTCTCCTTATTATATACGTGTCCGTGCGTAAGAAACAACTTCCTGCCTTCGTCTACCAATAGCAGGTAATCGCCAAGAATAGGGAAGTTGAGCAACATTTGGTCTACCTCGCCATCGCAGTTTCCGCGAATTGCCACAATGTCTTTGGCACGCGCATTCAGCAGTTCTACAATGCCTTTGGGGTCGAGTCCCTCCGGAAGAGAGTTGCGTGGACCGTAGTTTAATATATCGCCCAATATGCAAAGCATATCGCAATGCTGCTCGTCGTAGAACTTCAACACCTTTTCCAAGGCAGGGCGGCAGCCGTGAATATCTGACACCAATAAATATTTCATACTATTACTTTTTCCGACAAAGATACTATCTTTAATTCATAATTTCAGTTTTTTATGCTTGGAATTGTGTTTCGTAAATATTTTTTGTTATCTTTGTGATATATAAACATCAGACGGAAAGGAGCGATACTATGGAAGTGAAAGACGTATTTGAACTGAGAAAGCAAGGTAAAATAGAGGAAGCGTACAACGCTATCCGCCCTATGTATGCGGCACACAAGGGGCATTACACCACGATGGCTATGTTTTGGGTGGGTGTAGACGTAATGCGGCTGCGCTATCAGCAACGCCGATTGGAAGAAGCATATAAGATATTTCAGAGTTTATTGCGCCTTTATCCGACCATGGACGACAGTAGTTTGCGCGGACAGGCTACGATGCTGCGCGCCGCCATGTTTGTTTTCGACCATAGTACCACCTTTTCCATTCTCGATTTCATAACCGAATGGGGCATAGAAAAGCTGACGGACGACGATTGGTTGATGACACAGAGCAACGGGCACCCCGTTCAGTCGTTGGGAATGCGTATTGTCGGCAAGGTGTTTAAGGAAGTTGAGGGAAACCCTACGGTAGAAATGGCACTGAAGGCTGCCCCCATTCTTGCCGAATCGTTGAAGCACAGTCCTTACAATCCTAACAATCAACGCTACAAAGCAACGATTTACACCATCATGGGGAAGCGCGACAAAGCGATAAACATATATCGGCATTTGCTGAGAAACCACCGCCGGCCGTACCTTTATCAGAAATTGGCAGAACTGATAACCGACAAACAGCTTAAAATAGCTTTGCTGACGCGCGCCATTTCTACACAACGAGAAGAGAAATTCCGACAACGGCTGCGCTTTACGCTCGCTAACCTACTGTTCAACCATGACAAACCGCATGCAAAATATGAATTGGAGAAGTGTATTGCTGCACGTAAAGCTGCCAAATACTCGATTACTTGGGAGATGCAAAACCTTATTGCCAGCTTGGAAGAGGTGGTTGCTGCGAGCGAAATAGACCAAAAAGCCTTTTACAGAGAGCAGGCAGCGGTGGTAGAAAAGTATGTGCAGACGGTTGGAATGCCTTAGCTTGAAGTACGTTATGTGGCATTCAACCCCGTAAAATCGACTTTAACAGTCTAATAAATGGTAGTAACCGCCGGCCATTGTCTTTATTATTCCCTTCATTTCCAATTCGAAAAGCAAAGCCATAAGGCGCGCCATTGGCAAATTAGCTTGTACCGAAAGCATGTTGATTTGTAGGTCGTTTTGCTTTTGCAGTGCATTTACAATCGCCTTTTCGTCGTCGCTAAGGTCGGGAAACAGCGAGCGTTCGATGCCCTGTTGTTGTGCTTTTTCGAGCTTTATGTCGTTGTCCCAGTTCATCGCCTTTGCCAAATCGTAAGCCGAAGTAATGAGACTGGCACCGTTGTCGCGAATTAAGTTGTTGCAACCTTCGCTGTATTCCGCGCCGATAGCACCGGGAAAGGCAAACACATCTCTGCTATAACTACGTGCTATGCTACATGTGATAAGTCCTCCGCCCTTGTTTGCCGATTCGATAAGCAAGGTTGCGTCCGCACAGCCTGCCACTATGCGGTTGCGTTGCACAAAGTTCTTGGGCACAGGTTGCGTCTTTGTGGTGTATTCGGTAATAATTCCGCCCCTTTTTTGGCACATTTCCTTTGCCGTTTCGGTGTGCATTCGGGGATAAACAGTGTCTAATCCGTGCGCCACAACACCTACCGTGTCCAACCCATTGGCAAGGCTTTCGCGGTGCGCACAGATGTCTACGCCATACGCCAAGCCGCTGAATACGAGCACATCGGGGCAAACAGACTTCAGTTCGCGTATGAAAACACGAATCAAATCGCGTCCGTACCGGGTGCAGTTGCGTGTTCCTATAATGTTCAGTGTGCGCTGTTTGTTCAGGTTGGCGTTGCCACGCTTGTATAAAACCAACGGTGCGTCAGCACATTCGCGCATGCGTTGCGGATAGTTTTCGTCGTTGAAGCAAAGCACCTCTATACCATGCTGCTCGTCGTATTGCAGTTCGCACTCGGCAAAAGGCAGCATATCGTTTAGGTTCTTCAGTCCTTCTACAAGGTGTTTCGAGGCATCGGGCAGTATGTCGCGTATGTTGTTCCGATGCTCATAGACAGCCGTTGCCGACCCGGTCTTTTGGTAAAGTTCGAGCAAGGCGGGCAGATTGAACCCACTTGTACGTGTTAATGCAATGGCATAGAGGTGTTCTTGCTTCATCGTTTCTGTTTGTTTTTATTCTCGCTGTTTTATTCTTGTTTCAGGAAAGGAGCGAAAGCCTCATCGTATTCCTTGCTTTCGCCGAGCTTTCCATTGGTCAGTATAACGAGCGTTACATCGGCATGAAAGCACAATCGTTCGTCGCTTGCACGGTAAAGGTCCTGTGTAAATATGTAGCGAATGCCTTCTTTCTTCATTGCCAATCGAGATATAAATTCGTCGTCGCATGCCAATGGCGTCTTGTATTCCAAGCTCATGCGCGCCACAACAGGGTCTATGCCCTTTTCGTGCAGCTTTGAAAAGCTGATGCCAAGCGACTGAATAAAGCGGTGGCGTGTATGTTCTGTGTAGTGCAGATAGTGTGCGTTGTTCACAATACCTTGTATGTCGCACTCGTAGTCGCGTACTTCCATTCTGGTTTCGTAGATGTAATTAGTGTTTTTTTTCATTGTTCTTGTTTCTTTTGTTTTAAGTATTCATATCCTATTCTGCACCGTAAACACTCCTTACGGTCGCAATAATCTTTTTTCAATTGTATCAATGCCTGCGAATCGCCGCCGTTTTCCACTTTCAGACCCACCTCTTCCCACATTCTTACAATATGGTTTTTCTCGGCTTTCAAGGCTTCCAAGAATGCGAAAGCGCGGTCGCAGAGCTTTTCAGACATCTTGTATCTGCCGTAAGCAAACAAGATGGGCACGACGGTATTGATGATAATGAGTTCTATTGACGCTTTCGACAGGTTCTTCTTCGACTGCCTGCTGTCGTTGCCACCGAAGGTATAATGCGTTTCCCAATAGGGTGTTACCTGTGTTTGCAGCAGTTCCGTAACTTCTTTTATAGTGGTGCAATCTATCAGTTCTGCCAGTCCTGACCGTCGGTTGTAATAGAGTTGTGCAAGCTGTGCAATGCGAATGTAGGGAAAGTTCTGCGGTCGCAACCTTAGAAATCGCCATTGTTGAGCATCTATCGGTGTGAGAGAGAACTTGTGTGCCAAGTATTTGTATTCGCTTTGCAACCGCCGGAAGTATGCATCGGCTATAACTTTTTCGTGGTGTTGCTTAGGTAACGCATCGGCTTGAAGCAGCCCTGCCTGTCCCATAAATATCGCTTCTACCTGAAACAAGTCGTCGCGATGATGGTCTACGGCGTGAAACGGAATCGATTTTGCCCATTGCTCGAAGGCGTCGCCGTTTATTCCGAACCCGAAGTTGCGTGCCAACGACACGAAGTAGGTGGCTTCCCAATTGCCATTGCAAGCCTTCAGACGTTCTGAAATGGCAGTTGTGCGTTGTTCCAACCGCTCGGTTTGCAATGCGCTCAGCCAAGAATGAACCGTCAGCCTTGATAGTTCGGGAACTATTTTATAGCAGGGCGGATAAGCATCGGCATCGAGCAACTCTTTGTAGTTCAGCTTTACAGCTTGCGGAACGGGTAGCACAAGTTGTGGCGGAACATCGCCGTTTTGTTTCCTTACCGTAGTGTCCGCCTGTTCCACAACGTGCAAAACAACGTTATTGTAGTGCGCATCGGTGTCGTGTCTGTGTGTAAACCAGTCGGAAGCCTTATCGTGTATCTCCACATTGCCCACCCACAGCGTACCGTCTATCTTTACTTTGGCGTTGAAGAAGTCGGGTCCTGCATTGCTGTTGGGCAATCCGACGTCTATCACTTCTACCGATTGATTGTCGGTAGTAACGAGTTGTGCGAGCGGAAATAGTCTGTGTTTCCAAACATAGTGGATAAGTTTTTCCATAGTCGGTAATGCTTTGCGAGGACAAAAATACAAAAAATAGTCCGAAAAATGAAGAAGTTTCATCGTTTTTCCATTATAAAAGGAAAACGGAGGTAGCTTTTTCATCTGTTTTCGCTTATTGGAAAGAGGGGCGTTGTGTGCTCTTACGAACCTTATGGAATAGGCAGAAAGAAAGCAATAAAGGCGTAAACATTTTTAGCAAGCACAGCTATCGTATAGCTACCTCATCGTCAAAGCATTATAAAACCTATTGTTTGACGTTCCGAAAGCGCAATTATTATTTTTTTATGGAATTGTCTTCACAAAGTAAGCGTAACGATAACGCCTTATTTTCGTTCTCTTCCATTATCTCGCGCTCGCCCGGTCCTTTGTCGTTAATGCCGCAAAGATGCAGCACACCGTGAATAATGACACGGAAAAGCTCTTCTTCGTAGGTCTTTCCGAACTTTTCTGCATTGGTACGAACGGTATCGAGCGATATTACAATATCACCATTGAGCACGTTGCCCTCGCAATAATCGAAAGTAATGATGTCGGTGTAGTAGTCGTGTCCAAGATATTCGTTGTTCACTTCCAATATTTTCTCGTCATCAACAAACATATAACCTATCTCTCCCACCTTACGGTTGTGGGTCGCTACCACTGCTTTTATCCAGCGTGTGGTATCGCGTTTTCCTATCTTTGGGAGCTTTACGCCCTCTGCGTTGTATGTTATCATTCTTCGTTTGTTTTATCGTTTCTGTGGCAGAAATTCGCTAACGTCTCTGCCAAAGTGTATAAGTTCGCGCACAAGGCTTGAGCTAATGTTGGCAAACTGTGGTTCAGCCACAAGCAATAAGGTCTCCATACCGCCTAAAAGGCGATTTATATCCGCCTGTTGGCGTTCGTATTCAAAATCTTTTACGCTGCGCACGCCTTTTATAAAGAATGTGGCTTGCTCGCGTTTGGCAAAGTCTACGGTAAGGTCGGTATAGGCTTTCACCTCTATCTGTGGCACATCGGCATAGAGTTGCTGTATGGCAGACACGCGCCGGTCGGTGGTTTGCATATATTGTTTGCGCTCGTTTACACCTACACCGATAACTATTTTGTCGAACAAAGGCAATGCCCGACGCACAATAGAGTCGTGTCCGACGGTGAAAGGATCGAAACTTCCCACAAACAAACCTATACGTTCCGTGTGCCCGCTTTTATTTACCATATACTTTAAAGTTCTGTTCGTATCTGTTACTGAAATCTTTTTACTGTCAATACCTATCCGTTCTACTTGCTATCGGAAAAGTGCATAGAAATGACTCTTCGGCTTGCTGCTCACTACCATACTGTTCTTGGACGGCGCAGAGATGGTTAGTCCGCTGCAGGTCTTTATGCGATGCGAGCCTGCATTGGTCAAAGAAGAGAAGTAGTATTCGGTATGGCGTTCGTATGGAACAAGTTGCGACAAAGCATCGTCGAACCGTTTGGTCAGTTCTGCATCGCCGGCGCAAAGTCGATGGATATAATCGGAGAAATCGAAGAATATCACAGGGACGTAGCCATCGAGTACCTGCAAGGCTGAACCGACGTCGGTACCCATTCGGTACTTATTGTGAACGGTGTCAAGCACGCCCATCATTGCATCGACCTTGCGACAATCGGTTACAGAAATTGTTCCGTAATGGTAAGCAATGCTGCCGATGGAGTAGTTGGAATAGAAGTTATAGAAAGCCTCTACTGCATTTTTGTAGTCGGGTTGCGTAGGCGACAGGTACTTCCACATTTCGCGATAAGGCATTCCGTGCCCCATTATCTCGGTTGGACAGCCTATAAGATAGTCGGTTACACGATTTAATTCGTAAGCTGTTTCGATATTCGCCATATAGCAATCGTCGAAGAGAAGGAACTGCAAATGGTTTATTTTGGAACGTCGTATTCCCTCCGCCAATTCGTCGATATTCATCTGAACAGCTCCACCGCCGAAGTAACGGGTCTGTCGAGTAATGGGTAAGCCCATCGCCTCGTTTCTATCTCGGTCAGCTGCAATGCGACGTTGCATCGATGCAGAGGCTGTTTTGGCATATATCCAGCCTACGCCGTGCGAACCAATCATCATTGAATAAACATGTGCAGGAGCAACTTCAGCCACCTTATTCAATAATGTGGTCATCTTTTCGGCGGTCTCCATAGCACCGTCGTCGTAGGTTTTGAGCGTATCATTATAACACTTTCCGTCGCGGTAAGTAACATTAATAAGATGGCTTTTATCTATCGAGTTGGCTATTAAAATAAGTAAGTTGGTGTTGTTCAAGCCTCCTTGCTCGACAATACCTTTCTTCATATCATTGATATTGTTCATGAAGAAGTCATACAAGTTCTGACTTGCCCCTGTCCAAGGCATATAAACAAATATTGTTTTCTCTTTCGTGGAGGACTTATCGTCAGGGGCGTCGCTCTCTTTGCTGCAGGAAACCAAGGTCGCAGCAACGAAGATGCACAAAAGCATAAAGGCACTGCCAAAGCGTTTAAACGACTTTTGGCACACCGTAAATAAATATGGAAATAAACATTTCATTGTCTATCAATCGGAATAATATTTCTATTTGACTTGCAAATATAACAATAAAATAGCAAAATCGTTGGTTCACAACCGTTTTTTAAGCATAAAACCATCACATTCACAATTATTAGTAACGGCTAACAGCCTTAACCGACGTGAGTTCGGCATACAATCGCTTTTTAAGAGAATTATCTTTACAAGACTAAACAAAAGAACTCTCTCCCTATTTCATTACCGGGCTTGCTTAAAAACATCTGCGGGAAAGCCTATTTAACCTGCTTTCTTATGCCGAACTCACGCTAATTAGGGCAATAATCGACCAATAAAAATCCCACAACGCTTTTGCATTGTGGGATTTTAATATAGCTTGAGTGGCTTTAAAAGCCATTCGGAATTTGCTGTAAACGATTAATCGGCAAGCTTTGCCTTGATAAACTCGCGGTTCAAGCGAGCAATGTTGGCAATAGACTCGTTCTTTGGACACTCTGCTTCGCACGCACGGGTGTTTGTACAGTTACCAAATCCGAGTTCTTCCATCTTCATAATCATTGCTTTTGCACGTTTAGCAGCCTCCGGACGACCTTGTGGAAGGAGTGCCAACTGGCTTACCTTAGAAGAAAGGAAGAGCATTGCCGAACCGTTTTTACATGCTGCAACGCACGCACCGCAACCGATACACGTAGCGCAGTCCATTGCTTCGTCAGCAGCTTCCTTAGGAATAAGGATGGCATTAGCATCTTGTGGCTGTCCTGTACGAATGCTTGTGTAGCCGCCGGCTTGAATAATCTTATCGAATGCACCACGGTCTACCATGCAATCCTTAATTACCGGGAATGCGGCAGAACGCCATGGTTCAACTGTAATAACATCTCCATCGTTGAAACGACGCATGTAGAGCTGGCAGGTTGTTGCACCTGTAGCCGGTCCGTGTGGGTGTCCGTTGATGTAAAGAGAACACATACCGCAGATACCTTCGCGACAGTCATGGTCGAAGACGAAAGGTTCGTTGCCATCTTCGATAAGCTGCTCGTTGAGAATATCCAGCATTTCGAGGAATGAAGTATCGCCGGTGATGTCCTTCATTTCGAATGTATCAAAATGACCTTGTGCAGTAGGTCCGTTCTGACGCCATACTTTAAGCGTGAAACTTATTGTTTTTTCCATTACGTTGATTTCTTTTTAATGTGTTGCAAAGCAACTTTGACCTAAATTAGTTCTTGTAGTTACGTGTTTGAACCTTAATTGCCTCGTACTCGAGCGGTTCCTTTATGAGTTCAGGAGCAACGGTATCGCTGCCCTTATACTCCCAGCAACCTACGTAGAAGTAATTTTCGTCATCGCGCTTAGCTTCGCCTTCTTCGGTCTGATATTCTTCGCGGAAGTGTCCACCGCAGCTCTCATTGCGTGAAAGTGCATCGTAAGCTACAAGTTCACCCATTGTAATGAAGTCGCGAAGGTGGATAGCCTTGTCGAGTTCTACGTTGAGTCCTTCCTTGCTTCCCGGTATAAAGAGGTTGGTTTCGAACTCTTTGCGTATTTCTTTCATCTTTTCCAAGCCGGTCTTCAAGCCTTCTTCTGTACGCCCCATGCCGACATATTCCCACATGATACGACCAAACTCCTTATGAATAGAGTCTACGCTGCGCTTGCCCTTGATGTTCATAAGACGGTCGATTTCGTCTTGCACGCCCTTTTCAGCCTTAGCAAATTCGGGGTGGTCGGTAGGTATTTTGCCCCAAAGTGCTTGGTCTGCCAAGTAGTTTTGTATAGTATAAGGTAGCACGAAGTACCCGTCAGCCAAACCTTGCATCAATGCTGATGCACCGAGACGGTTAGCACCGTGGTCAGAGAAGTTGCATTCGCCGATGGCAAAGAGTCCTTTGATAGTGGTTTGCAATTCGTAATCTACCCAGATACCGCCCATTGTGTAGTGGATAGCAGGGTAAATCATCATCGGGTTGTAATACTTAACGCCATTGATTTCCTTAGCCAACTCGCCCGGATTTACGTCGGTGATTTCCTCGTACATATCGAAGAGGTTGCCATAACGCTGGCGGATAACGTCCAATCCAAGACGGTTGATACTTTCAGAGAAGTCAAGGAACACAGCCAAACCGGTGTTGTTTACACCGAAACCGTGGTCGCAACGCTCCTTGGCAGCGCGTGAAGCCACGTCGCGAGGTACCAAGTTACCGAATGCCGGATAGCGGCGTTCCAAGTAATAGTCGCGTTCTTCTTCCGGAATATCCGAACCTTTCTTTGTTCCTGCCTGCAATGCCTTAGCGTCTTCGATGTTCTTTGGAACCCATATACGACCGTCGTTACGCAATGATTCTGACATCAATGTGAGTTTAGACTGCTTGTCGCCGTGAACAGGAATACAGGTTGGGTGAATCTGAACATACGCAGGATTTGCAAAATAAGCTCCCTTGCGATAGCATTGAACAGCTGCTGTACAGTTGCAACCCATAGCGTTGGTAGAAAGGAAGTATGCGTTACCATAACCACCCGTAGCGATTACGACTGCATTTGCAGAGAAACGCTCAAGCTCACCGGTAACCAAATTCTTGGCGATGATGCCACGTGCGTGGTCATCAACGATAACAACGTCTTCCATTTCGTAGCGTGTGTAAAGTTTCACACGGCCATCGTGAACTTGCTTGCTCAATGCCGAATAAGCACCGAGCAGAAGCTGCTGACCTGTCTGTCCCTTTGCATAGAAGGTACGCGATACCTGTGCGCCACCGAAAGAACGGTTTGCCAACATACCGCCATATTCGCGTGCGAAAGGTACACCCTGTGCCACACACTGGTCGATAATGCTGTTTGAAACTTCTGCCAAACGATACACGTTTGCTTCACGAGCACGATAGTCGCCGCCCTTTACGGTATCGTAGAACAAACGGTAAACAGAATCGCCGTCGTTCTGATAGTTTTTTGCAGCGTTGATACCCCCCTGTGCAGCAATAGAGTGGGCACGGCGTGGTGAATCCTGAATACAGAAGTTGTAAACAGTGAAACCCATTTCGCCAAGCGATGCTGCAGCACTGGCACCTGCCAAGCCTGTACCAACCACAATAACATCGAGCTTTAATTTATTCTTAGGATTAACCAAACGCTGGTGAGCCTTATAATTGGTCCACTTCTCTGCTACTGGTCCTTCCGGGATTTTAGAATCTAATATTTTAGCCATAATCTTGTATCTTTCTATTTTAATGAATTAAGCAACACAGCAAAGACTTGGTGCGCAGCCAAATGCAAAAGCGAGTACAACAATCAAGAAACCTAACATGAGAAGTGAGGTGTAAATCAAACCAATCGTCTTCCAACGGTTGAACCAAACCTTACCATTGATACCGAGGGTCTGCATAGCTGACCAGAAACCATGTGAAAGGTGGAACCAGATAGCGCAAATCCAGACAATGTAAAGTACTACAAAAACCGGATTGGCAAATGTCTCTTTAATGTAAGCGAAGCCGTCTGCCGGGTGGAACTGTGTGTGCATACCTACAATTTCGGCAAACATCATGTTGTACCAAAAGTTGAACAAGTGAAGCAACATACCCAAAAGGACAATGATACCCAATACCAACATGTTCTTAGATGCCCATTCCACCTTTGGACTTGAACCTGTTACGGCGTAACGTTCGTTACCACGTGCGCTACGGTTCTGCGCAGTAAGAATGAATGCGTAAACGATGTGCGCCACTGTCAGTGCCCCGAGAGCCAACGTAGCTACTACCGCATACCAATTCGCACCGAGAAATTCACAAATCATGTTATAGGCTTCGCCTGAGAAAAGCGCAACAACATTCATCGACATGTGGAATGTCAGAAATAGAATAAGTGCAATACCGGTTACGGACATCACAACTTTTCTACCAATAGAAGAATTGATTAACCACATAAATAATGTTCTGTTTTTAAATATTTAAACTGTTTGAATTAATTGTCTCTTTCGTGAACGCACACACTAAAAGCATGCTAAAACATATCATTCTCATTAGCAAATACCCATAAGTTGGTATCAAATGGGGACGTATTCGATGCAAAAATACTATAAAATAATGACTATACAAAGTTTTTTTATGAAAAACAGCCATAAAAAACCTACTGAAAACGTAATATTGACAGCGTCTAAACAAGGAGTAAAAAACAAAATGTAATTCCAAACTCTGTTAATGGGAAACACAAAAAGGAAGAAGTGGCGAAAAAAGCGACAAAAGTTAAGCGGAAACAGCATTTACAGCTATAACAAGTAAGCAGCGATTTCTAAAAATAAAAAACATTCTATTCATAGAAACAATATAAAATCTAAGAATACTATAAAACCAATAAACAAGCTGTAAAATACGCCTCTAAACATTAAAACTTTTTAAAATGCCTCGCCGAATTTAACACGAGAGAAAACAACGAAATAGAATCGTGAAACATTAAAAATAGCTCTTGAAAATCGAAAAAGCAAGAACCATTTTTCAAAAGCGTAGGTTTTGCAATGCAAAACCTACGCTTTTACCGTGCAAAACCTACGGTTTCGCAACGCCAAACAGGCACTTTCACTCGGCATTTTTGTTCCTTTTATTACTTTTTATGCCTTATACTCCACAACAAGAAATGCTTTTTATTTCACACATATACCCACAACATCATCTTAATGGCTGACTGACAGAAGGATAAATATTGCACGCAAAAAGTGCCCTTATTTGCAATCAACTTTCTTGTTATGCGAAAAAACGCGAGTATTCGGGTGTTTCACGGTTTATTTTTTAACACTTCCAAATGCTTGTTTTAGTTATTTTAACCAATAGGTAGGTATTCTTCGGCAATACAACGAACAATAGCTGAAAACAGCATATCGGAGAAACTTGCTCACAACAAAGCGGGTTCTATTTTGAATATAGCACCTTTCCGTCCCGCTTGACATTATTTATAAACGTTGGATTGGTAAGATTATCGAAGATATTCAAGTCAAAAAGATAAGGAATTCGAGAGTAATACAGCTTGGTGCGCAAGGTGGAAACCACTTCGCTTGTGAGTTTCTCTCCATACAACAACAAGTCTATATCCGATGTACGGTGGTAATCTCCACGTGCTCTCGACCCATAGACAACAGCTTGTTCTATTTCCGGAAGTTGGCGAAGAATGCCCAACAGTTCTTCCATATACTCGTTTTCAATACCAAATGCAGCCATAATTACACTCCTTCGGTTTCTGTTCGCAAACGCAAGTTCGCAAACAAATCCTGCAATATGGGGTAATAAGTTGTGATGATTTTATCAATAATATCCGTCTCCGTGTCTTCATCATAAACGTGAGAGGTCAGATTGCGGCTCTCAACCATATCAAACCAAGGGTTTGCATTCTCGATAATGCCCATAGCAAATGCCTTGCGAATAGCATCGCGAGAACCCATTACTTGTTCACCGTTCTGATACTCGGCATAGTTCTTCAGCAGTTTCCAAGCTGCCTCAAGCGTATATTCAAAACGCTGTATCATACCATCTTTCTCAAGATTGCTAAGCGGACGCCCGTGATATAAGTCTACAACTTCCGTCAATCTACTAAGTGCCTTGCCGAAAGTTGATAACCTTTGTATCCATCTAATTTGTATTTCTCCCATAATCAAGCATTGGTTATTTGTGCAAAAGTAACACATAAAAACGTGATTGACAAATTTTTGTATAAAAAGAAATACTTACTCGCAATGTCTAAAATAGCAAAAGGAAACAGGTTCGCAATAGCAATATGTCGGAATTGTGCTGCATAATTCAATTAAATTTCTTACTTTTGCCAAAAATTAAAAGCGGAATGAGCATTACTTTCAAATACGATGTGCTGGTCATTGGTGGCGGACATGCCGGTTGCGAAGCAGCCACAGCAGCTGCCAACATAGGCGCAAAGGTATGTTTGGTAACAATGGACATGAACAAAATTGCCCAAATGAGTTGTAACCCCGCAGTGGGAGGCATAGCAAAAGGGCAAATTGTGAGAGAAATCGACGCATTAGGCGGACAGATGGGTATTGTTACCGACGCCACAGCCATACAGTTTCGTATGCTCAACCGTTCAAAAGGACCTGCTGTCTGGAGTCCGAGAGCACAGTGCGACAGAGAGAAATTCATAACGGAATGGAAGAGAACGCTCGACCATACCGACAATCTTGACATATTTCAAGACCAAGCCGACGAACTCATCGTACAAGACGGGCGCGCCATCGGTGTGCGCACGATATGGGGAGTAGAGCTTTTTGCACGCACAGTAGTCGTTACGGCCGGCACATTCCTTAACGGACTGATGCACATAGGTAAACGACAGGTGGAGGGCGGACGGTGTGCCGAACCTGCTGTGCACAACTTTGCCGAAAGCATAACGCGTTGGGGGGTGCGAAAAGACAGAATGAAGACGGGTACACCTGTGCGCATCGACAAACGTTCGGTACATTTCGACGAGATGGAAGCACAGCCGGGAGAAAACGATTATCATCAGTTTTCATACTTCGGGCAACACAGAACGCTGCCACAGCTGCCTTGCTGGACGTGCAATACCAACGAGGAGGCACACGAAATTCTACGAGGGGGAGTGCCGGATTCGCCCCTTTTCAACGGACAAATACAGAGCACAGGACCGCGATACTGTCCTTCTATCGAAACCAAACTTGTAACCTTTCCCGACAAGAACACGCATCCGCTCTTCCTTGAGCCTGAAGGTGTGGACACAAACGAGATGTATCTGAACGGATTTTCTTCGTCTATGCCGTGGGAAATTCAATTAGAGGCATTGCGAAAGATACCCGCTTTGCGCGATGCAAAGATGTACCGACCGGGCTACGCTATCGAATACGACTACTTCGACCCCACACAACTGAAACCATCGTTGGAATCGAAGATTATTGAAGGATTGTTCTTAGCCGGTCAGGTAAACGGAACAACAGGCTACGAAGAAGCCGGCGGACAAGGTTTGGTAGCAGGAATAAATGCAGCACTGCTTTGTGCGGGCAGCGAGCCTTTCATTATGAAACGCGACGAAAGCTATATTGGCGTACTCATCGATGATTTAACGATGAAAGGAGTGGACGAACCGTATCGTATGTTCACATCAAGAGCCGAATACAGAATACTCCTTCGTCAAGACGATGCAGACGCACGACTCACCGAAAAAGCCTACGAAATAGGCATAGCAAAGCGCGACCGCTACGATTGGTGGCTCGAAAAGAAAGCAAGTATAGAACAAATAATCGACTATTGCGACAAAACAGCGATTAAACCAAACGAAATTAACGGTTTCTTAGACAGCATTGGCAGTTCTCCAATACAAGGTTCGTTTAAGATTTCCGAGCTTATTGCACGCCCGGGCATTAGCTTATACGGCTTGGCAGACCACCTACCCCACCTTAAAGAAGTATTGGAAGCATCGCCAAATAGAAAGGAAGAAATTACAGAAGCAGCCGAAATAAAAATAAAATATAAAGGTTACATCGAACGTGAACGCACTTTTGCCGAGAAAATGCGCCGTCTTGAAGACATCAAGATAAAAGGACATTTCAATTACAGCGCAATTCACGACCTCTCAACAGAGTGCCGCCAGAAGCTGGAGCGCATACAACCCGAGACGTTAGCGCAAGCAAGCCGAATTCCCGGCGTAAGTCCAAGCGACATAAACGTGCTTTTAGTGCTTATGGGAAGATAACTATTAAATGTTTCACGTGTAACAATTAACAAGAAAACAAATACATAACTAATTGAATATGAATAGTAAAATACTACTCGACAACCTAAGGTGCATACCCGATTGGCCTATTAAAGGTGTGAACTTTCGCGATGTTACCACCCTGTTTAAGTCGCCCGAAGCTCTTAAAGAGATAACGGACGAAATGTATGAAATATACAAAGACAAAGGAATTACGAAGATTGTAGGTATCGAAAGTCGTGGTTTCGTAATGTCGTCTGCACTCGCTTTGCGACTTGGAGCAGGCATTGTGCTTTGCCGTAAGCCCGGAAAGCTGCCTTGTGAGACCGTGCAAGAGAACTACGCAAAGGAATATGGCATCGATACAATAGAGATTCACAAAGACGCTATCAGCGAAAACGATGTTATTCTGCTGCACGACGACTTACTTGCTACGGGTGGAACAATGCGCGCTGCGTGCAACTTGGTAAAGAAATTTAAGCCTAAAAGGGTTTATTGCAACTTTATTATAGAACTTAAGAGCGAGTTTCCTGATTGCCGTAGCACATTCGATAAAGACATAGAAATTTCCTCTTTGCTGCAATTCTAAGCAACGCTGATAATGGAACGGTGCTTCATTCGCTTTCAAAGAAGCCCTACTCTATTTTGCAAAACAAGTTTTGCTATCTTGCCGAATAGTTACATTTATTTTGCAGAATAAATATTTCTATATTACAGCATAGACGTTTCCATCTTACAGCACAAACATTTCTATCTTTTACAAGAGACAGAAAATACAAGCGAACCGAAAGACACGATGCACCCGCCTTTCGGTTCTCGCTATCTAAAAGCAATTCGTTTGCCGGCTTACAACAACAGCAAAACAGTATAACGAGTGCGAAACAATATCGTTGTTTCACGTGAAACAACAAATATGTAAAACGCTTTAGTACAAAGAAGTTAGACGAATGACAAAAGAAGAGAACGAAAAACGATTGGCTTATCTTAAGAACATAGTATTGAATTTGCCCAATAAGCCGGGCACATATCAATACTATGACAAAGAGCACACCATTATTTACGTGGCAAAGCCAAGAACTTGAAGAACCGAGTATCGTCTTACTTCCACAAAGAAACCGACCGTTTCAAGACAAAAGTGCTGGTTTCTAAAATCTATGATATAACTTATACGGTTGTAAATAGCGAAGAAGATGCGCTGTTGATAGAAAATCAGCTCATAAAACAATACCAACCGCGCTACAATGTGCTGCTGAAAGACGGCAAAACCTATCCCAGTATCTGCATAACAAACGAATACTTCCCACGAATCTTCAACACTCGCAACATAAACAAGCGGTATGGCAGCTTCTACGGTCCTTACAGCCACATCAGCAGTATGTATGCCATACTCGAAATAGTAAAGAAACTCTATAAGCCGCGTACGTGTCGGTTCCCCATTACAAAAGAGGGAATAGAGCAAAAGAAGTATAAACCCTGCTTAGAATATCATCTTGGAAACTGCGGTGCACCTTGCATCGGCAAACAATCGTACGAAGATTACCGGCAAAATATGGAGCAGGCACGTCAAATTCTGAAAGGTAATACACGCGAAGTGCAACGTTTAATGAAAGCAAAAATGGAGGAATGTGCTGCAGAATTGCGCTTTGAAGAAGCGGAAAGCTACAAGCAACGCTACATTGCCTTAGAGAATTTCGCTGCCAAAAGCGAGATTGTAAGTTACACAATAGCCGATGTAGACGTCTTTTCTATTGTAAACGACGACAGCAAGAAGAACGCTTTCATCAACTATCTGCACGTTACAAACGGTGCCATCAATCAGAGTTTCACCTTCGAATACAAGCGTAAATTAGAAGAAACAGATGCCGAACTGCTCAACGAAGCTATTCCTGAAATTCGCGAACGCTTCAAAAGCACGGCAAAAGAGATTATCGTTCCCTTTGAATTAGACTTTCATTTAAAAGACGCAACCTTCTTTATTCCACAGCGAGGCGACAAGAAACACTTGCTCGAACTGTCGGAAATGAATGCAAAGCAGCATAAGTTCGACCGCTTAAAACAGGCAGAGAAGCTCAATCCGGAGCAGAAACAGACTCGTTTGATGAAGGAATTGCAAGAGCGTTTAAAGCTGCCAAAGCTGCCTTACCGGATAGAATGTTTCGACAACTCGAACATTTCGGGCACGGATGCCGTAGCCGCCTGCGTGGTATATAAGGGCATGAAGCCATCGAAAAAGGACTATCGGAAATACAATATCAAGACCGTTGTAGGTCCGGACGACTATGCGTCTATGCAAGAAGTAGTGCGACGACGCTACAAACGTATGATGGAAAGCGAAACACCCCTACCCGACCTCATCATTACCGACGGCGGAAAGGGACAAATGGAGGTGGTCAGGGCGGTTGTTGAAGACGAATTGCAACTCACTATTCCCATTGCAGGATTGGCAAAAGACAACCGCCACCGCACCAACGAACTGCTTTACGGATTTCCGCCACAAACAATTGGCATTCCAACGAACTCCGAACTCTTCAAAGTTCTTACACAAATACAGGACGAAGTGCACCGTTTCGCCATAACATTCCACAGAGACAAACGCTCGAAACATCAGCTACACAGCGAATTAGACGATATAAAGGGCATCGGAAGCAAAAGTAAAGAACAGCTGTTGCAGCACTTTAAAACCGTAAAAAAGATTAAAGAAGCTGACATTCAAGAACTTACAGAGATTATTGGCAGCACGAGAGCAACACTGTTATACAATTATTTCCACTCAAACTCCTAATAATCAAAATAAAATAAGTAAATTTGCGGTATGAGAGTTGTAATTCAACGTGTAAAGCACGCATCGGTAACAATCGACGGCAATGTAAAGTCAGCGATACAAAAAGGGTTGCTTATCCTCCTTGGCATAGGCGAAAACGACGGTGAAGACGACATTAAATGGCTCGTAAACAAGGTTGCAGGACTGAGAATCTTCGACGATGAGCAGGGCGTAATGAACAAGAGCGTTATGGAAATAGGCGGCGAAGCCCTTGTTGTTTCGCAATTTACGCTTATGGCAAGTTGCAAGAAAGGAAACCGTCCAAGCTACATTCACGCTGCCAAACACGAAATATCCATTCCGCTTTACAAGCGTTTCTGCAAGGAATTAAGCCTCGTTATGGGCAAGCCTGTGGGCGAAGGAGAGTTCGGTGCCGATATGAAAGTAGAACTGCTGAACGACGGTCCTGTTACAATATGTATGGACACAAAGAACAAAGAATAGCAAAATGCACCACGAAATAAGCATCAGAGAAGCACAAAAGCTCGTCGATAAATGGGTTCACGAGTATGGTGTGCGTTACTTCAGCGAGCTTACCAATATGGCTTGTCTTACCGAAGAAGTAGGCGAATTGGCACGTGTAATGGCGCGTACCTACGGCGACCAAAGTTTCAAAGAAGGCGAAAAGCACAATATTGGCGAAGAAATGGCAGATATTTTGTGGGTTCTGATGTGCTTGGCAAACCAAACGGGCGTAGACCTTACGGAGGAACTGCAAAAGAGTTTCGACAAGAAAACAAGCCGCGACAAGGACAGACACAAGCAAAACAAAAAGCTAACGCAGCCCGTAAAATCTACAAATACTGAAGAATTACAATAGCAAACCACAAACAAAGTATTACAATAAACAAACTATAAGACATTATGCAAAACAACGAAGGTAAAATCCAAACCAACAGCAAGTATGATGAAATGCTGAAACAATACAACCTCGACATAACAGACGAGGAAGTTAAGGCAGCTGTAAAAAAGATTATTGAAGAGAAAGTACCTGAGAACGACACCTTAGACGTTAAGAAATTCCTTCTCGGAAGTGTCGAATTAACCACTCTCCGGACTACCGACACAGAGGAAGAAGTGCTCGCAATGGTCGAAAAAGTGAACAAATTTGCACAAGAATACCCTACCCTCCCACACGTTGGAGCTGTTTGTGCTTACCCATGCTTCACGAAACTCATTGCCGACAGCTTGGAAGTAGACGGCGTAGACATTACGAACGTAACGGGAAATTTCCCATCTTCACAAACATTCCTCGAAGTCAAGACCATCGAAACGGCACTTGCCATCAAGGACGGTGCCACACAGATTGACATTGTATTGCCTGTGGGCAAGTTCCTTTCGGGCGATTATGAAGATGTTTGCGACCAAGTCAGCGAACTGAAGCAGACTTGCGGCGATATACCTATGAAGGTTATCCTCGAAACAGGCGACCTCAATAACGTTCGTAACATCAAGACCGCTGCCCTACTCTCTATGTTTGCAGGTGCCGACTACGTCAAGACAAGTACAGGCAAAGAGAAGATTAGCGCAACCCCGGAGGCTGTCTACGTGATGTGCATGGCGATTAAAGAGTTCTACGACAATACCGGCATTCAGGTAGGTTTGAAGCCTGCAGGCGGCATCAACACCGTTATGGACGCTGTTATCTTCTATACCATCTACAAAGAAATTCTCGGCGAGAAGTGGCTCACGAACTATTGGTTCCGCCTTGGCACCAGTCGTTTGACCAATTTGCTGCTCAGCGACATTGAAGGCAAAGAGATTAAGTTCTTCTAAACCACCGTTCAAACAATATAAAAATCCCGATTTCATCGTCGAAATCGGGATTTTTTATTTCGCAAATTCAATAAAACAACATTGCCTCATAGAGCGATTTATCAGAAGAAATAATAATATTGCAACTGCTTTAGTTCTTTCTTTGAATCACAAAATCCAAGTAAGCCTTCAACGCATTGGCTATTGCTTCGTCGTGTACGCAGTTTGAAACGAACTGTAAAGCCTCGTTGTGGAACTCCAACATCTTCTTTTCAGCGTATTCTATACCGCCGCTTTCCTTTGCAAAAGCTACCAATTGGGCGATTTCATCGGCATTTACCGTACCTTCTTTCACCTTCATTGCCAACGCCATCATTTCCTTGTTGCCTGTCGATTTCAACGCATAAATAATAGGAAGCGTCAGCTTTCCTTCTAACATATCGTTACCCGTAGGCTTTCCTATCTCGGCAGAATCGTAGTAATCGAATATATCGTCGCGTATTTGGAAGATGATACCGATGCGTTGTCCAAAAAGTCTTGCAGCCTCAATGTCGCTTTCCGATGCGTTTCCGGCTTTTGCTCCAATCACCGCACACGCCTCAAACAAAGCCGCTGTCTTTTGATTTATTACCCGGTAATATACTTCTTCCGATATTTCCTGATTGGAAATGTTGGTCAGCTGCAATATTTCGCCATTGGAAAGCGTGCGCCCCAGTTCGGCAAGGTCGCGCACAATGTCTTCCGACTGCGTGTAAGCCACATTCAGCAGTGCCGTCGAAAGAATGTAGTCGCCCACCAACACTGCCACCTTGTTATTATAAGTGGCATTCACCGATGCCTGTCCTCTGCGCTCTCCGCTTTCGTCTACCACGTCGTCGTGCACCAAGCTGGCAGTGTGCAGCAGTTCCAATCCTATGGCAGCGTGCTGCGCCACGAACGTAACTTCGCCGAAATTCTTTGCCATCAGCAACATCAGCATCGGACGCATACGCTTTCCTCCCCTGTTCCGTATATGCTCCAATGCACGCGAAAGCAGCCCTTCTTCGTGAATTAATGCTTTGTTAAACAGCGAGATAAAGTCGTCTAATTCCTGACTAATCGGTTTTTTTATAATCGACAGATAATCCATTCAAACACTATTTTGATACAAAAATAATGAATAATATCGGTAATTATGGCATTTTTTTAGTAATTTTACCCTTAAATAATATTTTTACAATGGACAAACTGTTTCTCATCGACGCTTACGCACTTATCTATCGGTCGTATTATGCCCTCATCAGAAATCCACGTATCAACTCAAAAGGAGTGAATACATCGGCAATTCTGGGTTTCTGCAACACGCTGAACGAAGTGCTCACAAAGGAAAATCCCACACACATTGCTGTGGCTTTCGACCACGGACTCACCTTCCGCCACGAGGTATTTCCCGACTATAAGGCACAAAGAGAGGAAACGCCGGAAGACATAAAGCTTTCCGTTCCTTATATAAAGCAAATACTCGAAGCCATGCACATACCTATCTTGCAAGTCGATGGCTTCGAGGCTGACGACGTTATCGGTACGGTAGCAACGTTGGCAGGCAGCAAGGGCATCACCACCTTCATGCTTACGCCCGACAAGGACTATGGTCAGCTTATCCGAGAGAACGTTTATATGTATCGTCCAAGGCATGGTGGAGGTTACGACATTGTAGGTGTGCACGAAGTGGAAGACAGATATGGTATCCCTACCCCGGCTCAAGTAATCGACCTGTTGGCTCTTATGGGCGACTCTGCCGATAACTTCCCGGGGTGTCCGGGTGTGGGTGAAAAGACCGCTGCAAAACTTATCAATCAGTTTGGGTCTATCGACAATATGCTCGAACATACCGACCAGATAAAAGGAAAGCTAAGAGAGAAGGTGGAAGCTGCCGTCGATGATATTAAGATGTCGAAGTTCTTGGCAACCATTCGCACCGATGTTCCGTTCGATATGGAATGGGACGAACTGAAGACAGAACAGCCCGACGAAGACAAACTACGCGCAATCTTCACCGAATTGGAGTTCAAAACACTTCTTAACAAGTTTGTTAAAGGCAGTCAAAAAGAGCGAAAAACCGGCAATTTACAGCTCAATTTATTTGCAGAAATTGCGCCCGAAGATGCAGGCGACGCAAAAAAAGCCCCTTCCTGCAGCCTTTCAACAATGCCACACAATTACAAACTGATTGAAAATGAGGAAGAAGCACAGAATATTTGTGATTATTTATTTACAAAAGAGTTTCTCTGTTTAGACACAGAAACTACATCAACGGACGCCATCGATGCAGAATTGGTGGGTTTGAGCTTCTCGGTAGAAGAAAAAGAAGCATTTTATGTGGCGGTTCCGGTTAATCGTGAAGAAGCCTTAAAGATAGTAAACATATTTAAACCACTATACGAAGACGAGAAAATTCTGAAGATTGGGCAGAACATTAAATACGATTACGAAGTTCTACACAAATATGGCGTAACGCTAAAGGGCAAGTTGTTCGACACAATGATTGCGCACTATCTTATCCAACCCGAACTTCGGCACAACATGGACTACATGGCGGAAACGCTTTTGAACTATAAAACCATTCCAATAGAAAACCTTATCGGTGCCAAAGGGAAGCAGCAGAAAAGTATGCGCGACTTGCAACCGAGCGAAATCTACGAGTACGCTTGCGAAGATGCCGACATTACGTTGCAGTTAAAGCACGTGCTCGAACCAAAACTGAAGGAAGTGGAAGCCGAAGACTTGTTTTGGAACATAGAAATGCCGCTCGTACCGGTGCTCGCCGATATGGAACTGCACGGCGTACGCTTAGACACGGCTGCGCTCGAAGAAACTTCGCGCATCTTTACCCAACGCATGAAGCAGTACGAACAGGAGGTGTACGAACTCGCAGGCGAAAGTTTCAACATCTCAAGTCCCAAGCAAGTGGGCGAAATGCTGTTCGGAAAGATGCAGATAATGGAGAAACCGAAGAAGACAAAGACAGGACAGTATGTTACAAGCGAAGAGGTATTGGTGAGTTTGGAGAACAAACACCCCATCGTACATAAGATATTGGAATACAGAGGCATTAAAAAACTGCTCAGCACCTATATCGATGCCCTGCCAAAACTTATCAAACCCGAAACAGGACATATACACACGTCGTTCAATCAGGCACTCACGGCAACGGGCAGACTGTCGTCGAGCGACCCAAACTTACAGAATATCCCCGTCAGAACGGACGATGGCAAGGAAATTCGCAAGTGTTTCATTCCCGAACCGGGCTGCGAGTTCTTCTCAGCAGACTACAGTCAGATAGAACTTCGTATCATGGCGCACCTCTCGGAAGACGAAAACATGATGGAAGCCTTTCGCAAAGGGTTCGATATTCACCGTGCTACGGCTGCCAAAATATGGCACGAAGATATGGAAAGCGTTACCGAAACACAGCGAAAGAAAGCCAAACAAGCCAATTTCGGCATCATCTACGGCATCACTACTTACGGTTTGGCACAGCGAATGGATATTCCGAACGGCGAAGCAAAAGACCTGATAGAGGGTTACTTCAATACTTTCCCAAAGGTAAAGGCTTATATGGAGCGTGCCAAAGAAGAAGCACGGCAAAAGGGTTACGCCGAAACCATCTTCCACCGCCGCCGTTACCTTGCCGACATCAACAGCCGAAACGCAACGGTAAGGGGTTTTGCCGAGCGAAATGCCATCAACGCCCCTATACAAGGGTCGGAAGCCGACATCATAAAGGTGGCAATGGTGCGCATCTGGCAACGCTTTAAGCGCGAAAACATACGCTCGAAAATGATTTTACAGGTACACGACGAACTCAACTTCTCGGTATTTCCCGATGAAAAAGAGCAAGTAGAACGCATCGTGATAGAGGAAATGCAGAACGCCTACCCACTCAACGTTCCTCTGATAGCCGATGCAGGCTGGGGAGAAAATTGGCTCGAAGCGCACTAAAATAGTGTAAACATTTTTCACAACCATAAGTATTGTATAACTATCTCGCTATCAACGCATTGCAAAACCTATTGTTTGGCATTGTAAAACCGTAGGTTTTGCACGGTAAAAGCGTAGGTTTTGCATCGTAAAACCTACGCTTTTGCAATGTCAAATCGAAATTACTGATTTTCTTCAGAATTATCTTTACAAAAGAAAAGCAATTTCCACGTATTCCTTTAAAGGTTTCTATGACTCCTAAGAAAACCGGAAATACTATTTGGAAATGTTTTCTACGTTTGCTTCAAGCAACAAGAAAGAAAGCTGTTCCCCTATTAAAAAATCTTCTAAACCTCATCTTGCACCAAAGCTGAAAACCGCTGATGACGAACGAATTTTATGGGTTTGACGCGCAAATTGTAATTAATCTCATTATTTTATAGTAACTTTGCCTGCGTAAAAGATAAGTATGGATATACAAGAATATGAAATAATGGCACCTGTTGGCTCGCGCGAAAGTCTCGCAGCAGCCATTCAGGCAGGGGCAGGGTCTATATACTTCGGTATCGGGCAGCTGAACATGCGGTCGCATTCTGCCAATCATTTCACGATAGAAGACCTGAAAGAGATTGCAGAAACTTGCAACGAACGTGGCATAAAAACCTATCTTACGGTGAATACCGTCATCTATGGCGAAGACATCAATGCCATGCGCGAGATTATTGATGCGGCAAAGGCTGCCAATATCACCGCCGTCATCGTCAGCGACGTAGCCGTTATGGTGTATTGTCGCCAAGTAGGCATGGAAGTACACCTGTCTACACAGCTCAATATATCGAATATCGAGGCGTTGAAGTTCTATGCACAGTTTGCCGATGTGGCAGTTTTGGCACGCGAACTGAACATGGAGCAGGTGGCAGAAATATACCGACAGATTGAGGAACAGGATATTCGTGGTCCTCGTGGCGAATTGGTTCGCATAGAAATGTTCTGCCACGGTGCTTTCTGTATGGCGATTTCGGGTAAATGCTACATGAGTCTGCACGACTCGAACCGCTCTGCCAACCGCGGACAATGCACACAGATATGCCGCCGTTCGTACACCGTTACCGACAACGAAACAGGTAATCAGCTGGAAATAGACAATAAATACATAATGAGTCCGAAAGACCTGAAAACCATTCGCTTCATCGACAAGATGATGAAAGCAGGCGTCAGGGTCTTCAAAATAGAAGGACGTGCACGCGGTCCCGAATACGTTTACGAGGTTGTAACGTGCTATAAGGAAGCCATACAGAGCGTGCTCGACGGCACTTATACCGAAGAGCAGAAGGACAAGTGGGACGAACGCCTATCAACCGTGTTCAATCGCGGCTTCTGGGACGGCTACTACCAAGGGCAACGCTTAGGCGAATGGACAAAAAACTATGGCAACAAGGCTACGGAAAAGAAAGTACTGGTGGGAAAAGTTATGAAATACTTCTCTAAACTCGGCGTGGCTGAGATTGCGTGGAGGCTTCCGAGATAGAAAAAGACCAGAATATGCTTATCACCGGTCCTACTACGGGCATTCTGAAGTTCGACGCAAGCGAAATACGCTACGACCTTAAACCTGTTGAAAAGGCTGAAAAGGGCTGGCGTGTGTCTGTTCCCGTACCCGAAAAGGTACGCCCGAACGATAAGGTTTATAAGCTTCTGAAGACAAATATAGAGTAAAAAATGCAAATAAAAAACCATAAACAATGATAGAACTACGACAAATTGCCAAACTGTTTCTGCGTCTTACCATAGTCGCATCGATGCTCTCGTCGGTAGCCGACCGCTTCGGAATATGGTCAAAGGAAGTCTGTATGTGGGGCGATATGGATAAATTCATTGCCTATACACAATCGCTGATACCCTATATTCCTGCCGATGTTGTTCCTGTATTGGCGTGGACAGCCACCGTACTTGAAATTCTGCTCTCCCTCTGTTTGCTTATCGGACTGAAATTAAAGTGGACTGCATCGCTTTCAGGACTGATGATACTTGTCTTTGCCATCGCAATGGCAACATCTATCGGCATTAAAGCCCCGCTAAACTATTCGGCTTTCACCGCTTCGGCAGCAGCTTTCGGCATACTCGCCTGCGGAAACGGTATATGGGAAGTGGACAACCTGATTGGCAACCGACGCCATAAGGATCGCCGTATTCAAATGATTAGATAAACAAGAAACAGATTAAGAAGATGACAATAAACGAAATACAAGACGAAATAATAGAAGAATTTGCCGAGTTTACCGAATGGATGGACAAGTACCAAATGCTTATCGACCTCGGCAATGACCTTGACACACTTGATGCAGAATATAAGAACGAACAGAATTTAATAGACGGTTGCCAAAGCCGCGTGTGGCTGCAATGCGATATTAAAGACGGTAAGCTGGTGTTTACAGCCGATTCCGATGCGCTTATCACGAAAGGAATTATTGCCCTGCTCATAAGGGTTGTAAGCGGACATACGCCAAAAGAAATACTCGATGCCGACCTTTATTTCATCGAGCGCATAGGTTTGCATCAGCATCTGTCGCCTACACGCAGCAACGGACTGCTGTCGATGGTGAAGAAAATAAAGGCATACGCATTGGCGTTCAACATGAAAGGCGAGTGAGAAAGTTACGCACCATAGAGATGAACCGCCTCTCGCTTGAGGAATTTAAGCAGAGTCGGAAGCTCCCACTCGTTGTTGTTCTCGACGATGTGCGGTCGCTCTACAACGTTGGCAGCGTGTTTCGCTCGTGCGATGCTTTCCGTATCGAAGCGATTTACCTTTGCGGAATAACGGCTACACCGCCCAATGCGGAAATACACAAGACGGCTTTAGGAGCTGAAGACTCAGTAGATTGGAAGTATTTCAGCAGTGCCGAAGATGCCGTAATGCAACTGAAAGAAAACGGATACTTTGTTTACAGTGTCGAACAAGTAGAAGGTTCAACTCCATTGCAAAACCTTTCCGACTTGGTTTCGCCCATTAGCAACAACGCATTTGCCGAAAAACATTATGCCGTAGTATTCGGTAACGAAGTAAAAGGCGTACACCAATCGGTTGTAGACCTAAGCAACGGTTGCCTTGAAATACCCCAATTCGGCACAAAACACTCGCTCAATGTGAGTGTTACCGCAGGCATCGTTGTCTGGGAATTTGCCCGTGCACTGCTGTTGTCGGTTAAATAGTTAAGCGACAGTTATACTTATGAAAAATATCTACGTCTTTATTAGCTTCTTTTCATTTATCAACAACGTGAGTTCGGTGTAAGAATTTGAGCCTGAAGATACTTCGCTTCTTTCTGATTATAAGCATATTAAATCATAATAACTTCTTTTTCAAAGTATCTTATGAATAATATGCCGGCACGGTTCTTATATCGAACCCACGTTGTTATGAGCTTCAAGTTAGTTGAAAACACAAAAATCGCTGCCCTACCCTATCATCATTTGCAAGTAAGCACACTTATCGGGATTGCCAAGTGTTTTGCTTTTGTCGCACGATAGCTTCACACAGTCGTGCCATTCACGACTCTCTGTAATGCGCATTCGAGTGAGCTTTACAACTATATTCATCGGGTCCACGTTCTCAACGTTACAGGTAAGGAATGTTCCCATACCGTAACTATCTTTCATTCTGCCGTTTACGTACTTATGAATTTCTATGGCACGGTTTATATTAAGACCGTTGCTAAACACCACTTGCTTGGTGGAAGGGTCGATGCCGAGCAACTTATACTTTGTAATAATCTTCTCTAACTGCTCTTCTTCCACACCGCTGTCCACACGTAAACCGGTAAACATCATTGCCATACGCTTGGAAAGATTGCTAAAAAACACTTTGTCGCCGAAACAATCGTATAGGTAAATACCGTTGTCGCCATCGTAAACATCGCTAAATTTGCGCATTACGTTGAAGTTACATTCGAATATTCCGCTCACACATTCTTCAAATTCAATAATCTGATGGCTCATTGTTCCAATGGCAATAAGGTCGTATCGCATAGCAAGATAAACATTGCTGGTTCCCGTGAAACGCCCCGTCCAAGGGTGAAAGCCATTGTCGTCGGTATAGCCGCCTTGTGTATAAACCTCTTTCATCGTACGGATTACCATATTTTGGTGGTCGAACGACATGCGGCGACGTGTACCCATATCGCCTAAAATCAGTCCGTTTGAAAGAATTTGACGTGTCTTTTCCACACAACGTTCATACTCTCGCTTAGGGTCGTAGGTTGTTATATGACCCTGAAGGTTGTGCATCAACTCCGAAACAATGCTTAAAATAGGCATCTCCCACATAATGGTAGAATACCATTTACCACGCACTTTTATGTCCAAATGCCCCTCTTCGTCTTGCGTAACCGTAAGTTCGTGGGGGTTAAAGCGATAGCCTCGAAGGAATGTAAAGTACCATTCGGGCAGATAATACATACGCTTTTTCATAAAAGCAATCTCTTTTTCCGTGATAACCACGTTGGGCATATACCCCAACTGCTCGTTTAACAACTCGGCAAATCCCTTTGGATAGATGGTTGCATTGCGGTCGAAGAATGTGTATTCCACCTCGGCGCGGGGATAAGTTTGCAATATGTAATACTGGCAACTAAACGTATATGCGTCGTTATCGGTGAAATGTTGAATGATTTGTTGCATACTTTTCTCTTGTTTCCTGCCTTTCCATAAAGGCTTTATATTATGCAAAGATAATAAAACTTAATGGATAAGTAGGCTAACTCCTATTTATTTTGTACATTTGCACCTAATATTAACGATAAAGAACTAAACAAATGCAGAATTTAGTTATATATAATACACTGCATCGGCAGAAAGAACGCTTCCAACCGATAGCTCCTCCGCACGTAGGAATGTATGTTTGCGGACCTACCGTATATGGCGACCCACACTTGGGGCACGCCCGTCCGTCGATTACATTCGACATTTTGTTCCGCTATCTGCAACATATCGGCTACAAAGTGCGCTATGTTCGCAACATAACCGACGTAGGACACTTGGAACACGACGCTGATGAAGGCGACGATAAGATAGAAAAGAAAGCACGGTTGGAACAGCTCGAACCAATGGAAATAGCGCAGTTCTATACCAATCGCTATCACGATGCGATGCGTGCGCTTAACGTTTTGCCGCCATCAATAGAGCCTCACGCCACAGGACATATCATTGAGCAAGAAGAACTCGTAAAGGAAATAATGGCAAACGGCTACGCTTACGAGAGCAACGGCAGTATTTACTTCGACGTAACTAAGTACGACAAGGACCATCGCTACGGTGTGCTGTCCGGTCGCAACCTTACCGACATGATAAACAACTCGCGCGAGCTTAGCGGCGTGGGCGAAAAGCGAAACCAAACAGACTTTGCCTTATGGAAACGGGCTATGCCCGAACACATCATGCGGTGGCCTTCGCCGTGGAGCGATGGCTTTCCGGGCTGGCATTGCGAATGTACGGCAATGGGAAGAAAGTATCTTGGCAAGCATTTCGATATTCACGGAGGCGGCATGGACTTGATTTTCCCACACCACGAGTGCGAAATAGCACAGGCTGTGGCATCGCAAGGCGACGAAATGGTGAAGTATTGGATGCACAATAACATGATTACGATTAACGGACAGAAGATGGGCAAGTCGCTCAACAACTTCATTACGCTTGAGCAATTCTTCACCGGCAGCCACGAAACCTTGCAACAGGCTTACTCGCCTATGACCATTCGTTTCTTTATTCTTTCTGCTCACTATCGCGGAACAGTAGATTTCTCGAACGAAGCCTTGCAAGCTGCGCAGAAAGGATACGAAAGATTGATGAACGCCATAGAGGATTTGAAGCGCATTCAGACTGCTAAGGCAAGCGATGAGAGTACTAAAAAGTTTGTTGCGGCACTGCGCCGAAAGTGCTACGATGCGATGAACGACGACCTTACGACACCTGCTGTCATCTCAAACCTATTCGAAGCGTGCCACATAGTGAACCTGCTTATTGACCACAAGGCGCAAATCAGCGAAGAAGACTTAAAGAAACTTGGCGAAACCATGCACCTTTTTGCTTTCGATATTCTTGGTTTGGTGGACGAACGCAGTGCCAACAACGATGCACGCGAAGCTGCTTACGGCAAAGTAGTAGACATGGTGCTCGATTTGCGTGCGAAAGCAAAAGCCAATAAAGACTGGGCTGTGAGCGACCAAATACGCGACGCTCTTGCCGAAGCCGGTTTCCAAGTGAAAGATACCAAAGACGGCGTAACTTGGAAGTTGGATAAATAAGGAATAAAAACTAAACAAGGAGTTAAAGCGCAAAGGGAATTAAGAGGGTTAAACCAACCTCTTGGAACTGCCCTTTACGCTTTAATTCCTTTTATTACATACGTACCGGCGTATTATTATATGCGCACTGCCGTGCCCGAACAAGCTACCATCAGCATAGAACCGCCCTGCCCTACTGTCTCGTAGTCGATGTCGATACCCACAATAGCATTTGCGCCCAATTCCTGCGCACGTTGCATCATTTCCCGAACAGAAGTTTCTTTGCCTTCCTGCAATACCTTTTCGTACGACCTGCTGCGTCCGCCCACAATGTCTCTGATACCTGCAAAGAAGTCTTTAACGAAGTTTGCACCAATAATTGTTTCACCCGTTACAAGTCCTTTGTACTCTAAAATCTTATAACCTTCGATGTTTGGAGTTGTTGTAAGAATCATAATATGCTTTTTTAAAAGTTCAATTGGCAATCGTTCTGACCGCCCTACCCTTCTAACGGAATTTCTTTCTAAAAGTTATAAATGCCTTCTACTTTTATAAAAATAATTTATAGAGGAAATGATAATTTCAATTTGACATTGCGAAAGTGGCTCTTTTACGTTGCAAAACCTACGCTTTTAGCGTGCAAAACAGCCGCTTTTGGAATGCAAAACAACAGGTTTTTCAACGCATTGATAGCTAACGAGTTATATAAGAGTTATACTTGTAAAAACTTTTACACTTTTATTACCTGTTTTCTACTTATAAAACGAAGAATACAAGGATAGCAGAATAGGAACTAAAAGGTTCTTTCTATCGGAAAAGCGAAACTATATGTCGGTCTTCGGTAAATATTGACCGGCCATTAAAAAAACTATAAAGCATTCTTATATTCATAATTGTAGTTAAAATCTATCTGTCTTTTTATTTGATTTTCATAATATTGGCTATCTTTACACCGGCAAAGATTGTATAGATGCTACTTACAAATATATTATTGCTGGCCAATCTGTTTGCCGCTCAAGCGGATTCAGTCGGCAGCAATACACAATTTGATAATTATTATAAGGATTCAATTAAAATAGAGACAACACATCAGCAAGACTCTATTACCGAAAAAACAGAAGTCCGGAAATATCCTTGGCGCGCCACGGCACAAGTCGTTGGTGCCAATCTTGGTATCCTTGCTTTCGACAGATACATACTTGATGCTCCTTTTTCAAAGGTTACGTGGAGAACAATAGGGAGAAATTTGTCGCCCACAAAATGGTATTGGGACAGCGACATCTTCAGAACCAACTTGTTCTCGCACCCTTATCACGGATCTATCTACTACAATGCAGCACGTGGCAACGGCTTATCTTACGTTGAGGCAATACCCTACACCATTATTGGAAGTTTGATGTGGGAAATCGGCGGCGAAATGGAACGTCCGTCTATCAACGACTTTTTAGCAACCTCAATAGGTGGATTGCCCACAGGCGAGGTGCTGCATAGGGTTTCCGACCGCATTTTCGACAACCGCAAACGTGGATTTGAACGTGTCGTTCGTGAAATAATTGGCACAGTCGTAAACCCTTCTCAAGGTTTCACACGATTGATAACGGGCACTGCTTTCCGCACAACCAACATTCGCAGCAACTTGGAAACAGACAATAGCATCCCACTCTACTTCTCCATTCTTAGCAGTGCACAAATGCTTGACAGCCATACCGCAGGCGTGAAGCCCAATTATCGCCCGGCTTTCGATATAAGTTTCTCTTACGGTTCGCCTGTCAATGCGGCTAACAAACGACCTTACGACTTCTTCAGGGCAAACTTAGGACTTAGTCCGGGCATGAAACAGTCGTTCGTTAGCAATGCAAGCATTATCGGACAGCTACGCCAATGGCCGTTACTGCAAACCAACAACAGCACAACAACTGTAGGATTGTATCAGAATTTCGACTTCTACTCCACCGATTCCATTAAGGGTACCGTGCCTTACAAGGTGTCTGAAGCCGCAAGTATGGGCGTTGGTATAGCGTGGTACTATGAGTTAAGACGGTTAAAATGCTTTTCCGAACTATACCTCAATGGTGTTTTGCTGGGCGGTGCCTTATCCGACTATCAAAACAACCGCTATAAACGCGATTACAGCGTGGGCAGCGGCTACAGCATTAAAAACTATTCGGGCATCGATTACGGCTCTCTCGTTCACTTCCGCTTACTTGCCGATATGAAATATCTTGCTTCTTGGCATAGCTACGAAGATGAAGACGAGACCAAAGAATACGTTGATTACAGCGTTATGGGTGACCGCGGCAGGGTGATAACCTTTCTATTGCAGCCCAAAATAGAAATTTCGTTGTCGAAACATTGGTTTATGGCTGCTCCATTGCTCTTCGTTTTCCGCAATTTCCATTATCGTTATCGGCGCAACAGGCACACAACTACCTACGACGTGAGGCTCGGAATAGGTTTCAGATTATAGTGCCGATTTCTTTAAACAGACTATCAGACAAAGTCTAAATAAATGGGTTATCGTTTGGACAATATGTCGAAAATTCGTATTTTTGCATTTCAAGAATTACGATGACGAAAGGTAAGAAAGGTAAAAACAATATGGCAAAAGACAATAAAGGGCTCACTCCGATGATGCGACAATTCTTTTCGATGAAAGAACAACACCCCGATGCGTTAATGCTCTTTAGGTGTGGCGACTTCTACGAAACGTATTGCGACGATGCCATAGAAGCCTCTAAAATTCTCGGCATAACGCTGACGCGACGAAACAACGGCGCAGCAGCGGGCGACGAGATGGCCGGATTTCCTCATCACGCACTCGATACCTTCTTGCCGAAACTTGTTCGTGCCGGAAAACGTGTGGCAATATGCGACCAACTCGAAGACCCGAAGAAAAAGCGCGAAGCTTTGAAAGGCAAACGGGGCTTGTCTGCCGAAGACAAAATGGTGAAACGGGGCATAACGGAACTTGTTACACCCGGCGTTGCCATGGGCGACAACGTGCTGAACTATAAGGAAAACAACTTCTTGGCAGCGGTTCACTTCGGCAAAGGAGCATGCGGCGTGAGCTTTCTCGATATTTCGACAGGCGAATTTCTTACCGGTGAGGGCACGTTCGACTATGTTGAAAAACTCATTGGCAACTTTTCGCCAAAGGAAGTGCTGTACGACCGCACACGAAAGTCAGACTTTGAATGCCATTTCGGTACACGCCTGTGTGTGTATGAAATGGAAGACTGGGTGTTTACCGACCTTTCTGCACGACAAAAACTACTGAAACACTTCGGAACAAAGAACCTAAAAGGCTTCGGTGTAGACCATCTGAACAACGGTGTAATAGCTGCCGGGGCTATCATGCAGTATTTGGAGCTGACCCAGCACACAAACATCAACCACATAACGTCGCTCGCTCGCATCGAAGAAGAGAAGTATGTGCGGCTCGACCGCTTCACCATTCGTTCCTTAGAACTTGTTGCACCCATGCAGGAAGACGGTTCTTCGCTGCTCAACGTGATAGACCGAACCATCACACCAATGGGTGGAAGAATGCTGCATCGCTGGCTTGTGTTCCCATTAAAGGACGTAAAGCCCATTAACGAGCGACTGGACATAGTGGAATACTACTTCCGTGAGCCTGATTTCCGCCAATGCCTGAACGACCAACTCCACCGCATGGGCGACTTGGAGCGCATTATTTCCAAAGTAGCAGCAGGCAGAGTGTCGCCCCGAGAGGTGGTTCAGCTGAAGATAGCCTTACGTGCGATACAGCCAATGAAGACCGCTTGCCTCTATGCGAACAACGAAGCCTTGAAGCGGGTAGGGGAACAGCTGAACCTTTGCGAGTCTATTCGCGACCGAATAGAGCAGGAAATAAAGCCCGACCCACCACATTTGGTAGCCAAAGGCGACGTGATTGCGCACGGTTTCAACGCCGAATTGGACGAATTGCGCTCCATTCGCGACAACGGAAAGCAAGTTTTGCTCGATATTCAAGAGAAAGAAGCTGCCCAAACAGGCATCAATTCGTTGAAAATAGGCTTCAACAACGTTTTCGGATACTATCTTGAGGTACGCAATACCTTTAAAAACAAGGTGCCGGCTGATTGGATTCGCAAGCAAACCCTTGCACAGGCAGAACGCTATATCACCCCCGAACTGAAGGAATACGAAGCCAAAATACTCGGTGCCGACGAGAAAATACTCGCCCTCGAAGCCCGTCTTTTCAACGAATTGGTGCAGGATATGCAGGAGTTTATTCCGCAAATACAAATCAATGCCAACCTTGTGGCACGCCTCGACTGCCTGTTGGCATTCGCCGATATAGCCGAAGAAAACAAGTATGTGCGCCCTGTGGTAGACGACAGTATGGTGATTGACATCAAAAAAGGTCGCCACCCCGTAATAGAAACCCAACTGCCGCTTGGCGAACAATACATTCCGAACGACGTATATCTCGACAACGAGCAACAGCAGATTATGATGATAACAGGTCCGAACATGGCGGGTAAATCGGCTCTGCTGCGCCAAACGGCTCTTATAGTACTGTTGGCGCAGATAGGTTGTTTCGTCCCGGCAGAGGGCGCGAGAATAGGTCTGGTCGATAAAGTATTTACACGAGTGGGGGCTTCCGACAATATTTCGCTCGGAGAATCTACGTTTATGGTGGAAATGACCGAGGCATCGAACATTCTGAACAATGTTACACCGCGCTCGTTGATACTCTTCGACGAGCTCGGACGCGGCACAAGCACTTACGACGGCATCAGCATAGCATGGGCTATCGTGGAGTATCTGCACGAACAACCGCGTGCCACGGCGCGCACACTCTTTGCCACACACTACCACGAACTGAACGAAATGGCAAAGAACTTCCGCCGAATAAAGAACTTCAACGTATCGGTGAAAGAGGTAGACGGCAAGATTATCTTCCTGAGAAAGTTGGAACGAGGGGGCAGCGAGCACTCTTTCGGTATCCATGTAGCCGACATTGCAGGCATGCCGAAGTCGATTGTGAAGCGTGCCAACGTGGTTTTGAAAGAACTGGAAACCGACAATGCGCAGGTAGGCAGCGTAGGAAAGCCGTCGGCAGAGAAACTTGAGAAGAGTAGGGAAGGGGTTCAGCTTTCGTTCTTCCAGCTCGACGACCCTGTATTGACGCAGATACGCGACGAAATAATCGGCTTGGACATCAACAACCTCACGCCGGTTGAGGCACTGAACAAGCTCAACGACATCAAGCGAATTGTACTTCCCAACAGTAAATAAAGTGTAAATATTTTTCAGAATAATATCTATCAGCTAACTATCTCGCTACCAACGCTTTGCAAAACCTATTGTTTTGCATTCCAAAACCGTAGGTTTTGCACGGTAAAAGCGTAGGTTTTACATCGCAAAACCTACGGTTTCGCAATGCAAAAGCGCAACTATCACTTTTTAAGAGAATTATATTTACAAAATCAAGACTGTTTTTCTGCTATAACAACTCCTTTACATCGAAAGACCTATTTGCCCGATTTGGTGCGGTTACACTTCATACAGAGCATCTGACAATTGTCTTCTACCGTCTTTCCACCTTTGTGCCAAGGTATGATATGGTCAGCTTCCATATTCTTAATATCGAAATGTTTCCCACAAATAGGGCAAATACCTTGTTGCTTTTCGTACACCACTCGACTGATTTGTTTGTCGAAAGTACGGATATTCAAATGTTTTTCGTTGCGTGTAAGCACATACTCGTAAATGCCTTTCTTGTCCTGCACTTCATTGTTTGCCATAAGTTCCGCAACTTCATCTTCAAGTTTCTTTGTGTCTAACGGCTGCTGTCCAAACTCATTGTAGAATAATCCCCACGGCAAACCTTTCATTTCATTCCGGTAAGTTGGGAAAATGGTCTGCACCCAGTTCATAACTTGCACGAAATAGAGCCACAATTCGTTGGCATTGGCATCGTGTTGATGGTCTGCCATATATTGTCGTATCTTCTCATCGGGTGTTCCTTTCGCCCCATTGTTAATCCAAAACAATACAAGCTGCAAAATTTCTTGGCGTATTGCTGTACCTTTTACATACTTATCGCCCAATCCCATAGCAGGACAACCGGTCTTCGAGAAATGGCGTTTTGCATCGGTGAGCCATTCACCCGTATATACAGCATTGCGAAGTTCTTGGTCGTAGAGTTTCTCTCCGGCTATATTGATGGTTTTAAACCATTCCAACTTCTCGCTGTCGGTGCCTTCACAGAAGTAAACCATTAGTTCGTAATTCAGTATTTGCGCTTGTTGGTCGTCTGTCAGGGTGTGGAAATACTCTTCTTTTATGGAGAAATCGTTGCTAAGATATTGGCAAATACTAAGTGTGCGCTGCTGCCCGTCCAGCACCTCGAAGCCGCCATCGTCTTTTTTCACCCAATACATTACATTTAGTGGGAAGTCTTTCCGTACCGTGTCGATTACAGCATTGCGTTGTTCGTCTTTATAAACAAACTCGCGTTGATACTTCGGACGCACATCAAGAAGTCCGCCGTAAGCCACCACACCCTCTTCAGAATCGTCTTTATATCCTTGAAAAAGGTCTTTCAATTTGATTGGTTTTAATTCTATTTTCATAATTACTTATTGTATAAAGTTTCCTATATATACTTTATTATTTGTCCTCCTCCATTGGTCAGTAACAATGGTTATTGTGTCTTCTTTTTAATTAATATCCTGAAGTATGGTTGTACTGTTTTCCCATTTAAATCAGTATAAACTAAATCTCTATCATCATTACCTTTCCTAAATCTAATTATTTCAAACTGTTTAGGGTTGTATTTATCCATAAAAGTTATTGGAACGCCCATTACTCCATCATAGTTCATCGGTATTTCCTTTGTTTTATTAACGTTAATAGCATCGTAATTGTCGTACTTTGGATATTCTTCGGGAGTATAATGCTTGTACAAAATAAGTTCCTCATGGCGTTTTTTAATGTCAAGATTAGTATACCAACAGCAGTTACGGAACTTTACTAACTGTGTATTTTCGTCATATACACCATTTGCAAATGTACGCCCGGTAGGGATAATATTAAAATAAGCGTTGCCACCTGAAAAGCCATTACCGAGCCATAGCTTATTATTTTTTATCAAAGGGAATATTTCCTTATAGGTTATTGCATTATAATTACCTATTACAATAAACTTTTTATCATATTCTATTAGCTGTGTAATATACTCACGGAACAAAGAAAAGGGCGGATTTGTAACGACTATGTCGGCTTGTTCTAATAGTTCTACACATTCTTTGCTGCGAAAATCGCCATCGCCTTTTAATGGTTTAACCTCTATTTCTTCATTATCAACGATATGGTTATCGTTTTTATCGCCTTCGTAAACAATATAAACGGCTTGTTCCGAATTGTTTTGAGAGAAGATATTAATATCTTTACTCTTGTAGCAAGTAGCGATAAGCCTTTTCAAGCCCAACAGTTCAAAGTTCAGAGCAAAATACTTAAAGAAGTTGCTCACACGTGGGTCGTCGCAGTTGCACAGCACTGTCTTCCCCTTAAAATGTTGTTTGTAGTGTTTCAATTCTCGCTCTATATCGCCAAGTTGCGTGTAGAACTCATCGTTCTTAGCCTTTTTGGCTAAGGTTAAAGTTTTATTCGCCATAGTATAAATGATACTTTGTACGAATACCGAATATTCAATAAAAAACGAGGAACGACCAAATACAACGAACGTGGACGTAAACTTATCCACGTTCTGAGGTACTTGGCCGAACCCACAATGCAGAAGATAAGTTAAACGCCCACGCATATTGCGCAGACGTTTACGACTTATTCCAACTACATTGGTTCTTTCTACGGCCAAGTTTCCAGAACGTTTTATAGAATAAACAGCAAACGCTTGTTATTTATTTCCAACAAAAATTTGAGCTTTCTTCGAACCATCAATTCCTCGATAAGCCCGTTCTACTCGTTTGCAAACTTACATATTTTATTTCATATTCTAAAGATTATTCCCATAAAATAAACGTGAGCCGGATATAATTTGTATGCAACGAGCCTGCTCTCGTCAATGATTTCAGTATTCATAGTCGGTTTTTGGAACAATAGATTGTAAGCTATCAGGTTTGTTGGAAAGTTATAAAAGGAACGATGAATACCGTTTAGATTTCTATGCTGCTGCCTCTGTATTCATCGTTTTATAGACAGAAAACAGACAATAAAAGTGTAAATATTTTTCAGAACAATATCTGTCAGCTAACTATCTCGCTACCAACGCTTTGCAAAACCTATTGTTTTGCATTCCAAAACCGTAGGTTTTGCACGGTAAAAGCGTAGGTTTTGCAGCGTAAAACCTACGGTTTCGCAACGCCAAATCGAAATTATCACTTTTTAAGAGAATTATCTTTACAATATTAAAGCGGTTTTCGCTCACGCCCTTAAACAGCAAAATAAAACCGTTTCCTCAATAAAGTTCTATTGAAACACTTCTACCCCCTTACAACATGGCTCTGCAATTAAGTAGCAGAGCCATTGTTGTAAGGTATTTCTTGTATCTTTCGGTCGCTTTAGCCGCTGTATTCTTTTCCTCTCGACCGCATTATCGACCATACGCCGAGTGCTATAAACGGTATGCTGAGTATCTGTCCCATATCGATTGGCAAGCCTGCCTCGAAGTCTACCTGCACTTCCTTTGTGTATTCGATGAAGAAACGGAAAGTGAAAATAAGTGCAAGACATAAGCCGAAGTAAAGTCCTGTACCCACTTTCTTGGGGTATTTCCTGTAAATAAGGAAGATAACCCAGAAGAAAACGAAGTAGGCAATGGCCTCGTAGAGCTGTCCGGGGTGACGCGGATAGGTATCGACATCGTAGAAAACAAATGCCCAAGGCACGTCGGTTACCTTTCCGATAATCTCCGAATTCATTAGATTGCCCAAGCGAATGAACACCGATGTTACGGTAGAGCAGATGCCCATAAAGTCTAACACGACCCAAGCATTCAGCTTTGTGCGCTTTATGTAAAGGTAAAGACCAACGAGGAGTCCGATAACTCCTCCGTGTGAAGCCAAGCCCTGATAGCCAACGAACTTCCAACCGCCACCGGCAAGGAACTTTATCGGGAGGAATATCTCAACGAAATGCTGCCATGAGTCGAAGAAATCTTGCGGTTCGTAAAAGAAACAATGCCCCAAGCGAGCACCAATAAACGCTCCAAGGAAGACGTAAATAAACATCGGGTCGAACTTTTCGCTCGCTATATTGTGGCGTTTAAAAAGCCATCGCATAAGGAAATATGCAACAGCAAAGCCTACAAGCCAGCACATTCCGTACCAACGAATGCCTATGGACCCGATACGCACAAGGTATTCGTCGGGTTGCCATGCTATATAAAGCAAGTTGTCTAACATTTTCTATCCCTCCTTAAATTACACATTGAAACGGAAGTGCATGATGTCGCCGTCCTGCACAATGTATTCTTTGCCTTCTACACCAAGTTTTCCGGCTTCGCGTACGGCAGCTTCCGAACCGTATTTCAAATAATCTTCGTACTTGATAACTTCTGCACGAATGAACTTTCTCAAAGTCGGTGTGGATAACGCCCGCACATTGAGGAGCCTTCCAGCCTTTTTGGAAAGTCCACGCTTTCACTTCCATCTCGCCGGCAGTGATGAATGTCTGAAGATTTAAAAGGTGATAAGCCTTATTGATGAGGCGGTTTACCCCGCTTTGTTCCAATCCAAGCTCGTCAAGGAATAGCTTCTTGTCTTCGTAACTCTCTAACGACGCAATGTCTTCTTCGGTCTTGGCAGCAATTATCATGGTTTCTGCACCTTCTTCGGCTGCGATTTTCTCTATTTGCTTGCTGTATTCGTTGCCGTCCTTTGCACTGTTTTCGTCCACATTGCAAACGTAAAGCACGGGCTTTGTGGTAAGAAGAAACAAGTCGTGAGCCGCTTGTTGCTCTTCCTTACTCTCAAATTGCACGCTGCGAGCGTTCCTGCCTTGCTCCAATACCTCTTTATAAGCATTGAGCACAGTTACCATTATCTTGGCGTCTTTGTTGCCCGCAGCGGCTATTTTCTGCTGTTTGGCAAGTTGCGCCTCGATGGTTTCAAGGTCTTTCAGTTGGAGTTCGGTATCTATAATCTCCTTGTCTTCTATCGGATTTACTGCTGCACCGCCTTCACGAACGATATTATCGTCCTCGAAACAACGAATAACGTGAATGATAGCATCGCATTCGCGAATGTTGCCAAGGAACTTGTTGCCTAATCCTTCGCCCTTGCTTGCACCCTTAACAAGGCCTGCAATGTCCACAATCTCGCAAGTTGCAGGCACTATTCTCCCCGGGTGCACAATTTCGGCGAGCTTGTTCAGACGCTCGTCGGGCACGGTAATAACGCCCAAGTTGGGTTCTATCGTGCAGAAAGGAAAGTTTGCTGCCTGCGCTTTGGCACTGCTCAGACAATTGAAAAGCGTAGATTTGCCCACGTTGGGCAAACCTACTATACCACATTTTAATGCCATATTCTAAATAAACGTTTATTTTCTTTTGGTGCAAAAATACTGTTTTATTTTGATATTAATCATCAATTGAGCATTATTTTGCACTTCGGTTCTAAATCTTGAGCGTATTTTGCTTGGGCTTTATTCGCCTCTGCCTTGCTATTGAAACGCCTTTGCTTCAGCTTCGGCTATGATGCTTTCTTTTTCGTTGGCTGCAACAAGAGAAGACTGCTCTTGCGTTTCTACCGGAGAAACGGTATCGTTTTGCTTAGTATTCGATAGTAAGATAAGGTCTTCCTCTTCTATTGTTTCAACAGTATCAGAGCTTTCCCGTCCTTCTAAAGCGAGACGGTTCTTCTTTGCTTCAAAAATTTCATCGGCAAACTTAGGTTCTTTGCGGATACGCCGGAGGGTTGCTTTAGCTGCTTCCTGCTGACTTTCCTTCTTTGAATAGCCTTTTCCTTCACCACAGGCAATATTTTCCAATACTACTTGGAAACTGAAAGTAGGGTTGCCTTCTTTATCTTTACCGAAAGAAAGCGGCTTAAACTCAAGGCAGACCTTATGTTTCTGCGTCCATTCTATGAGCTTCGACTTGAAGTTTACTTCCTTATAAGCCACCTTATCGATATTGATAAGCTCGCCTAAGATTTGCTTTTTCATGAACTTCATGCAGGCTGTGTAGCCGTGGTCAAGGTATAACGCACCTACCAAAGCCTCGAATGCGTTGCCACCAAGATAGCTATTGTGCGACTGCGAGTGCCCGCTCGACAGGATTAACTTCGTTATTCCCAAGTCGTTCGCCAACTTATTGAGCGTCTCTCGCTGCACTATCTTGGAACGAGTATTGGTAAGAAAGCCTTCGCGCTTGCCGGGAAAATGCTCGTAGACTATGTCGCCCACAATGGCATCTAATATGGCATCGCCTAAAAACTCCAAGCGTTCGTTATTCACGGGCTTTCCTTTGTCGTTCCTTCGTGCCACACTCTTGTGCAAAAGTGCCGTTTTATAATAGGAAAGGTTGTGAGGAAGCACTCCTATTATTTGATATAAAGACAAATAAAGCTCCTTTTCCTTGCGGAAAGGGAGCTTTATTTTATCGATAAACTTATTCAGCATACTTCTTGAAAATCACGCAAGCATTGTGCCCACCAAAGCCGAATGTGTTGCTAAGTGCAGCACGTACTTCGCGTTTTTGAGCCTTATTGAACGTAAAATTCAGGTTATAATCAATTTCTTCGTCCTTATCGCCCTCTTCGTGATTGATAGTTGGAGGGACAATATCGTTTTGAATAGAGAGCACACAAGCCATTGCTTCAACTGCACCGGCAGCTCCAAGCAAGTGTCCGGTCATACTCTTGGTAGACGAAATATTGAGTTTGTAGCTGCATCGCCGAAAAGCTGAACAATTGCCTTTACTTCTGAGACGTCGCCAACAGGAGTTGATGTACCGTGAACATTGATATAATCGATGTCTTCGGGCTTCAAACCTGCATCGTCGAGTGCCGCCTGCATTACCAAATTTGCTCCTAAACCTTCCGGGTGAGACGCTGTGATGTGGTGAGCATCGGCAGATTCGCCCTCACCAACCAACTCTGCGTATATCTTAGCACCACGAGCCTTTGCGTGTTCTAACTCTTCGAGAATCAAGCAACCTGCTCCTTCGCCCATAACAAAGCCGTCTCGGCTTGCTGAGAATGGACGAGAAGCGTGCGCCGGGTCATCGTTGCGAGTTGAAAGTGCATGCATTGCAGTGAAGCCGCCTACTCCTGCTTCGGTAATAGCAGCCTCAGCACCACCGCTGACAATCATGTCTGCCTTGCCCAAGCGAATTAAATTGAACGCTGTAGCAATGGCATTGGTAGACGATGCACAAGCCGATGTTGTAGTGAAGTTAGGTCCGTGGAAACCGAAACGAATGCTAATGTGTCCGGAAGCAATGTCGGCAATCATCTTTGGTATAAAGAAAGGATTGAATTTCGGTCCTTCTTCCTTATGAAGTGCGTAATAACCAATTTCTTCTTCAAAGGTTTTAATACCGCCAATACCAACTCCGTAAACCACACCGATGCGGTTTTTGTCGGCTTTCTCCAAGTCAATGCCGCAATCTTCTACACCTTGGATAGCACTGATGAGTGCCAACTGTGTGTAACGGTCGAGCTTACGCGCTTCTTTACGGTCGATATAATCGTTCACGTTAAGGTTTTTCACCTCGCAAGCAAACTTTGCCTTAAAGTTAGTTGTATCGAAATAAGTAATAGGAGCCGCACCACTCTTACCTTCCAGCATTGCTTTCCACGTTTCTTCAGGATTATTTCCCAATGGAGTAACTGCACCAAGTCCTGTTACTACTACTCTTTTTAATTCCATTAATTTGCTGATTTTAATTCTGTCATCGTGATTACGAGACGCTCTTAGGTTTCTTTCAGATATAGAATTAAGGAGTTAAGCAAAGAGTTCTACTATACACTTATGAAACGTAAGTAAAACGATTGGCTTAACTCCTTAACTCCTTTTTCTTGTCTTAGAGCCTGAATGAACGAAACCTAAGTAAGAAATAAGTAAATGTTAAAGATTAAAAGTCAGTTGGAAGCCGAAGCTCCCAACCATCATTTATATATCTTCTTACTTTGCGTTCTCTTGGATATAAGCAATAGCATCGCCTACAGTAGCGATCTTTTCTGCTTTATCGTCTGGAATAGAGATACCAAATTCTTTCTCAAACTCCATAATAAGTTCTACTGTATCCAAAGAATCAGCACCAAGGTCGTTTGTGAAACTTGCTTCCGGCTTTACTTCTGCCTCGTCTACACCGAGCTTATCTACGATAATTGCTTTTACCTTTGATTCAATTTCTGACATAATTGTTAAGTTTTAAAATGTTTACTATTAACTTTCTAAATTCTAAAATTCGGTTGCAAAGGAAAGATAATTTTTTCATACACGCAAATTTTTTGCTTAAAAAAGCACTTCACAATGCACAAAACATATACATTTGTGCAATAAAAACAGCACTTTTGATATTATATTGCGCTAAATCAAGACATTATAATATATGATTGTAACATTACTTCTACTCGTTCGGAACATCGTTTCCCAACTTTTAGAACATTAATTTGATATATTTTAGGCAACAAGGAGAGCTTTTGGGGTAAAAATGCTTTGCTTTTATCTTGTGTATATGATTTATTTGAACTATATTTGCAGAAAAATTAAAAGAGCAAAAATATGTCATTTACGGAACATTGCAACGAGATTTTTAGTCAAGCTATCCGCGATTACCACATCACGGACAATGTAGACACACCTATTAATAATCCATACGAAAGAGATTCTATTGAAAACCGATTGTATTTGAAGTGCTGGATTGACACGGTTCAGTGGCATTTTGAAGACCTTATCCGCGATCCGCACATCGTTCCTGAAGACGGAATGAGCTTAAAGCGTCGCATCGACCGTTCCAACCAAGACCGTACAGACCTTGTAGAACAGATTGACTCTTACTTCCGCCAACTCTATTCAGACGTGAAAGTACAGGAAGGAGCCACCATCAATACCGAAAGTCCGGCATGGGCAATAGACCGCTTGTCTATTCTTGCGCTCAAAATATACCACATGAAAGAGCAAGCTGAACGCACCGATGCATCGGCAGAACACATCGAAAAGTGCAAAAACAAGCTGAACGTGCTACTCGAACAGCAAGCAGACCTCGGGACGGCTATCGACCAGCTGCTCGACGACATTCAGGCAGGACGCAAATACATGAAGGTTTACCGCCAAATGAAGATGTACAACGACCCTGCTACAAACCCCGTACTCTACAAAAAGTAAAAGGTGAAAGCCGACCACATCATCATCATGCGGTTTTCTGCCATGGGCGACGTTGCCATGACGGTTCCTGTGGTCTATGCGCTTGCACGGCAATATCCCCACCTTCGCATCAGCGTTCTTTCTCGTCCGTTCGCCAAAGCATTCTTCAGCTATATGCCAAAGAATGTGGATTTCATGGCAGCCGACTTGAGAAACGACTACAAAGGCGTTAAGGGACTGAACCAACTATACGGCAGGCTGAAAGCAAAACAGCCTACAGCCATTGCCGATTTCCACGATGTGCTGCGCTCGAAATACATAAGAACACGCTTTTTCCTTTGCGGATACAAGACAGCGCACATCGACAAGCACAAGAACGGCAAGCGCAAACTGTGCCGAAAGAAGCATAAAGTAATGGAACAACAGCCCACATCGTTCCAAAACTATGCAGAAGTATTAAGCAAATTGGGCTATCCCATCGACCTTTCCTTCACTTCTTTATTCGCAAACGGTGGTAACCGGCTGTCGCAGCTCCCTAATATAATAGGTGAAAAGCCTGACGGCGAACGCTGGATAGGTATTGCTCCCTTTGCTGCCCACAACGGCAAGATGTATCCAAAAGAGCAGATGGAAGAGGTGGTAAAGGTGCTTTCCACCGAATACAGCAATCTCCGAATATTCTTTTTCGGCGGTGGAAAGGAAGAGAAACAGATACTCAACGCATGGGCAGCGAAGTACAAGCACTGCACCTGTGCTTCGGAAGTGTTGCACGGACTGAACGAAGAGCTCGTATTGATGAGCCGGCTCGACACCATGATTTCGATGGACAGTGCCAATATGCACCTTGCTTCGCTCGTCGGCACGCGCGTTGTAAGCATCTGGGGGGCTACTCACCCTTACTGTGGCTTCCTTGGCTGGAACCAAAAGGAGGAAGATGCCGTGCAAAACACCGAATTGGAATGCCGTCCTTGCTCCGTATTCGGCAACAAACCGTGCCACCGTGGCGACTTCGAATGTATGCACAGCATAGCCCCAAGTGCCATTATTGAACGGCTGAATTTATAATATAGTTTATTTTATACTATAATTAAGACTAAATAATAACACCTCACTGCAAAACAAACCTGCACAAATTCCTACCCACAATCTTGCTTCACAGAGGTTAAAAACAATGCAAAGAATTTATCAAAGCGTATCTATTGCGTAACCATCTCTTTATCAACGCATTGCAAAACCTATTGTTTAGCGTTGCAAAACAGCCGCTTTCGCAATGCAAAATCGAAATTATTATTTTCCAAAGAAATTATCTTTATAAAGTCGGAGCAGTTTTCCCACGTGTGGTTTAAAGTTTCTAGTAATCCTAGGAAGACTAGAAACACTAGATGAACATCTTTCCGGTCAATGCCGGAAACGCGGTAAACCATGCCCCAACTTCCCCCAGCACCGCCCTCAAGCAATAAAAAAGGAAAAATCATATCCCATCGAATTTCTACCGGACAATAACCTTTAACTGCCT
>NZ_BAJY01000020.1 GCF_000613945.1 Prevotella falsenii DSM 22864 = JCM 15124
ACTATAAAGTTACAAAAAAAACAAGCGAGATTACCAACTTTTACAAGGAATTTCTTAACCCGAACTGGCGTATTCCTGCACCAAAAATCGTGCAGCCTCATCGATTCATGCAGCTCTTCTCCGCCCCATCTTCCTATCTTTAAAGTACTTATATAGCACTAAAATGGTTATCACACAAATTATTTACACGTAAAGAAATATTTATTTACGTGTATGTAAATAATTACTTACGTGTAGAAAAATATTTATTTACGTGTAAATAATTTGGCAAACCTGCATTAATTGTTCTTCTTATAGCTTATTACAGCCCAACCTCCCATAAAAAGAGCGATGCCTGAAAGGGCAAATACCTGATGAGCAATGCTGCTGAAGCTGCCTCCACGAATAAATACAGTGCGCATAGCCTCTATGAAATAGCTTACAGGATTAACGTATGTGGTGAGATAAGGCACGGACGGCATGGAACGTGTGGGGGTGAACAGACCGGAAAGCAACAGGAGTATGACCACGAAGAACCACATTACGAAGATGGCTTGCTGCATGGTGTCGGAGTAATTGGATATAATCAGTCCGAAAGACGAGAAGAATAGTGCCAGCAACATCGCCAGTAAATAGATGAGAGCGATATTCCCTACCGGAGTGATACCATATACAGCCCAAGCCAATACAAGACAGACGGTGATGATGAAGAAGCTATAAGCCAGTAAGGAATGAGCTTTGCAAGAATGAATGTCCACTTGCTTACGGGGGTTACGTTTATCTGTTCTATCGTCCCCGTTTCTTTTTCGTTCACTATATTCAGCGTTGGCAGGAAGCCGGTCATCAGCATCATCACGATGGCAAAGAGTGCAGGAATCATAAATAGCTTAAAGTTAAGGTGCTTGTTGTAAAGGTACAGCGTAGCCACCTTCGTCTGAATGGCTGCAGCGGAGGGCAACGCATTGGCAGAAACAACTTGCGAAAGATAAACCGACCCTATGGAACCTTTTGTTCCATTGACGGTATTGGCAGCAACAAGAACCTGTGGCATACGCCCCAAAGTAAGGTCGCGACTGTAATTCTGCGGTATAACCACTGCTATATCTGCCTCGGAACGCTCTATATTGTTGAGTGCTGCGGCGTAGTTTGGTTGCTGACCGTGAAAGATAAAGTACTTGTTTGCTTCAATTTCGTGTACCAATTGTTGCGACTGCGTAGAGCGGTCGTTGTCCACAACATCTACTACGATGTTCTTTATCTCCATGTTCATTATCCACGGCATAACGCACATCATCAGAATTGGATAAACTATGATGAGCCGTGGAAGGAACGAGTTCCGGCGAATTTGAGTAAACTCTTTCCGTAAAAGATATTTCAGTGTCATAGACTTCTATTCTAATCGTTTGTTGAACTTGGCGAGCGAGAGGGACAAAAGCACCACAAGCATACCTACAAGAATTGTTGTTTCACGGTACACTTGCTCTGCGCCAACCCCCATAATCATTAGTTTACGCATGGCACTTGTATAATAGCGTGTGGGTATAATGGCTGATACATACTGCAATATTCGGGGCATTGACTCAATGGGGAATATCATACCGGAAAGCATTACAATGGGCAACAGCAGCACCATTGCCGACAATAGCAATGCCACAAGCTGCGTTTTTGCAACGTTGGAAACAAGCAAACCCAACGAAAGAGCCAAGAGAATATATATCGTGGAAATAAGAAATATCCAGAACAAAGAACCTTGCAGCGGCACGTCTAACACGAAAATAGCCATAAGGAGTATCACTATCAGGATAACGAAAGCAAGCACCAAGTAGGGCACAACTTTGGCAACGATAATCATCAGCGGACGTATGGGCGAAACAAGAAGCACTTCCATAGTGCCTTTTTCCTTTTCGCGAACAATGGAAATGGAAGTCATTATGGCGCAAACCAGCATCAGCAATGTTCCTATGATGGCAGGAACGAAGTTGTAGGCTGACTTCATCTGCGGATTATACAGCAACTTTGAGTTCACTATACTGCTTTCCGCATTCGTGATAACCGCACCGGCATAGGTCGTCCACAGCTGTGCCATGTTAGGGTCGGCACCGTCTGCAATGAGCTGAAATCCCGCTTTCTTGCTTGCAAAATCCTTCGCAAATACCACTGCCATGTCTGCTTTTTGGTTGCGGATAGTCTGTTCAGCCTCGGCAGGAGTATCAACCACCTTGGTTATGATGAAGTATTCCGATGCCGATAAGCGGTCTACAGCTTGCCGGGTGGCGTGGTCGGCATTGCTCATAACAACGATTGTCCGCACGTTTTTCACATCGGTGGTAATGGCAAAGCCAAACAGAAGCATCAAGACTATGGGCATACCGAACAGCAACAGCATGGTGCGCTTGTCGCGAACAATGTGCTTGGTTTCCTTGACAACAAATGAAATAAACTGCTTCATGTATATTGAACATTTATATTGAGATATATTCTTAATCCGAACTTCGCGTTGCCTGTCGTGCCAGATAGGTAAACACGTGGTCCATATCGGGCTGGTTCAGCTCTCGTTTCAGTTCGTCGGGCGTGCCTAAAGCCTTGATTTTACCGTCCACCATAATGGAAATACGGTCGCAATATTCAGCCTCGTCCATATAGTGAGTGGTTACAAAGACCGTTATTCCCCGTTCTGCAGCATCGTAAATCAGTTCCCAGAACTGGCGGCGCGTGGCAGGATCGACTCCTCCCGTAGGCTCATCGAGGAACACAATCCCGGGTTCGTGGAAGATGCTGACAGAGAAAGCCAACTTCTGTTTCCACCCCAATGGCAGACCGGACACCAAGTCGTTACGATGCTCCGCGAAGTTCAAACGCTGCAACAGAGCATCGGTCTTATGGCGTATCTCATCGTCTTGCATGCCGTAGATACCTGCAAAAAGACTTATATTCTCTGCAACGGTAAGGTCTTCGTAGAGCGAGAACTTCTGACTCATATAGCCAATGTGTTTCTTTATCTCCTCATACTCGGTGCGTATGTCGAAGTTCACCACTCTGCCTGTACCGCTTGTGGGTTGGTTAAGCCCCGTCAGCATGTGCATGGCAGTAGTTTTGCCGGCTCCGTTGGCACCGAGAAAACCGAAGATTTCGCCTTTCTTAACGGTAAAGGAAATGTCGTCCACCGCACGGAAACTACCAAAAGCCTTTACAAGATGTTCTACTTCGATGACATTTTCAGCCTCATTGCCAACCTTATTGCTTCCTTCGTGCTCGATACCGGGTGGGTTAAATACATCTCTAAACTCCGTAAGAATGTCTTCGGGAGCCCCTATACCTTTTATAATACCTTCTGAAAGAAAGGCTACACGCTCACAACTTCTCACCTCATCGAGGTAAGGTGTGGAAGCAATAATGGCTATATCGCGCGCTTTCAGTTGTGCCAATATCTCCCAAAACTCCTTACGGCTGACCGGATCAACGCCCGTTGTAGGCTCGTCAAGGAACAGTACGCTCGGCTGATGGACAAGGGCACAGCAGAGTGCCAGCTTCTGTTTCATACCACCGGAGAGTGCTCCTGCCTTTCTATTCTTAAATCGTTCAATCTGCGAATAGATGGCTTTGATGGAATCGTAGTTTTCTTCTATCGTTGTATTAAAGAGCGTTGCAAAGAACTTCAGGTTCTCTTCTACCGTCAAATCCTGATAGAGCGAGAACTTGCCGGGCATATATCCGACCCGCTTGCGTATCTCTTTCATTTGGCTCACCACGTCGTAACCATCTACCGTAGCAGTGCCGGCATCGGGAAGAAGCAGCGAGCAGAGAATGCGATACATAGACGTCTTGCCCGCTCCATCGGGACCAATGAGTCCGAACACCTCACCTTTGCCCACGGAAAAGCTGACATCGCGCAGTGCCTGCACTTTGCCATAGTGTTTGGATACATTATTTACTTCGATTGCATTCATCGCTTTCAATATGGCTTAAAACTTTACTTCGCCGTACATTCCTATCTTTACATAGCCGTCGTTTTGGAACTGTATCTTGACAGCATAGACCAAATCGGCACGCTCATCGTCGGTAACGATGGTCTTAGGCGTGAACTCCGAGCGACTTGAAATCCAAGTAACGATGCCGTTATACTGCTTTTTCTGCCCGTTTCCATAGTCTGCCATCACCTTAACCTTTTGCCCAAGGCGGACATTTTTCAATTGTTCTGAAGTGATATATGCCCGTATGAACATTCTCTTGGTATCGGCAATCTTGAACAGTGGTTTACCTATGGAAACAAATTCACCCTGCTCTGCATACTTTTCCAAGACAGTTCCGGTAAGCGGAGTCTTCACGAAGGTGTGGGCAATCTGGTCGTCGAGCTGTGCTTGTTGGGCACGCACGCCGGCTTGTTGAGCGCTTACGCCTGCCTGTTGTGAATTGATTCCATCGATTTGCGCAGCAATTCCCTTGTTCTGTTCGGCTAATGCAGCATTCTGACCGGCTATCTGTTCTTCGGTTGCTGCAAGCTGTTTCTGCAACACTTGTATCTGATAATCTATGTCATCGACCTGCTTTTGTGGTACAGCACCGTCGCGCAAGAGTTCCGAAAAACGCTGACGCTCCCGCTGTTGATTGGCTATCTGCTGACGAATGGACGCCACTTGCTTCTTCAAATCCAATTGTTTGCTTGCCGTTGCCTGTCGGTTGGCAGCCAGCTGTCGCTTATTTGCATCGAGCTGACCGTGCGTAGCAACCAGTTGGTCGTTATTTGTTGCCAGCCGGGCACGCTGCAACGTGAGTTGTCGGGAGTCTATCTGCCCTACCGTAATTCCGCCGTCGAGCAACTGTCCTTCCTCTACGTGAAAGCTCATCAGCTGTCCTGAAGACTCGGCAGATACGGTAACTTCCGTAGCTTCGAATGTTCCCGTTGCATCATATTCCTTTTTATCCTCTCCGCAAGATGCCATTATAAAGGCAAGACCGGCTAATAAAAATGTCTTTTTCATATCTGTTGGTTGTTTTTTATTCGTTGTTGGTGTATTTCAGATTATACATTTCCTTGAGCATATCTATCTCGTGGATAACCTGTTGAGTCTTGGCTGCATTCTCATTGTTTATCTCTCGCAGCAAGCTATTGACGTCAATGATGCCGTGGACAAGCTTCGATTCGGCTGCTTTGCGTACGTTTGTGCGCAAAGCAATTATCTCGTCGTCGGCTTGCATCATTGTGCGGTATCGGTTTGCATTCTCTGTTTGCTGTATCTGTTCCATATTGTTGTTGAACAGGAACACCTCCCGTGTATTCTCAATCAGTTCGCGTTGCACCCTCAACTTGGCTTTATCGTTCTTGTGCGTATAGAGTGCGCCCACGTTCCAAGACAGTTTTATGCCCACCATGCCGTTGAAACTCCACTTGCGACTCATCATATCCTCGAACATATTAAGTCCCGGATAGCCGTAATAGCCTTGAGCATAAAGCCCCAACTTGGGTCGCAGCCTTGTGTCTAAGGCTTTCTCCTGCACTTCGGAAAGCTTCAGCTGATTGTCGAACAGCCGGATTTCCGGACGATTGCTTGCCGATGCACCGGGTTCAACAGCCGCCGGCTTTTCGGGATTGCTTATCTCTATGCCGCAAAAAACACTCAGCATACGCTGCAACATCTGTCGTTGCGATTTCAGACTCTCGTTCTGTTGCACTACGCTCAACCGCTCCGCCTTCACGTTATCAAAGTCGCTTGTGGCTGCCGTACCGCCTTTTACCATAGCGGCAAGTTTCTTTTCGCTCGACAGCAACAAAGCCTTTACGTCGTCGTTCAGTCTGATTTGTTCGTCGAGAAGCAAAAGCGAGAAGTACATTTCATTGACACGCTTGCGCACCTGATACAGGTTTACTTCGGTTTGTGCCTCCTGAACCTTTCCTTCCTGACGTGCTACGGTGCGCTGACTGCTTATGGCACCACCGTCATAGATGGTTTGCTGAAGGTCTACACCTATTTTATATTGGTCTTTGGTCAGCCCTTTCATGTTGAGTCCCATCTGTTGGTACATACTTTTCAGGCTTTCCGGCCACGACACGACGTCGCTTTGATAAGTTGCTTGCGCCGAAGCAGTAATCTGCGGTAACCACCCTTTCTGAATATTTCTGACTGTCAGCTCGGTTGTCTGAGCAATTAAGCCATACTGTTTGATAATGGGATAGTTCTTCTCAGCAGCCTGCCGGCATTCTTCCAACGTCTGTGCTTGGGCAACAGATGCCAGCATTATCAAGCTAAGGGTTATTATTTTCTTTTTCATATCGTTGAAATTATATTGCTCTTTCTACTTCATGGGACAAAGATAACATTTTGTTCTGTTACTTCATTAACCAACACACCGATATTATTGCCCTTTTGTACGATTACTATTAAAATTCTTTTCTCATTCGATAGAATAATCTTAATTTTGCAATTAATTCATACAAAAAGGCAAGTTCATGGACAAAGTAAAGGCGGTAAATCACTTTTCGTTAGACAACATCGACTTAGAAGAAGTCCTCAGACAACAAGATAAGTTCTTCGTAAACGATGATGCTGTTATCATTTTCAATGGGAGCATACAACGAAGCCCTGTATTTCATAAAGAAGAAATATACCAAGTAGCAGAGCCTCGTATTGTTCTTGCGATGGAAGGTAGTGGCGATGTCTGCATCAATCTGCAAGATTACCATGTAGAAAAAGGTTGGATTATGCTGATTGGTGCCGACAATATCCTTGAAATCAATAAGATTTCTTCCGATGCCCGACTCACTGCCATCGTGCTACGCGACAATATGGAAATACCCGAAGAGATTGTATTTAAGGCTTCCCCCACAGAAAACGACAGACTGCTGCGTATGTTTTATATTGTATGGGACATGATACAACTTACCCCTTATCGCAGAAAAACCGTACAGAACCTACTGAAAGCCATTGTTTCCGATATTCAGGAGATGAAAGAAGCAGAGGAGAAAACCATAAAAAACGAGGGTTCGACACGTACAAAAGAGTTGTTTCTGCAATTCAAACGCTTGGTGCATCAGCACTGCATGCAGGAGCGTTCCATACCATTCTATGCTGATTTGCTTCATATTACACCACACCATCTCTCTGCCATTATTAAGAAAGCCAGCGGTCGAAGTGTAATGTACTGGATTAACCGTGCCACTATTCAAGAGGCAAAGTTGCTGTTGAAAACCGGCAAACTGATGGCTTACGAGATAGCAAACCGTATGAATTTTCCAAGTGCTTCGGCTTTCTCTAAATTTTTCAAACGCGAAACGGGTATGACGCCTCGTGCCTATCAGGAAAACAAAAGCAAATAGTTATGCCGTTTGCTCTGCACTATCCAACTCGCTGCAATAAGTATCAAAAGAATAGAATGAGAGAATGCAGCAAATAACAGTTACGATTTGTTCCTACCTCCGGCTATATTTCAATCGTTCTTCCTTTATCGAATACCTCCCGATATATGCAGTTCGATATATTCTTTACACGTAAAGAAATATTTATTTACGTGTAGAGAAATATTTACTTACACGTAGAAAAATATTTATTTACACGTAAAGAATTTGACAAAGTTTTGCAAAAACAACATAAGCAACTAATAATGAGAAGGTTGAAAGATATATTTTACTGCGCTCGTAAACAGCAGAAACAAGCCATCTTTTTAGCGCATGGAAAGAGAGACGGCAGAAAACGAAAAGCAAGGGTGGCATTGCGGAAAACCGTATGAAGAAAAACAACAGCGTGCGGACAAAGTCGTAAAATGGGAATGGAGAATATTTTCAAGAAAAAAACACAACTAATTTCTCGTTAATCACATTTTTGCAGTACTTTTGCACTCTATAAAGAATAGGTAAAAATAATGTTTTAAGGGAAAGATTATGAAGAAAATTAGAGCAGCGGTAGTGGGCTACGGCAACATCGGACACTACGCTATTGAAGCACTCGAAGCTGCCAAAGACTTTGAGATAGCAGGCATTGTACGCCGTCAGGGCGACAAGGACAAACCATTGGAACTTACACCATACGACGTTGTAGACGACATTGCAAAGCTGAAGAACGTTGATGTAGCCATTCTTGCTGCACCAACACGTAGCTGTCCTGAATATGCAGAACGCATTGTAGCCATGGGAATCAACACGGTAGACTCGTTCGATATACATACAAGCATATCGGACTACCGCACAAAGCAAATGGAGAACTGCAAAAAAGCGGGCAAAGTGAGTGTCATTGCAGCGGGTTGGGACCCCGGTTCCGACTCTGTTGTGCGCATCTTGCTGGAGAGCTTGGCACCAAAAGGCTTGTCGTACACCAACTTCGGACCCGGTATGTCAATGGGACACTCCGTTTGCGTGCGCAGTAAGGAGGGCGTGAAGAATGCGCTTTCTGTAACTATCCCATTGGGCGAAGGCATTCACCGCCGTATGGTTTATGTGGAATTGGAAGACGGCGCAAAGCTCGAAGAGGTTACAAAGGCTGTCAAGGCTGACCCATATTTCGCCAACGACGAAACCCACGTGTTTGCAGTGGCAAGCGTAGACGACGTGCGCGATATGGGACACGGTGTCCACCTCGTTCGCAAAGGTGTGAGTGGCAAGACACAAAACCAGCATTTCGAGTTCAATATGAGCATCAACAACCCTGCACTGACAAGTCAGATACTCGTAAACTGCGCTCGTGCCACAATGCGTTTGGCAGCAGGTTGCTATACAATGCCCGAAATTCCGGTGATTGATTATTTGCCCGCAACGCGCGAGGAGATTATCAGCACGTTGGTATAGAAACTCTAATTATTACGCACAAAATAGAAATAATAAAGAGGAAAACGCTTTATATTCCTGTCTTTTCGTAACTTTGCACATAAATAAATGTTGAAATAACAGAAATGGGAAAGGCATTGAAGCATTTTATTGCGGAGTTTCAGCATAAAATTCCGCAGCATATCAATCCGGCAGCCGACTACGAAAAGGTTTCGGCAAGGTTGAAACAGCATCATATAAACTTGGAGTCGAAGTCGTTGCAGAAACTCAGAGGCTATGTGCTGATGAAGGAAAAGCCATCGAAAAAAACGTTAGACCGATTGGCATTGTTTGCAGGTTTTCAGAACTGGAAAGACTTACAGACTGCTATTCACGGCGGTGGCGACGGACAGTTGAATTACGAAGAGGAAGACAAAAAGGATTGAACTGAAAAGAAAAGCTACGATTTAAACCCCAATCGGCCATTAGGACGCATTTATGCTTCCTTACCGGTTTCGTCCGCTTGCCGGCATCTGCGCAGCCATTACATCTCGACGTAGCCCGCTACGACTTCGATGAAATGTCGGCACATCTGCTCGACAATCGAACAAAACCGGTAAAGGACGCTAACGACCGATTGGGGTTAAAACATAAAAAAAGTTCAGAACTATAAAGTTCCGAACTTTTTTTATCTTTGGATTTCTCAAGATAGAATTACTTATCTTTCTTAGCAGACACCACTCTTCTTTCCTTAATACGAGCAGCCTTACCTGTAAGTTTGCGCAAGTAGTAAAGCTTAGCACGACGTACCTTACCATACTTGTTCACCTCGATATACTCGATATTAGGTGATTCCATTGGGAAAATACGCTCAACACCGACGGTGCCCGACATCTTACGAACAGTGAAACGCTTCTTTTCGCCCTCACCGTTAATCTTGATAACTACACCACGGTAAAGCTGAACACGTTGCTTATTACCCTCGACGATTTTGTAAGCGACAGTTACAGTGTCTCCGGCTCTGAACTCCGGATGCTGTTTGCCGGTTGCAAATGCTTCTTCAGCAATTTTAATTAAATCCATTTTTTATATTAATTAAATATTGTTTGTCGTTCCAATACAACATAGCACATGACTCTTCCACGACCAGCGGTTATACCGAAAAGCGGTGCAAAGTTACGACAAATTATTCGATTAACGGCTGAAACTTTCTTCTTTGCAAACTTTCTTTAACTATATTTCACTTATACAGCGCAAAAACAAGATGCCTATAACACCATTGGCTGACAAGTTTTCAGTACCTTTGCAGAAAGTAAAAACGCAGATTATGAATAAAAAGATGTTTCTAATAGGTGGTATGGCAGCTGTACTGACCTGTACGCCATGTGCAGCACAGCAGGGAAAATACCAACTTACAGGTGTGCAGCGCAGCAGAATACTGATTGACGCACGCTACGACAAGGCTAAAGACCCAAAGGCTGTGGAGTTTTTAGCACCTTATAAGCATGTTGTGGACAGCATTATGAGTCCGGTTGTGGCACAGTCCGACCACTACATGGTGGCGCATCGACCGGAGAGCGACCTATCTAATCTGCTTGCCGATATATTGGTATGGGCAGCAAAAGGATACAACGAGAAAGTAGATTTTGCCGTTTACAATATGGGCGGTATCCGTGCAGCATTGCCCAAGGGCAATGTTACAGTGGGCGACGTAAACGATATTGCACCGTTTGAAAACAAAATATGCTTCCTTACGCTTAGCGGTGAGAAAGTGCTGGAGCTGTTCCGGCAGATTGCCCATACGGGTGGAGAAGGCGTCAGCAAAGGAGTGCTACTGGGTTTGACGAAGCACAACACGCTCCAATATGCGAGTCTGCACGGGAAACAGATTGACCCAAAAGCGAAATACCGCATTGCTACAATCGACTACTTGGCAGAGGGCAACGACAAATTAGAGGCTTTCAAGGCTAAAACCGATTTCAATGCACCGCAAGACGCATCGAACAACTCGCGATACATCATTCTGAACTACTTCAAAGCGATGACGGCGGAGGGAAAAGCCATTAACAGCAAGACGGAGGGGCGCATTGCTTATTCTGGCAATGAAGAGAACCGACCTGCCGTGATGGCGATGTAAGGTGGATAAGTGGGACAATAAAAAAGGATAAGAAACAATGAAAAAGAATATTTTACTGATAGCCTTGTGTATGTTCAGCGTAGTTGTCTTTGCACAGAAAAAGCAACTCACCATTCTGCATACAAACGATACGCACAGCCAGATAATGCCTTTCAACACTACGCTTGCCGATACGCTGCGAGCAGGACGGGCAGGTTTCGAGCGTCGCATAGCAATGTTGAAGGAAGAAAGAGCCAAAGACCCCGACTTGTTGCTGTTCGATAGCGGCGATTTCTGTCAAGGTTCGCCCTACTTCACCATGTTCAAGGGCGATGTGGAGGTAGGATTGATGAACCTGATGCACTACGATGCAGGCACAATAGGCAACCACGAGTTCGACTTCGGGCTTGATAATATGATACGAATGTTTAAGGGATTGAACTTTCCCATCGTATGTGCGAACTACGATTTTGCAGGTACGGAATTGGCAAAGATAGTAAAGCCCTACATTATATTAAAGCGCAAGGGACTGAAGATAGGCGTATTCGGCTTGTCGCCACAGCTCGATGGCTTGGTAGTAAAGGATAACTATGGTCCGCTGAAGTATATGGATCCGATAGCATGTGCGCAGAAATGTGTCAATGAACTAAAGGAAAAGAAATGCGACCTTATTATCTGTATATCGCATTTAGGCTTGGACATCGAAGGCGTTAGCGACGAAGAACTGGTTGCAGGCACGCGTGGCATCGACTTGATATTAGGCGGACACTCGCATACCTTCCTAAATGAACTCGCCTATGTGAAGAACTTGGACGGCAAGAAAATAGGTATCGACCAAAACGGAAAGTCGGCTATCTTTGTAGGAAAGATGGTTTTAGACTTGGAAAAGAAGAAATAGAAAAGCAAAAGGAGTTAAGACGGTACAACATCTTAACTCCTTTTGCTTTATATTCATTAATAAAATCATTCGAAATAGAATGTCAGAGCTATCATCTTAGAATGGGCTTCTTTCGCAAAATTGGCATACATCTGCATGTTTTTATCGCGCAATTCCTTTGCGTGATTGGCATCTAAGCTGTTCGACAAACCATACATAAACTTCAATTCAGGGCGCAATTTGAAGAAAGGAAGATAGAAGTCGCAACCTAATCCCACCTCCAAATAAGCATCGCCGCCTTTCAACTTTAAGTAATCGTCGCTCTTTCCCGACAGATTAGCCATCGGATTAATACCTAACATTAGGTAGGGACGATGATTGTTGAAACGCGGAGCAGCTGCAATAAGGTTGAAAGCGCACGAGATATAAACGGTTTTCAAGTCCTGTGTCCTCTCAATAGGTTGCCCTTTGGTGTTCAAATCCGTCAGGTTTCTGAAGGTAAGGTGGCGCGTACCAAAATACATGGTAGGTGCTATACGCAGCTGAAATGTTGTGTTCAGACGCAGTTCGCCCAACACTCCCACCGTAAAACCGGCGTCCCAGCGGTCTTGGTCTACCGAAATAACCTTCTGCACGGGTCCGTTACCATCGTCAAGGTCTACCATTTGCGGTCCTGTATTAACAATTTCAAGGTCTTGCAAGTGTGTACCGACCATAACACCGAAATGGAAAGGACGCAAGTCTGTGTAGGGACGGTTCTGCACAGTACGTTCTTGCGCAAAGCCAACCATTGATGTTGCTAACAATAATATTATGTATAGAAGTCTTTTCATATCTGTTCTTATAACGTTTTCTCTATTTATTTATTGTAACACAAGGCTTTCATCTTTGCTTTCAAAGCCAACGAGACCATAGATTTTATTTGTATATTGTCTAAATATTTCATTTTCTTATCATCATTTGTAGGTATTAGGAAAATATTGTTTACCTTTGCACCATACAAAAGTAGGTATTGAAGACAATCCTATACAAAAACATTATTAATATAATAAAAGATTTATAATTATGGCTTATGTAATTAGCAATGACTGCATCGCTTGCGGTACATGTATTGACGAATGTCCGGTAGGAGCTATCTCTGAAGGCGACATCTACAAAATTGACGCTGATGCTTGCACAGAATGCGGCACATGCGCAAGTGTTTGTCCGAGCGAAGCTATTAGCTTAGGCTAAGACAAAACTAATTGTTACTGATTAAATTTAGGCGGACTCTGCGGAGTCCGCTTTTCTTTTAGCCCTTCCCATTCATCTTTAACACCCGCCTTAACAACGAAAAGAAAATCGTTCGGTACTATCCTATAAAAATGTGTAAGCCCATTGTTTATCTTGTTATTATGTTTCAAATACAAAGATAATAAAATAATGAGCTTACACATTTTTATAGGATAGTACCGTTCGTTCTTCATCATTAGCCAGCATACCCATACCATTGAAGAGAAAATCCTCCACATTCCCTCAAGCCCCGACAAGCCATCATTGCAATCAGGGCTTTGCATTATAGTTCCGGTTTTCTTCCTCGAATATATCCGTCATTGATTATCAGTGATTTATATTTGCGCGGTACAAAAATGTCCCCTCAATTTGAGTAGTATTGATTAGAAAACATCTTGGATGTTATTACCCTTTTAAGTATCTATTTTTAGTATGTCGCTCATCGGCTTTCTTCATTCGAACATGATTATATTTATTTGTTCTTAGATTTACTTCCTATAGTGAAATAGGATTTTTTTAACAAGGAATCCATCTTCTGAAGGTTATAATTCATTTTCATTATTATGGTTTCATATTGTTCTTGCTGTATTTCTGTTTTAGAAAACCTGTTATTGAAAAATGTCATTCCAAAAGGCGAAAGCAATGAAATAATGCAAGCAGACCAAGCTAGATTTCTGCTAATCTTCGCTTCTTTAACTTCTCTTTGGTATGAAAGAATTTCTAATGACACAAAATTGTTATCAACTAATACCCGTAATGAGTCGGAAGGGTAAATTAAGCTATTAAAATAGTAAGTAATTTTACTCAGAATAGGCTCCTCGACAAGTTCTCCACTGAGTATAATATCACCTTGATTATTTTTTAGAACAGCAGTATTTTCTTCAATTTTAATTTGTCCCCCAGTTATTGTTAATATCGTCCCGTCAGAGCCTATTCCCACACTAGTATCAGAAGGAGCATATATTATCTGATTCTGCTCTTTACTTAAACAATACACAAGTCCTTCTTTTTCCATTGTTTCTATCAATGAAATTATTCTTACGAGCAATGAATATATCTCATCTCTTTTATGTTCTGTACTATACAGGGTATATACCTTTCTTGTTGGCACTAAGATAAGAAGAGCTAATTCTTTATCATTAAAGTATTGCTTTAAAAGTTCTCCAAGTGTAGATACCTTTTTAGAAACCTGATTCAATATAATCTTGATGATTCCCTCATCCCATTTATTTATCTTTCTCATTGCCTTTTTGACTTTCTTTTTTTGAGAATCTTTCGGTTCTCATATTTCTTTTGATTAATAACTTTGTCTTTTCTCTCAATAATTTGTTTTGCCTTTAAAAGTTCGTCCTGAAGAATGCGATTTTTCTCTTCTAATTCTTTTGACTTCTTTTCATTAGATTCCGCTTCTTTTTTTGCAGATTCTATAATGGGAGAGAAAAAGTAACCCTTTTCTTTTGTTTTTTTATATATTTCATTGCATTCTTCTTCAGACGGATTCGTTAAGAGCTTATTAATTTCATCTTGTAAGGCGAATCGCATTGTAATAATATTCTTTCCTGTAATTTCTATTCCTGATTTTAAAAGGATTTCTACATCTTTCCATATTGTTTTTGCTGTATGTTGTAGGAATGGATTTTCAAATAAGCTTTGTATCTTTATTTGATCATCTTGTATTAATCCTGTTTCAACTAAATATGCCATTAATGATGCGGGTTTACATAAGATATTAGCACTAACTCCTAGTTGCTTAGCACAATAATGCACCCTTGTTGAATTTGTTAAAATATAATATTTGTTTTTTAACAAATCTTGTCTATCGGCTAGCTTTCTGCCTATTCTTTCATTGTTAATCTCATTAAGAAGCTTAATTTCCAAATATAGTAGAGCATCAGTTTGCGCAATAGCTTCATTCTTATCTTCATCACGATGCTGAGCTTTTTCTGTTTTGTATGTCTCATCTAGAGATGCATCTGCGAGTTTTGCCAACGATTTATCATCTACTTCTACCGATTCAGGCATGATACCATAATTAATTTTGTCACCTAGTTTTTCTTTGATTTGTTCACCAATAAAACCAACACCGTGATTTGAAGAGAAATAATTTTTTATATAAGTTTCCCAAGTAGGGCAACATGCATTATTTGAACGCCTAGTATAGTAGTAGTCTTCAATAAAAACATTCTTAAAGTCTTGACTTACCAAATCTTCTTTTGTGTCGATTAAGTAAGAAACATAAGGGTATCTTTTTTTGGCAGCTGCTGCATGGTTAAAAACTTCGGTAATAATTTCATTCGGTATATATATCTTACAGCCGCACCTTTGAAGCAATTCAATCATCTTTCTGTATTGTCTGCTCATTGATGCCTTCTCTGTAATCAAGTACAGCAGAACATCAGTGTCAACAATAAAGACTTTTTCCCTTATTAAAGTACTCTTAAATTCGCTTAATAATGGGTCTATGTCCATTATTTGCATTGTTATATAAGTTCTTGCAAGAAGTTCAAGGATACACTTTTGCTCTTCTGTAGGTTTTTCTATAACACTGCCTATAGTATAAATAATTTGATTTGATAATTCTTCTTTCTCTCTAGAACTTAATCCATTCGATGCGATTTTTCCTAATTGAGGAAGTTCTGTCGCTTCTTTTCTTTTATCTAGTTCAAAGAAAGAGAGACCAGTTACCACATAATAATAATCAATACAATCTTTGATATTAGATTTTACTTGATTTTCATTACTAATCTTTTCCCCATAATCTCTTTGCACCATCTTGGAGATATCATCTATAAGATGCTTTTGCTGTTCCGATATCTGTTTTATATCCTTCTCCAGATCCTGTTGAGATTCTGCTGTAAGAGCGAGTTCCCCATTTTCCTCTTTGATGAATTTATTCTTAATTAGCTCTTGTATTGCAAAATTTATATTATTCTCATCTATTAAATAACCCTTGTATTGTGTAGTAACCTTTTCCAATATTCCTTTACGGTTAGCAACTCCACCCCCTATAATAAGTGAAAGTAGAAATTTTTGAAAAATGACATTTCGCTTATTCTTAATCTCTTTGCTATTAAAGAGCAGACAAGATTTTAACATTGCTTCTTCTATATCTTTATCTTTAAAGTAACTCATAACAATACATTAATGATTTTATTTTACATTTCTTGCAATTACTTACATTTTGAAAGGACAATTTTATTTTATATTTATATCATTTTGCTCATAATAGTACGAATAATCAATACCTTTCATGAACATTTCTCGGTCGTCAATCTTGGTGGTGAGTGCATGTTTTACCAAAGCTTTGATGTGGCTGCTATCAGATACACTCTCACGCATGGCTGACAGATACTCGTTCTTGTCTATCTGGCTCCAATCCACACACCATTTGAGAGAACGCTTCAGCATGAGGTCAAGCCAAATGCGAGTGCTGCGACCATTACCCTCCATAAAAGGGTGGGCAACATTCATTTCGATGTATTTATTATCTCATCAAAGGTTGTTTCTAGCATTCGCTCTATTGTTTGCAGCGTGGCAGGGAAGTGCATACAATTAGCAAATGTAAAGCCACCTTTGGATATATTCTTCGTACGGATTTGTCCTGCAAAGTCATATAATCCTCCAAAGAGATAGGCATGAATCTGTTGCAAACACTTGACGCTACCGGGCTCTGCTGTTTTCAATAGTCCACTCTCAAAGAGTTGGTAGGCTTTCTTCTTACTCTGTCCATCAATGGTGTTATCGCTGTAAGTAAACCAATCGAGAAATGCTCTTGCCTTGATGTTGGGTATTGCCTTTGCCAATAAGACTACGCCCTCACCATCCAACATATCTGTCAATCGTAGCTTCCCGTCAGGAGCTTGCAGTTTGAACCGGTTAGTGCCACTAACCAGTTCGTTCTTCTCCTTCTTCAATTTTGTTTTGAGATACTTCCAATAGTTTCTTGTCTTCTGATAATCATCCTGCTCGTTAATCGCTGCAATGATGTCAAGTACAGAGAACCACCATTTATTATCGTAATCGTCCCACACCGCCCTCACTTCACGGTCGTTGAAGAAACAGATAGATTTCTTATGTTGCTCTTTATGCGTTGCCATAATGGAAACCGTTACTTGTCTTTAGTATTGATTAACACAATAAGTCATTTGCAAATATAGCAATTTTTCTTGTATAAGAGATTAAAAAACTCCTTTTTCTGTATGTCTTGTCAATATCTGCCACGCCCCCTTCGCAACTCATCAAGATAACGGGCGGTTATCACGCCGGAAGGTAGTGCGATTATGGCTATGCCCAATAGCGACGACAGCATGCTTACGAAGCGGCCGACGTCGGTAACGGGGCACATATCGCCATAGCCTACGGTGGTGAGCGTTACGGTTGCCCAATACAAAGCATCGAAAAAGGAACGGAATGTCGGCTGATGGGTATATGGATTTACGTGCGGCTCGACATTGAACAGTATGAGTGCCGTTACAAAAATGTACAGCAGAGCCAACAGCAAAACGGAAGACAGCACCTGCCGTTCCTTGTAGAGTATGGAGAGGAACAGGCGCATCTTGCTCGATATTCCAAATATCTTCAGCACCCTTGTCAGCCTCAGCAGCCGCACGAAGCGGAACAGCTTGAACGCAGGGTTGAGCAGGGTAACGGCAGGCAAGATGGACAGTAGGTCTATGATTGCCATCACGGAAAACGGATAGGTAAGGAATGCCGTCTTGCGATTGTTGTTTCTTATGTCAGCCGTACCCCATCTCAGCAGGTAGTCGATGATGAACACGAGCACAGAGCCCAGTTCCGTGTACCAGAACGCCTTGTGCGACTTCATGAACATAAGGGGAAGGAGGCTTACGAGAATGACAAGTAACATGAACCAGTCGTAAGCCGTGCATATCCGGTCGGTATGCGATTGTCGGTCGATAATGTTTGCTATTCTCTGTCTATTCATATTGTTGAGATGCCCCATGCGAAGCGTTCCTTGCAGTCAGGCTCGAAGAACGGGCAGGGCTGCACGCCTGTTATCACGCAGGGTTTACCACGGTATAGGTTTCATACCCATTCCCTGCCAGCATCGTGTGAGCTGTATGGTGCAGGCATTTGTCAGCTTTCTCGCAACGAGTGCCTGTGCAATGCGCAAAGTCGGCGTCTAATTGGTTGTATTCTTCTTGGGTCATAACGCTTTATTTGTTGTAGCAACAGAGCATTATATTATATTAAATTAAATTTATTATGCTTCTGAGTCTTCTACTTTAATTTCCATTGCTGCTAAATCAAAATAGTTACGTATTCGATTAATGCAAGATATATATGATGTCCCCAGTTTATTATTTTCATTTATACGTCTCTTGATTTTCTCTAAATTTGTTCGTTTGTAAATTCAGAGGATGAGCATGATGTCTCATTTCCATCTTTGATGTTAATACTCACTAAATTTACGCTTGTAGTGGCAATAAGGATACCATAGATATATTCTGAATCTGATTGAAATAACTCATCATTTTTGAACGACCTATTCTTTTCGCATGAAAGAATGCAAGCATAAATGGCAGCAAGCCCCATAGCGGACATTCTTACTAAAAAGTCTTCTTTTAATTTATCTAATTTATCTTTATTATTATGCTCTTGCGAGAAACGAGGCATAGTAGTTTCGTGATTGCTTAGACTCTGTTTTATAAAATCTTCATGATGAGATAAGCTACTATTTAATGTTTCTTTAACTTGTGGTAAGATATTCTGAGAAACTTCTATAAGCCTTCCCGTGGATAGACCAATTTCTCCAGTTACCTTATTCACTTGACTTAATGTGGTATCAAGTTCTTCTGAAAGTTTCGTTATAATATTTGTTGCATTATCTATTTTCATCAACTGCTTTTCTAATCCAGAATTAGACTGCATAGTAACAAAAATTGCCAAGATAGATAATACGAATGAAGTTATTGTAGAGGCAAACGAGATATAAGTAAATATATTACTTTTAGAGTCCCCTCCATATAATGATGTTATAAGAGATATTACTCCAAATAATAGAAATCCAACAATATAATTCCTATGGATTTTTGTCATCCTCTTTATCAAATATTGTTCATTACTAGACTCAAATTTTTTATTGCTCTTATAGTCATATACAATAGAGACAACAAATATTATGGTGGAGCAAAGTATTAGAAAAAGTATAATAAAAAAATGATTAGTTTCCATAAAGGTATTTGATTTATATTACACAATAATCGCAGCAATCCATACAAATTGCTGCGATTAATTTTAATTCTTATTTACTTCACTTCCTCAAAATCTGCATCTTGAATAGTGTCGTCCTGCTTTGGTTGCTCTTGCTGTGCCTGCTGACCTGCGTCTGCTCCCGGCTGTGCACCTGCACCTTGATACATCTGTTGGCTGGCTGCCTGCATCACGGTGTTGAGGTTGTTGATAGCCGTGTCGATTGCAGCAATGTCGGCTGCCTTGTGGGCGTCCTTGAGCTGTTGGAGGGCTGACTCGATAGCGGGCTTTTGGTCGGCCGGTATCTTGTCGCCGTTGTCCTTCAAGAAGTTCTCGGTGGTGAAAATCGTTGAGTCGGCTTGGTTGAGCTTGTCTATCTTCTCGCGCTCTGCCTTGTCGGCTGCTGCGTTCTGCTCTGCCTCTGCTTCATTCGGTTGATTTCTTCTTCGCTCAAACCGCTCGATGCTTCGATGCGTATGCTTTGTTCCTTGCCCGTAGCCTTATCCTTTGCCGATACACTCAGAATACCGTTGGCGTCGATGTCGAATGTTACTTCAATCTGTGGTTCTCCACGACGAGCAGGGGCTATGCCTGTGAGGTTGAACTGACCGATGCTCTTGTTCTGCGCTGCCATCGGACGTTCGCCTTGAAGCACATGGATTGTTACTTCGGTTTGGTTGTCGGCAGCTGTCGAGAATACTTCGCTCTTCTTACAAGGAATGGTAGAGTTGGCATCGATGAGCTTTGTCATTACGCCGCCCATTGTTTCGATACCGAGTGTCAGCGGAGTAACGTCGAGCAACACAATGTCGCCCACGCCGCTTTCCTTGTTAAGGATAGCACCTTGAATAGCTGCACCTACGGCTACCACTCGTCGGGGTTCACACCCTTTGAAGGTTCTTTGCCGAAGTAGTTCTTCACCAATGTCTGTACGGCAGGAATACGGCTCGAACCACCTACGAGGATTACTTCGTCGATGTCTGACGTAGAGAGCTTCGCATCGCGAATTGCGTTCTGACAAGGTACGAGGCAAGCCTGAATGAGGTTGTGTGCCAACTGTTCGAACTGCGCACGCGTCAAAGTCTTTACCAAGTGCTTCGGTACGCCGCCTTCAGCCGTGATGTACGGCAGGTTGATTTCGGTAGAAGTAGTGCTCGAAAGTTCTATCTTAGCCTTTTCGGCAGCTTCTTTCAAACGCTGCATAGCCATCGGGTCTTTGGTAAGGTCGATACCTTCGGCAGCTTTGAAGTCGTTTGCCAACCAGTCTATGATAACTTGGTCGAAGTCGTCGCCACCCAAGTGGGTATCGCCGTTTGTAGACAACACTTCAAACACGCCGCCACCAAACTCAAGGATAGAAATATCGAATGTACCGCCACCAAGGTCGAACACGGCAATCTTCATATCCTTATTTGCCTTGTCTACACCGTAAGCCAATGCAGCTGCTGTAGGCTCGTTCACGATACGCTGAACATTCAAGCCTGCAATCTGACCGGCTTCCTTTGTAGCCTGACGCTGTGAGTCGGAGAAGTAAGCAGGAACCGTGATAACAGCGTCTGTTACTTCCTGTCCGAGATAGTCTTCTGCGGTCTTCTTCATCTTCTGAAGTATCATGGCAGATATTTCCTGCGGAGTGTATTTACGGTCGTCAATCTGTACGCGTGGATAGCCACCTTCGTCTACAACCGAGAATGGCACACGTGCAGCTTCTTTTGCACATTGTGCGTAAGTTTCGCCCATGAAACGCTTAATAGAGTAAACTGTTTTCTTGGGATTTGTGATAGCCTGACGCTTTGCAGGGTCGCCAATCTTGCGTTCGCCACCTTCAACGAAACCTACGACAGAAGGTGTCGTGCGCTTACCTTCGCTATTTGCGATTACAACAGGCTCGTTGCCTTCAAATACTGAAACACAAGAGTTTGTTGTTCCTAAGTCAATTCCAATAATCTTTCCCATAATGTATATTTTTTTGTTTTTATTATTATCAATTCCGTTATGCTTCTGTTTTTTCAGTTGCATTCGCTTCATTAATTACAAACGATATGCCAATGGGAGAGAACTGACAGATTGGCAGAGACGGCTGCTGTCGTTTCTTTTTAGCATAAAAATGGCTGTCTTTAACCCAAGTGGCAAGAGACTGCCAAAATAGGTGAAGTATCTTCGTCATCAAATTTCTACACCGAACTCATGTTGTTTATGGACGAAAAGAAGGCAATAAATACGTAAATATTTTTCGCAAGCGTAGCTACGGTTTAACTATCTATGTGTCAGCGCATTATAAAACCTATTGTTTTGCGTTCCAAAACCGTAGGTTTTGCACGGTAAAAGCGTAGGTTTTGCAATGCAAAACAGCCGCTTTCGCAATGCCAAAGCGCAGTTATCATTTTTTAAGGGAATTATCATTACAAAATAAGCGTAAATTAACTTGCTTGATTTAGTGCGAATAATTTGCTCATTCCGAGAAATTTTCGGAACTTTGCAGCCAAATATTATATGGCTATGCTTACTATGTTTTTACACATTAAATATTTTGAGCTTTAATTTTACCGACAGATAATATAAATAATTAAACCTATTAAAAGATGAATAAGATTTTATCAAAAAACCTTACGCGCTATCTGTGTCTGACAGTAGCCGTTCTTCTTTCTGTTTCAGTTACTGCGCAGAAAGACTTTTCTTCTATCCGCACCGGCGTAGATGTCGCAGATGCAAAGATTATTGAGAGTGGAGTTAAATCTTTCAAAGAGATAGAAAAAGCACTTCCAAGGCGAGCTAACAGCTTCGACGACGACAATCCGGACCATCATGCAACAACAGGTTGGGGCTTAAATTACGAATATTACAGATACACCTACCCCAGCATCAACACCAAAGGCGAGCCGGTAACGCTGACAGCCTTAGCAGCAATGCCAACCGAATATAAAGTTCCTATCAGCAACATTATTTTGGGTTGCCATATTACGATAACCGATAATAAAAGCACTCCTTCAGAATACATAAAGAGCGGAGATTGGAAAAGCGACGTAGGTATGCTGATTATGCACGCAAGAAGTAAAAGTGCTTCAGAGCTGGCATACAACTGCTTGGTGATATTGCCGGACTATCAAGGATACGGAATAACACAAAACGACGCTCATCCTTATTTGGCACAGGAAATAACAGCCCGACAGAGTGTTGATGCTCTCCGTTACGGTATCGAACTATACAAAAACAGCAAGAAAGGACGTGCTAAAATAAGAGACAACTGGAAAACCATCTGTGTAGGCTACTCTCAAGGAGGCTCGGTGGCTATGGCTTCTCATAAGTTTATAGAAACCAACTTTCTCGATAAAGACCTTCAGTTGGGTGGCTCGGTATGCGGAGATGGTCCGTACGACCCTATCGCTACGTTGAAATTCTATATCACCGAAGATAAAATATACATGCCCGTAGCTCTTCCTCTTATTATAAAAGGTATGCTCGACTACAATCCTTACATGGGAAGGCACAACATAAAAGATTACTTCAACGAGAAGTTTCTCAATACAGGAATACTCGATTGGATTGAGAAGAAAGAAAAAGATACCGAGGAAATACAAAAGGAACTAAAGAAAATATACGACTTCAAAAAAGATGCAAAGGGAGAATATATAAAGGTATCCGAAATATTCACTCCCGAAGCATTTGCCTTTATGTCTAAGAAGGTGAAAGGAGAGGCAACGGAGAAAAATCCTAAGTTTGACGACTTGTACACAGCCTCAACCGTTAATAATCTTACAGAAGGTTGGAAACCCAAATACCCTATCTATCTTTTCCATTCCAAAGTAGACGAGGTTGTGCCTTTGAGCAATGCGGAGAGTGCTTACCAGAAAATGAGAACCGACGATAATCCTAACATTATCAAATACACCTACGTAGAAAAAGGCGGACATGTAAAGAGTGGAAGTACTTTCTACTTCGCACTCTTTGGCAAATGCTACGAACAACAAGGCGTAGAAGCCATTGCAGGCGGCGAGGACGCATGGAAGAAATTTAATCCATAACAGCATTAAACATCAAATTATATATAATCTTCAACACTGAAAGAAATGAAAAAACAACATATATTAATATTTCTAATAGCAGTATGCGCACAGCTTTCTGCCTTTGCCTCTGTTTTAGAAAAAGAAACGCTCGTAAAAGGTACAGCCAAACTGAACGGAACAGATATTCCTATTTGGTTTAACATTACAGGAGAAAGCACCGCAGAAGTTGGAAACGGCAAGAATGCAGCCATCAGTCAGTACGCTGCGGGAAAGCTTATCATTCCTGCTTCGTTCACCAACGCTACCGAAAACCGCCAATACAAGGTTACGAAAGTCGGCGATTTTGCATTCAGTCTTTGCGACAAACTGACAGAAGTAGTACTTGAAGAAGGAATTACGGAGATAGGCGAACAGACTTTCTTCGGCTGCAACGCCCTGCTGACCATCGGCTATCCTGCTTCGCTGACAACCATAGGCAGAGGTGCTTTCAGAGGCTGCAGAAACCTTAAGCACACCAATCTGCCTGAAAACCTTGCCACAATCGGACAGGAAACCTTCGCAGAAAACCAATTCGCCGACAACAAAATAGTTATTCCCAACAAGATAACAACCATTCCGCTTGCTTCGTTTGAAGGCAGCAAACTGCAAATCGTGGTATTGCCGCCTTCGCTGACAAGCATTGAAGAAGATGCTTTCCTACATTCTGAAGATTGCGACTTCTATATGTTCGACGGAAAAACAGCACCAACGGTAAACGAAAAGAGCGTCAATCTGAAAGGGCATTGGTATGCCACAAACCCTGAAATCTATACCGCAGACAACTTCTGCAAGGGTCTGCTGCCCGTCAGTGCAATGCTTCCGCAGAAGGAGTTTATCGCAGAAGGCATTACCTACAAAGTGCTGAAAGAAGGAACATACCCCGGCATCTTCACCGCTTCGGTTCACAAGAAAAGCGACGAAACAACTTGGAGCCACACTTTCGCCGAACTGAAAGAGAACGTATTCAACAATTCTTTCGCAGGCAAGTGGAAACCAACATTCCGTGTAAACGGTATAACGCCGGACTTCTTTGCGGGTGAGGGCATAGAAAAGCTACACCACATTGCCCTGCCGGCAAACATAGAGGCAGCACAAGCCAAGAATGCGTTTGCGCAATGCAAGGCTCTCGTATCTCTCGACTTATCGAAGCTGAAGCCATTGGCGAAGAACGAAAGCGACGAACTTTTAAGCAATCTGCCCGAAAACACCGTGGTGTATGCGCCAAAGGGACAAACCGAAGCGCATCGTGCCTATAATACGGTTCTGACAACAGACAACGGAGAACGCCGCACAAGCCATTTCAAAATGAACATTGACGACAATTTCAACGAGTTGGCAATGAAAGGAAACATGAAGTACGACCTTCCCCATAAGTTTATGGCAGACAAAGCCACCTTCTATCGCTCTTCTTTCCAAAACAAAAAGAAAGAAACGCTCGTGCTGCCCTTTACTGCAAAGCCAAGCGGAAAAGCCTATGCGTTCGATAAGATGCAAGGAGAGAACGGTGCAGAACAAACCATTCTCTTCTCCAAAGAAGAGCAAATGCAGGCAAACAAGCCCTATATTTACGTATCTGACGGAGAGGTAATCTCGGGTGACAACGTGGAAATAAATCCGCAAACAGCCGAAACAACACCATCGGAAGCCACAAACCTATACGGCGTCTACGAGGCTGATTTCATTAAAAACATAGCAAAAAACCTACAACTTCAAGGTACAATATACGTTTACAGCTCTGCGGGAAACACGGGGAAAGGTGCTTTTGTGCGAGCCGGCGAAACTGCAAAAATCACTCCTTTCCACGCATTCTTCCACCTAAACAGAAACAATTCTGAAACAAAGCTAAACGTTTCGTTCGAGGGAGAAGAGCCAACAGAAATCGACACCCCATCGGCAAGCAACAGCAACGACAACAACGCTTGGTTCAACCTGCAAGGAATAAAGCTTAATGGCAAACCCAAGAAGGGCATTTATATTCATAATGGCAAGAAAAAGATAATATGATAATCCGCTATCATACCACCAAATTCTAACAAGAATAAAAGCTGGCAAGTTTCGCCAACCTTCTTGCATATATAAAATTGTACAGCGGTTATGCGCCTTTCAGCACATAACCGCTGTTTTTGTATGCAAAGTACACAAATTTTCATTAATTCCTATAACGAACTGCGGACGTATTTTCTTGATGCTCGCTTTATACTGTAACATCTGTATTCCGCTCATAGTTACGATGAGGGTCAGTGCCCTATCTGATATACAAGGCAAGAGTGCTTCCGGTAATTCACTGGTTATTATTGAATTGGCAAATAACCTCTAACTCTACATTTGTACAACCTATTTTCTTCTAATACTTCATCATTTATCATTTTTACTTTTGGGGAAGTCTAACAATTTCCGTTTCTTCTTTTCTACAGTTTTAATACTTTCTACCGTCGGTAATTCCTCGGGCATGGTACCACCGAGTTCCTTTATGGTTTGACGAACTTTTGCACCAACTTCATAGTGCGTCTTATTTGCGTGTTGTTTCCCTTTGATATTTTCACGCCGTAGTTTTTCTTCTGTCTGGGTAGCACGGAAAAGATTTGCTGCAAGCTCCGTACTTCCCATATGATCCAATATCTTTTGGCTTTTCTTTGATCCCTTGCAAAGGTGAATATCATTTGCAGTCATTCCACCATACAAGCCTTTGTAGCCCCAATTTTGAAATATAGCATAATCACGATTGTCTATAACACCTGCATCTTTTGCTGCACTTGCCAAAAGCGAATTGTGCTTCAGCATCTCTGTGCGCAAAAACAAGCGTTTTTCTTCTTCGTCTGTCAGAGTTTGATATTCTGACATTTGTTGAACCTCAGCTATACGAGTCTGTATAGCAAAATAAGTCTGCCCTTGTGCAACTATTGTTTTGCTTGGATCTGCATTCTGAACTATCAGATAACAAGCATATCTGGAAAGTTTAACAGAATCGACCGAACGCTCTGCCCCTGAACCAATCTCAACCATTTCGAGGATATCCTCGAAATGGTCTTCTATGCGTTGACCGCTATTTTCGCAGGCAAGTTTAGCTTTATCAATGACTGGGAGGAAATGTCTATACTCAGTGTATTCCAAAACCTTCCATAAAGTACGTGAAGTCCAGTATTCAATATTGTTCTTATCAACATGCTTTATACTCTCGAATAAGGACATTGTTTTCTTTGTAAGCCTTGTACTCATATCTGATTTATTCAATTTCTATTGTTTATACAGCCTTGCGGCAAGCTGCTTCATTAGGCAAATATTTGTTAAACTCAAAACTTTCATAAACTTTACTATTTTATAAATGCGTTACGAAGGTAGTAATTTTGGCAATGACTGCCAAGTAGAATCTTAGTTATTTTCAGTAAAAGGTGGAAATAATCACCTCAACAAATAAGAGAACAGATACTTTCACCAAAAAGTATTCTTACTTTCCACACACATCGGCAGAGATTTGGCAAGATTAAACAAAAGAGGTTGAACACAATAAAAGCACCTATCTTTTCAGATAGATGCTGAATATCAAGAAAGCCAACAAGCCTAATACAACTGTTGAATGCTTCTTTTATAATTACATTTGCCTTATCTTATAAAACAAGACTGACAATATGATTACCAATCTTCGGTTTCATTGCCAACTACTCCATTCTTAACGGCTTCTTCTATCTTATCTATTATAACGTTAGAATATGCATGAGCCATAATAAGGGCTTTCGCAGAGGTTTTCTTATGGCTGTCTCTTCTTGCAAACGGATAGCAATTGTCCAAGAGCCACTTTTCTTGTACCATTGGTGCAATTGTACTTTCCAGTGCGCCCAAAATACCGTCCCCATACATTACGTCTACATTGTAGTATGGTACAGTGTATGTAACTCTGACCTTACCATCTTTTATATCGGTCTTGATGATTGATGTAAGATGTATTATGTATGAGTTTAGCCCGCCTGTATGAGAAGCAATGGCATCTACATACCCTTTAGCAATAATCACACCTGCGTCCTTGTCATTTAGCTGAATAACAGACTTACCACTTCCAAAAGTATTGGTGTACCAATAGTTAAGGATTACGTAGAGTTGCGTTTTCGTTTTGTTTGGCGCATCGATAACTTGTGTATAGGTCAGCGCATTGTTCTTGTCTAATTGCAACTGACCAGCAAGATTCTTCGCTGCATCAGTCCATCTTGTACCATACCTTCTTTTAGCATACTTTTCTAACTCTTCCGCCCTCATAATTTGGGCATTTACACAGACTGCCAATAAGAGCATTACAGCACACAAAAATAGTTTTTTCATCTTTATCTGAATTAAGTTTAATAGTTCCGATTTTCCTTTGCCAATAGACAAGGCATAAGCTTTTGTCATACGCCTCACGGTTTACCAAAAGCTACAATTGTATATAGAAAAACCTGCAACCGTATGGTACAAGTAGCAATAACAATTGTTTTACTCTTTCTTGCGTGGTGATTGTTAGGCTATTGAGCAAATAAAACATAGTATTTCCAAAGAAACACAATGCAAAGATAATGAATTTATTTTAAAATGCTGTTAAAAAAACAATATTCTTTCGGTATAAGAGCAAAAGTATTCTTTTGCAAACGTACAGCAGAAAAACTATCACAATAATTACAGAATACTATTTAAACAAAAGGATAATAATGATTTAGCTCTTAATTTCTTTTCTCCGTAGAATTACTTACACGTAAATAAATATTTCTTTACGTGTATGGAAATTATTATTTACGTGTAGAAAAATATTTATTTACACGTAAATAAATTGGCTGTGTGTCGCAAATAGGGGAACACATTGACTATCTTCTACGTCTTTTGGGCTTTTTTATATAATTCTATATATTAAAATATTAGAGAAAAAAAAAGGAATAGACGATATATATCGTCTATTCCTCGTTAATAGTTCTAATTACTTCAATTCTTCAAACATTCTGTTCTGCTTGAACAATAATTCTATTTCTCAATCGCTGCAACGCCCGGCAATACCTTACCTTCGATGGCTTCGAGCATCGCACCGCCACCTGTTGAAACGTAAGAAACTTTGTCTGCCAAGCCAAACTTGTTTACGGCAGCTACCGAGTCGCCACCACCAACGAGCGAGAACGCACCGTTCTTCTGTGTAGCTTCGGCAACATACTTTGCAATTTCGCCTGTACCGTGAGCGAAGTTCTCGAATTCAAACACACCAACAGGACCGTTCCAAAGGATAGTCTTTGAGTCGAGAATAATCTTCTTCCATGCTTCAAGACTTTCAGGGGCTGCGTCCATTCCTTCCCAACCGTCAGGAATTTGGTCGATAGGAAACTCTTTGCGTTCTGCATCGTTAGAGAACTGTTGTGCGCAGATTGTTGCAGCAGAGAGCGAAAGGTTTACGCCCTTTTCTTTTGCCGCTGCCATTACGTTCAATGCTTCGGGAATCAGGTCGTCTTCGTGGAGCGACATACCTATTTTTCCGCCTTGTGCTTTAATGAAAGTGTAGCCCATGCCGCCGCCAATGATAAGGTTGTCTACCTTGTCGAGCAGGTTTTTAATGACGCCGAGCTTGGAACTAACCTTCGAACCTCCGATAATGGCAGTGAAAGGGTGTTGCGCGTTCTTCAAAACGTTGTCGATTGCGGTTACTTCTTTTTCCATAAGGAAACCCAGCATCTTGTGTCCGGCATCGAAATAGTCGGCTATAACAGCTGTTGAAGCGTGCTTGCGGTGAGCTGTACCGAAAGCATCGTTCACATATACGTCGGCGTATGAAGCCAGCTTCTTTGCGAAATCAGCCTGACGTGCCTTCATTTCTTTCTTGGCAGCGTCGTATTCCGGTGTGCCTTTTTCCACACCAACGGGCTTGCCTTCTTCTTCAGCGTAGAAACGAAGGTTCTCCAACAAGAGGGCTTCTCCGTTTTTCAATGCTGCAACTTCGGCTTCAGCGTTGCCTGCGTCCTTGGCAAATTTAACGGGCACGCCGAGTGCGTCGCTTACGTTTTTCACTATCCGGCTCAATGATAGTTCAGCCTTCACCTTGCCTTTAGGCTTACCCATGTGGCTCATCATAATGAGTGCACCACCGTCAGCAAGCACTTTCTTCAAAGTTGGTAAGGCACCACGGATACGTGTGTCGTCTGTTACATTACCATTCTCGTCCAATGGCACATTAAAATCCACGCGAACAATTGCTTTCTGTCCGGCGAAGTTGAAATCATTAATCTTCATCTGAATTGATTTTTATATTATTATAATGAATACATTCCTACGGCAAAAATACGAAAAAATATCTTATTAGGAAAACGAAATACAATCTTTTTTGTAATTTTGCAGTAACAAACTGACATAAATGAAAGATTCTATCATCATCGTTAGCGGCGGACTCGACTCCATTACGCTCTTATACGACAAGGCTGAAACCATAGCCTTAGCCGTTTCGTTCGATTATGGGCAGAACCATGCCGGCAAGGAATTGCCTTTTGCGGCGTTGCATTGCAAACGCTTGGGCATACGCCACATTGTTATTCCTTTGCAGTTCATGCAACAATACTTTAAGAGTTCGCTCTTGGAAGGGTCGGACAAAATTCCCGAAGGGCATTACGAAGAGGAGAATATGAAATCGACGGTTGTTCCATTCCGCAACGGCATCATGCTTGCCATAGCGGCAGGCATTGCCGAAAGCCACAATCTCAGCCGCATTTACATTGCCAATCATGGGGGCGACCATACTATCTATCCCGACTGTCGCCCCGATTTTATCGACGCCATGACTGCTGCCACCCAAGCCGGCACGTTCAACAACACGCACATAGAAGCTGCTTTTACCAACATAACCAAAGCCGATATAGTACGCATCGGTACAAAACTCGGCATCAACTATGCCGAAACGTGGAGTTGCTATAAAGCGGGCAAACATCATTGCGGTAAGTGCGGCACTTGCATCGAACGGAAAGAAGCCTTCGGCGAAGCAGGATTGGCAGACCCAACGGAATACGAGGAATAAGGCAAAGCAACCGACAGACAGGAATAACAAAAAGGTTTCTGCCACCAAGCAGTGCTTTTTTACTTTGAAAGAACCAACACATTGTTTTATTACACAACATGAATTAAAAATAAACGAGAGTATAATAATGGGAGAAATTACACAAAAGCAGGTTTTCAGAGAGATTAAAAGTTTATTAATTATTGCCATTGCCATATCCATAGGGTGCTTTGGGTGGTGCGCATTCGTATTGCCTCATAAAATTCCAATCGGCGGTGTTGCCGGTCTTTCATCGGTACTTTATTGGGGCACGGACATTCCTGTGCAAGCCACTTATTTTGTTCTGAACATATCATTATTATTGGTAGCACTGAAAATCTTGGGCTGGCGGTTTTGCATTCGCACTATTTTTGCCGTAACAGTGTTTACCATTGCCAGCACCATATTTCAAGATTTAATGGCCGACAAGACCTTATTCCCCGATGAACCTTTCCTCGCCAGCGTTATTGGCGGCGTACTTTTAGGTTTCAGCACGGGCATAGCCTTGCAATACAACGCCAGTACGGGCGGTTCAGATGTAATTGCATCAATGATAAACAAGCACCACGATGTATCGTTGGGTAAGATTATATTGGGTTGCGACCTTATTATTATTACCTCCGGCTACTTGGTTCTGCACAATTGGGAGAATATTATATATGGCTATATCACACTTTTCATTATGACGGCAGTAGTCGATTATGTCGTCAATGGTATGCGCGGCTCGGTTCAATTCTTTGTTGTTTCCGACAAATGGAAGGAAATTGGCAATGCCATCAACAGCGATGTGGAGCGCGGCTGTACGCTTATCGACGCCCGCGGCTTCTATACGGGCAAGGAATTGGGTATGCTTTTCATACTTGCGCGCCGTTCCGAAACCCGCGATATATTCCGTGTCATCGACGAAATAGACCCCGAAGCCTTTGTTTCGCAAAGCGCAGTAAACGGTGTTTATGGCATTGGGTTCGACAGAATGAAGGTGGGAAAACGCAAAAAGATAGCCGATGATAGCACAAAAGTTAATGAAAATCAGTAACTTTGCCGTATGAATTATGATGAAATAAAGGATAAACGCATTGCGGTACTGCTTTCCGGCGGTGTCGATAGTTCTGTTGTTGTCTACGAATTTGCACGGTTAGGGCTTACCCCCGACTGCTTTTATATCCGCATCGGACCCGAAGAAAAAGAGGAATGGGACTGCAATTCGGAAGAAGACGTAGAGATGGCAACGGCTGTGGCGCGGCGTTATGGCTGCCGATTCAATGTGATAGACTGTCATAAGGAATACTGGAGTCAGGTAACGAAGTACACGATGGAGAAGGTGCGTGCGGGTTTCACACCCAACCCCGATGTTATGTGCAACCGTCTCATTAAGTTCGGGGCATTCGACGAGAAGTGCGGGCACGATTACGACTTGATTGCTACAGGGCATTATGCGCAAACAAAATGGATTGACGGTAAGAAATGGCTCTGCACAAGTCCCGACCCGGTGAAAGACCAAACCGACTTTCTTGCACAGATATACGACTGGCAACTCAAGAAAGCCATATTTCCAATAGGGCATTATGCAAAAAACGAGGTGCGCGAAATAGCCGAACGCGAACATCTTATCAATGCAAAGCGTAAAGATTCGCAAGGCATTTGCTTCTTGGGCAATATCGACTACAACGAGTATGTGCGCCGCTATCTTGGCGAACAAGCAGGCGATGTTGTTGAACTTGAGACCGGAAAGAAGATAGGACAGCACAAAGGGCTGTGGTTTCACACCATCGGACAACGCAAGGGCTTGGGCTTTGGCGGCGGTCCTTGGTTTGTTGTAAAGAAAGATGTGGCTGCCAATGTGTTGTTTGTCAGCCACGGCTACGACCCCGAAACGGCGTACAAGAAAGACTTTAAGGTGCACGGCTTGCATTGGCTCACCGAAACGCCACGCCCCGAAGCAGGCGACAGCGATGCTGAAACAGCCGGACGTATTTCCATTTGCTTTAAAATCAGGCACACTCCGGAGTTCCATAAGGGCTGTTTGGAGTTGCTTTCTCCCAATGATGACAGCGAGAAAGCAGAAGCCATCGTACATTCCGAAGACAAGATACACGGTGTAGCACCCGGTCAGTTCTGCGTTATTTACGACAAAGACCACAATCGCTGCTTCGGTTCGGCAGAGATTACAGTATAATAGAAAAGCGCAAATACGGAGTGCAGATACGTCTGCACGCTTTTTCTATTGCACACTTTCACAATTGTCCTTATAAAGTTGTGGGATTAAAGTTTTTTATCTATCTTTGCAAAATCGTCCGGTCGGGCAGTTATCTCTGCATTTTCGGCACAGATAGAAACTGTCAGCGGCGACCATCAGAATACTATTAATACAGAAAAATCTAAAAGTTACAAACAAATTCTATGAACAAAAAGACTTTAATGGTCTGTGGTTTGATGGCTCTTTCGCTTTCAATGCAGGCACAGACAAAAGGCGGCGGAATTGACAAGCAGATGATGGAGAAAATCACCGCAGGGCATTCTTCAACTGCCAACCGTGCGCTTGCGAATGCTATTGCAACAAACGCTATCGACAATCTTGCTCGCAACTTCAAGAAAGCAGGCGATTTCGACACTCATTTCAGCGTTGAAACAACCAAACAGAACATTCACGACCAAAAGAGTTCGGGACGTTGCTGGCTCTTTACAGGACTGAACGTGTTGCGTTCCAACTTTGCACACAAGCACAAGGACAGCCTTCGTGTAGAACTTTCGCATGTTTACCTGAGCTTCCACGACCAATTGGAAAAGTCTAACCTTATGCTTCAGGGCGTTATTGACAATGCCAACAAACCCATAAACGACCCTATCGTGCAGTTCTTCTTTAAGAATCCTATTAGCGATGGCGGTACTTTCTGCGGTGTTTCCGACCTTGTAGACAAGTACGGACTTGTGCCGATGGAGGTAATGCCGGAGAGCTATTCAGCCGAAAACACCTCTCGCATGGCGTCAATCATTTCTTCCAAGCTCCGCGAATATGGTTTGGAATTGCGCAAAATGGTAGCCGAAAAGAAGTCGGCAGCAGCCATTAAGGCACGCAAGACAGAGATGTTGGGCAACATCTACCGCATTCTCGTTCTCGCATTGGGCGAACCGGTAAAGACCTTCGAGTATGCTTTCAAGGACAAGAACGGCAACAGCGTTGGCAAACCAAAGACATATACCCCACAATCGTTCCGCGACGAAGTGGTCGGACGCAAACTCAACGGCACTTTCATCATGGCGATGAACGACCCACGCCGTGAGTACTACAAGACTTACGAAGTGGAATACGACCGCCATACCTACGACGGACACAACTGGAAGTACATCAACCTTCCGATGGAAGACATCGCAAAGATGGCTATCGCTTCCTTGAAAGACGACACAAAGATATATTCAAGCTACGACGTGGGCAAGCAGTTAGACCGCAAGCGTGGCTACTTGGACTTGGACAACTTCGACTACGGTACACTCTTTGGTACATCTTTCCCAATGAACAAGGCAGAACGCATCTCTACATTCGATAGCGGTTCTACCCACGCCATGACACTTTCGGCTGTAGACCTCGACGAGAACGGACAGCCAAAGAAGTGGAAGGTGGAAAACAGCTGGGGACCAACAAACGGGCACAACGGCTGTCTGATTATGACAAACCCTTGGTTCAACGAATACAGCTTCCGCCTTGTGGTAGACAAGAAGTATGTTCCCGAGAACATCTTGAAGGCAGAACAGCAAAAGCCTATCATGGTAATGCCTGACGACCCTTTGTTCCAAGAAGACAAATAAAACAATCCGCATAAAGGAGTGTAGGGCGTTTGCCCATATAAATACTTTCCTTTTTTACTTCAAATTCTATCATATTTGCCCTTGCTCGTACCATCGAGCAAGGGTTTTTATATTATAATGTACGCACGTAAAAAGTTCAGTTGAAAGGTATAAGATAAAGAGTTGTTTTTCTTTTTCTCACTGGAGGCAGCCGTTAAACCCCAATCGTTCATTAGGACGCATTTGCTTGGATTTGTTATTACCGTCATGCTTCCTTACTGCTTTCGTCCGCTTGCCGGCATCTGCGCAGCCATTACATCTCGACGTAGCCCGCTACGCCTTCGATGAAATGCCGGCACATCTGCTCAACAATCGAACAAAAGCAGTCAAGGACGCTAATGAACGATTGGGGTTTAAAAAACTTTTGCCTTGTAAAGATAATTCCGAAGCAAAATGATAATTTCGATTGGGCATTGCGAAAGCGGCTGTTTTGCAACGCAAAACCTACGCTTTTACCGTGCAAAACAGCCGCTTTTGGAATACGAAACAATAGGTTTTGTAATGCGCTGATAAAAAGTCAGTTAAGCAGCAGATATTCCTCTTAAAAGTATTTACGGTTTTGTTGTTTATTTTCTGCTTATATAATGGGGAAAGTATGTTCGCTTTTCATATACCTTTGATGTAATATTTTTAGTGTTGTTACTTTTCTATTATTCTATTTTGTTGCCGTTTTAAAAGACTGATATATCGTGTTTGGTAGTCTTAAAGTTTCCTAAAAAGGCTGCATTTTCCTTACAAAACTACTATCTTTGCTTTTAAAATACATGAACTTATGCGAAGAATAGTTTTTCTTTTATTCCTCTATTACTGCACTGCAGCGAGTCTTTATGCCCAGCAACGCCTATCTTTGCCCGATGCAGATGCCATCGGTTACGACGAAGACGGCTATTGGATTGAAGTCTATACAAAAGTTGGCAACGACCGTTATACCCGAAGATACCTGCGGAAAGAAGTAAAAAAAGCAAGCTTAGACAAAACTTCTGAAATGGGAATGATAGGTTGGAACTTAAGCTCTGTAGAGGATACGCTAAGTAGAAGTGGTATTGAAAAGGAAGGACAACGTTTAGTTCATGCCGACAGTCTGCGCGCCATATCTCTCGAAGACTATGTTGGCAAGACGTTCGACATTAACGAAGACGGCAAATGGAAGCGTAATGCAGTAAACTCGAACTATGTTTTGAAATTCCTACGATCCGACCTTGCTTTCGTTCAACAATTGCGTTACACCGACACAAAAAAGTATGACTACGACAATTCTACTACTTCTATCTTTGTTCCAGACTCGGTTACAACATGGCGAACCAAAAACTCTGAGCCATTGCTTCCGCTTGTTTTGGAGCTTAAAGGAGGCAAAAACGTTTTACTTTTCTCCTATAGATCATTCGATTATATGTTGCTTCCAACTATTAAAAGCGACCAGTTTGTGAAAATTTTTCGCAGACACCAACCTGCAGAACTAACAGTAGCAGGAAATAAATACGATGCTGCTGCACCCTACGACTTCTGGAGATTTAATATTAAAGGCTTCTTTGGAGTTAAGAAAACAGCAGCAGGCAGATGCCAATTGGTAAACGCTTTCGGCGAAAATGTATTGAAACAAGATTACGATAATATTGTCTATGTAGATCGTTTTATTATTGCAAAGGCAGGCAATTCGGTTGATGTGTACAACCTTTATCTTAAGAAGCTCAACTTAGGGACTATTATGGCTGCGTATGAAATACCTAATTGTATAATTGGGTGCGTAAATGTGCTGAACAGAAATGGTGCTTTCTACTACAACGAAATGGGGATAAAGATGAAGAATCCTTGGAAAATACGACTTGGAGTTTGCGGTACTGTACCTGTTTGGACATATAGTTTGCTAAAGAAACGTGAGCAACACCAGCTGAAATACTACACTGGTGGACCCGGTGTAACGTGCGAAGAAGACAAACGTTACGTGCTTTCAGACTGCCAATCTTCTGACTCTGTTACCTTTCTTAATGGTAAAAAGGAGTATAGTTGCAATGGAAACAGTTGGATTCTTGGCGATACCAGTGTGTGTCCGGAATGGATAAGAGTAGGAAGAAATGGCAAATTCGGCATTCTCGCCTACGATTATAAACAGCCAAACAATGTGAAGCCTAAGAAAGGTACGAAGGATTATGGTGGTTGGAAAAGACCATTAGAGACTTATCCTGTGCAGATTCTAAAAGGTAAAACTATTCTTCCGATGATCTACGATTCTATTATTGTACGCAACGATGGGTCTATTTATTTATACAAGGATGGCAAAGTGGGACTCTATCCGCGCGACAAGGCACCTGTGTACGACGAGTTAGAACAGAACACTTGCTACTTTTACCATATTGTAAAGAATGGTGTAAGTGGCTGGCTTGACATCAAAACCAACGAAGAGTATTTTCTTCCATCACTCCGCCAATAGGTTATGGCTGGATAAAGACAGATAACAACCGTTCCTTAACAAACAAATACAGTGTTCAGAGAAGTTTATAACTACTACTTTGAATGCTGTATTTGTTTGCAAAAAGGCTTTTTCTGACAAGAGAAACACATTGTTAGTTTTTCCCGGTTCTTAGATATGGGTTTTCAAATAGGTTAAAACCAAGATTGTGTCTGTAGTTATCTCTGCTTTGCAAACTGTAATTGAATGTCATTTTCCGGGCATTTGGTCTTTTTGTACCGTTGCTATGTTAAGAAAGCCATATAAGAAAGCTAACTCGGAATAGCTGCAACACCATATCAATAATGTAATCAGCCTATTTTATTGCTAAATATCGACTGTTTCGGAATAGCTGCAACACCATATCAATAATGTAATCAGCCTATTTTATTGCTAAATATCGACTGTTTCGGAATAGCTGAAACACCCTTTATTTATAATGTTCTAACCCACCCGTTTTTATCTTTTACAAGCGTCATTTTTGCAGTAAGGTTGGTAAAAAACTCTGCAGAAACCGAGCGGGCACGGAGGGTTCGCACTTTCGGGAAGTTGCGGAAATAGGCGTCTTGCGTAATATACCAACAGAAATTTCTTATCTTCTCCACTCTTTTTATTTGTCTTTCCAAATCTGCCAACATTGTGCGGGCTACGGAACTAAGCAGGTGTGAGCCGTCGTTCATTTCTATTGCCAGCACCAAATAGGTTTCCGTTTGGTTGCTCTTGCGTGGCGCATAGTCCGTCATTCGCTTGCTTACGGTAATGTCGCGGTGGTAGTTTCGGTTTATTTCCTCCATTCTTTGGCGAAACAACGTGCCGTGTGCCGATGTGTCTTTCAGGTTTTTGTATGCTATTTCGTAGTGTATCATTTCGTGAATAAGGGTGTCTTCGATAAGCGAAAGCGGCACATCGTAGTAGTTCGACACCACAATGGTGAAACTGCGGTGTGTCTTTCCCCATATTTTTTGTATGCGATGGTGCATCGAACCCAACCTCCGTTTGGCATTAGATACCCTCAAATTAGGCATGGGAAGGGCGTTCCCGAAGATCTCTTCGTTGTATTTTCTGAAGGTTTCTTGAAGAGACGCTACTGTAATTTCCATTATTCTGCGGTTTGTTTCCGGCTCCAGTTCACCAAATAAAGGTGTTCGGTGGCACGTGTAAAGGCTGTGTAGAGCCAGTGAATATAGTCGGGTGTAAGCATTTCGTCGGTCATATAACCTTGGTCGAGATAGATGTGCGCCCACTGTCCGCCCTGTGCTTTGTGGCAAGTAACGGCATAGCCGAACTTTATTTGCATGGCATTGAAATACCGGTCTTCGCGCAACTGCTTCATGCGGTCGGCTTTCCGGGGTACGTCGGCATAGTCGTCCATTACGTTCTGAAAAAGTTTGTCGTTCTGTTCCCGTGTCAGTGCGGGGGCTTCCGTTGCAAGCGTGTCGAGCACAACAACCGTGTCTAACTCGGTATTGTCGTAATCGGGAAACTCCAAAGCGACGTCGGCAAAGCGGAAACCATACAGTTCGCGCACATTGCGCACACGCCGCACCACGGCATGGTCGCCGTTGGCAATAAACGAAATATCGGTGCTGCGGTCTTTTTCCAAGTATTTGTTCTTCACTACCATTACCAAATCGCCCGTTGTAAGTTCTTCTTCGCGTCCGAGAATGGTGTTGCGAATGCCTTGATTGAAGATGTTTGCCCGCTTGTTCGACCGTGTTATCACCATTGTTTCGTCTATTCCCACTGCCGAATAGCTCGATGCAAGGCTTTCTATGAGTTCGTTTCCCTGCACAATGGATATGTCGGCAAACCCTTTCAAATGTATTCGTGGTAGCTGTGTTGCCGTGTTGTGGGTTATCATCTCGCGAATGGCGGTGGCATTCCACAGTATTCCCGAATGCTGACTTTGGCGCAATACTTCGTTTAAATCGCATTCGTAGACTTGCAAGCCGTATGCTTTCAGCACGTCGGCACGCAACGCCGGACTTTCCTGTTCGCCCACCGGGGGCAGCTGTGCCTTGTCGCCGATGAGCAACAGACGGCAATTTGCCCCGCTGCTGTAAACATATTGCACCAAATCGTCGAGCAATCTGCCGCTGCCAAAAACGGTATTGCTTTGCGAAAGACTAATCATCGATGCCTCGTCCACCATAAACAGCATGTCGCGGAACATGTTGTTGTTCAGCTGAAACTGACCGTCGGCACCGTTGAAAGCCTTCTCCCGATAGATTTTGCGGTGAATTGTCGAAGCTGCCAAGCCGGCATTGAGCGAGAAAACCTTTGCCGCCCTGCCCGTAGGTGCAAGCAACGACACCTTAATGCGCAATCGGTTCACGGCTCTTACAATTGCGCCGGCAAGCGAAGTCTTGCCCGTGCCGGCACTTCCGCGCAGTATCATCACTGCGTTTTCGCTTCTGTCGGTCATAAACCGAGCAAAGGTTTGCAAGGCGTTCCGTTGGTCTTGCGTGGGTTCAAAGCCGAAGTCGTGCAGTATTTGGTAAACCAATTCGTCTTGTATCATGCCTTAATGTGTTTCTTTCTCGCCGTGCAAAGTTAGCCATTTTTTATTCGTCAGCTTGCCATTTATGCAGGAAATTACTCCCGAACCACTCTTTATATACAATATTTATAATGCGAAAGGCAGCATAATCGGAAAAAAAATGCGTAAGTTTGCAGCACTTATAAACAATGGTTCAGATAGACAACAACATATCCGATAAACGCATACGCCTCACCATACGTATTGGAGAAGGCAGTATGATGTTCGCCGTTGGCGACCCGCAAGCCGACGGCAGCATCGTGTTTGAGCCTTATGAGCTGAACAACAGCATATCCATAGCCGCCAATCTGCGCGAGGCTTTCAAGAAGTCGGAGCTTTTGCAGAGCGGCTATAAGCGTGCGTTGGTGGTCGTAGATACGCCTGCAATGCTTGTTCCGTTAGACGAATATCGGGAGCAAGACGTGGAAACGCTCTACAAGCATACCTATAAATGGCAGCGCAGCGAAGACATTGTAACGAGCATACTGCCCGAACTGAACGCCGTAGCGGTATTTGCGGTGAACAAAGACCTCAAGATGGTGGCAGACGACCACTTCGCCGACATACGCGTGCAGCCCCTGATGCAGGCGGTATGGACGCATCTGTACCGCCGTGCCTTTACAGGCACCCGCCAAAAGCTCTTTGCCTACTTCCACGACAAGCGTATGGAGGTGATGAGATTTCAGCGTAACAGGTTCGATTTCAGCAATTCGTACGAAGCAACAGGCACAAGCGACATTCTCTATTTTCTGCTTTACGTGTGGAAACTGATGGGAATGGACCATGGCGACAACGAACTTTATATGGTGGGCGATGTTCCCAATCGCGACGAACTGCGTGGCGAGCTGCAGCAATTCATCAGCCGGAACTACATTATAAATACGGAAACCGACTTCAACAATGCTGAAATGGCAAAGCGAAACGATATTCCATACGATTTGAAAGCGTTGTATTTGGATTAAAAGAAACCACAAACAATACTCTATGCGCATAATAACAGGACAGTTCAAAGGCAGACGTTTCGATATTCCGCGTACCTTCAAGGCACGCCCGACAACCGATTTCGCAAAGGAAAACATATTCAATGTGCTTAACGGATATATCGATTTCGACGGTATTACCGCGCTCGACCTCTTTGCCGGTACGGGAAGCATCAGCTTGGAATTGATTTCCCGAGGTTGCAAAGAAGTGGTGAGCATAGAGAAAGACCGCGACCACGCACACTTCATAGTCGAGTGCATGAAGAAGATAAATGTTGAAAACAACATTCTGATACGTGGCGACGTGTTCCGATTTCTCAAGTCTTGTCGCCAAAAGTTCGGCTTTATCTTCGCCGACCCGCCATACGCATTGCCCGAACTCGACACCCTACCCGACCTCATCTTCGAGTACGACCTGCTCACAGCCGATGGCGTGTTCGTCTTTGAGCACGGTAAGCACAACGATTTCTCGGCTCACACGCACTTTAAAGAACACCGCAGCTATGGCAGCGTAAACTTTTCCATCTTCCGATAGCCGTTGTTCGTGTTTCCCCAAAAACTACACAAACGCTTATTCCTTATAGAAACAGCAATTGCAACAAACGCCCCCAAACCTTATTCCAACAGGTATCAGGGCGTTTTTCTTTCTGTTTTCTCTTGCATTTGCTAAGAGAATTTATTATCTTTGCACTACAACTATGATTTTTCTACACGTAAATAATAATTTTTCTACACGTAAATAAATATTTCTTTACGTGTAAGTAAATATTTCTCTACGTGTAAATAATTTGGCAGACAATAAAAAATATAAGTATAAACCCCTTAAAATCAGGAGAAAAACTATGGCAGTATTTTATAAGTTGATAAAGACACACGGTGCTTTGCCCAAGAATACAGAGTACAGAGTTGTTGCAGTAGAGAACGAAACCGTAGGAGTGAAACACCTTGCGCAACGCATACAGGAAGCTACATCGCTTACGCCAAGCGACGTTGTTGCAGCCGTGAGTGCATTGAAAAACGAAATGGCAGCGGAATTGAAGATGGGCAACAACGTTCATCTGCCGGGATTAGGCTACTTTTCGCTCGCTGTGAAAGGCGACATCTACGAAGACCCGCACACACACCACCGCCGGTTGCGCAATCCGAAAGTGAGAACGGTGAAGTTCCGCCCCGATACCGAGTTCCTTGAGTCGCTCGACGACACCCAATTCGAGAATATGACCTACCGTCTTGGCACATCGTCGGTTCCCACAACCGAAGCTGTCGATGCCGCACTCGACGAGTTGTTTACCGAAAAACCTATCATCACCGTTGCCGACCTGCGCCAAAGCCTCAGCCTTTCCCAATCGTATGCCTACCAACTGACTGCCCGCTTGGAAGCAAATGGCAAGCTCAGCAGTGTGGGCACGCGATACAGAAAGCTCTATACAAGAGGAAAGAAGTAAGCGTGTTGCAGCGGAGCACAGCTTTTTACGGCTCGAATGCAATAAAAGGCAGGGCGCATCGTTTATAAAGATGTATATACAAAGCCCTGCTTGAGCGGGCAAAGACAAAGAAAAGTTTTTTATGATAGAATATATAAAAGGTGAACTTATCGAGCTTTCGCCGGCATTGGCAGTTGTAGAAGCGCACGGCGTGGGCTACGGACTGAATATTTCGCTCAATACTTACAGTGCCGTTCAAGGCAAACAGAGCACAAAACTGTTTGTGCACGAAGCCATTATGACGGGTGGGCGCGACGATAACTACACGCTGTACGGCTTTGCCACAAAGCAGGAACGTTCGCTCTACCGTCTGCTCATCACCGTGTCGGGGGTGGGGGCAAACACCGCACGCATGATACTGTCGTCGCTCACGCCCGCAGAACTGTGCAACGTGATTGCCAACGGCGACGATAAGATGCTGAAAACCGTAAAGGGAATAGGACTGAAAACAGCACAACGCATCATCGTGGACTTGAAAGACAAGATAGTACAAAGCGGTATAGCCGACGAATTGCACGTCAGCAGCCAACCAACGACAACGAACGTGAACAACGCCGTAAAGGACGAAGCTGTGGGAGCACTTACTATGTTGGGCTTCTCGCCCGCACCATCGGCAAAGGTTGTGGTAGCCATCTTGACCGAACAGCCCGATTTGCCTGTGGAACAGGTAGTGAAATTGGCCTTGAAACAAATAAAATAGACAAACCGTTGTGCGTTCGTTTTTTCATCGTTGAAAGAATTTCGGAAAGGGAAAGCGTCGGACAGAGTTTTCATCAATGAAACAAAGAAAATACATATTATCCGCTCTTCTGCTGCTTGCAGGCGTCAGCTTGTTGGCTTTGGGACGCTCGTTTGTGAATGTGTTGCCATTTGTAAGCACATTGCAGACGTTGATTGCGCCACCCGACACAACGAAGAAAGTGAATGTATTGGACGTTGAATTGGAGAACGAAGACATTCCCGACTCGCTGCTGCACCCACGTTGGAAGGTGCAACGCACCACACCCGTAACCCACGACGACTTGCAGCAAGGCTCTTACGACCTCGCTCGCCCCGAAAATCTGAAGCAAAGCGTGGAATACAACGACACGCTCAACATGTATATAATAGGTAACAAGATAGGCGACACCTACATTACCACACCTATTATGATGACGCCCGAAGAGTACAGGGCATGGAGCGAGAAGCGTAGCTTTGCCGATTACTACCGCCAAAAGAACAAGGAGATATTAGAAAAGAAAGGAAAAGAGAAGTTCGACTTCACGGATATGCACTTCGCACTCGGTCCGGCAGAGAAGATATTCGGTCCGGGTGGTGTGCGTGTAAGGACACAGGGAACAGCCGAACTGCGCTTTGGTGCTACGCTGAAAAACATCGACAACCCATCGTTGCCCATCAGAAACCGTAAGATGACAACGATGAACTTCGACGAAAAGATAAATCTGAATGTGAACGGAAAGGTCGGCGACAAGGTGAATATGAACCTTAACTACAACACCGACGCTACATTCGACTTTGATACACAAAACTTCAAGCTGCGCTACGAAGGCAAGGAAGACGAAATAATAAAACTTGTGGAAGGCGGTAATGTTTCGTTTCCGTCGAACAACTCGTTGGTACAGGGCGCATCGTCGCTCTTTGGTATCAGAACCGATATGCAGTTTGGCAAGCTGAAGCTGCAAACGGTGTTGTCGCAGAAGAAGTCTTCCAACAAGAGCGTAAGCTCAAAAGGCGGCAAACAGCTTACACCGTTCGAGATTTCAGCTGCCGACTACGAAGAAAACCGACACTTCTTCCTGTCTCATACGTTCCGTTCGCGCTACGACGATGCGATGAAAACCTTGCCCAACCTAACCACAGGCATTACGATAAACCGTGTGGAAATATGGGTAACCAACAAGACGGGCGTAACCAGCAATACCCGAAACATTATAGCACTGAGCGATTTGGGAGAGAATGCAAAGGTGAGCCGTACCGATTTGTGGGGCAGCGGAGCAGGCAATGTACCATCGAACAATGCCAACAGCGAATATAGCACCATTGCACAGGGGCACCCACAGGCTCGCAACATAGACCAAACGTCTACCGTGCTCGACGGTTTAGGACTTGTGGGCGGCACTGACTACGAGAAGCTATCGAGTGCCCGTTTGCTCAATAGTTCGGAGTACACCGTCAATCAGGCGTTGGGTTATGTGTCTTTGCGCACAGGATTGCAAACCGACCAAGTGCTTGCCATCGCCTACGAATACACCTCCGGAGGTGTAACTTACCAAGTGGGAGAGTTCTCAAGCGACCGCACCGAAGTTTCGGAAGCGTTGATTGTAAAGTCGCTGAAGAACACAAGCAACAACCCAAAGCAAGCCAACTGGGACTTGATGATGAAGAATGTTTATTATCTTGCCTCAACAGTTGAGCGCGATAAGTTCCGCTTGGACGTCAAGTTTCAGAGCGATACGGCAGGTGTCTACCTTCCTTATATACCCGAACCACAGGTGAAAAGCCAACCGATAATAAGAATATTAGGGGCAGACCGCTTAGACAACAATAACAATCCACACCCGAACGGATACTTCGACTATGTAGAAGGCTACACGATTTCTAACGGTCGTGTGTTCTTTCCTGCAGCCGAACCTTTTGGCGAATATATGTATAACTACTTGGTTTCAAAAGGTGTTGCAGCTGCAACGGCAAGCAAGTATGCTTTCATGGAACTGTACGATTCGACCAAAACCATAGCAAAACAAATTGCAGAGAAAGACAAATACCAGCTTGTGGGACAATATAGAGGAACAAGTGCCAACGTTATTTCGTTGGGCGCATACAACGTTCCGCAAGGTTCGGTTGTAGTAACGGCAGGCGGCGTACGACTGACGGAAGGCTCGGATTATAGCGTCGATTACAATGCGGGCGAGGTTACGATATTAAATCAGAGCATTATAGATGCCGGTACCTCGGTAAACGTTTCGTTGGAAAGCCAAAGCGATTATGGGCAACAGCGCAAAACGATGTTCGGATTGAACTGGGAATACGACTTCTCAAAGAACTTTATGATTGGCGGTACGTTTATGCACCTGTCCGAACAGGCACTTACAACAAAGGTGAACATGGGTGCCGAACCGCTCAACAACACCATTTGGGGACTCAATATGAGTTGGAAGAAGGAAAGCCAGTGGCTCACGAACATGCTCGACAAGATTCCTTTCCTGCATCTTACGCAGCCTTCTCATATCTCGTTCTCCGCCGAATTTGCACAGTTGATAGCAGGTCAGAGCAGCGGAACACAAGATAGGGCATCGTATCTGGACGACTTCGAGAATACAAAGAATACAATTGATGTAAGCCAACCTACTACTTGGGTTATATCGAGTGTGCCCTCCGACTTCCCCGAATCTACCGATAAGACAACACTTGGCAGCGGTTTCAACCGCAGTTTGCTGGCGTGGTACAACATCGACCCGCTGTTTACACGTATCAGCAGTTCGCTGACGCCTGCCCATATCAAGAGCGACCTTGAACAATTGTCGAACTTCTACGTTCGAGAGGTTTATACGCGCGAGCTGTTTCCTAACCGTGAACAAAGCAATTACAACGGTTCAACGTCTACTTTGTCGGTTCTTAACCTTGCTTACTATCCAACTGAGCGTGGTCCTTACAACTTCAGTCCGACACTCGACATCAACGGACGCTTGCCCAACCCACGCCAAAAGTGGGGAGGTATGATGCGCAAGCTCGATACGAACGACTTTGAGATGGCGAATATCGAATACATTGAGTTCTGGTTGCTCGACCCATTCATCTATTCAAGCAAAGAACCTGATGGCAATCTCTACGGTGGCGACTTCTATATAAACCTTGGCGAGGTGTCGGAAGATATATTGCGCGACGGCAAGAAATTCTACGAAAGCGGTATGCCGGTAGATGGCAGTCAGGCGTGGACAACCACTCAATGGGGTAAGATACCGACACAGACCACTGTAACATACGCTTTTGCCACCACAAGCGGCAGCCGTGCTTTGCAAGATGTCGGTTTCAACGGACTCAATGACGAAGAAGAACGCAACTTCCCTTCTTATCAAGCGTTCCTGACATACGCTCGCAGCCATACCAATCAGGCTGTGTTCGACTCTATTTGGGCTGACCCTGCCAACGACAACTATCATTATTTCCGTGGTTCGGACTGGGATAGAATACAAGCACCCATACTTCAACGCTACAAGTATATTAACAATCCGCAAGGAAACTCGCCCGATAGCGAAAGCCGCAACGAACGTTACGACACGTCGTACAAGGCAGGACCTGACGTTGAAGATATAAATCAAGACTATACGCTCAACGAATACGAAAAGTACTATCAGTATAAGATAAGCATTCGACCGGAAGACTTGGTGGTGGGACAAAACTATATCGTTGATAAAAGAGAAACCGTTGCACCGTTGCGCAAAGGCGGAAGCGCACCTGTTACGTGGTATCAGTTCCGCATTCCTGTGCGAGAATATCAGAAACGTGTAGGCGGCATCAACGATTTCACGAGCATTCGCTTTATGCGCATGTTCCTTACAAACTTTGAAAAGCCTATCGTGATGCGCTTTGCAACGCTCGACCTCGTGCGTGGAGAGTGGCGTCAGTATCAGCAAAACCTTACCAACTCTGCTTCAACATCAGGAACAATGTCTGTCGGTGCGGTGAGCATAGAGGAAAACAACGATAAAACACCTGTAAACTATGTACTTCCTCCGGGCATTTCGCGTGAGCAAGACCCCTCACAACCACAACTTGTGCAGAGCAACGAGCAGGCGTTGGCTATGACGGTACACAATTTGGGCAACAAAGAGTCGAAAGCGGTTTACAAAAACACCACGCTCGACATTCGCCAATACAAGCGTTTGCAGATGTTCGTGCACGCCAATGCACTTAAACCGGACGTTACCAACCTTACCGACAATCAGTTGGCAGTGTTTGTTCGTTTGGGTTCTGACTACAAGAACAACTACTATGAATACGAAATACCATTGAAACTGACGCCCGAAGGCAGTACGACAAGTATTCGCGACAGGATTGTGAGGCGGTTTGGCCGGCAGAAAATATGCTCGATGTGCCTATTTCGGTATTCACAGATGTGAAGAAGAAACGCAACGAAGGGCGCGGAAACGGCACGGCAAGCTATAATAAGGAGTTCTCTGTGTACGACGATAAACGCCCTGCCAACCGTGTCAGTGTGATGGGTAACCCGACATTGGGCGAAATAAAGACAATGATAATCGGTGTGCGCAACCTCTCGAACAGCGAGAAGAGCGGTGAAGTGTGGGTGAACGAAATGCGTTTGCTCGAATTCAATAACGAAGGTGGCTGGGCTGCACGCGGGCAACTCAACATTCAACTGTCGGATTTCGGTACGGTGGACATCAATGCCAGCCACAGCACCGACGGCTTTGGTGGTCTTGAACAAGGTGTAAACGCACGTAAGAAGGAAACCAATACCGATGTTACGGTTACTACAAGTCTGGAGTTGGGTAAGTTCTTCCCCGACAAGGCAAAGGTTACCGCACCTTTATATTATAGTGTAACGAAAAACGAAAGCCGTCCGAAGTACAATCCGCTCGATACGGATATGCAGTTAGATGCTGCGCTCGACGGTGCTGCCAACGAACACGAGCGCGACTCGATAGAGTCTATCGCCGTTACAAAGCGTACAACCACCAACTTCTCGCTGTCGAATGCACGTGTGGGAATACAGAACAAACGCCACCCAATGCCTTACGACCCAGCCAACTTCTCGTTCTCTTACAGTCATTCGCATGCACATACGACGGGCGAAACAACCGTGTACGAGAATGAAGACAACTGGCGCGGTGCGATAAATTACAATTGGACACCTGTCTACAAGCCGTTGAGTCCTTTCAAGAAACTTATCAAGAGCAAGTCGAAATGGTTTGATATAATGAAGCGTTTCGAGATGAATTGGTTGCCACAGAATGTTGCTTTCAACACGGAAATTACGCGTAACTACTACGAACTGCAACAACGAGATATGGATTCGGCAGAGAAGAATATGTTGCCGCTGACGTTTAGCGAACAGTTCTTGTGGAACCGCGACTTTGCCGTGCGTTGGGATTTGACACGCAACCTGCACTTAAACTTCCAAAGTGCTACGCATGCGGAGATAGAAGAGCCTTACACGCCAATCAACAAAGACCTTTATCCCGACCGTTATCAGGCGTGGAAAGATTCTGTATGGACGAGTTTGAAGAATTTTGGTACGCCGTTGGACTACCAACAGAACTTCACGCTTTCTTATCAGTTGCCGCTTAACATGCTGCCTATATTCGATTGGGTGAACGCCGATGCGAATTACAATTCCGCTTATACTTGGGTACGTGGTGCAAAACTGGAGAACGGTACATCGTTGGGCAACACGATTACGACCAACCGCACATTGAATATAAACGGTACGTTCAATTTAGAGCGACTCTACAACCATATTCCTTTCTTGAAAAAGACCAATGAAAGGTTTAACAAGTCGCGTCCGAGCATTAGCAGAGGTGGTTCGCTTGAAGGCCGAGGGCGCATTGATACTGGTAATTTAGCCGACCAACTGAGCAAGGAATTGGGAGGAGACGCCAAGACAAAGAAAGATAACGACAAAGACAAGAAGAAGGCTTTGCCTAAGAATGCAAAGAGTTTTGAGCAGGAAGTAACGATACCTGCCGATACGGCGATTGTTGTTTCGCACTCGAAGAAGACCAAGCGTATTGTTGTTTCGCTGAAAGATGCTGACGGACATTCGGTGAAATTGAAGTGGAAGAAGATGGACGAAAACAGACTGAAGTTGTACAACAAGGCTGATTCTGTTATGCGCTTGAAACTCACCGTTACACCGAAGGAACCGCTCGACGACAAGGGTTGGTACAAAACAGCGCAATGTGTGGCACGTGCTTTAATGATGGTGCGCACTGCCAGCATATCTTACCGCAACCAGTATTCTATGTCGTTGCCGGGCTTTATGCCGATGATTGGCGATGCGTTTGGGCAGACTCGCCAAAGCGGAGTGATGTCGCCGGGTCTGAATTTTGCTTTCGGTGCCATCGACGACAGCTATATCGAACGGGCAAGAGAAAAAGGTTGGCTACTTGTTTCTGACAGTATTGCTACGCCCGCATCGACAAACAAGACGGAAGATTTGCAGCTTCGGGCAACGCTTGAGCCTGTCCGCGACCTGAAGATAGACCTCAATGCAAGCCGCATGGAAACGGTTTCAAAGAGCGTGCAATATATGTATGCAGGCAATCCTACTACGCAAAGCGGTACGCTGACGATGACTACAATCTCAATAGGTACGGCTTTCGAGAGTCAGGGCAATGCCAACAACGGTTATCGCAGTGCGACTTTCGAGAAGTTTGCCAAGTCGCTCGATGGTTATCGTAACCGTGTCGAGGCTCGCTACATCGGTGCCAACTATCCGATGTCGATGGGTGGAGGTAAGTTCGACCCACGTGTGGGAACGGTAAATAAGTACAGTTCCGATGTAATGATACCCGCTTTCCTGAACGCTTATACAAGTATGAGCGGCAACGGACTGAATATATTCCCCAAGCTGAAGAGCTTGTTGCCCAACTGGACCATTCGTTACAGCGGACTGTCGCGCTTGCCGTTCTTCCAGAATATCTTCAAGAGCGTGAACATCAACCACTCTTACAAGAGCATCTTTGCCATTGGCTCTTACCAAAGTTTCAGCACGTGGCAGGAATATATGAATGGTTTGGGATTTGTGAAAGACGCTACATCGGGTGCACCCGTACCAAGTTCGATGTATAACATTTCGCAAGTGAGCATAAACGAGGCATTCTCGCCATTGCTCGGAATCGATGTTACCTTGCAAAACAACCTTACGGCTCGTTTGGAATATCGCCAGACGCGTGTTCTGTCGCTCTCCATGACGAGTGTTCAGATAAACGAAGCAATGTCGAAAGACTGGGTTATCGGTTTTGGCTATCGCATCAATAACGTGAATTTGTTTGGCGGTCGCAACTCACGATTGGTAAAGAATACCAAGAAGAAAGACAACCGGCAAGACCAGCAGAATAGCAATACGCAGAGCACAAGCAATAAAAACAGTGGCGGCATCAACCGCGACCTGAACCTTCGTCTCGATTTAAGCTATCGCAAACAAGCCTCTATCACGCGCGATATTGCAACCGTAACATCGGCTGCATCGAGTGGGAACACTGCTTTCAAGGCTTCTTTCGTTGGCGATTATACGTTGAGTCGCCTTATCACGGCAAGCATTTATTACGACATTCAAATCAATACGCCGTTACTTTCTTCGAGCAGCTACCCTACAACAACCCACGATTTCGGTATCAGCCTGAAACTCAGCCTCACCCGATAAGGTTTGTTTTATTATAAACAAGCCTTCTTTCGCAATAGAAATATTCTTCTATCTTTCTGTATGTTCAACGTGTAGCAGGCTATACGTTGAACGTCTATCATCGATATACTTGACCGCCCGCTATCAAATAACCGAATAGCCTACACTGGACACGTTTGTCCAACTTATTGGACACACTTGTCCGGTCGGTTGGACACGTTAGTCCAATTAATTGGACAAGTGTGTCCAATCGGTTGGATTAACGTGTCCAATGG
>NZ_BAJY01000019.1 GCF_000613945.1 Prevotella falsenii DSM 22864 = JCM 15124
GAAACCAAGTAGCTCGCTCGTTTCCAAATCGTTACCTGTTTAGTTATAGCAACAAGGTAACTTCTTTATTTTCAATAAGTTGTATTTTAAGAATTATCTTGCAATGCAAAACAGCCGCTTTTGGAATGCAAAACAATAGGTTTTATAATGCACTGATAACAAGGTGGTTATATAAAAGATACCCTTTGAAAAAATATTTACACTTTTGTGGTGTTTTTAATAGGTTGTTCTGCGCTTGTTAATCCTCGAACGAATGGAACGGATAGAGCCGTCTGCCAGTCCCATAATGCGCATAATGTCTTTGTCGGTCTTGCCCAAATGTTCCACGACGAGGAAGAATTTATATTTCGGAGAGAGGGTATCGTATTCCGAATCCATAGCGTCTACAAAACTCATGTCTACCAAACGATAGTATTCTATGAAGTTCTCGAATTCTTTTTTCCGCCAAAGCACTGTCGTTTGCCCCTCCATAATGTGGGTATAGAGTCTGTGCCCCTCGCTGAGTGTCTTTCGGTGCTTGTCGAGCAGTATCTCCTTTTTTCTGTATAACGATTCTATTTCTTTCTCTTTTTCTTGTCCCTGCTTCTCAAATTCGACTATTTGGTATTCAAAATCCTTGATGCGCCGTTGGTCGATGGCAAGTGCATTCTTGGCTTTATAGGTTCTGTATCGCAGGAAAAAGAAGACTACGACGAACGAGAGCGACAGTAAGATGATGGCAAAGACACCCGTTTCTATCTTCCGCTCGTATTCCTGCCTTGCCTTTATATTGTCGAAAGCCATTTGGTTGCTCCGTATGTCGTTCTCTCTCCAGCTCATATACAGGCTGTCTTTCGTTCTTATAAGTTGTCGTGCCGTCTTTGTGGCTCCCTTATAGTCGGCAGTGGCACACTGATGGTTGAACCTTGAGTTCATTACATCGGTTCTCACTTGCATGTCGTTCGTCTTCAATGCCTTGTCCCACAGCTCGTTTGCCTTGGCTGTGTCGCCCTCCCCGACGTAGATTGTGGCGAGATTGTCGTATGCAGCCCCCATCGGCGCAATGCTAATTGCTTTCAGCAGCGTTGCCTTTGCCTTTTGCGGTTGGTAGCTATGAGTTGTGCTCCGATGTTGTTGAGTATGTATATTTGTTCCTTTCGAGGTATGTAGTGCAACATTTCCATACTTTTCTTTATATAAATGTTGGCACTGTCGGCTTTGTTCAGCTTGTTGTAAGCCACTGCAATATTGTTGTAGGCGCGGGCAAGCTGTATCTTATCCTTTGCCGCAGTGGCAAGGCGAAGTACTTTCTTGGCATATCCGAGGGCAAGTTGCCGCTCGCCTGCCTCCTCGTTCATAATGAAAAGGTTCTCGTAGATTTTAAGTTTTATATTGTCAGAAGCGAGTTTTTCGGCAGTATATTCGGCTTTTTTCATACAGACAATGGCATCTTTCACCTGTCCTTGGTCGTAGACAATTGCCCCTTTGTAGAAGTAAGCATCTGCCAACTGCTCTACATTGCCTTTCCGATTTTCGTAGTATTTGATGCTGTAATCTATCATATCGGTAGACTCTATGGGCTTGTAGAGTTTGTAAAGAAGTTGTGTTTTCTGAAGAAAGAAAGCGGCAGAATCGGCACTACTCGTCAAGTTGCCGGCATCTACCATATCTATTATTCTAAAGGCAGAGTCGAGTTGGTTGTGTCGAATCAGCGAGTCAATTTCAGATAGGCGGTTGCTTGTCTCGGACGGAGTACGCCTACAACCGCATAATATGACCGTAAACAATAGCAAAATAAGGAAAGGTTTGTTCATTTCAGTTTGTTTTGTCGTGCTACAAAAGTACATTTTTTTTCTTAGAAATCGGCAGATTTTAAGTATTCACATACTTTTTTTTTGTTGCATTTTTATATTGTATAGCTCTTTCAGCGAGCCTGAAAAGCATTGCAACAGTCTTATAATCAGATACTTCTTACTTGTCTTATGTTGCAACGGCGCGTTTTAATAAAGCGATGGAAAACTTGCATTTCTGAATAATTAATTCTATTTTTGTCTTATAAACACAAATAAAGTACACTGAAATAGATAACGACTTAAACAATTATCAGTATGGAAAAGAACATAAAGAAAATGCTATTGTTGCTTACAATCTTCCTTGTAGGCTTTTTGAATGTTGCGTGGGCACAAGATAATCAGCCTACCGAACCTTATGTGAAAATGCACTTTGCAGGTGCAGTCAATAGCAAATATGCACTGTTGATTATGGGTGCGGAAGAAGGAGAGTACACCCTTGATTGGGGCAATGGCAAGACTTACAAAGGCAAACTCCACACAACAGCCACGCGTCTACAAGGCAATACCGAAGGACAAGACCTGACTATATACGGAAACATTGCAGTTTTGGAGTGTTCCAACAACCAACTGACGACCCTTGATGTTACAAAACTGCCCGCACTGACGCATCTTATATCGCGCAAGAACTTTGTCAAGGCATTGGACGTATCAGCCAATCCCGAACTGCGACTTATCTATGTGCAGGACTCACCTTTAGAAAAGCTCAACCTAACTGCCAATACTAAGATAGACAGTCTTATTCTTACAAACAACAGATTGCAGGAACTGACGCTCGCATCGCACCCAACGTTGGAACTGCTGATGTGTACATCGAATGCGCAACTGAAGAAACTGAACCTTAAGGATTGCCCTAAGCTAAAGCATCTTGATGCCTTACAAACCTTCGTAGACGAATACGACTTGAGCGCGAATGGTGAGTTGAAGTATGTTGCCGTAGGAATGGGACGGCCGTTGCGTACACTTACATTGCCCCAAGACAACAAGATTGATACGCTGATGGTACCTGCTGCGGGACTGAAGAAGATAGATTTGTCGCAGACAAAGCACTTGAAGCTGTTGGGAATAGACAACAACTACGAGCTATCACAGCTTGATTTGACGGGCATGAAGCAACTACGGGATTTGTCGTGCGAGGGAAATAGCATAACGAGTCTGAACTTATCGGACTGTCGAAACCTTGTGTCGCTGGTTTGCAACAATAACCAACTGTCGGCACTTGATGTGAGTGGATTGGATAAGTTAGAGATTTTGACCTGCTTTTCCAACGACCTTTCCTCGCTGAAACTGACAGGTTGCACCGGTCTTACTAACTTGGACTGCTCGGTAAATCCCAACTTGAGTACGACCGAATTTCCCCATTCGCTGACCTCTCTCAATTGTAGCAGTTGCAGTTTCTCGCAGATAGAAACAGCAAAACTGCCGTTGCTGACCAACCTTACTTGCGATGGTAACCGGATTAGCACGCTTGATTTGTCGGCACAAACAAAACTTACTGCTATCAATTGTGGCAATAATAAAATCGAACAACTCGATTTCAGCAACTGTACCAATCTGCTTGACGTCGTCATTGCAGAAAATCCAATCAACGGCGGTGTCAGTTTCGCTAATTGCAACAACCTGCGTTATGTTTCTGTGAACAATACAAAGCTGGACGCTTGCGCCCTGAACGATATGTATCGCTCTCTCAGAAAGAAGCGTCCGGAGGACGATGAGAACGACCTGCACGGCATTCTTCTGTTCAATAATGTCCCCGGAGCAGCAGAAGTAAGTCGTACACAGATTGCAACAGATAAGGGTTGGTTGGTTTCTGTCGTTGGTGATGGCACGGGTTGTCAGGAGGACGGAATTGCCAAAGTCGGTACCGAAAACCATTTCTACGTCAATGTAACCGACAACGGTTGGGTAATTGGCAACCTTCCCGACGATGCACGTGAGGTTCTGCTTACCACTCTTGGCGGACAAGTAGTGGCTCGCTACCACGTTACAGCACCATCGTTACGTGTCAAAGCTCCACGGAAAGGAGTATATATCGTTTCGGTAGATGGCGGAAACAGCAAGGTTTGCATACAAAAGTAGCGAAAGCGTGTAAACATCACCAAGTGTTAATGTACTTGATTGGTAAATATAGATATTGTAGATTATGAAAAAGTTGATGACATTGTTTCTCTTTCTGTGCGCTTTTGCACAAGTTTCTTTCGTCTCTGCAGCAGTTAAGGCAGTTCCCGAAGGGAAGATGGTGAGAGAGTAAAGAAAGTTGTAGTCCACGTTGATAAAGCCGGCGAACTCGAAGACAAGGCTCCGGAGAATGTGTGGCTTGATGTTGTGGACACGCTGAAGATAGTTGGTCCACTGAACAGCTACGACCTGCGCTGGGTGAGAAGGTTCTGCGGTTCTGACGAATATGGCGCATTGATTCACAAGACACTGAAAAGATTAGACCTTTCCGAGGCTACTTTCGTTCCTACCGGCGATACATCGGACAGCTACTATATCCTTACCGATGATTTGGGAAAGGATAGAAAGTACTTCGTCGATGGCACTAAGCCAACCCTTCTGCCCGAGAAACTCTTCTTCAAGTGTTGCAGCATAGAGTCGGTAGTACTTCCTAAATATATCCGAGAATTAGGTATTGGCGCATTCTACAGGTGCGTCAGTATGAAAGAAGTCATCATTCCGGACGATGTAACCGAGATACAGCACACGGTATTCGGTGTTTGCAGTGCAATGGAAACCATTAAGTTGCCATCTCAGCTTAAGACAATGGGAAACTATGTATTCACCTATTGCGAGCAGCTGAAGGAAGTTGTTATCCCCGATGGTGTAACGAAAATAAACAAACGAACATTCGACCAGACACCTAACATGAAGAAGCTGACCCTTCCAAAGAGCCTTAAAGAACTGTCAATCGAAGCATTTTTCGGTGCAAACGGGTTAGAAGAAATTCAAATCCCTGAAGGAATCACGTTGCTGCCCGAAGGTTCTTTCGGCTTTTGCGAAGCTTTAAATAAGGTGGAATTGCCTGCATCAATCACAAAGATAGACAAAAACGCTTTCCAAGATTGCCACAATTTGGAGACGTTAGAAATGAAAGAAGGACTCAAACACATCGCCGTGTATGCGTTTCAGAACTGTAAGAAGCTGCACAATGTGAAGCTCCCGAACTCGTTGGAAACCATTGAGAACGAAGTATTCCTCAATTGCAACGATATGTCGGGACTGAAGTTGGGAAATGGATTAAAGACGATAGGCGAGAAAGCCTTCTTCCACAATCACGGTATAGAGTCGCTCGATTTCCCTGAAACGGTAGAGAAAATCGACTATGCTGCCTTTGCCGAGTGTCTCGGATTGAAGCGTGTATCGCTCGGTAAGTCTGCTGCGGAAGTTGTTGATAATCCGTTTCTCGGTTGCACTGCGCTGCAGGCGTTTGAAGTAGATGCCGACAATAAGAACTATGCAGTGGCAGACGGCACGCTTTATTCTAAGGATTACACCATACTTTATATTTATCCGAACGGAAAAGGAAGCAAGACTTTCGTGATGAATCCTGCCACAAAGAAGATAAACGACTTTGCTTTTTGGTATTGCAAGAACCTTGAGAAGGTGGAATTTTCGCCTGTTTTCAATGAGTTTGGTTACAGAGCGTTCTGCGGTTGCAGTGGTTTGAACAATCTGATAGTCAAGACTGAAACACCGGTAGAGAACCCCTATACAGACGATGTGTTTGAAGAAGTAAAGAAAGAGACATGCACGCTGACCGTACCAACAGGAAGCAAGCGGGCTTATCTTGCATCTCGTACTTGGAAAGACTTCAAGATAGTAGAAGCGGTTCCTGATGCTGTGGAGAATGTATATAGCGAGAAGGCAACTGTGAAGAACGTTGGAAACAGCATCGTTGTGTCAAACGTAGCATCCGGTTTCCACACGGCTACACTGTACGACCTTATGGGGCGTAAGATTTCGGAAGTTGCCGTGCAGTCGGGTAGTGCCCACATCGATACCTCCGATGTTCCTTCCGGAACCTATGTGGTTACGCTTCGCGGTACACAAGGCAGTTGTTCAATGAAACTGACACGCAATTAATCAATCACATTATTAATATTGAAAACGATATGAAACGGAAAGACGATGCAGCCTTGAATGCTTCAGAGCAGCATCGTCTTTGCGTATATAGACATCTGTAATATATGTTTTAGCTGAAATCTGACGATGAACAGTAGAACTTTACTTAGGGTACGATTTTCTTTTTGTGGCTTAAGGTAAATACCGGAAAGCCTCTCCGACTTTGTTAAGATAATTCCGAAGAAAAACGATAATTTCGATTTGGCACTGCGAAAGCGGCTGTTTTGCGTTGCAAAACCTACGCTTTTACCGTGCAAAACCTACGCTTTTAGAATGCAAAACAATAGGTTTTGTAATGTATTGATATATAGTAAGTTATTCGATAGCTATGCATGTGAATAATGTTTACAGTTTTATAATGCTCTTTTTGTTCATAAAGTAAGCTGTTTTTATCAAATTATTACCGTTCCTTTATTATTAATATTCAACATCTGCAAGGTTCTGTACTTTCATTACAATGTATCTGCAAACCTGCTTTAACCCGTATCGAATAATTCTATTATGAGTTTTATAAAACTGAAAAAAAACGTAATAACAAACCACAAATGTAGTGTAATGGTTTTGTTTTTAAAAAAAATAACATTATCTTTGCACGCAAGTAATATTTTTACTTTAAACGCTACATCTCATGAAAACGAAAGAACAAAAATATAGCAATAATTTAAATAAAAAGAAAACAATGAAATCTAAGATTCTTTTAGCCTTATTTGCGCTATTCAATTTAACGGTGATGGCGCAAAATCCTGTACGTTTTAGCGTACAGCAAAAGAAAGTATCGCCAACAGAAGTAGATGTTATCTTCACGGCTAAGATTGATGCTGGTTGGCATGTTTATTCTACCGGGCTTCCTGCCGGAGGCCCTACATCAGCTTCTCTTACAACCGAAAAGGCTGAAGGTGCACAACCTGTAGGAAAACTTACACCGCGTGGTAAGGAGATAAACGTGTTCGATAAGGTATTCGAGATGAAACTTCGTTACTTTGAACACAATGTAAGCTTCGTACAGAAATATAAAATCACGGGTAAAACCTATAAGATTTCCGGTTATCTGGAGTATGGTGCATGTAATGACGAGATGTGTATGCCACCTTCTTCTGTAGAATTTAGTTATACCGGTAATGGTCCTGCTGATGCTCCTGCAGCTACAGAAACACCCGATGCAAAAGAAGGTGAAACTGCAGAAGCTGACGGAGCTGTGGTTTTGAGCGCAACTATGGATACTGCAAAGACGGCACAGAGCGGCGAAACATTGCAAGGCGACTCTGCACAAGCTGCAGGAGTAGATGCTGCAAGTCCGTCAGACCTTTGGCGTCCTGTAATTAAAGAGTTAGAAGCCTTCAGTTCCGGGCAGGGTAACGAGAGCCATTCTTTGTGGTACATCTTTATCATGGGTGTAGTAGGCGGCTTTGTTGCATTGCTTACACCTTGCGTTTGGCCAATTATTCCAATGACCGTTAGCTTCTTCTTGAAGCGTGCCAAGGACGATAAAAAGAAAGGAATACGCGACGCAGTAACGTACGGTATCTCTATCATCGTAATTTATATGGGTTTGGCAGCTGTTATTACGGCTCTCTTTGGTCCACAGAAACTGAACGAATTGGCAACAAATGCACCATTCAACATCTTCTTCTTCCTTATGTTGGTAGTGTTTGCATTGAGCTTCTTCGGTTGGTTCGAACTCCGTTTGCCTTCATCATGGGGAAATGCAATCGACAATAAGGCAGCTGCAACAACAGGTTTGCTTTCTATTTTCTTGATGGCTTTCACCCTTTCTTTGGTGTCTTTCTCATGTACGGCACCTGTTGTAGGTTTGCTTCTTGTGCAGGCAGCCACCAGCGGCGACTGGGTAGCACCTACCATCGGTATGTTTGGCTTTGCTTTAGCGTTGGCATTGCCTTTCACACTCTTTGCTTTGTTCCCTACATGGTTGAAGCAAGCACCTAAATCAGGCTCATGGATGAATATGATTAAGGTTGTATTGGGTTTCATAGAATTGGCATTTGCATTCAAGTTCTTGTCTGTTGCCGACCTTGCATACGGCTGGCATATCCTTGACAGAGAGACTTTCCTCGCTATATGGATTGTTATTTTCGGACTAATGGGCTTGTATCTCATTGGCAAACTAAAATTTCCACACGACGACCCAACCCAAATGGCAATGCCGGTGCCGGCTATTATGCTCGGTATGATTTCTTTAGCCTTCACCATATATATGGTACCGGGCTTGTGGGGGGCACCTTTGAAAGCCGTTAGTGCATTTGCGCCACCTATTTATACACAGGATTTCAACCTGCATCATCAGGAAGTAGAACCCAAATTCAAGGATTACGAAGAGGGAATGCGTGCTGCTGCACAGGCAGGAAAGCCGGTATTGCTAGACTTTACAGGCTTTGGCTGTGTGAACTGTCGCAAGATGGAAGGTGCAGTATGGACAAATGCCGAAGTAGCAGAGAAGCTAAACAACGACTACGTATTGATTTCGCTCTATGTAGACGACAAAACACCGTTGAAAGAACCTATCAAGGTAAAGCGTTCTGATGGTACAACACGCACCTTGCGCACCATCGGCGACAAGTGGAGCTACTTGCAAGAGTCTAAGTTTGGCTACTTGGCACAACCTTTTTATGTAACGGTAGACAACCAAGGAAACCCACTTAGCGGCAGCTTTGTTTATAAAGAAGACATTCCGGGCTACCTCGAATTCTTGAATAAAGGAGTGGAAAACTATAAGAAATAAAAGTTTTTAAGTTTATGCCTCGCAATAGTGGGGCTGTATAACCGGACTTGAAATTTATTTATCAACACAATCAGACCGGCAAGTTTTAGTTCTCAGAACAAATACTTGCCGGTCTTTTTCTGTGCCTGATATTTCCTATTTCACAAGAATGTTGTTGCTATTCTTTCTTTATTATAAATATGGAGTATAGAATAATAAAATGTTTAAATATAGGAAAATATGGATATGTTATGTGAATAGGGTTTAAAATGACATCTAAAAAATCCTAATTTGTTTTGGTGTTCAATACTTTTCGTTTACATTTGCAATACTTATGGGTATTTTATATCTTGTACCGACACCTGTGGGGAATATGGAAGACATGACATTTCGTGCCGTTCGAATTCTCAAAGAAGCAGACCTGATACTCTGCGAAGATACTCGCACGTCGGGTATTTTGCTGAAACATTTCGAAATAAAGAACCATTTGGTGTCGCACCACAAGTATAACGAACACGGAACAGCAGCAGGAATCGTGAACCGACTAAAGGCTGGCGAAACCATTGCGCTTATTTCCGATGCCGGCACACCCGGTATCAGCGACCCCGGTTTCTACTTAGCGCGGGAAGCTATTGCAGCCGGCATTACCGTTCAGACCCTTCCGGGGGCAACAGCCATGATTCCTGCCTTGGTGTCGAGTGGCTTTCCTTGCGACCGTTTCTGCTTCGAAGGTTTCCTGCCACAGAAGAAAGGACGCAAAACCCAAATAGAAAGCCTTGCCGAAGAAAGTCGGACAATGGTCTTTTACGAGTCGCCTTACCGCATCGTAAAAACATTGGAGCAGTTCATAGAGGTATTTGGCGAAGACCGTTTGGTGAGTTGTTGTCGCGAAATATCCAAGCTGCACGAGGAGAGCGTGCGCGGAACATTGGCAGAAGTGCTTGCCCATTTCAAGGAGACGGTGCCCCGAGGCGAGTTCGTTATCGTGTTGGCAGGCAAGTCAAAAGAGCGAAAGAGTAAAAGCATCAGCGAAGAAGAATATTCTTCAAAATTATGAATGAAAATAAAATAGAGTATGAAAAAGCTATTAATTTATGCAGCTTGCGGTGCCATGGCACTTGCTTCTTGCAACCAAAACAAATCAATTAATCCGGCAGAAATCCAAAACGATTCCTTGCGTGCAATCATTAATGCTCGTGATAACGAGGTAAACGACATGATGGCAACAATGAATCAGATTCAGCAAGGCTTTGCTGAAATCAACGCTGCTGAAAATCGTGTAACTTTAGCAAAGGAAGGTGAGAGAGCTGATAAAGCTACACAGATAAAAGAGAACATCCAGTTTATCGCTCAACGTATGCAAGAAAACCGCGAGTTGATAAAGAAACTGCAAAAGCAACTTCAAGAAACAGGTTTCAAGGGTGAAGAAATGAAGAAGACACTCGTTCAGCTGACAGCCCAACTTGCTCAGAAAGACAACGAGCTGAAGGTGCTTCGTGCAGAGTTGGCATCAAAGAACATTCACATTAAGGAACTCGACCAGACCATTACAGGTTTGAATACGGACGTTACTAATTTGAAGACTGATAAGGAAAACCTGACTGCTGCAAAGCAAACACTCGAAACCGAGAAGGCTAACTTGCAAACCGAGTCTAAGCAAAAGAGCGAAACCATTTCTACACAAGACATGCAGCTGAACACCGGCTGGTATGTATTTGGTACAAAGAAGGAACTTAGAGAGCAGCGCATTCTTGCAGATGGCAAGGTATTGCAAGGCAGTTTCAATAGGAACTACTTTACAAAGATTGACATTCGTTCTACACGCGAGGTTAAATTGTATAGCAAGAGCGCAAAACTTCTTACTGCTCACCCAAGCAGCAGCTACTCGCTTACGAAAGATGCAGCAGGTCAATACGTTCTTCGTATTAACGATCCGCAAACATTCTGGAGCACAAGCAAGTATCTTGTAGTACAGGTAAGATAAAGCAATAAGGTATTCAAACAAAAGGCGAGCATCTTGTTTTCAAGGTGCTCGCTTTGTTTTTAGGGCGTCTTTCAGTCTATTTTATTTCCCGTTTTACAGCGGAAATAAAGCTATAAAAACGTAAAGATTTTTCCAAACAGATGCTTTCGTTTAACTATTTCATTATCAGTGCATTATAAAACCTATTGTTTTGCGTTCCAAAACCGTAGGTTTTGCACGGTAAAAGCGTAGGTTTTACAACGCAAAACCTACGGTTTCGCAACGCCAAAGCGATTATATCACTTTTTAACAGAATTATCTTTACAAAAAGAAGGCGATTTCCTACCAAATTTAATCTCTACGGAATGCCTGCCAAGTCGAATTCTATTTATCTTCGTTCTTTGAAGAACTGCTGCATTAGCCTTTTGCATTCTTCTTCTCGAACACCCTTTGTTACGATGGTTTTGCTGTGAAGTGCCTGTGGAGCAAAGGCGGAAAAGCCTCGTTTCTCGTCGCTGCAGCCGTAGACAATCCGCTTGATTTGCGACCAACCCAATGCGCCTGCACACATAATGCACGGCTCTACCGTAACATAAAGGGTGCAGTCCTGCAAGTATTTTCCGCCTAACTCGTTGGCTGACATTGTTATTGCCTGCATTTCCGCATGGGCGGTAACATCGGTCAGTGCTTCCGTAAGGTTGTGTGCACGTGCGATAATTCTGTCGCGGCATACTATCACGGCACCAACGGGAACTTCGCCTTTTTTGAACGCTTCTTCAGCCAATGCCAAGGCTCGCCCCATGTAATAGTCGTCTTTCTTTATTTGTTCTTCACTGCTCATACATTGTTATATAATCTTCGCAAAATTACAATATTAATTCTATAATTCAGAAAAAAAACTCTATCTTTGTAGTATGGTTAAGATAGACTTGAAGTCTGTCTGTTGCTTTGGCAACCTATCATTCTGAATAATATGGCATTACACAACGAAACTGGTAAATGGGGAGAACAGCTGGCGTGCGAATATCTTATGCGCGAAGGCTACAGAATAGTGGAAAGAGACTGGAAATGCGGTCAGCGCGATTTAGATATAGTCGCAATAGAAAACGATGTTTATGTTTTTGTAGAGGTGAAAACACGTAGAAACGAGCGTTTTGCCAATGCCGATGAGGCTGTAACGACACAGAAAATCCGTTCTGTTTCCATTGCCGCAAATGCTTATGTGAAAGGGCATTGTATCGACAGAGTTTTGCGTTTCGATATAATAACGATAGTTGGAACACCCGATAAATACGAAATTCGCCATATTAAAGATGCCTTTCTCCCATTTGTACGATAGAAGAATGTAGAACAGTAACAATGTATTTACTTCGATGAACATCATTCATAAGATACGAGCAGCTTTCCGAAAGGAAAATAGGTCTGCCACTAACGTTGTGCGATTGGAAACCATCGGCAGTACCAACGACTTTCTGAAAACTTATACGCCTTCGGAAGGAGAGCAGATGACCGTGGCTGTTGCTGAATTTCAGACAGCAGGACGTGGGCAAGGAACGAACTGTTGGGAGAGTGAAGCCGGCAAGAACCTATTGTTTTCTGTACTTTTGCACCCCGTTGAGGTGCCTGTTTCCTGTCAGTTCCTGTTGTCGGAATATGGCGCGTTGTCGCTCAAGGAAGCATTGACAGACTATGTGGGCGAAGGTAGCATTACGCTGAAATGGCCGAACGACATATATTGGAACGATAAGAAGCTGAGCGGAACGCTGATAGAAACCAAGTTGAGCGGCGGCAGAATAAAGGACTGCGTGTTTGGCGTGGGACTGAATGTGAACCAAACGGAATTTAAGAGCGATGCTCCTAATCCCGTTTCGCTTTGTCAGATTTTGGGCAAAGAGGTGAATAGGGAAGACCTTTTGCAAAAGATTATCGCCTCGTTTGAACGCAATTACGAATTAATTCGTAGTGCTGATTATGGCACAATCTCGGCAATGTATCACCAATCGCTGTATCGTGCAAAGGGATTTTACCCTTACGAAGATGCCGACGGAGTGTTTGAAGGTGCTATTGTGGAAGTTGAAGACGACGGACACTTGATTCTTCGCGACCGCGAAGGCATGATAAGAAGTTACGAATTTAAAGAAATAAAGTATGGCAAGATTTAAAAGAATTCTCTTAAAGCTTTCCGGCGAGAGCTTGATGGGCAAGCAAGGATATGGCATCGATGCGGAACGCCTTGAAGATTATGCCCGCCAGATAAAGGAAATACACGAAATGGGCGTGCAAATCGGCATTGTTATTGGTGGTGGGAATATCTTCCGCGGACTGACAGGCAGCCAAAAAGGTTTCGACAGAGTGAAGGGCGACCAGATGGGTATGTGTGCAACGGTGATTAATTCGCTTGCATTGAGTTCGGCGTTGGGTGCTTTTGGTGTGAAGTCGAAGGTGATGACGGCTATCCGTATGGAACCTATCGGCGAATTTTACAGCAAGTGGAAAGCTGTTGAAGCACTCGAAGCAGGTTATGTCTGCATCTTCTCGGCGGGTACGGGCAATCCTTATTTCACTACTGATACGGGGTCAAGTCTGCGTGGCATCGAAATAGAAGCTGACGTAATGTTGAAGGGTACGCGTGTAGACGGTGTTTATACGGCAGACCCGGAGAAAGACTCTACGGCAACGAAGTTTACTGAAATTACTTACGATGAGATATACAACAAGGGGTTGAAGGTAATGGACCTTACTGCCACAACGATGTGCAAGGAAAACAATCTCCCTATCTATGTGTTCAATATGGATATTGTCGGCAACTTAAAGAAAGTAATCGACGGTGAGGACATAGGTACTTTGGTGCACAATTAAGGGAATAAAAAACTGCAAGGCTGTTTATTCAATCGTAACACAGCCTTGCAGTTTATACGAAAAAATAGGGCAGGAGAAACACATAATAAAGTGTCTGCTCAATTCAATATTTAGGCGTTCAAATAAATATGACGTCATTTTCGGACAAATATGACGTCATATTTGCTTGAATATGACGTCATATTTTTTATTCCTACTTATGATATTGAATTTGCATATAGGTTTCGTTGCCCTATTGAAGTCAGATTAGAACGACACCAAACGCGTTCCGTCGGCTTGTTCTTCTATTTTTACTTTGACCGCATTTTCGGGTAAAATGTCCTCAATCAGTTCGGGCCACTCCAATAAACAAAGGTTTCCGCTGTAGAAATAGTCTTCATAGCCCATGTCGTAGACTTCTTCCAATTTCTTGATGCGATAGAAATCGAAATGATAAATAGGCTTGCCTTTGCCGTCGGTATATTCGTTTACAATGGCGAAAGTAGGCGAAGTAATCACGTCTTCCACACCTAAAACTTCGCAAATGGCTTTGGTAAAGGTTGTTTTCCCGGCTCCCATCTTACCGTAAAAGGCAAAAACTTTGTTGTCGCCGATGTTTTCTATAAACTTCTTTGCAGCCTCGTGAATGGTTGCAAGGCTTTCTATTTTAATATCCATTGTTCGTTATCTTTTTGCGTTCTGTGTAAGTTTAACGCTTTTGGGCGTTAGCGTTATAATTGGAATTATCATTTCTTCGATAGAAATTCCACCGTGCTGGAAGGTGTTTTTATAGTACGACACATAGTAATTGTAGTTGTTCGGATAAGCAAAGAAACTATCACCTGTTGCAAAGACATAGGTTGTGCTGAGGTTCAGAGCCGGGAGTTGTGCCTGTTGTGGCGTCTTAATGGTGAACACTTCCTTTGAATTGTAGTTCAGGTTCTTACCCAATTTGTAGCGGAGATTGGTGTTTGTGTTTCGGTCGCCAATTATTTTTATGGGTTTGACGGTACGAATAGAACCGTGGTCGGTGGTTAGAATGATTTTAAAATCAGACTTTGCCAACTCTCGGAACACATCGGAGAGGACGTTGTGGCGGAACCAACTTAATGTTAAAGAGCGATATGCGCTTTCGTCGCTTGCCAGTTCGCGAATCATTTTCATTTCCGTGCGAGCGTGAGAAAGCATGTCAATGAAGTTCACAACCAACACATTTAAGTCGTTTTGTTGCAGATTTTTAAGTTGTTGCATAAACTTTTCCGCACCATTCGAGTTGAAAATTTTATGATAAGAGAACTTGTCATGGCGTCGATAGCGGTCTATCTGCGTCTGAATAAGTGGTTTTTCGTTCAAGTTTTTACCTTCTTCTTCGTCCTCGTCTATCCATAAATCAGGAAACATTTGGGCAATTTGAAGCGGCATTAGCCACTGAATATCGCATTGCGGGCGTATTGAGTTGCCGTTGGAAGTATGCTCATATAAAAGTCTTCCTCTATGTCGAACAGTTCGGCGAGCTCCTCTGACAAGATGCGCCATTGGTCTACGCGAAGATTATCCATTACGATTAGAAAGACTTTCTCACCTTTATCTATTGTCGGAAATACACGACTTTTGAAAATATCGGGACTCATAAGAGGGCGAGATGCTTTCTCCTTGCTCTTTCCATCGTTTGGTGCAACCCAGTCAAGATAGTTTTTAGCAATGTATTTGGCAAAACCGTTGTTAGCATCTTCTTTCTGCATGGTGAGCATTTCGGTCATATTGCTGTCTGCGCTGCTAAGTTCTAATTCCCATTTCACCAATCGTTTGTAGACCTCTACCCAATCGTTGAAGTCTCGGCAGTCGCTTATTTGCATTGCCAGCTGTTGATACTCCTGCTGATAACCCGTTTGTGCAACTTCGGTTACAATCTCTCTGCGGTGGATATTCTTTTTTAATGTCAGCAATATCTGACTGGGATTGACAGGTTTTATCAAGTAGTCGGCTATCTTTGCGCCGATGGCTTGGTTCATAATATCTTCCTCCTCGCTTTTTGTTACCATAACAATGGGCGTGGCAGGCTGTATTTCTTTCATTTGCTGCAGGGTTTCAAGCCCTGACAGACCGGGCATTTGCTCATCAAGAAGTACAAGGTCGAACGTTTGTGTGCGACATTGTTCTATTGCATCGGCACCGTTGCTGACAGTTACAACCTCGTATCCTTTTTTCTCAAGAAATATGATGTGGGCTTTGAGAAGTTCTATTTCATCGTCTACCCATAATAAAAGTCCGTTGCTCATATCTTGTTTTTATCCTTTCTTTCGTTATTTAAATGTTGCCTGAACACCTTTTGACTGATATTTCAGCTTTCAACTAAAAACCACCTAAATCGTAGTATTCATCGTCGAAATCGTAATCGAGCGGCTGTTGTTTCTGTGGTTCTTTCTTTTTCTTTTCCACAGGTTTAACATCGTCGTCGAAGTATATTACAGGACCATCTGTGTTCTTTTTCTTCGGCTGCTCTTTCTTTTCGGCAGGTTTCTGAGCCTTTTGAGTGTTCTCGGCAGGCTGTTGTTTCTTCTTTTCCGAAGGATTACTGCTGTCCTTTGCCTTTGTTGTCTTCGGTTTATTGGTAGGAGTACCGACTGTATCTTTAGGCAAAGCGGTTTCAGAATCCAAAGGAATTTCCATAACATTATTGTCTATTGGTGCAACCTTTTGCTTGTCCTTATCGACCGGTTTCTCCTCTTTTTTAGGTTCAACAGGCTTTGGTTGCTGTTTCTGAGTCGGAGTTTCCTCTATTGGAATTACCATTTCCGTATTGTCAATGGCGTTCTTTTGCTCTTTTTTCTTTGCCGTTTCTTCTGTTGGAATTACCATTTCCGTATTGTCAATGACGTTCTTTGGTTCCTTCTTTTTTTCAGTTTCTTCAATAGGAACAACCATTTCGATAGGAGCGACACCATTGTTTTCGGTCGTTTTTTCCTCTTCAAGGGGTATCGTCATACCATTATCTACGGGCTCTAATGCTTGTTTGCGTGCATTGAGATCGGTTTCTGTCGGATTCCTGCTTTCTATTTCTTCTTGCAAATCGCGCTCTTTCTCACGTGGTGTTGCCACTTCGGCAGGTTCGGAGAGAAGGTAACGCTTCGTTACTTGCAATGGTGCGAAGTGCTTTGCATAGAAGTCTTCGTAGTCTTTATAGCTGAATGCCGTTCCAATTAGCTGCAAGTTCTTATCGCTAATAATAATGGCTTTGGTGTCTTTGCTTAGCTGTGCCATTATATTTTTATTATTAAAGAGCTGGCGTGCATATTGGAAAGCCTCGTCGAAACTTCTAAATCCGGACAGCTTCATTTGGTGCAGACCCTCAATGTCTTCTATTTCTATCTCGAAATTGCGTACATAGAAACTTGTGAAATTAAATCTTGCCATCTCGAACAACAGCTTGTTCTCCGATAAAGAGTCGGGGTTATACACCAAAAGGAACTTGAAGTCAATGTCTCTGTCGGGCGAGAATTTCACTTGTTTTATACTGTCGCTATCGTTCAAGACATTGGTGCGATAGTTCCAAACATCGCCAAGGTCGAATTTACTGTTGCGGATTTTCTTTCCGGCCTCTACGCCATTGACAATCATTCCTGCCATTTCGCTGATGCGACTTTGTGGAAATTTCTCTACAACAGTTTTCATTTCGTCTAAGCAACCATTAACATCGCCTTGGTTAAGTTTGCTTAATCCGCCGATAAACAAAAACTTATCGCGGTTTGCTCCCATAGGGAAGCGTTCGTCGGAAATGCGTTTGTTGGCAGTAACTTCACCAAAACGATTGTTCTTAAACGCTTCGTAGGTAGACGCATAGAGCGAATCTTCAATGTGTTCGCCAAACTTTGCATTCTCTTTAAAGTATGGATCGGTGAGCACTGCTGTCCATTGGCTCTTCGGGAATTTCGCTTTTAGTTTGTCTATGTAACTGTTTGCGGTGGCAGATTGGCTTTTACGCATATACAATAAGTAGAGATGGTAGTACACATCGTCCATCTCTTCGTAGTCAGGATAGTTGTCGCTGACACGGCGCAAAGCCTTTTCGGCTAAGCGAAGATTGTCTAAACGGTCTTTGAAAATCACACCGGAATGGTGCAAGCCGGCTTCAAGGATTTTGTTGCTTGCTTCCAATTGCTCCGGCGTAAACGGTATTTGCGCCAAATAGTATGCCCCTTGATGCGGATCGTTCTGTGCCGAATCCTTTTTATTGCTTATCGAATCCAACCTTGCTTCTTCCTTTGCGATGGAATCTCGTTGTGCATCGGTAAGTTCAAGCGTATTGTTTATTTTGCCAACTACAGTCTGATTGATGCGTTGCCAGTTGTCTATGTTCTCACGTTTGCCCCATAACTGTTGGAAAGTAGCTTTACCTTGCTGCACCACCATGGGGTTATAGAAGTACCATGTGGCATCTTGTCCTTGTCTGTTAGAAACGGTAGAGCGTCTAAGAGCGTTCTCGTTGTTGGCGTCAATGCCTCCGTTTTGTGCCATTTGCTGAGCTGCTTCTTGCTCGGACAACCTGTTTCGTTCTTCTTTCTCTTTCTTTTTAAGTTCGTTTATTACTCTATCGATAGCTGCAAAGCGTTCTGCTTCCGGGCATTTCGCAAGATATTGCAGCGAATCTTGCAGATGTACCGCTTCGGTGTGCGGCGTCAGTTCGTCAAGAACCTTTGCACGCTCCGACAACAGTTCATAGTCTTTGCGGTCTTTGTCCAACAAACCAAGGGCTTCGTTGTAGCAGCGGCGGGCATCGCTGAACTTTTCCTTTGCCCAATACAAGTCGCCAAGTCGCAAAAGCAATACTCCTTTCTCTATTCCGCTACGTGTGGACTTCTTGTTGCCTTGCTCATAGGCGGCAATAGCGTTTGCTGTATCTTTATTGGCAAGGTAGATGTTGCCCATTGCGTAATATACTTGGTCGAGATACTCCTTGTTTTTGTCGGAAGCAACCATACGTTTCAGGCGGCTCACCATTTGTTTGGCTTGTCCTGCTGCCATCACTTCGGTTGCTGCAACGCGCGCATTAAACTCCAACTCGTAGGGTGGGTTGGCACGAATAACGTGTTGAAATGCGTTGTAAGCTGCATCTTTATTGCCAAGAGCAGCCTGAATTTGTCCCATAAGATACCATTCGCGTGCTTTTTGCTTACGTCGCATTTCCTGTTTAATGACTCTACGCAAGTAGGGAACGGCTTTTTCGAGTTCGCCCGTGTGTATATAATAGTCGGCAAAGGTGTAATCCCATTCGCGAACCGCACGCCAATCTATCGAATCGCGCTGCATATTGCGGATTACATCTTCTGCATCGTAAAGCCACCCTGCCTCTATATACGACTTTGCAAGCCATGCCCGCGCCTTGCCATAAATGGCCGGCTGTGTTCGGTAGAGCCTGCTCATATACGCAAAAGTAGTGGCAGCCTCTTCAAAAGCCCCTTTATGAAACTGCGAACGCCCCATTAGCATCCACGCTTTCCAAAGGAATGGGTTGTATTCTCTGCGCGATAGCCATTCAATGTCTCTTTCCGTCTTGCGCCTTGACTTGTTCCATTCCGGCTTTTTCTTTATGCTGTGGCGCGCAATGGCTTTTTCTGCTTTTTCAATGGCACGCTCAAAGTTGCTTTTTCCTAATTCCTTGCTCGCCTTATTGCTTACCGTGTAGAGCGGAATCATCTCCGTGAAGTTGTCTTTATTGCCATTCTCTTTTTCCAATGATGCATCGATGTAGGCCTGTGCACCATTATAATATGTGTTGTATTTGGCATGGAAAGAGTGCCACCATCGTGTTTGCGAGGTGTTATTCTTTGTAGAACAGCTTGCTATAACGATGGCAAGCACTGCTACGAATGCGATATAAATATATTTAGCGTATCTAAACTTCACGTATTAATAAACTCCTGAAAGTTTGTTTTTATTGTCTTTTAAGCCGATTACTTATTGTATTTTCTTGTTTGTCAGCCTTCAATCATCGCTATTAATTCGTCTTTTATTTGGTTGGGGACATTGATTCCACGAAGAATTAAGCTTCTGTTCCAACCTTTCGCCTCATCGGGGCGCATGGTGTTGAGTACTTCCGAGAACTCTTCAGCTTCGTCGTCGGTGTATTCGTTTGACTCTTTTCCTTTAAAACGGTCGAGTTCTTCGTCGTCGTAATATTCCACTTCTTTCGTGGCAGCTTCCATCATGCACGTCTGTTCGCAGCTTTCGTCGATGCCGCTGCAAGTAGCGCAATCGCCCGATGCAGGCACAATGATGTCGGGCTCGTTGCTGTTGCGTCGGCTAATCCATGTAGAAACGCCTACAAGCACGCCCATTCCGACAATTGCCAAGATACCTATTATAATAATGTCCATATACAGTTTACTTCGTTTTTACTTTATCTCCTCTATGGAGAACCCTGCTTTTCGTAAGTCGTTCCAAAAGCGTGGGTACGATTTTGAAACCACTTCAGGGTTGTTGATGGTCAGTTCTCCCAACTTAATACTTAAAGGGGCGAAAGCCATTGCCATACGATGGTCTTTGTAAGTGTCTATTACTATCGGGTTTGCCACTTCGCAACGTTCGCCATTCCATGTAATTTCCGAATCGTTCGAGTCGTGCAATACATAGCCAATTTTGCCATTTCGGTTTTCATAGCCTCTATGCGGTCGGTCTCTTTCAGCTTCAAACTGCTTAGACCCATAAACTTAAAGGGAATGTTCATAATAGGGCAGAGGGCTATCATGGTTTGTGCCAAGTCGGGCTGATTTTTAAAATCGTATTCCAATCGAGGCAACATTCGAGGCTTACGAACAATGGTTACATCTGTAAGTTCCTCCATTTCCTTGTCTGCAAAATTGGTTTTTACGCCCAATAACGAGAATATATATTTTACTGCAGAGTCGCCTTGGCGCGAGCCGTTTTTTAATCCCGGAAAGCGAATGCACGACTTGCGGTCGTCCAGCAAAGTGAGTATGGCATACCAATAGCCGGCTGCCGTCCAGTCGTTTTCTATCGTGTAGCTGCGTTCTTCGTAGCGTTTGGGGCGAATGGTAATCGTATCAACATCTGTCCACTCTGCATCGGCACCGTATTCATGCATTAAATTCAGCGTAAGGTCGATGTAGGGACGCGAAATAACATTGCCTAACAACTTCAGTTCGAGTCCTTTTTCTAATGTCGGACCTATCATCAGCAATGCCGAAACATATTGCGAACTAACGTCTCCGGCTACTTCTACGCTGCCTCCTTTTAGCTTCTTGCCCTTTATGAGCAGTGGCGGAAACCCCTCTTCGCCCATATATTGAATGTCTGCCCCTAAGAAACGCAACGCATCGACCAATATTTTTATGGGGCGTTGCTTCATTCGTTCAGTTCCCGTCAGCACGTGTTCGCCTTCTGTAACAGACAGATAGGCAGTCATAAAGCGCATTGCCGTGCCTGCCGCCATAATGTCTATTACGTACGGATTATCTTTAAAAGCGCGTGTTATAACTGCTGTGTCGTCGCAAGTAGAAAGGTTTTCGGGCATAATGTTTCCGCCTGCGAGTGCGTGGATAATCAGTGCGCGATTGCTAATGCTTTTCGATGCGGGAAGCTGTATGGTATCTTCGATATGCGATGGAGGTGTTATTTTGTATTGCATTCTATCTAACCGTTATTTTTTTTCTGCTGTTTTTATGGAGTATTATAAGCTCTCTTTCACTATACAAAAATACAAATAAAAGTCGGGAACGTAGAAAAATAACTCTAAAAGTTTGCTAATCTCTTAAAAAGTAACTAATTTTGCACCATCAAACAGAACGGGATGTAGTTCAGTAGGTTTAGAATGCTGGTCTGGGGGACCAGTGGTCGCTGGTTCGAGTCCAGTCATCCCGACATAAAAGTGTAGAGGTTAAACTTATAAACCTCTACACTTTTTTCTTTTGAACAGGTCTTTCTTTCCGTATTACTTAATCTGAATTTAGCATGGAATGGTTCTTTCTTTATTGCTTAAGGCAGAGGTTGTGTTGTAAAGATAATTCTGTTAAAAGGTGATAACTGCGCTTTGGCATTTCAAAACCTACGCTTTTACTCACCAAAACCTATTGTTTTGCCCGGTAAAACCTACGCTTTCGGAATGCCAAACAATAGGTTTTGTAATGCCTTGACAGCGAGACAGTTGAACGATAGGTACGCTTCTAAAAAATATTTACGCCTTTATAATCTTATTTTCGAATGTATAATACGAAGTGAACCCTAAAAGTTTTTTGTCTGACTTTTGGGGTTCACTTCTTATTTCGCTACACCATCACAAAGAATGTGTGTTGTGTTTTTATAATGATTATGATACAACAAACTTCGTTGTCTTCATGCCTTGCACCTTTGCAATATAGATTCCGGCAGGTAGTTGTATTGTTACAAAACCGTTGGCTTTTATTTTGCGACTTTCTATTTGTTTGCCTTGAACATTATAAATATGTACGGTTACATCGCTTTTTGAAGAAACTGTTACGGCATTGGCGAACTGATAGATTTCTATTTGCCTTTCGTTACTTTCTATATTGCTTACCTTATTGGTTACACCCTTCATTGTAATAGGTTTTGTGCGGTAGCTTTGGGTGTCTGAAGCTAAGTCCGGGAAAGCTTCAGTCTGCATGCTGCAATACATTTTTGTTGTTGCAGGGAGTTTGAAAGTAAATATGCCGTCTTTCTCGTCGTAATGTAATGCTTTGATAATAGGTGTCGATGAGTTGTCGGCTGTGAGCCACATATATGTCGTAGGCTGTGGTTTGCCCGTTACACCTTTTAAGTTGTTGAACTTTGAAAGGTCTACCGTGTACTCGTTAATCAGCTCCGTTGGTATATCGTACGATTCTTGTGGCGCATACGTATATACGTTCATATTCTTCTTTTCGGGCAGCATATACATTGGAATGGCATTATAGCCACACTTCATTTCAGCGAGTTTGGCATAATCGGCATTCAGTTTTAAATTGCTGATTTTGTTGTGCTCGATATTCACTTTTGTGAGCTTGTTGAGCCGGCTGAAGTCTATTTCTGTGAGTTTGTTTCGTTCCAAACTCAGTTCTTCCATATTTTTGTAAGCACTAAGCATAATTTGTGTGATATTGTTTCCATTCAAAGACAGCTTCTTCAAGGTTGCAGTTGCGGGTAGTTTTATTTCGTCGGCATAGCAACCATTAGCAGAAATTTCTTCGCATTCTTTAAAATAAGTAAGGTCGAGCGTTGCAATGCGGTTGTTGTCGAGCAACAAACGTTTTACAGGACTATCAACGTTGCCGGCTTCAAAACGAATAAGTCCGCATACTTCAGGAAGTTTCATCAAGTCAATATCGGCACATTCTATTTGTACCAAATGTTGTTTGTCTACCTTTGCATCGATGAAGTTGTGCTTAACAACCTTTGCTTCCTTGTTTAAAACTATTTCCTCTATTACACCATCGCCCCAGTTTATGTTGCATGGACTGTTGTCTTTCAGGCTTGATAGCGTAAGTTCGAAAGGTAAACCATCGGTTGTAAACTTATCGGTAATGAAGGCTGCATGTACCTGTTCCAATTCTTTCGACTTGCCATTCAGTTCTATAGCATAATGCCATAATGGTCGTTGATGTTGTTCAAACGTGGCAATGCAGTGTTGGCAACAACACAATACACCTTTCCTTCAACGGCTTGATTAAAAGTGAATACGCCGTTTTCTTCTTTATAGGTTTGCGGGTCGATTAGCATTGCCGGGTCGGCATTGTTGCCTTTGCCATTATAACGATACCATTTAAATGTAGAAGTAGTTTCGTTGTATTTCAAAAAGTCGGTCAAATCTACTGTTAGTTCTTTTATTTTGTCGTTTGCTAAATAAGCAGGGCGCATAGGTCCATAATTGTACATGCCGTTTTTCTTTGGGAAATCGGCAAGTGCGAGTCTGTTTAGTTTAAAGTCTAACCATGTAACGTTGTCAGGAATAAGTAGTTTGTCTATTTCGTTTGCATTACAAATTACTTTCTTTAGCTTTGTGCATTTCGATAGGTCGAGTTTCTTTAGCAAACTATTTGCACATGAGAAACTTGTCAGTTCGGTGCAGTCTGTTAAGTTTATTTCGGTTACTTGCTGGTTGCTGATGACCATAAACTCCGTGAAATCGGCTCCCCATACTTTCACTTCGTGTACTTTAACTTTTGCCATATCGGCAAATGGTGGTCTGTATATTCGTTGTATCCGCTACCCTTTTTGGTTGTTTTTTCTGTTCCGTCTCCATAATCAATATAGTATGTAGCTCCTTTAGGTGCATTGATTTTGAGTTTAAACAAAATAGATTTGGCAGAATTTGTCTCTAATTGTGTTTTCAAAACAATTTCTTGTGCTTGTACCGGCTGCAATATTCCTGCTAAAAAGAGCAAGAATTGCAGCAACAAAGTTTTTTCTACAATTTTCTTCATAATTTTAAATGTTAGTAAATAGTATTGTTAGGTGGTGTTTTGCAAAAGTAATAAAATATCATCAAAACGGAAAATATTGTTGCAAATAAATTTATTTGCATGATATTTCTTCTTTTATAAGGAACTATTAAGGCGATAAATTTGTCGTTTTGTCGTATTTCAATGTGAGTTCGATATAAGAATTGTGCCAGTATATTATTAATTAAGAGATTTAAAGAAAGTGTTGATAATGATTTAATATGCTTATAATCAATAAGAAGTGGAAGTAACTTCGTCCTTAAATTCTTACACCGAATTCGTGTTATTCATGAACGTTTTCGTTTAGCCAAATGAGCAATGCTAAATTTATTTAAGCATTGCCATGGCGAGAAAACGCACTTTTCGAGGAACGAGAAAAGAACGTTTGCAAGCTGCCAAATGCGCAATGCCAAATTTATTTAAGCATTGCCATGGCGAGAAAACGCACTTTTTGAGAAACGAGAAAAGAACGAAAATAAGGCGATAAATGTGTAAATATTTTTCGCAAGAGTAGCTGTTGTGTAACTATCTTTGCATCAGCGCATTACAAAACCTATTGTTTTGCATTCCAAAACCGTAGGTTTTGCACGGTAAAAGCGTAGGTTTTACAACGCAAAACCTACGGTTTCGCAACGCCAAAGCGATTATATCACTTTTTTAACAGAATTATCTTTACAAAGTTAAGCCGAAAAACGCTCAATATTTCATTAGCGAGCTTGCTTAAAAACACCTGTGAGATTACTTGCTTAATCTGCTTTCTTATGCCGAACCCATGTTATTTCAACAAAATGGTAGAATTACTGATAATATACAAAACCGCCCAATAAGTTGATAGAAACTTATTGGGCGGTTTTGTATGGAATTGACAAGATTTTATGGAAACCTATCTTGTCAGTGTCTTTTTATAGAACGATAAAATGTTATTGTCAGAGCTTTTTATTTTCAGAAGTAGTGTCGCTATCAACAAAATCAACATATTCGCCTTCGTCGTCGCCTATAACTTGCTTGTTGCGTTTGTAGTCCGGACGATGGTCTACTATGGTATTGCCGTTTACATTCACCCCTTTTTCTCTGTCTTCGGGGCGAAATCTGCGTCGCGTGCGTGTTATTACCTTGTAAAATTTATAGGCAATGAACAGCAACATAACGAAAACTGCAATGAATATAAAGAATATAAACTTTAATAAAATCATAGCCTTTTATTTATAAAATCAACATAGAATAAGGGAAAAATACCTTTATTTTTTTATGATATACGATATTATGACATACCATGCAATGATGATTGCCAATGCCGCAATACCGAATATTACCAGTAAAGGAATACAAGTGAGCAGGAAAATGTATTTTACTTGGTTGCCTTTCCAACCCCATTCCTTGAATTTAAGTGCAAACATTGGTATTTCTGAAACCATCAGCCAAGAGCTGATAAGAATGCCGCCTAAAAGGAAGAAAACCATAAACGGAGTAGCTTCTAACCACTTTCCTGCACCAATGATGAGCGAACCCCAAAAGAGAGCATTAGCCGGCGTTGGCAGCCCGATAAATCCGAGTGCTTGCCGTTCGTCGAGATTGAATTTCGCTAACCGTAGGGCAGAGAATGCTGCTATGATGTATGCCGTGAAAGGAAGTATGGGGCGTAGCGGCTCAAGTATAGATGGATAGCTCATAACGCTCAGTTCGCTGAACAAAATAGTTGATGGTGCCACACCAAAAGTAATGACATCGGCAAGCGAGTCGAGTTCTTTCCCAATCGGAGAACTGACGTTTAACAGTCGTGCAGACATACCATCGAAGAAGTCGAACACAGCTCCAATGATAATCCAAGTAAACGATAGTTCAATATTACCGCTGAAAGCGTATGCAATAGCCACGCAGCCGGAAACGAGGTTGCAGCAAGTTATTGTGTTGGGTATGTGTTTCTTAATTGCCATTTTCCACCTTTCTTTATAGGCTTAACTAAGTTTTGCGATTACTGTTTGGTCGCCTGTGGTAGATTGTCCCATCTTTACACAGATTTCAGAATCTATAGGCAAGAATACGTCTACGCGGCTACCTAATTTAATAAAGCCCATGTGTTCGTCGATGAAACATTCTTCTCCTTCTTTTGCATAGGTAACAATGCGGCGTGCAACTGCGCCGGCAATCTGTCGGCAGAGAATGTCTTTACCGTCAGGAGTTGTGATGATGATGTCCGCATGCTCGTTTTCTTCGCTTGCTTTTGGCAGCCATGCTTTGTGGTAGTTGCCATTAAAATGTTTCACGAACTTTACAGTTCCGTCTACAGGAAACCAGTTGGCATGCACGTTCCAAAGACTCATAAAGATAGAAACCATAATACGGCGTTCGTGGAAATACTTGTTTTCTTCCACTTCCTCTATCACAACGATGTGTCCGTCAGCCGGAGCGACGACTATCTTGTCGGTATCTTCTCCGCCAAAATAGCGAATTGGACAGCGATAGAAGTTCAGAACAATGCTATAGATGGTTCCAAAAGTTGCAATAAATATCCAAAAAGGTATTTTATTTTCTATGCCGAACCACAGCAACAGAGCTATCAGCCCTATTGCAATGCCTCCATACAGAAGCTGGTCTGTGCCTTCGTGATGTAGTCTTATCTTCTTGAGTTTCCTCTTAATCTTTCCCATTCTGTGAGAGTACGGTTTTAAATGAATGCAAAGATAATTATTTTTTATTAGTCTCACAAATTTTTATTCTTATTCTTTGGCTATGTCGTCGATAAGTTGTATCTTTGAAACTCAAAAACAGCACTCATATAAAATGGAAGATTTCGTACATTTACACGTACATACACATTATTCAATCCTTGACGGTCAGTCGAAGATTTCGTATCTTGTTGATAAGGCTGTGAACAATGGAATGAAAGGTATGGCTATTACCGACCACGGTGTAATGTTCGGAATAAAAGAGTTTTCTGATTATTGTGCCAATATAAATAAAGTACGTAAAAAGAACGGTGAAGAGCCTTTTAAACCTATTTTCGGTTGCGAGATGTATGTAGCTCGGCGACGCAAAGAAGACAAGGTGAAAGAGATGCACGACAATTCCGGCTACCACCTTATTGTATTGGCGAAGAACTACCAAGGTTACAAGAACCTTATTAAATTGGTATCACATGCGTGGGTAGATGGTTATTATTATCGTCCGCGTACCGACCGTGCCGATTTGGAAAAGTATCACGAAGGCTTAATCGTGTGTACAGCTTGCTTGGCAGGCGAAGTTCCACGCAATATATTGAAGGGAGACATGGCTGCTGCTCGTGAAGCAGTGGAATGGTATCAGCGGGTTTTCGGCGATGATTTCTATCTTGAACTGCAGCGACACGAAGTGAAAGACCCGACGCTGTTGGCCAATCGTGAAGCTTTCCCTTTGCAACAAAAGGTAAACCGTGTGCTTTTGCAGTTTGCAAAGGAATACGGGATTAAGTATGTGTGTACCAACGACTGCCATTTTGAAGACAAAGAGACGGCAGAAGCACACGACCACCTACTCTGTCTTTCTACTCAAGAAGACTTAAACTCTCCTACACGAATGCGTTACTCTAAGCAAGAGTGGTTCAAAACGCGGGAAGAGATGAACGAAGTATTTGCTGATTTGCCGGAAGCGTTAAGCAATACATTGGAAATTCTTGATAAGGTAGAGTTGTATAGCATAGACAATGGTCCTATTATGCCTTTCTTTCCCATTCCGGAGAGTTTTGGTACAGAAGAAAAATGGCGAAAGAAGTTCAGCGAACAGCAACTTTATGACGAGTTTACTACTGACGAGAATGGCGAAAATCAGCTTTCTCCCGAGGACGGACAGGCAGTAATTGAACGTTTAGGCGGATACGAAAAGATTTACCGCATTAAGTTCGAGGCTGACTACTTGGCGAAGTTGGCACACGATGGTGCAAAGCAACTCTATGGCGACCCTATTCCCGAAGATGTTCAGAAGGCGATAACGTTTGAGTTGCACGTTATGAAAACAATGGGTTTCCCCGGCTACTTTCTTATCGTGCAAGACTTTATTAATGCTGCTCGAACCGAGCTTAACGTAATGGTGGGTCCCGGACGTGGGTCGGCAGCAGGTTCCGTGGTGGCTTATTGCTTGGGAATAACGCGCATAGACCCCTTGAAATATGACTTGCTGTTTGAACGTTTCCTAAATCCCGACCGTGTCAATCTTCCCGATATTGATACAGACTTCGACGATGACGGACGCGGAAGGGTGCTGCAATGGGTAATGGACAAGTATGGCGAGGAGAACTGTGCTCACATCATTACCTATTCTACTATGGCAACCAAGAACTCGCTTAAAGATGTTGCGCGTGTGGAAGGCTTGCCGTTGGAGATTTCAAACCGTCTTTGTAAAGCCATTCCCGAGCGTCTGCCCGATGGTATGAAGATGAATTTAAAGAACGCCATCGCCTGTACACCACTGTTGCAGGAGGCTGAAGTGAGCGAAGATGCACGAGAACGCAACACGATTAAGTATGCAAAGATGTTGGAAGGAACGGTGCGTGGAACAGGTATTCACGCTTGCGGATTCATTATTTGCCGTAATCCTATCAGCGAATGGGTGCCAATATCTACTGCAACCGACCCTGATTTCCCCGACCAAAAAGTGCCTGTTACCCAATATGATGGGCACGTTATTGAAACAACAGGACTGATAAAGATGGACTTCCTCGGACTGAAAACACTGTCCGAGATAAAGGAAGCCTGCAAAGTAATCAAGCAAACCACCGGCGATATAATAGACATCGACAACATACCAATCGACGACGAACTCACTTATCAGCTTTATCAAAGGGGGCAAACCGTAGGAACATTCCAGTTTGAATCGGCGGGTATGCAGAAATATCTGCGCGAATTGCACCCAACCGTGTTTGAAGACCTTATTGCGATGAATGCCCTTTATCGTCCGGGACCAATGGATTATATCCCGGACTTCATTAAACGCAAGAACAACCCAGCGTTGGTGAAGTACGATATTCCTTGTATGGAGAAATATTTGAAGGACACGTATGGCATTACGGTCTATCAAGAGCAAGTGATGTTGTTAAGTCGTCAGCTTGCAAACTTTACTCGTGGCGAGAGCGATGCTTTGCGTAAGGCAATGGGTAAGAAGAAGAAAGCCATTGTAGACCAAATGAAACCTAAGTTTCTTGCGCAAGGAAAGGCAAACGGACACGACCCCGAAGTGTTGGAAAAGATATGGGGCGACTGGGAAAAATTTGCCAGTTATGCCTTCAATAAGTCGCATGCCACTTGCTATTCTTGGGTAGCTTACCAAACTGCTTACTTGAAAGCACACTACCCGGCCGAATTTATGGCTGCCTTGATGACACGCCGTTTCAGCCAGATTACCGAAATTACGAAGCTGATGGAAGAGTGCAAGGCACTCAAAATATCGACCTTGGGTCCTGATGTAAACGAAAGTCAGATGGGTTTTGGTGTGAATAAGAAAGGTGAAATTCGTTTCGGACTTTCTGCCATTAAAGGAATGGGAACCGGTGCTGCTACGGCAATTGTGAACGAGCGTGAGAAGAATGGTGCTTATAAGAGCATTTTCGACTTCGCCGAACGTATCGACCTTAACAATGTGAACCGCAAAGCCTTCGAAAGTTTGGCTTATAGCGGTGGTTTTGATAGCTTCGGATTACAACGAGAAGAGTATTTCGGTGTTAATTCAAAAGGGGTAACGTTCCTCGATTCTTTGGTTCGCTATGCACAGTTGTTCCAGCAAGAGAAGGCGCAGATGCAAAATTCGCTCTTCGGTGGCGACGATGCTGTCGAGATAGCACAGCCCGTTGTGCCTAAAACCGACCGCTGGCCAAGCATTGAAAAACTGAACAAAGAGCGTGAATTGGTGGGGATTTATCTTTCTGCACACCCCTTAGACGAGTACAGCGTAATATTGAATAATCTATGCAACACACACACCGAAGAAATCGGACGTGGTGCTGATATGGAACAATTGTCGAAGCGCGAAGAGATAACTTTCGGTGGAATAATTACCGCAGTGAACGAGCGTTTCTCGCAAAAAACGGGTAAACCTTTCGGTTTTGTTACGATAGAAGACTTTGAAGGCTCGGGCGAATTAGCGTTGTTTGGCGACGACTGGGCACGATGGAACGGACTGATGAAGGAAAACTATACAATTTTTGTAACGGCAAAATGTCAGCCTCGCTATCGTAACAGCAATCTTTACGAACTGAAAGTGCAGAATGTGGAACAACTTTATGATGTGAAAGCACACAGGTTAGAACGTTTTACGATTTCGGTAGATGCCTCGTCTGTGAACGACCAAACGGTTTCCGACCTTGTTACGCTCGTAGAACAAAACGAGGGAAGCACACAGCTTTACATAGAACTGCATACTGCCGACCGGTCGTCGGTAACCCTTCATTGTCGCAATAAGGGTGTGAATGTAGACCGTGCGTTGCTTGACTTTATTGCCAACGAAGAAAATATGGGTTATAAGATAAACTGACATATCCGAAAAGTTGGCACAGTGTTTGGAAGAACATAAATAGTACAGAATAATTGTTTAACAAAAAAATCTAAAAAACATGGAAGTAGAAATTACAACCGCAAACTTTGAGAGTTATAAGAATGGCGAATTGCCATTGGTAGTAGACTTGTGGGCAACTTGGTGTGGCCCTTGCAAGATGATTGGCCCAATCATTTCAGAATTGGCAAACGATTACGATGGCAAGATAGTTGTTGGTAAATGCAACATTGAAGATAACGACGACATCGCTATCGACTATGGTGTGCGCAACATTCCTACAATCCTCTTCTTCAAGAATGGTGAGTTGGTAGACAAGTTTGTTGGTGCTGCATCAAAAGACAAGCTCGAAGAGAAGTTCAAGACTTTACTTTAATCGGTCAAACTGACAACACAAACAAAGGCATTAAGTGGTAACGCTTAATGCCTTTTGTTGTTTTGCCCCAATACAAAGACTCTGTACTCTTAGTATAAACAGCATTGCAGAACCATAAAAAGTTAGTGTGGATAATCTATTTCACAGACGAAAATAGGGGGATAAATCTGTAAATATTTTTCGCAAACATAGCTGTCGTCTAACTGTCTCGTTATCAATGTTTTGCAAAACCTATTGTTTTGCGTTCCAAAACCGTAGGTTTTGCACGGTAAAAGCGTAGGTTTTGCATCGCAAAACAGCCGCTTTCGCAACGCCAAAGCGATTATATCACTTTTTAACAGAATTATCTTTACAAAATCAATGCGGTTTGGGCATTTACATCGGGCAGTAAAAAAGGGAAATCGTTCTTCGAATACAGTTTTACCGAATTGTTTTTTTAATGGTTTCTCTTGCTTATGTATGAAACAAAAAATCCCAACAAACGCTTGTTGCAAGCTGTTTGTCAGGATTAGATATATAATGTTTTTGTAATGTTATATTTTGCAGATGATACCCTCGTTGGTGTTACGGATAAATTCAACAATATTACGAATTTCAGGCGAGTCGGGCACTTGCTCGTCCACTTGTATGCAAGCATCGAACACAGAGGTTTGTCCGTGGAATACAAGACGATAGGCGTTTGCTATGTGTTTTATAATTTTGTCGTCTATTCCTAATTCTTTGCAGATAGTGGTATTTACACCTCCGTATTCAATCGGACTGCCACCTGCAATAATATAAGGTGGTATGTCGCGCCCAAATGTTGTGCCGGCTTGCACTACGGCAGCCGTTCCGACACGTGTTTTTGCCTTTTGAATAACGCCGGACGAGAAGATGGCGTGGTCGGCTATTTCGCAATCGCCTGCTATCTTCGCACCGTAGCTGAATATACAGCGGTCGCCCACCTTCGTGTCGTGGCTGATGTGTACGCCTTCCATAAGGAAGTTGTTCGACCCGATGACGGTTTGACAACCACGATGGGTAGCACGGTTGATTACAACGTTCTCTCTGATAACGTTGTTCTCGCCGATGACACACTCGCTTTTTTCGCCAACGAAGTTAAAATCTTGGGGCAATGCGCCGATAACGGTGCATTGATGTATTTTGTTTCCATTACCTATTCGGCTACCATTCAGAATGCTGACGAATGGAAACACGATACAGTTGTCGCCAATTTCTACATCGTCTTCGATGTAAACGAATGGAAATATTTTACAGCCGTCGCCTATCTTCGCTTTCGGAGAAACCTCGGCTTTTGGACTAATCTCACTACTCATACTTATAAATCTGTTTTAAGAAAACTTATTTTGACCCACCACCAAGCGCATAGTAAAGGTTTACGATGGCTTGCAGCTTAGAAAACTGGTCTTGAACTTGAGAAATTTCAGCATTCAGCAAGTTCTGCTGTGCCGTAATAACTTCAAGATAAGAACTTGAACTTTGGCTATACAACATCTGTGTCTGCTCTACGTTCTTTTTCAATACTTCTATTTGTTGGGTATAAAGAGCGTTTTTCTCCTCGGCAGCGTTGTATGCTACCAATGCGTTGCTTACTTCCGATCCGGCAGTTAGAATACTGTTTTGCCATCTGTTGTATGCTATTTTATACTGGTCTTCAGCTACACGCAGTCCTGCTTTCAGCTTTCCTTGCATGAAAATAGGCTGTGTGAGGCTGCCCACAGCATTGAAAAGCAGCTTTGCAGGGTTTACCAATCCGTTGCCGTTGCTCCAACCGCCCGAAGCTGTAATGCTTAAAGAAGGATAGAAACGGCTGCGCGCTTCCTGAACGTTATAGAAGCATTGAGCCAACGCCATTTCGTTTGCATGCACGTCGGCACGGTTGCTTAGAATTTCGACACCTATGCCGCCGGAAAAGTTTGAAGGCAGGTTTTGGTTGTCTAACATGCCTCGGGCAATGCTATGTACCGGCTCGCCCATAAGCAAACTCAACGAGTTTTCAGTCTCACGGATTTGTCTTTTTATGTCGGTAGCACGGGTTTGGACACTGTAATAAGCTGATTGTGCACTCTGCACGCTTGTTGCACGCGCTCTGCCATAGTCCATTTGAAGTTGCATCATATCCCACGTGCTCTTTGTCAAAGCAGCCATATCGGTTACAATTTGGTTCTGACGGTCAAGCATCAACAAAGTGTAATACATGTTTGCAACGTTGCAAATAAGTCTTGTTTGCACTGCCACCTTATAGTCTTGCAGTTGAATCATTGACATCTGAGCCGCTTTCTTCGCATTGCGGAGTTTGCCGAAGAGGTCTATTTCCCAGCTGGAAGCTATCGGCAGTACATACGACTTGGTGGCTTCGACGTGCGAACCGAAGTGTGTAATCGTTCCTTGCGGTGCAAAAGCCAACGATGGGAGGAATGCCAACTTGGCAGCACGGAGCTGCTGTTCGGCTATGTCGATGTTGAGCGCAGCATTGAGAAGGTCGGGGTTGTTAGTCAATGTCTTCTCAATAATGGCTTGCAAGTCAGGGTCGGTGAACACGTTGCGCCATGGAAGTTGTCCGAAGTCGTTTGCTCCTTCCAATGTTGCTTCAGCATTTAGCGGGTCGCGCACAAGGCCGTCGGCTTTCACTTCAGGACGTTTGTATGTTCCATATAGGCTCTTGCAACCCGTCAGAGACAGTGTTGCAAGTCCTAAAATGATGATATTTCTTATTTTCATAACTTTCTTACTTCGTTAGTAATCTTTACTCTTCTATCTTGTAGCTCTCTGCAGGACCACCAAGAAATTGTTTCAATTCCTTTGCCACTTGTCTGTTTTCTTCGTCTTCGAACGACATCGGCTTAACTTTTTCTTGTAAGTATTCAAAGATAACGAAAAGCGAAGGAACAATGAACACCTGACAGAGTGTACCTATAAGCATACCACCTACGGCGGCAGCACCCAATGTTTGGTTACCATTTCTGCCCACACCACTTGCAAACATCAATGGCAGCAAGCCAATAACCATTGCAAGAGAGGTCATGAGGATAGGGCGCAAACGAGCACCGGCACCAAGAATGGCGGCATACTTGATGGCCATACCTGTACGGCGGCGTTCCAATGCAAACTCTACAATCAAGATAGCGTTCTTAGCCAACAGACCAATCAACATGATAAGCGAAATCTGCATATAGATGTCGTTGTTGTGCCCGAATAGCATTGTGAAGAGGAAAGCACCTGCCAAACCGAATGGGATAGACAGAATAACCGCCAACGGAAGGATATAACTTTCGTATTGCGCACTGAGAATAAGGTACACAAAGACAAGACATAGAGCGAAGATAATGGCTGTTGAGTTGGAAGCTTCTTGCTCTGAACGTGTCAAACCTGAGAATTCGTAAGTATATCCTGCGGGAAGTTTCTCTGCAGCAACCTCTTCTACGGCTTTAATAGCATCGCCGGATGAATAGCCATCAGCAGCTTGCGCATTCACGGTAATGGCTGTAAACAGGTTGAAACGGGCAATGTTTGAAGGACCGTACACACGTTTCAGTGTGCAGAACTCGCCCACCGGTGCCATGCCTCCCTTGGTTCTGACATATATATTGTTCAGTCCGCTTTCGTTGATACGGCTTTCCACTGTTCCTTGAATCATTACACGGTATAGTTTGCCGTAAGCATTGAAGTTCGACGCATACATACCGCCATAGTAGCCTTGCAATACAGAGAGGATAGCGGCAGGCGAAGTTCCGGCTTGTTTAGCCTTTGCCACGTCCACATCTACCATATATTGAGGGTAGTTGGGGTTGTACGAAGTCATTGCATTGCTGATTTCAGGGCGTTCGTTCAGTGCTTTCAAGTAGTCTTGAGTAATGCTGAAGAACTTATTTAGGTCGCCACCGGTGCGGTCTTCCATTGAGATGGTAAGACCGTTCGACATGGCAAAGCCGGGAACCATAGGCGGTCCGAATGCCAATACGCGTGCTCCCTTGATGCTTGCCGTTTGCTTGTAAATCATACCCAATATCATGTTAGACGATGTTGGGTCGATGAATAAACCTGCAATACCGGCACCGTTGAATACAGATTTAATGCGGTCGAACAAACCATACTTTCTTTCTTCAAATGGTTTTAGCTTGACAATGAAAGTCGCTTGGTCTGAACCTTGACCTGCAATAAAGTTGTAACCGATAAGCTGGACACGACGTTCAACGTATGGATTGGTCTCCAACATCTTGTCTATTTGTTTGGTTACCTTCTGTGTTTCTGCTTGCGACATACCCGGTTCCAAAGAAACGGTAGCGAAAAGTACGCCCGTATCTTCGTCAGGGATAAGTCCTGTCTTTGTGGTTGCCATCGTAATAACCAATGCCAAGATACCCAAAACAACGGCAGTGCCCGTTACAATGCGATTGTTGATAATCTTTTCGACCGATTTTTTATACTTCGCATTAATCTTTTCGTATTGTGTATTGAATGCAAGATGGAAGCGGTCGATACGGCTCAACTTCTTGTTTTCTTCCTCATTGTGAGGTTTCAAGAAGATAGCACACAAAGCCGGAGAAAGTGTTAAAGCGTTCAATGCCGATATAATAATAGATACAGCCATCGTAACACCGAACTCACGATAGAACGTACCCGATGTTCCGCTCATGAAAGATACAGGAACGAACACAGCTGCCATTACCAATGTAATGGAAATAATGGCTCCAGAAATTTCGTTCATCGCATCGATAGCTGCTGTTAGCGAACTCTTATAGCCCAAATCGAGCTTTGCATGGACGGCTTCGACTACCACAATGGCATCGTCTACCACAATGGCAATCGCCAGCAAGAGGGCAGAAAGGGTAAGCAGGTTGATAGAGAAACCAAACATCCATAGGAAGAAGAAAGTACCTACCAATGCCACCGGTACGGCAATCATCGGTATCAATGTAGAACGGAAGTCTTGCAAGAAGATATAAACTACAAAGAACACCAAAACCAAAGTCAGGAAGAGCGTGAAGATAACTTCTTCGATAGATGCAAACAAGAACTCTGTTACATCTTGTTGTATGCTTACTTTCATGCCCGGAGGCATATTTTTCTGCACATCGTCAAGAGCTGCTTTCACATCTTTGGCTATCTGTGTAGCGTTAGAACCGGCAATTTGCTGAACCATTCCAACTACTGACGGTTGCTTGTTGTTCAGCATTGATACTGAATACATCAATCCACCGAGCTGAATATCGGCTACATCGCGAAGATGAAGAGTTTGTCCGTTGTTATCGGTTGAGATGATAATATCGCCATATTCCTTTTCAGTCTTGAGACGTCCCTTATAGCGCATGGTGTACTCATACTTCATATTGCTCTGTTCACCGAATGCACCCGGAGCCGCTTCAATGTTCTGTTCAGCCAATGCACCTGAAATATCGCTTGGTACGAGGCCATATTGCTTCATCTTTTCAGGTTTCAACCATATACGCATAGAGTAGGTTTTCATACCCGGAGTCTGCACATCGCCGACACCATTGATACGTTTCAGCAAAGGTATAACATTGATAGCGTTGTAGTTTGTGAGGAATTCGTCGTCGTAACGGCCATCGTCGGTTGTCAATGAATACATTACAACGTTAGAAGACTGACGTTTCGACACGGTTACACCTGCACGTGTAACTTCCGCCGGCAACAAGGCTTGTGCCTGCGACACACGGTTTTGCACGTTCACCGATGCCATATTAGGGTCGGAACCTTGCTTGAAATATACTGTAATCATTGCACTACCTGCGTTGGTAGCTGTTGATTGTATATAAGTCATATTCTCAACGCCGTTTATACTCTCCTCCAACGGAGTAACAACGGAGTTCAATACGGTTTGTGCGTCAGCTCCTTGATAGTTTGCCATTACCGAAATGGTTGGTGGCGCAATATCCGGATACTGTTCAATTGGCAGCGAAATCAATCCAATCGTACCCAATAGCACGAAGAAAACCGACACTACCGTTGAAAGTACTGGACGCTTTATAAAATTAGTAAATGTCATAATTCTTTTGTTTTACGGTCTATTTCTTATCGTCGTCTCCCTTCATTGCTTTTAAGAAACCACCTGCCGAACTTTGATTTTCGCCAAGTTGGGCAGCTTTCTTCAATGCTTCGTCATATTGAGCAGGGGTTAAAGGCTTTATTTCCATACCGTCTTGCAAGGTTGTTAAGCCCTTGGAAACTATTCTCTCGCCAATCTTCAAACCTGAAGTAACTACGTAGTTCACACCGTCGTTCTGCGGATTAACCTTGATTTCGCTGTAATGTATCTTGCCGTTGGCATCTACCTTGTAAACAAAAATCTTGTCTTGAACCTGAACGGTAGCATCTTGAGGAATCATTAAAGCGTTGTTGTCATTCTTCGCAATCACAACTTTTCCACTGCCGCCGCTCTTCAACAAGTGCTCCGGATTAGGGAAACGAGCGATAACACTTATGGTTCCTGTTGTCGCATCAATCATTCCGCTGGTCTTCACAATCATGCCTTCGTGGTTGTAAATAGAGCCATCAACCAACTGGAGGCTTACTTTGGGGAACTTATTGATAGCATTGCCCAAGCCATTGTTAGTGCGCGAGAGTGCAAGAACGTCGGCTTCGGTCATAGAGAAGTAAACTTCCATTGTCGAAATATTACTGATGGTTGTTACCGGCATTGCCGATGATGGGCTTACCAATGCACCTTCTTTATAAGGAAGGCTACCTACAAAACCGTTGGAAGGGCTCTTTACATAGCAGAAACTTAAGTTCTCTTTTGCCGTTGCCAAGCCTGCCTGTGCTTGTTTCAAAGCTGCTTCGGCTTGTTTTACACTTGAATGTGCTGCCTGAACGCTGCTTCGTGCTTGGTTTACAGATGCCTGTGCTGTTTCGTAAGTATTCTTTGCAGTTTGCAGCTCGTAGTCGCCAATCACCTTATTATTATATAGGTTCTTGCTATTGTTGTAAGTCAGCTGTGCCGTAGCGGCTTGTGCCTGTGCCGAATTTAAAGCAGCTGCAGCTTGCACTACGCTTGCTTGTGCACGACTAATGCCACTTTGCGCTGACGCTACTGTAGCCTCAGCTTGGCGAACTGCCGACTGATACACGGCATTATCAACAACAAACAAAACTTGTCCTGCACGAACAGCCTCGCCTTCGTGAACATAAAGTTTTGTAATAAAACCGCTTACTTTTGGGCGAACTTCCACGTCCTGAATACCTTTGATAGTGGCCGGGTAGGTGGTTTTCATCTGTGCATTCGCTGCACCAATCGTAATTACGGGGTACTCGTTGTTTTTGGGCAACTCACGTTTACCACCCCCACAACTTGAAAGCACTGTTATGGCTAATGCTGCCAACAGTAAAAACTTGCTTTTAATCATACTTCTTTCTGTATTTTATTATCTTTCTTATTTTATTTCTTAGCTTATTGTAAGTTCTTTTAAATACTATTCTTTTGAAAACTTAAACAAAAATACGAGTTTTCTTAGTGCAAAGGTAACGCTTTTGCTTAATTGTAACATCATATAACCATAATATTTAACAATAATTACAATCATTTTGAAATGTCAAGAGCGACTTGTATCTTCCCATTCTATATATCAAGCATATAAAATATTGATATACAGCGTTCTTAAAACATTTTACATTATAAGCAAAACGCCTTACACCAAGCCCATTTCCGCTGCTTTTTCCTTTAATAATGCCATAAGCGGTTCACGCTCGTTGGGCACACGATTGTCTAACACAGCTTCTTTCATAGCTTTCTTTAGTTCGCCTACTTCCCTACCGGGTTTTAGGTTGAACAATGCCATAATTTCGTCGCCATCGATGCACGGTTGCAGCAATCGTTTGTAATCGCGTTCTTTCAGGTCGTCCAACTTTTCACGAACCGTTTTGAAATTGTCTAAGAAGCGTTGCTTGCGTGCAGCATTCTTGCTTGTTATATCGGCTTCGCAAAGCGTCATCAGGTCGTCAATATCGTCGCCGGCATCGTTCATCAGGCGACGAACGGCAGAGTCTGTAACTTCCTCATCGGCTATGATAATAGGGCGCATGTGCAGATCTACCAACTTGCGCACGTATTTCATCTTGGCGTCCATTGGGAATTTCAGACGTTTAAAGATAGACGGTATCATCTTTGCACCTATTATATTATGGCTGTGGAAGGTCCAACCGGCAAGTGCGTCCCAACGCTTGCTCTTCGGTTTACCTATGTCGTGGAACAGTGCTGCCCACCTCAACCAAAGGTTGTCGGTTGCCTTTGATATGTTGTCGAGCACTTCCAATGTATGATAGAAATTGTTTTTGTGCGCTCTGCCGTTGCGTGTTTCCACCACGTCCATCGCTACAAGCTCGGGTAAGATAATCCGGAGCAGCCCGCAACGATACAAGTCTATAAAGCCTTTGCTCGGCGTACGGGTTGCCATTATCTTGTTCAGCTCGTCGGCAATACGCTCTCCGCTTACAATATTTATGCGGTCGGCATTGCGTTCCAATGCTTCAAAGGTTTCGTCTTCGATGAAAAAGTTGAGTTGTGTGGCAAATCTTACACACCGCATCATGCGCAGCGGGTCGTCCGAAAAAGTAATATCGGGGTCTAACGGAGTGCGAATAATGCCGTCCCAAAGGTCGTCTACACCGCCGAAAGGGTCTACCAATTCGCCAAAACGACCTTTGTTTAGGCATACTGCCATTGCATTTATGGTAAAGTCGCGTCGGTTTTGGTCGTCTTCCAGCGTGCCGTCTTCCACGATTGGTTTACGGCTGTCGTGGCTGTAGCTTTCCTTTCGTGCACCGACAAATTCTATTTCCATGCCTCCAAATTTCACTTGTGCTGTACCGAAGTTGTGGAAAACAGATATATGCGCACGTTTTCCTATCCTCTGTTTCAGTTCGTTGGCAACGCTGATACCGCTTCCCACCACCACAACATCGATGTCGTTAGAGGGGCGTTCAAGGAATAAGTCGCGGACATAACCGCCCACAACGTAACATTCCAAGCCGAGTTTGTCGGCTGCATCAGAGATTTTATGAAATATATCCTTGTCTATCAACTCTGCCAATTCGGCATCAGTCAAGTCTCGCATACTGTATTTAACTATTTGATAGTGCAAAGTTACACATTTTTAGCTTAGTATTTGCACAAACCAAAGCATATTTAACGTGAGTTCGGTATAAGAACCATGCCGGTATATTATTTGTTAAGATACTGAAAGAAAGAACCGGTTATGATTTAATATTCTTATAATCAGAAAGAAGCGGGGCATCTTCGTCCTCAATTTCTTACACCGGCCCCACGTTATTCATGAACGTTTTCGTTCAGCCGAATGAGCAATGCCAAATTTATTTAAGCATTGCCATGGCGAGAAAACGCACTTTTCAAGGAACGCGAAAAGAACGAAAATAAGACGATAAATATGTAAACATTTTTCGTAAGCGTAGCTGTCGCGTAACTATTTATTTATCAACGCATTACAAAACCTATTGTTTTGCGTTCCAAAACCGTAGGTTTTGCACGGTAAAAGCGTAGGTTTTACATTGCAAAACCTACGGTTTCGCAACGCCAAAGCGATTATATCACTTTTTAACAGAATTATCTTTACAAAACCAAACCGAAAATCTCTCACTACTTCATTACCGAACTTGCTTAGAAAACATCTGCGAGATTACTTGTTAAACCTGCTTTCTTATGCCGAACTCACGTTATTTAATTCCGAAAAAACAATTCTTTCTTCATTGCGTATAACTGCCAATACAGTAGTTTTCTTCCCTCTTTTTTCCTAAAAACGGTTGATTTCGCTGTTGCCTGCACCCTTTCCTTTATACTTGCTGCGTGCCGTATTGAAACTGTAACGAACGGTTAGGGTGAAACTTTGCGTATCGCCTTTCAGCCATTTGGTAGCTTCTACATTCGGTGCTTTTATCGTCCAACGTTCTCGCGAGGTATGGAAAATGTCCTCCATACTTAATGCTACCAGCAAGCCGAAGGGGAAATTCTTGATGAATGATGCTGATGCAGTGAAGTTCTGTTTATAGTAAAGCAATCCATCGTTGCCTGCTGTGTATCCCGAAAAGTTCAATGTAACGGTGTAAGACTTCGGAAATGAAAATAAACTCTTGAAGGAAAACTTCGCTATTGGCTTTGTATACTTCATGCCGTTGTAGTCAAGCTGTTGGAAATAAGCCTGCAATGTTACCGACGGTTTCCATATTCCGAGGGTTGGAGCATAAGATGCCATAAGATTGAAACTTTGGTAATCAATGTTTATAAACGAATTTAATCGAACCGGTTTGTCTTCTAATACTTGTTCGTAAAACGATATTGCGTTTTTGTAAATAATGTAGTTTGAACTCAAAACAAAGTCTTTATAGCGCAGAAGCAAGCCTAAATCGTAGATATTTGCAGGTTGCAAAGACGGATTTCCACCCTCGTAGGCATAGCGATTATTATAAGCTCGGCCGGCTTTTAATTGCATATACGATGGACGTGCGATGGTGGAACGCAACGATAATGTAGTTCCGAACTTGTCCTTAGAATAGTTTAAAGAAAGTGTTGGCAATAAGTTGCTGTACTTTTTCGATTGTGCGTCTTGCTTGATGCCATTCAAACTATAATCGAAAGCTACCCACTCGTACCGTAATCCAATATTGGTGCTCCAATGTTTCCACGCTTTACCGTACTCGCCGAATAGTGCTAACGAGTTTTGTTTTGCCTGATTGCCATTCGATGTTAAAGAAGAAGCGTGGTCAGGGTCGGCTAATTCAAAGGCTTGCGTGTTGTCGGTGTAAGAGTATTCCTCGCCAAATGTAAACTTACCAATAGGCATTGACTTTGTCAGCATTACGTTTTCGGCAAACATATCTGTCTTTCGGTTGTTCTTGCTGCCTACTGTTATTGTTTTATCGTGCTCTGTTTCAATGGTATTCAAATCGCTTGTAAAGTCGATACGAGCATAGGTGGTGTTCATTTCCAACTGCCATTTGTTCTTGAAAGTCTTTAAAAGGTAGGCTGCTGCATTATGCCGTCCGCCGTAATTGTCTTGGAAATAATGATTATTAAATGTATGGTTGCCTTCTAAATCGGTTGATGTTAGTATGGAATAGATGTTGAAAGGCGTTTTTATGGTACGAGAATATATATACTTCAGTCCTGCGTACAAACTGTTATCAAGCGAAACATAGTTTGCCCCTGCTTGAGAAAGAAGAAACTTACTATTATTGTTTTGTGTATTTGCGTTATGCGATGTAATGGTTGTTCCTGCGTAATTGAATTTCACATCGTTGGTTTGTTCCTCGTCCGATTTGCTTTCTTTGTAATAGACAGAGCCGAAAACATCAAGTCCGCTCTTACGATAGTTGAGTTTAAGAAAGTCGTCTTGGGAGAAGCCATGGTTCAGTTTTCCGTTCCATTGCATCATACCCGACCAGCCGTTGCCTTGTGTACGAATAGTTGTGATGCGTATTACTGCTCCTACATTTGAGGGGTAACGGCTGCCGGGGTTCATTATTACGTGCACATCCTTTATTTGATTGCCTTTCAAACCTGTAAGTTCTGTGTTGTCTGTTACTTTTCTTCCGTCAAGATAAACAAGCGGTTTGCCTTTCCCCAATACATTGATTGCATTGTCTGAAGCACTAAGGAAAGGCAGTTGGTTGAGTACATCGGAGAGCGAAGGCAGTTTCCCTAATGCGCTGCCTTGTATGTTAGACGTAAGTCCTTCTGCATTCATTGTATAAAGACGTCTGTTGCCTTTCACCACAACTTCAGCCATTTCGTTGCTGCTTGGAGTTAAGATAATGGTGCCTGCATCGGCAGAATGGCAGTCTGTGTATTTTGTTTCGTAGCCCATACACGAAACTCTTAAGATTCCATCAATGGTTTTTGTTTCAATGGTAAATAGCCCGTCAGCCTTGCTTACTGCTCCGCTAATAAACGAAGAGTCGGCTTTTGCAAGCAAACAAACGTTTGCAAACTCAAGGGGAGCACCTTGTGAATCGATAACTTTTCCTTTAATACTTTGCGCCATCATATTTAATGATGTAAAGAAAAACAATAGTAGTAGAGCTGTTTGGTTACTTTTTCCCATATTATAAGTTACATTAGTTGTATCGAAGTTGAGGAACAATCTGTGCAAATGCTTCTTCGTTCATTTATGTTTTATCAACTTACACCTATATAACACATTATCGTGGCTTCTTCAAACCGAAATTAAGCTTTCTTAACGCAAAAACACCAATATACCGTTTTTTATTTTTATACTTTTATAATGCAGTATAAAACGAACTTATTGCAAAAATAATTATATTTCATCATGTTTCATCTTGTCCGGTCGGTAAAGTTGTATCTTTTTGCTTGGAAAACGAAAAGGCAATATCGGAATTTTTGTTACGTGTGTAAATAAAATATAAATTCTTTTGCCATTACCTTATTTTACAGTATCTTTGCATCAACTTTGGTGTATTATCCCCAAATTTATAACAGATGGCGAAAAGACATAAAAAGACTGAAAAGCCTCGCAGCTTACAAGTAATAACACTCTGCATAAGCACGGCAATGGTGCTTATCCTTATCGGAATGGTGGTTTTAACGGTGTTTACAAGCCGAAACCTCAGTCAATTCGTGAAAGAGAATTTGACGGTAACGATGATTCTTCAGCCCGATATGAGCAACGAAGAGTGTGCAACACTGTGTGCGCAAGTAGACCAATTGCCCTATATCAGTAATCTGAACTTCGTTTCCAAGGAAGAAGCCTTGAAGGAAGGCACACGCGAATTGGGAGCTAATCCTGCCGAATTTGCAGGCGAAAACCCGTTTACGGCAGAGATAGAAGTGAGGTTAAAGGCAAATTATGCCAACAACGACTCTATAAAAGCCATTGCCGGACAGTTGAAAAAGTTCAAGGGTGTCAGCGATATAACCTACCGACAAGACTTGGTGGAAAGCGTAAACCGAACGTTAGGCAAGATAAGCATTGTGCTGCTTGTTATTGCAGCCTTGCTTACGGTGGTGTCGTTCTCGCTCATTAACAATACGATACGTTTAAGTGTATATGCTCGTCGTTTCACCATTCACACGATGAAGCTCGTTGGTGCATCGTGGAACTTCATACGAATGCCATTCCTGCGCACCGCCATTTTGCAAGGTTTTATATCGGCTTTGATTGCCATTGCCGTGCTTGGATTTGGCATGTACCTATTATATACTTACGATTCGGAGATAACTGTAGTGCTGGATTGGAATGTAATGGTGATTACCGCCATTATTATGATGGCGTTTGGCATTCTCATTACTTTCTTCTGCTCGTGGCTTTCGGTTAATAAGTTCTTGCGAATGAAAGCGAGTTCGCTGTATAAAATTTAAAACAAAGATATATTTAAGAAGTGTTGCCGGCAAGCAAGTCGGTAGCATTTCATAATTTATAATGAAATGAATAAACAGAATTTGGCATTTAGCAAAATCAATTTCATCTTGTTGGCTATCAGTGTTGCATCGTAGTGTTGGGCTTTATATTGATGGGTGGCAGTGGTTCTACAGAAACACAGTATAATCCGGAAATCTTCAGTGCTATGCGAATAAAGGTAGCCCCGGTGGTTACATTCATTGGTTTCATCTCTATTATTGGTGCAATCATGTATCAACCGAAACGTAAAGACGACACCGAAGCGTAATGGACCTACTTCAAACGATTATTATTGCAATTGTTGAAGGCTTGACAGAGTTCCTTCCGGTTTCTTCAACAGGCCACATGATAATAACCCAACATCTGTTAGGCGTAGAGCAGGGCAATCCGTTTGTTCATGCCTTTACGTTCATCATACAGTTCGGAGCTATTCTTTCCGTTGTCTGCCTGTATTGGAAGAAGTTCTTTTCCTTCAAGCCTGAAATGTGGAAACTGTACGGACTGCTTATTATAGGTGTGTTGCCGGCGGTTGTTGTAGGCTTGGCAGCCAAGAAAAGCGGTTTGCTCGATTGGTTGCTGGACTCTATTTGGGTGGTAGCCATAATGCTTGTGCTGGGTGGTATCTTTATGCTTTTCTGCGATAACATATTTAATAAGGGCAGAGAAGAGAACGAGGTAACGCCCAAGCGTGCATTTCTCATAGGCTTGTTTCAGTGTCTTTCGGTCATTCCCGGTATGAGTCGTTCTATGGCAACCATTGTGGGCGGTATGGCAAACAAGCTGACGCGCAAGAAAGCAGCAGAGTTTTCGTTCTTCCTTGCCGTACCGACGATGGCGGGCGCAACCGTTCTCGATGTGTACGATATGATGAAAGGAGATGTAAACTGGGCTACAAGCGACAACCTTTTCTTATTAGGCGTAGGCTGTGTAATCTCTTTTGTGGTTGCCATACTTGCCATGAAATGGTTTGTCAGCTTCCTTACGAAATATGGTTTCAAAGCCTTTGGTTGGTATCGTATCATCGTTGGTGTTATCCTTTTGGCGATGTTGCTTTCCGGAATGTCGCTGAATATGGTCGATTAGCGTTTAAACCTTTCAGTTAAAACTGCATGAATTTCAAGGAAGGTGTTATTATTCCCATCGACAAACCGTATGGCATAACAAGCTTTAAGGCATTGGCGCATGTGCGTTATCTTTGCTCGAAGGCGCAAGGAGGACGTGTAAAGATAGGTCATGCCGGTACGCTCGACCCATTGGCAACGGGAGTTCTCGTTCTTGCAACAGGCAAAAAGACCAAGCAGATAGAGACTTTGCAGACGCACAAAAAGGAATATGTAGCCACAATGCAGTTGGGAGCGACCACGCCAAGTTACGATATGGAGCACGAGGAAAACGAAACTTTCCCCACAAACCATATCACGAGAGAGCTGATAGAAGCGGCAGTGCGGCAGTTTATCGGCGATATAGAGCAGGTGCCGCCTACTTACAGTGCTGTAAAGGTGAACGGACAACGTGCGTTCGACTATCGCAGAAACGGCGAAGACGTCGTTCTGAAACCTAAGAAAATAAGAATTGACGAAATAGAAATCACTCATTTCGATGCCGAAAAGATGCAACTCACACTGCGAGTTGTTTGCGGCAAAGGCACCTACATACGCGCATTGGCACGCGATTTAGGGCGTGCTGTCGATAGCGGTGCTTATCTTGTTGCGCTCCGACGCACCCAAGTAGGCGATATAAGAGTAGAACAATGTATAAATTACGACCATTTTCAAGAATGGTTGAACGAACAGAATATAGAAATTACAGATAAATGAAGCTTTCACAATTTAAATTCAACTTGCCCAACGAGCAGGTAGCTTTGTATCCACATTCGTCAGAACGTGTGCTAAACCGTGCCGACGGAACAAGTCAAGTATTCAAAGTAACTCGCAGAGACGAAGCCCGTTTGATGGTTGTACATAAGAAATCGGGAACGATTGATATGTATAACAACAAGAAAATAAAGGGTGAACCTACGGAAGAAGACTATATCCGCTTTAAAGATGTAGTGAATTATTTTGATGAAGGCGACACCTTTATATTCAACGACACAAAGGTTTTCCCCGCTCGTCTTTATGGTACGAAAGAAAAGACCGATGCTAAAATCGAGGTGTTCTTGTTGCGAGAGCTGAACCAAGAAATGCGTTTGTGGGACGTTTGGTAGAGCCGGCTCGCAAAATACGTATCGGCAACAAACTCTTCTTCGACGAATCGGGGTCTATGGTTGCCGAAGTGATTGACAATACAACATCGCGTGGACGTACACTTCGTTTTCTTTACGATTGTCCGCACGAAGAATTCAAGCGCGAACTCTATGCTTTGGGCGAAGCACCGCTGCCTCGCTACATCATAGACAACCGTCCGAAAGCTGCCGGCGAGGACTTTGCACATGCCGATGCCGACGATTTGGAGAACTTCCAAACAGTGTTTGCAAAGCACGAAGGGGCTGTTACTGCGCCCGGAACAAACCTCCACTTCTCGGAACATCTGATGAAGATAATGGAAATTAAAGGCATTCAGTCGGCTTATATCACCTTGCATTGCGGCTTGGGCACTTTCCACGACATTGAAGTAGAGGACCTTACGAAGCACAAAATGGACTCTGAAGAGATGCATATCTCCGCCGAAGCATGTAAGATAGTGAACAATACCAAACTCGCCGGACATCGTGTGTGTGCCGTTGGAGCAAGTGTTGTAAAGGCAACGGAAACTGCTGTGGGCACAGACGGAATGTTAAAGGAGTACGATGGTTGGACAAACAAGTTCATTTTCCCACCTTACGACTTCGGTTTGGCAGACTCTATGCTCGTTAATTTCTATCACCCGTATTCCACTTTGTTGATGGAAACAGCGGCATTTGGCGGCTACGACCTTATTATGGAGGCTTACGACAAGGCTGTTAAGGCAGGTTATAAGTTCGGTTGTTTCGGCGACGCACTGCTCATCTTGAACGATTAATTCCGCATTTATCGGATTTTGAACAGACAAACATAGATGCAGCACACTGTTTATCTTGGGTTAGGCTCTAACCTTGGCAACCGTAAGGCAATCTTAAACGAAGCTATCTCCCTTATTCAGAACAGGGTAGGGGAGGTGGTTCGACAATCGTCGTTCCTCGAAACCGAACCTTGGGGGTTTGAAAGTCCCAACAATTTCCTCAATGCCTGCCTATGTGTAAGTACCCGGCATGCCCCACACCGTCTGTTAGAAACCACGCAAGCCATTGAAAAAGAAATGGGGCGTGCCCATAAAACCGTTAATCGGCAGTATCAAGACCGTATCATAGACATTGATATTCTGATGATTGACGACCTTAAAATCAATGAACCGGATCTCAAAGTGCCACACCCTTTAATGGAAGAACGCGACTTCGTAATGGTGCCTTTAAAAGAAATTATGCCGTAAACAATTATTTCTTTTCACATTAATATAATGTGAGTTCGGCATAAGAGAGCAGGTTAAGCAAGCTATCTCACAGATGTTTTCTAAGCAAGTTCTCTAATGAAACAGTGAGCGTTCTTTTGTTTAACTTTGTAAAGATAATTCTCTTAAAAAGTGATAACTGCGCTTTGGCATTGCGAAACCGTAGGTTTTGCAATGTAAAACCTACGCTTTTACCGTGCAAAACAGCCGCTTTTACAAGCCAAAACAATAGGTTTTGTAATATGTTGATAACAAGCAAATTAGTCAATAGATATGCTTTTAAAGAATGTTTACATTTTTGTTGTCTGTTTTCTCTCTATAAAACGAGGAATAGAGAGGCAAAAATGTGAGACTATAAAGGGTATTTATCGTTCCTTTAACAACTTTGCAACAAATTTTATAGCTTACAAACTATTGCTCAAGAAACCGTTTATGAACATTGAAACCATTGTCGAAAGCAGGCTCATTGCACAGGGAATATATCGGATTCATGCTATGTAGAGTTTGAAAAATCGAACTCTTTATCTTGTTTTTATAAAATATAGCCCCCATTTAAAGCATATTTGTGTGTTAAATAAGCGAATATTAAAGTTAATAAATGCTAATGGGGGGGGTAAAAATAAATAGTATTACCTTTGCAAAAAAATTAAAGGCGATGGCTCGTTTTGATATTTTACTTACTAAACTATATTTTGAATAAGATATACAAAAACAATTTATATATGAAGAAAATTTTATTTTTATGTATTAGCTTGCTAATACTTGGTAATGCTAAGGCAGAGCTTAAGCATTCTACAGCTGCCGATGGCACTGTTACACTTACATTACAGCGAACAGGAGATTTAAAAGATGGCTACAATGGATTACCGGAAACAGTTAAAAATGCTACCAAAATGGTGGTTGTTACGCAGAATGGAGCACAGATAAGTTCTGAAGATGCGTATTTCTTGTTTGGTAGTTGGAATTACCAAAATCAATTTCCTAACATTCTAAAACTTGATTTGGAAAATGCTAAATTAATGAATGATGCTGATTTGCAATGGTTGGGAATGATGTCAAAGTTAGAATATCTTACTTTTCCAAAGACTACAAAAGAAGTACCTACTCAATGTTTGGTTAGTAAACGAAATAATTGTATCAAAGAAGTTATTTTCCCTGATAACTTAGAAAATCCTGATGAAGTTGTGAATATAGGGGTTCAAGCATTTCAACAATCAAAGACATTAGAAAAGATAATCTTTAAAAAAGGTGTTGGCACAATAGGTCTTCAATGCTTTGCACAATGTACAGCTTTAAAATATGTAGAGTTTTATAATGGAACAAAAACCATAGATGCACAGGCATTTAAAGATTGTGCTAAGTTGGAAGATATAGTATTACCCGAAGGATTGGAAGAAATTAGAAAAGGTGCTTTTCATGGTTCGGCAATAAAGACTATCCGTTTGCCCAATTCACTTAGATATATTCGCGAACAAGCATTTGGGTTATGTTATGAATTAAAAACAATAACAATTCCTGCTAATGTTGAACTTATAGAGAGAACAGCTTTCCAACAGAATTACAATCTTTCAGATGTATATGTTCTTGGTACAGAAACAAAATGTGCCGAGCAAGGATTTGAGCCTGTTAATACTCAGTCGTACACGTACAATGGTGTAGGAGCAGGAGAAAAAGTAACAAGAAAAGATTACCACCCTCACGATGAAACGAAAATGAAAACACGTACTGTATTTCATTATCCAAAAGATGCTTATGAGAAATATGTGAATGAAGATGCAAGAACATTAGGAACTTCTTCTAATACTCGAGCATACACGACAGGCGAATATGGACACAAATGGGCAAAGACGGAAGACGGACGATACAACAATGGTAATAATTCAAATACCTATCCTGACTATAAAGGTTGGCAAGACTTCATGCTTATTGGTGGCGAAGTAAAAGACAATACTTGGGAAGATACGAAAGGCGATAAGTGGTACACGATGTGTTTTCCATTCGATATGACACGCGAGCAATTGGAAAGTGCATACGGTGCTACTGTCGAAGTTGTTGAATTCTCTGGTGTTAAAGTAACCAAAGACGAAAAGAACAATAAGACCATCAAGTTGGAATTTAAGAAAGTAGTAGAAGGAAATACAGAAGCGCATCATCCTTATATGATTCACCCGGGATTTCATACGGGCGATAGAAAAGGCGTGCTGTGCACTATTACAGGTGTCGATATAAAGAAAGCAAAAGAAAATGAAAAGGAAAACTTGCTGAAGAAAGTTTCTATCGAAGCCGACGGCGTTACTTATACGTTTGTAGGTAACTACGACGATAATAAGCAATTGGCAGAACACTCTTATTATTATTACTCCGGCGACGATGAAAGCAATTATAAAAACAATTTCTATAAAACGAAAACAACTGCCGGAACTAAATGGTCTAAATATGCTGCCTGCATTCTTCTTAACAAAGACGATGGGGTAAGGGCTAAAGTTGCTATAGAATATGCTGACGACAAAGCAGATTCTCCTACGGAAATAGGTGCAATATCAGTAGCTGCAGGTGTGCATAAAGTCAATAAGGTATATAATATTAACGGTCAGTTGATAAATGCCAACGCTCAAAATATGGATAAACTTCCTAAGGGTATCTATATTATCGATGGTAAGAAATTTGTAAAACAATAAATAATTAAGCTTTTTATTTAACATGAAGAAAAGTTATATTGCTCCGCAGATAAGTATTATAAATGTGGAAAATGAATACATTCTTGCCGGTAGCGGTACAAAAGCCGGTGCAAGTATCGGTGGAGAAGGAAGTCCAAATGAACAAAATCAAGATGAAATTCATGAGGGCGGTCCCGGTATAGCAGGTGCTAAATGGACTGAATTTGATTAATCGAATTGATAATAATCATAATAGGAAAGCGATGCAGGTTATTACCTTGCATCGCTTTTTCTGTAGATATTTAACCTTATATAATTCAAAAAGGTATGTCGAAAAAACGACATACCCTTTTGAAATTTAATCTGTATAGTCTTGTTGCTTACTTCTTTTCGCAACCACAGTCGCCTTTGTGGTGGTGTTCAGCGAAAGCGTAGCGGGCTACGGCGAGATGGAATGGCGGCACAGATGTCGGCAAACGGACGAAAGCAGTAAGGAAGCATGACGGTAATAACAAATCTAAGCAAATGCGTCCTAATGCTCGATAGGGGTTAATATAATAAGGTTTGCAAAAGCGAACCTTATTTGTTATTTACCTATTGTTCCTTTTTTATTTCCTTCAAGTTGCAGTCTAATTCAGGATTGTTTCTGCTTATGTCCATAATTTGGAAAGAATCGCTGTAAGCAATAATAGGGTGGGGAATCATACCATAGATGATTTCGTTCTTTAAATTGATGATACCATATTGATTATCTTTCTTTACTACAAACTTATTACCGCACGAAGGGTACAGCGGTTCGTCGTATATGCATGGAATAAACACTTTGTCGTTTTTATCAACAATACCATATTTTCCATTCAGACTTACTGTAAAAAGACTGTCTTTGGTCGATTCTGAAATATCTTCGTATTTAAAAGGAAAGACCAACTCGAGCGTTACCTTATTTAAAAAGGCTGCTTTTCCACCTTTTTTAATTAAGGCATACGGACCGCTTGATTCTCTTATATAGTCGAAATGCAGCGATTGAAAAATGCTTTTGTCTTTCAGTGAGTAAAGCATATACCCCTCTTCGTCTTCCAAAGCAATATGGTCGCGTATGTAAATGTTGGCAAACGATTTGTATTTAAGTGGGACTAAAACCTCATTTGAAAGACTTATTATTCCATAGAGCGAGTTTTGTTGCACAACAAGATAGTCGGTTCTGCCGCTCGATATATTGTAGTATGGAGCCATACTTTCGTATTGTGGTTTTATCTGTACATTGCCCTCATTGTCTAACAAGCCGGTTTTTCCGTCCTTATCTTCAAATATAAAATAATTTAATCTCTTCGATTCACCGTTTTGTTTTATCCAATTGGTTATCTTGTCTTTTATTGTAATGCCTTTTATCAGTGTCTGTTTGTGTTTCATCAGATAGTCTTTTTCGTTACCTCTTATAAAGATTTGGTGTTGGTCGGCATACTTTACTTCGTCGTATTCCGGCTTTATCAGACATTCGCCTTTAGCA
>NZ_BAJY01000018.1 GCF_000613945.1 Prevotella falsenii DSM 22864 = JCM 15124
ACAAAAATACGAGAGGGCACGATGCTGCAGAAAGTGTAGGAACGTGATTTATCACATTCCTAATCTCCAATATAGCAAGAAGCAAGTTACCGAAAAACACGACATCTTCAGTGTGGAAACCTCATCAATCACGCCTCTACATTCCCTTGTATGCTTCGTCTGCAACTCCGAAACAGCCATTCACACACCCCATTTCGCCTTATCGCGACTGTAAAGTGTCTTTACAGAAAACCAATGGTTTTTCTTTGGCTTTCCAAAAGCGTAGGTTTTGCGATGCAAAACAATAGGTTTTAAAACTCTAAAAAATGGTCATTGACAATCAAACAGTTACACGTGTTTGATAAAGATAGCCTTTGTAACGATTTTTTACAGGCTTGAAAGCGGTATATAGCTCTAATTTCAGAAATGTGAAAAGTTACTTTTTTATGTTAGATTCCAAACTATTAATAGTTCTTATAGACAATAAGAATAATAGAATCCTTACTTTATAACTTGTTTAATATTACAATATATTCGTGGCTCATAGTGTTTACCTTAGCTCCAACTTTATTGGTAGGACTCGTTTTAGCTGGCATTCGCTTATTAGGAATTTCTCTTACTATAGTTATTTTATGTTTAAAGCCAAACTTTTCAAACATTTCAGCAGTGAAATAGTCTAATGGTATTTGTACATTTTTAACCCTTCTGTCGCCAACGACATAACAAACGGTACCGCCACTTCTTACAGTTTTAGCTACATTCTCTATAGATTGATAGTAATCATTCAAGAAAGATATAACTTCTAAGTATCTTTTATGGTCTAAACCATCTATTTCGTTCAATACATTTCTAATGCTATCGGTTTTAAATAACTCTTTTTGGGCTTTCTTCCCACCCATTAGTAAGTTATCTAAGTTCGTGGCATTATCAAAGTTAAACCATTCATTAGCCCATCTGGAAAATTGACCATAAGCAACAGTAGTACGGCTATCACCGTATGGAGGAGAAGTTACCACCATATCTACATCACCGTCTTTAATAACGTTTGTGGGGATTTCATACATCGTATTAAAGCCATATATATCAGCCTTTACCTTGTTGCAGTCTTTATTTCTGGTATTGTAATCCTTTAACCCTTCTAAGTTTCTAAATACTTTTCTTTCAAATAAGAGAAACGTATCGGGATTAAATTTAGCTATACTGGCTTCATTCATTCTGTAACGTTTAAACTCACTATTCCTCGTAAAAGAGACCTCTCTTACTACTTCCGATAAGGCAACATTGAAGAAATCCTTATTTTTCACATTTTTAATAAGCTGTGATAAGAAGGAAAGTTTCAATAAGTCTTTCTCCTTATACCAGTAAGAATAGTTTGATATTCTATCAAAATTTCTTTCTATTACTTTTTCTTCGGAATAAAAAATTAGTTCAGCTTGTATCTCCCTAAATTGTCTAAGTATGGAATCGTAGTTGTAATGGATAGTTTTTACTTTTCCCATTAGTCTGGCTAAAGGGTTTAAGTCCGTACCAACGGAGTTAATTCCAGCTAGAGATGCTTCGACTAAAGTAGTCCCACTACCCATATAAGGGTCTAATATCAAGTCTAATTTCCCCTCTGGTCTATATTCTTCTATCAGAGTTCTGGCTATTTGGGGTATCATCATAGCTGGATAGGTATGATAGCAATGGGTAAACTCTTTAGTGTTAGCTTCTTTGAAACTCCACCTATTATCAACTTTGCGCTTGTACATATATATTAGTTAAATTTACTCTAAAATGAGATTACAAAGTTACTAAAAACTTTCAAAATGAGAGTAGCTATTCTTCTTTAATCCCATAAATTTGCAACAAAATTAATAAAAAGATGGGAAAAACAAAATATCAACAAACTATAATTGCCAAATTGCGAAGATTAAGAGAGGAAAAAGGGTATAGCCAACAGAAAGTAGGTTATATCCTTGGACTCAGTAATGGACAAATAGGTAATATAGAGAGTGTCAAACAAACACATAAATACACACTTAGTCAGATAAAGACCTTGTGTAAAGAGTTTAATGTACGCATCGAACAGATCTTCTTAGAAGAAGATGATTATATGACTAAAGATATTATTGACTTATTAATTGACAGAATTATAGCTTATGGAGAGTGATAAAGAATTTATAATTGATAAATTTAAAAAGGTTAAAAACCTTGGTTTTGTTATCAGTAAAAGAAAGAATAATACCGGTATAGGTAAAACTTTTGAGGACTATGTTGGTGTTGTAGAGAACAATCTCGCCGAACCGGATTTGGCTGGCTTTGAAATTAAAACACACAGAGGAGAGTCTAACTCTTATGTAACGCTGTTTACCAAAGCTCCTTCATTTCCTAAAGGTGCTAACGCATACCTTAATAAAAAGTATGGAGAACCTTATACAGAACCAATAGAGAAGGTTGGTTTGAACAGATTACATACATCTATATTTGCAAATGATTATAATACATTTGCTAATAAATTGTCTTTCAAATTGATTAATGATAGAGAGGAAAGGACAATAAGGATAGGCGTATATGATTTGAAGCATAAGTTAATAGATACCTCTGTAGGTTATAACTATGATATATTGGGAAAAATACTAAAGAAAAAACTACATAACCTGTTTTATGTAAGTGCTGAAAGAAAATATGAAGGAAATCTTGAACAGTTCCACTTTAACAAAGCAGAGCTATATACAGAGCCTTCTTTTGATAAGTTCTTAGATTTATTAGATGAAGGTAAAATAATGTTTGATATTCGTATAGGCAGTTATCCAAATGGTAAATCACACGATCACGGAAGTTGTTTCAGAATGTTAGAACATAATATTAAGCAATTATATAATACAAAAGAAACTGTAGAGTAAGTTATATAAAAGCAGGAAATATATTAAAAAAGTGGTATTTTGGGGCTTGTTTCTATGCTGTATGGCAATCAAGGCAGTCGTATCATTCATCCATTTTACATCATTTTCCTCCGTATAGCGTTTAATTCGATTGTCGGTAATGATTGCTGTTTAACCTCCATACTTACGATATATTTATGGTCGTATGCCCCTTTTTTGCTTTAAACTTACATAAAGTTCTCTAATTATGCGCTAATTCGCTAAAGGAAAAGATTTTTCCCTTAGTGGAAAACTTGTGTTTTTAAAAGTCAAAACAGCCATTCACGCACCCCATTTCGCCTTATCACGACAGTAAAGTATCTTTACAGAAAACCAATGGTTTTTCTTTGGCTTTCCAAAAGCGTAGGTTTTGCGATGCAAAACAGCCGCTTTTACCGTGCAAAACCTACGCTTTTGCAATGTCAAACAATAGGTTTTGTAATGCGTTGATGGGCAAATAGTTATGCGATAGTTGTGTTTATGAAAAATATTTACGCTTTTATTATCTTCTTTTCGTTCATATACAACGTAAGTTCGGTGTAAGAATTTAAGGATGAAAGGAGTTCATTTCTTTTTGATAATAAGCATATTAAATAACAAACCATTCTTTCTTTAAGTTTCTTATAAACAATATATTGGTATAATTCTTATATCGAAATCAGGTTAAAAGGAAAGAGTCCGGTGCAATACCGAACTCTTTCAAAAACTTGATAAGGTTTAATTCGTCCAACTTTTCGGTGCAGTTCAGTCTCTATAGAGTAAAAATGCTTGTGTCATCGATAGATAAAGTGATTGCAAGCTTTCAATTTATTTTACCGAACAGCAATAGAAAAGAAATTTATTTTACGAGTAATTTGCGCGTTACGGTATCTGTGCCAGCCTGCAATGTAACGATGTAGATGCCTGCCGGAAGACCGATTGATGTGTCGTCAGACAAGGTGTCAGAGAATAGCACCTTGCCGTTCGCACCCACCACAGTGGTTTTTACAGGGGTGCCGGTGTAGATGTTGATTTCGTGATTGCCGCCTTCTGCGGTTGCCACTACACGCTCTACGCCGTCGATGGTAGATGCCACAGAGAACTTCACGGCAATTTCGGTTGCACGCTTAACATTGAACTTGTTATTGGTAACGCTTTCGCCATTTGCCATTATCGAAGCTACTTCGTAGCCTTTCTTCGGTGTAGCCTCGATGGTTATGTCCTTGTTCTTCTGCACTTTCGACCCGCTTTTCACCACGTTGTTATTGTCGTCCTTCACAGTTACGTCTCCGTTTTCGTATGGCAGTATCGTTATGTATGCTTCGTTGCAACCCGTTCCGTCGCCGTTGCCGCTGAAGTTCATTACCCATAGTTTTGCCTTTGCAATCAAAGTCTCGGAGTGTTCCACGTCGTTTGCGTTATTTCCGAGTGCTATCCACAGTTTTGTCGGGGTGGTGCTGCCTGCTGCTTCGCCGGGATCTACGTATTTTGGCAGGCTGTAATAGAAGTCGTTCAGTTGGCAGGCATTCCATTTGTTGCCGCGTACGTCGATGTACCAGATGGCAGTATTTGCCGAAAGGTCGAGCGATTCAAGTTTGTTTTCTGCCACATCGAGCTTCTCGAGCAGTACGTTCTTCGACAAGTCGAGCGTGGTAAGCTTGTTTTTCATCAACATTAAGTCGAGCAGTTTTGTGTTGTTCTTTAGGTCTATGCGCTCTATCTTGTTGTTGCTGAGGTACAGTTCCCTCAGTTCAGCCATGTGCGACACGTCGATGCTTGCCACTGCACAGTTGGTAAGGTTAAGCTGTATCAGCTTTCCGTTGTTGGCAAGGTCTATGTTTTCCAGTGCCGTATTCTTCAGATTGATGAGCTGTAGTTCGGGATTGTTCTTTACGTCGATGGTTTTCAGCTCGCCCAGTCCGTATGCTTTCAGTTGCAGCAACAGCGGACACTTCGTTACATCAACGCTCTTAATCTCTTCGTTCATAGATACATCGAGATACAATAGGTCGGGTTGATTGGTAACGTCGATGCTCTTTAGCCGGTTGAAGTATAGGTCGATATACTTCATTTTGGTATTTTTCGTGAGGTCTATTGCCGAAATCTTGTTGTCGGTTGCATAGTCCGGATAGCTCTCGCAGTTCAGATATGTGATGTCGCCGTATATCTTCACCTGCGTTCCTTCGGTTGTTCCTTCTACGAAAGTCCACGTTTTCTTGGCAGTATATTCCTTCAGTTCGCCGTCTCCCCAGTCTATTTTCACCGGCGTGTTGTCGTTGTCTGCCCCTATGCCGTATGCACTCTGCTGCCCTGCAGGTACGGTAAGTGTAATGCAGCGTTCGTCGTTTATGCCCTCGAATACCGCTTTTACCTCGGCATTTGCAGTAACAACGAACAGTGTATCCTGCACCAGCTTTCCATCAACCATTATTCCTTTGTACTCCTTGCCTTCATCGGCAGTGTAGCGCACGCACAGTATTGAGCCGGGAACAACCTTTCCGTCGCTGCCCACTTCCTCGTAGTTGCGTTCAAAGGCACTCTTGTCGGGCGAGTAAACCATGTCGCGTTTCATTACCTTGTAGGTTCCGCCGCTTGCCGGCTGCTGTTTTATCACGACGTCATCCATCGAGCACGAGCCATCGCCCATAACATCAATTTTCCAGTGCGATTCAGAATTGTTGTACATAAGATATTTCTCTGCATCGGCAGTTTCTCCGTTACACCCTTCTACATAAATGTATCCTGTGCGTCCGGGATCTTGTATGGTTTGGTACATGAAGTTCAACGACTGTGGCGTAAAGTTCTTGTTGCCCTGCAAGTAGAGGTATCTCAGCGTGAAGTAACACGCCGTGAAGTCGAGAAACTCAAGGTCGCACGCTTTTGCCGATAGTGTTTGGATCCACTTCAGCCCACTTACTTCGAGGCGGTTGATGCGTAAAGAGTCGCAGTAGAGCGACTTCAGCGATGCCTTTTTCGATACATCGAGTGCTGTAAGTTTGGTGTTGCTTACGTTGAGACTCAAGAGCTTGTTGTTGTTCGACAGTCCAATCTTGCTAATATCGTTGTGTGCAATTGTCAGGCTTTGGAGTTCCGGGTTGGCAGCAACGTTCAGCTGATTCAAGTTATTGTATGCCACGGAAAGGATTTCCAGCTTTGGCAGTCCGCTAACGTCGATGGTTGAAATTCTGTTCCTGCTTACATTGAGCGATTTCAGCGCAGGATAGTTCTCTGCCGGCAGACTTATGTCCATCAAAGAGTTGCTGTGCAGGTCTATCGCTGTAAGGTTCGGGAACTTGTAAGTGTCGTAGAAGTGTACCACGTCGCACCCATACATTGTAATCATCTTCAGATTTGGGTTGATGTCGGCGAATGCAACGGTGGTCAGTTTCGGGTTGTCGTAGATGTCGAAGTACTCCAGTTTTGAGAACTCGCGTAGGTTCAGCATGTGTATATTGTTCTTTGAGAGCGACAGACGCTGAAGGTTTTTCGCATCGCCAAGGTCGAGCGTGGCGTATGTAAGTTCGTTCTTGTTCGCGTCAAGGCTCTTCAATCCCGACTGTCCTTCGAGCTTCAGGGCAGTGATACCCTGCTCGGTAATCGACAGCTCGGAAAGCGCACCGTATATTTTAACGGTGTTTCCTTTCAACACTCCCTCCCTGCGGAGCTTGTACGGCATCATGTCGGGGCTTAGCTGGTAGTCGATTTTGTTACCGTCGCCCCAATCAACCGAGATGATGCCTTCGGAAATAGGTCTTGGATTGAAAACGAAGGTGTCGCCATACGCCTTGCTTGTGGTGATGGTGATGACGCTCTCTGCCGCAACATTCAGCACGGCGCATACGAGCATCGTTAGGAAAATTAGTAGTCTTTTCATAATTTTCAAACAATAAAATTAGACAATACTTCTATAATACCTTGTTAAAGTTAATGCATTGGTAGTTGCTAAAATTACCAAAATATTACAATATATTCGCAAAAATAATAAAAAACATCGTAAAACGCATGCAAAAATGTAAATTTAACGCAGTTTAACCGAGATGTCATTTGCGCGTGCGCTCGCTGCTGTTGGGGCGTGTTGAGAGATAGTTTTTATTTTTTCTAGATTCCTTAGGTGTTCTAGAAATCCTAGAGATTCTAGTTTTTCTAGGAAGAATAGATGCTTTAGGAAACATAAAAGTTATAGGTTTTCAGAGATGTTAGGGGCTTTAGGCTTTCTATGCGCTTTAGTTTTTCTAAATATTCTAAAGAGAAATAGTGGGGTGGCAGTTTGCAGGGGAGACACGTGGGAAAGGCTTCGATTCTGTAAAGATAATTCGGAAGAAAAACGATAATTTTTGTTTTGCGTTGCGAAACCGTAGGTTTTGCAATGTAAAACCTACGGTTTTACCGTGCAAAACAGCCGCTTTTAGAATGCAAAACAATAGGTATTGTAAAGTCTTGATGATGAAGTGGTTAGGCGATTGTGATTTTTATGAAAAATATTTATAGTTTTATTGCTGTTTTTGAGGGTAGATACACAAAGACCGTAGCATAAAATGAGGTATGCTACGGTCTTTTTCTTATTCTTCGCCAACACCTTTTTTAATTTTGCCTTAATGCTTTTTTGTTTAACACTAATGCGTTTTTGGAGTTGCGCTAACGTGTTCTTTGTTTTGCATCAACGCCTTTTTTATCTTGCACAAATACATTATCTGTTTTAGATTAATGCTTTTTTATTTTGTGCCAACCCATTCTTCGGGTTGCGCCGTGTGTGTTTATTTGAACGTTAGTTCTTCGGCGTTGGGGTTCTTTCCGATAGCGATGGTGTCGCCTTCGTGGATTGTTCCCGCAAGGATCTTTTCGCAAATGCCGTCTTCGATGTAGTTTTGAATGGCACGTTTCAGCGGGCGTGCACCGAACTGGACGTCGTATCCCTTTGTGGCAACAAACTCTTTTGCCTTGTCGGTAATGGTTATGTCGTAGCCAAGTTCCTTTACACGCTTGAACAAACCACGCAGTTCGATGTCGATAATCTGCTTAATGGCAGCAAGGTCGAGCTGGTCGAAGGTGATGATTTCGTCCAAACGGTTCAGAAATTCGGGTGCAAACTGCTTGCTCAGGCTTTTCTGAATGATGGCACGGGCACGCTCTTTGTCCTGCTCGTTGTGCGAAAGTCCGTTGATATTCGCTGCCGTGAAGCCCACACCTTGCCCAAATTCCTTCAGCTGGCGTGTACCCGCATTCGACGTCATGATAATAATGGTGTTGCGGAAGTCTATCAGGCGTCCGTTGCCATCGGTGAGTCTGCCCTCGTCGAGCACCTGCAAGAGCATGTTGAACACGTTGCCGTGCGCCTTCTCTATTTCGTCGAGCAAGACGATAGAGTAGGGGTGGCGTCGCACTCGTTCGGTAAGCTGTCCGCCTTCTTCGTAACCCACGTAGCCCGGAGGGGCACCGATGAGGCGAGAAGTGTTGAAACTCTCGGTGTATTCGCTCATGTCAATGCGGATAAGGGCATCTTTAGAGCCGAACATAATTTCGGCTAACTTCTTTGCCAAATAGGTTTTGCCCACGCCGGTAGGGCCGAGGAACATGAACGCACCTATAGGGTGGTTGGGGTCTTTCAGTCCTACGCGGTTGCGCTGAATGGCTTTCACCATTTTTTCGATGGCTTTATCCTGTGCGATAACCTCCTGTTTCAGGTTGTCTGCCATATTGACAAGTCGAATGCCTTCGTTCTCTTGCATGCGCTGCACGGGTACTCCCGTCATCATCGATACCACGTCAGCCACCTTGTCTTCGCCGATTTCCACGCGGTCGTGGCCTTCTCCGCTTTCCCATTTCTGCTGTGCTTCCTGCAGTTTGCGTTCGATTACGGTCTGCTTGTCGCGGAAGTTGGCAGCCAGTTCAAAGTTTTGGTTCTTCACAGCCTCCTTTTTGTTCTTATCGGCCTCGTCCAATTCCTTTTTCAGTTCCACGATTTCGGCAGGCACTTGTGCGTTTTGCAGGTGCACACGAGAACCCACTTCGTCCATGGCATCGATGGCTTTATCGGGGAAGAATCGGTCGGTAATGTAGCGTTCTGTCAGTTTGACACAAGCCGCAATGGCTTCGTCGGTGTACGAAACATGGTGGTGCGCCTCGTAGCGGTCCTTTATGTTGTTCAGAATTTGCAAAGTTTCGTCCACCGTAGTAGGTTCTACGAGCACCTTCTGGAAGCGGCGTTCCAATGCGCCGTCTTTCTCTATGGAGTTGCGATACTCGTCTAACGTTGTTGCACCGATGCACTGTATGGTGCCACGGGCGAGTGCCGGCTTCAGAATATTGGCAGCGTCCATCGAACCGGGCGTAGACCCCGCACCGATGAGGGTGTGGATTTCGTCGATGAATATAATGATGTCAGGGTTCTGTTCGATTTCCTTGATGAGTGCCCGAATGCGCTCCTCGAACTGTCCGCGATACTTCGTGCCTGCCACGACACCTGTCAAATCGAGCGTTACAACACGCTTGTTGAAGAGGATAGGCGACGTCATGCGCTTTACAATAAGCTGTGCAAGTCCTTCTACAATAGCACTTTTACCCACACCGGGTTCGCCGATGAGGATAGGATTGTTCTTTTTCCGTCGTCCTAATATTTCGCTGACACGCTGTATTTCCTTTTCGCGCCCCACCACCGGGTCGAGTTTGCCCTCCGCAGCCGCCTTCGTGAGGTCGGTTCCGAAGTTGTCGAGCACGGGCGTACCGGTCTTTGGCGCATAGGTTTGTGCTGTCCGTGTGCCATTGCTGTTGCCGCTGTGTCGGTTCATAATGGGGTCTTCGTCTTCGTCTTCGCTTGCCATGCCGATGCCGTCCTGTATCGGGTCGGTGGGTTGATAGAGATTTTCGAGTGCCTTGGCGTAATTAAGGTCGTTGTTTTGCAGCACTTCCTTTGCGCCATTGTTCACGTTGTCGTGCAGAATGGCGAGCAACAGATGCTGAACATCAACCGTTTGCGTGCGCTGACTGCGTGCTTCGAGCACTGCCAATTTCAGTATGTTGTTTGCCTGTTCGTTAAGCATCATATCGTTAGAGAGCGGCAACTGACCTTCATTTTCGCTGCGTACACGTTCTTCCAACTGAGTTTTTATGTTCTCCAAATTGAGGTGTAATTTCCCAAACATATTGCTTACAGCACCTTCTTTCTCTCGCAGAATAGCGAGCATAATGTGTTCCGGTCCCACTGCGCGGCTCGCCAAGCGTTCGGCTTCTTCGCGACTGTAGGACAGAACCTCTGAAACTTTGGGTGAAAACTGATTTATCATATTATTCTTCTACCTTTCTTTTTGTGTTATTGTGCATTTGCCTTGTTCTGAAAGTTGTATTGCAAATGGTGTGCCAAATAGAAAATGGCAAGGGGAAACACATTTGTTTCTTCTTGCCATTTCTGTATTTACAACGCTTCGTCGTCGGGTTTGCGAATGTTGTGCACCTTTTTCGTCTTCAGGTGTTTCTTCTTTCGCAGCCACGCAGCTTTGCGTTGTTCGTATTCTTCGTAATGTTTCTCCAAGAAGTTATCTGCCATGGAACTTGCTGTAAATGACCGACATTTTTATGTTTCCTTTCGATTTGTCGCCTCCAAGCAGCATCGTACTGGTGAGCCTCATATCGTATGATATTTTATTGATGACGACATTGTCCTGTCCATCTTTCGTTGTTTTAACTTCTACTGGTATCACGAGCACTTTCCCCCAATTAGGATTGCTGCCGGCAGTGGCACGGTTTCGTATGAAATAGTTGATAATTCCTGCCACGTTGTTGAACTTGTAGCTGTTGCTTTGTGCATTGTAGGCAGCGATGTACGACGTCTTGTTGTCGATGAGTTTGTTCTTTTCGAAGAATGTAACAGCCGAATCTGTTGGCAGAATAAGGACGTTTGTCGGTATGTCCATATTGTATTGCGATGCCTTTTTGTTCGTTATTCTTTGGAGTTCAAACTTCGCAGTGTTCAAAGTATCGTTTTCATGCCCTTTCATTATTTCACTGACAGGCAGTTCAACTTCCGTAAAAAGACCCGCAGGAGTCTTCAGATACGATGCGTCAAGAGTATTTATCAATGCTTTCAGCTGTTCTTGGTCGGACTTGAAGTTGGTCAGCTGCAACACTTCCTCGGTACTGGTGAAGTGGGTAGCCCCCGTTTTCACCTTGTCTTTGTCCTTTGTATCCTTATACTGATAGTATATTACGAGTTGCACGGCTTCGATGGCAGCCATAGAACCAAGCCCATCTGTAACCTTGAAGTAGAAGCCCGGGCAGATGTTATTGAGGAACTTGTAGAGGTTACGGAAATCGTTTGGATTTTCATAATACTTGTCCATCATATACGTACCATAGTTATTGTAGGTCTTGCCTGCCTTGTCGGTGTATGGTTCGTTCAGTTTTATGCGTATGCTTGGTGTGTGGTTCTTGTCCTTTTTCACGCTGTCGGGCACTGTAAATTCCGTCAGTGTGTAGGTACTGACCACTTCTAATCCGTTGTTTGCTGTGGTACGAAGATAGCCTTCCGCCTCCGGGTCGAAGTCGGTGAGGTATTTTTTTCCCTCCTTTACGGGGTGGTCAAGCTCGTAGGTGGTGATTTTGATAGGTGCCAGCGAGTCGCCGAAGTGCGAAGAGTAGTACAGACGCAGCTCGCAAGAGTCGGCAATGATGTTGCCGCTTGCATCTTTGCTCTCCACAATGTCCTTCTTAGGCATTTCAAAGTTGGGCAAAACGTATAGTTGCGACATGAGATTTGCCGTAACTTCCGACTGTGTTTCGGGGTCTTTTATCTGTCCAAGATACCCTTTTGCCGAATACGAGAGTATGCGATTAGCCAGTATGCTGTGCGAACCGACGTTAAATGTATCGGCTTGTACTTTAAGTTTGTCTGTCTCGTCTGTGAGCGAGCCACCGATTCCACCCGTTGTGTCATCGCAAGAGGTTAGGGCAAACGCCATAAGGGCGAAGCCAAAAGCTAAGAGTTTTGCTTTCATTCTATTAATTTATTGTAGAACTCAGTGTACTTTGTTTTTATTTCGTCTGTCTCTTCAGGCTGCAACATAATGTTTTTCTTGTTGTCGTTGGCATACTTCATCAACTCTTTGTTCACGTCGTTGCTTGTCTGTATGATGCCGTCGGAGTAGTCTATGGCAAGCTTTCCCAACTCCATGAAGTCGAAATTGTCGCCGTATTTCTCTATTTTACTTAATTCAGCGTCTCTGAATTCAAGGCATTGCTTGAACTTTTTGCCCAAGCTATCGTGTGGTTGTTCGGAGAACAGCGACGTAACAACTTTGGAATTGGCAAATTGTGGTTCGTCGCGATAGGCTGTTTTCACGTAGAAAGGCACTACGGCAGACATCCAACCTTGACAGTGAATAATATCCGGTGCCCACCTGAGCTTCTTTACGGTTTCCAATACGCCGCGCGCAAAGAAAATGGCACGTTCGCCGTTGTCCGGGTAATCGTTGCCCAATTCGTCCTTTGTCATTGCCGACCGCTTTTGGAAATAGTCCTCGTTGTCGATGAAATAGACTTGAATGTGTGTCTGCGGTATGCTCGCCACCTTGATAATCAGGGGGTGATCCATTTCGTCGATGATGAGGTTCATACCCGAAAGGCGTATTACCTCGTGCAGCTGGCCGCGTCGTTCGTTTATGGCAGCCCATTTCGGCATGAATGTGCGAATTTCAAAACCGGCGTCTTGCATATGTTGCGGCATATCTGCACCAAAGATTGACATCTCTGAATTCGGAACATACGGTGCGATTTCTTGGTTTATGAACAATACTTTCTTTCCCATTTTCTTTTACTTTACTATCTGCAAAGTTACGGAAAAATATTGATATTACGGCTTGAAAGTTTTGAAAACGTGTATAAAAGGTAGAATATTGGCATATTTTTAGCGTATTCTTACGAGTTTTAAATAAAATTGTTGTTACTTTGCACTCGAATTACAGAAAGTTCAAAATGAAGGTATTTGAAAAGGTTGTCGATTTACAGAACGAACTTTTCGAGGTTCGCAGGCAGGGAAAAACCGTCGGACTTGTACCCACGATGGGCGCATTGCACGACGGGCACGCTTCGTTGGTAAGACAGAGCGTGCAGCAGAACGATGTAACCGTAGTGTCGGTGTTCCTCAATCCCACACAGTTTAACGACAAGGGCGACTTAGAACGCTATCCACGCACGTTAGACGCCGATTGCAAACTTGTGGAAGCGTGTGGTGCCGACTATGTTTTTGCACCATCGGTGAGCGAGATGTACCCCACGCCTGATATGCGCCGGTTCGAGTTTCCGCCGCAATCGACGGTTATGGAGGGGGCGAAACGACCGGGACACTTCAACGGCGTGTGCCAAGTTGTCAGCCGTTTGTTCTATATGGTGCGCCCCGACCGTGCCTACTTCGGCGAAAAAGATTGGCAACAGATAGCTGTGGTGAAGCGACTTGTAGACTTCATAAACATGAACATCGAGATTGTGGAGTGCCCCATTGTGCGCGATGCCGACGGATTGGCAAAGAGTTCGCGCAACTCGCTGCTGTCTGCCGACGAGCGTGCCATAGCTCCTAATATATATAAGGTGTTGAAGTCGAGCACCGGCGAAGTAGGAAAGATGAGCGTTCAGCAACTTCACGACAAGGTCGTAGCAGGCATTAATGCCATAGAAGGCTTAGAAGTGGAGTATTTCGACATCGTAGACGGCAACACCTTACTGCCTGTACAGTCGTGGGACGACACGCCATACGTGGTGGGTTGCATCACGGTTTATTGCGGTAAAACGCCTGTCCGACTTATCGACCACATTAAATATAAGGACTAAACATTATGCAGATAGAAGTATTGAAGAGCAAGTTACACTGTGTTAAGGTTACCGAAGCCAACCTTAACTATATAGGCAGTATCACCATCGACGAGGACTTGATGGACGCTGCCAACATGATTGCCGGCGAAAAGGTTCAGATAGTGGACAACAACAACGGTGAACGGTTCGAGACTTATATTATAAAAGGTGAGCGAGGCACGGGCTGTATCTGTCTGAACGGTGCTGCGGCACGCAAGGTTCAAGTAGGCGACACGGTCATCATCATCAGCTATGCCTTGATGGACTTTGAGGAAGCGAAAGCGTTCAAGCCCGCCGTGGTATTCCCCAAAGAAGGCAACCGGGTGTAGAGATTTGCCCTTATCCACCTTGTTTCAAGCGTGGAAGAACAACTAAAAAGCTGTAAACATTTCTTATAAGTGTATCTGTTGTATGATAACTTTATTGTCAGTTCGTTATAAAATCTACGCTTTTGCAATACCAAAACACAGTTGCTACTTTTTAATAGTATTGTAAAATTAACGACGCAATAATAGTTATGGCAATAAAGATAGGCAAGACGAAAATATCGGAATTGTAAAAATACAACTATGGAAATAGACAACATACTGAACAAGATACGGCAAATAGAGCATGGATTTCAACATATCATTGATGCAACCGATGAAATTATTTCGACATACTCGAAGGAAGAATGCTTTGAATTTGCACTCAAGCTGTTCGGACACGATGCCTATCAAGTCCGAATGTTGGCAACAACAATGCTGGGGCGACTGGCAACAGAGGATAACGATGCACTTTGCTTTCTGAAAGAACAAGTGGGTGTCGATAAAAACTGGCGCGTACAGGAGATGCTTGCAAAGGCTTTCGATGATGTTTGCAGGCATAGGGGTTATGAAACTTGCTTACCGCTCATCGAAGAATGGATAAACGACGATAACCCAAATATTATTCGTGCAGTAACAGAGGGCTTAAGGATTTGGACAAGTCGTCCATTCTTCAAAGAAAATCCATTGATGGCAATTGAGCTGATTGCTAAAAACAAGGCTCACGAAAGCGAATATGTACGAAAATCGGTAGGAAACGCTCTGAAAGATATAAGCAAGAAGCACAACGACTTGGTACAGAGTGAAGTTACACAATGGGACTTGAATAACAATTTAACAATGTTTACATACAAGTATGCAACCAAACTATTAAAGAAATGATATAGAAAAAACGAAGCATTATGCTGATGAAAGCAAATAAAGAAACTACATTTCCATACGTCTTACAGAGAGTTTGAGAGGTTGTAACATCGCTTTAGCACCTTATTCCGTTTCGTTCGCACGCCTTAATTATATATGGAAAATAAACGATAAAAATGTAAATATTTTTCGCAAGCATAGCTATCGCGTAACTATTTCATTACCAATACTTTGCAAAACCTATTGTTTTGCATTCCAAAAGCGGCTGTTTTGCACGGTAAAACCGTAGGTTTTGCGTTGCAAAACCTACGGTTTCGCAATGCAAAATCGAATTTCTTGTTTTTCTTCAGAATTATCTTTACAAAACCATAGAGAAACTTGCTATCATAGACAATGCTTTTCTTATGTTTTCATCTATATGCAGATACACGGCATTTTTGCCATACTTCCAAACATACTGCTATATTTTTCGGTTTCAGTTGTACACTCCCGACACCATAAAAGAAACTTACAAGAAAGCGGGCGTCTCTCTTTAACGTTTCAAAAGCACAGAGTTGGCAAAACAAAAAATACCCAACCGAATAATAAGAAGAAAGGTTTTTCAACGCATTTCTGTTTGTGCTATACAGAAAAAACATTACCTTTGTAAAACAAAAAAGCAGAAACTTAAATCTATTGGGTTTATGAAAAGTCAACTAATAGTATTTGATGATATATCCGCAGCACTAAAAGGTTGAGGGCATCTGCTATATTTGAACCGGCGATGTTTACATAACATCGCAAATAACAGGGATATTTTAAACGTAAAATTAAAATATTTGGTAACAGTATGGACAAAATAGAGATTATTCAGAACGGCGATGTTGCTTCGTGCGACATCGGAGTTAGCAAAGAGGAATGGTTAGAGTTACTGAAAGATTCTGCAATGCCTGTCCTTTATAAGGAAGCTTTGATAAAGGTGTTCTACGCCCCTGACCATAGAGGCTCTTGTGTTTCTATCTGCAATGAATTCGGGGGCAATCCTCAATCGCTCAATTCCTATATTACCAAGTGTGGAGAATATGTTCAGAAGAAGCTAGGTAGGTTTCAGGTTATCCGCCCAAATGGAAAGCCATGCTATTGGTTAGTGCCGATGGCAGAAGGCAAAGACCTGCCCAAAGGCAGTGAGGGAACGTTTGAATGGCGGCTTCGCCCCGAACTCACAGAGGCTATCGAAGAATACTTGTACCGGTATTTGGTGGAATGTTACAAAAGTCTAAGAAAGGATATTCCTATTGACGATGATAAATGGAACGAGGCTTATAAGTGGCAACTTATAACCGAATGCCAAGGCAAGGACTTTATAAGCATTGTCGATAAAGTGCGTGTTACGAACTTGGTTAATACACAATTGGTTAGTCCAACGCTCGACTTTGTGATAAAAAATCGTCCCAAAGAGCTTGAAAAGGCTATCCAATCACTGGCAGATGGGCAAGTATTGCTGGATAAGCGCATTCAGGATTTCGCTGCTACCATGCAGAAAATAGCAGATGTTCCGGACAATAACAAACAGAACTTGTATGCAAACGATGAGCGCACTGCATCGGCAATATTGACTTGTATCGACCCCAATACCTATACAACTTATAAGTATGGGCTATACAATAAGGTTTGCCAATGTTTAAATATACCACCAAAGACAACAGGTAAATGCTATTCTCATTTTATGGAACTCATTAAACCGCTCCTGCATATTGTTGAAAACGACAACGAACTGCACGATTTGGTGGCTCCATCTATTGAGAATTATGTTAAGTCAGACTTGCTTTTGGCGCAAGATATACTATGGGTACTCTTTGTTTCGTTCCCGAAACAGCTTGGCTTTCTTTATTCATTGTTGTGGAAACCTCGTTATTGGTGTGTCGGATACTTCTTTGATGGAACGGAATCACAACAGTCTCGCTTTGTAGAAGAAGGTATTTGGGAAGCGTGGTTCAATGACAACCCCGATGGACAACGCCAATTGAAGCTCGCCAAGACAATAAAAAAAGGCGATATTATTATTCTAAAATCGTCGTTTACCAAAGGGAATAAACACAATATACCGTGTGTACGTCTATTTACTCTTGGGGAAGTTACAAGCGACGAAGGTTTTATAAGAGAAGAAGGAACAAGCACTAATGTATCTTATAAGGTGAACTATTTTTGGCAAGGACAGATGGACTTTGATGGCTCTAAATACGGTCGTTACCGAAAAACCATCGATGAATGTACGGATAAAGAAATAATAAACTATATAAGCAGTGTAAGAACCGATGAACCTACGATGAAGTATGCCAAATACATAGAACTGCTTGAGCAGAACAAAAATTTAGTTCTTACGGGTGCACCCGGAACCGGTAAGACGTTTATGGCGAAGGCTATTGCCAAAGAAATGGGTTGTTCTGACGACGAAATGGCTTTTGTACAGTTCCACCCTTCGTACGATTACACCGACTTTGTAGAAGGTTTGCGCCCTGTGAAAGACTGCGATAACTTCGGATTTGAACTGCGTAATGGTGTCTTTAAGGACTTTTGTGCTAAAGCTTTGCAGAATTTTAAGGACTCAAAGAAAACCATTCAAACGCTACAACAAGAGACTTCGGTCCGAGAAATATTAGAAGACTTCATAGAAGAGGCTATTGATAATAGAATGCCGTTCAATACTTCGGGTACTAAAAACAGTTTTTCTATAGTTGAAAACAATGAGCGTACCATTACTGTGGAGGTTCCTGCGAATGAGAAAACAAGATTGGTGAAGCTATCAAAAGCCGACTTTATCGACTTAATGGAGAAGAATATAACTGTTAAAAGCGGTAAGGATATTCAAGAACACTTCCACAGAAAGCATCGCACACAGCAAGACTCGTACATCTATGTACTTTATAACATCATTAAAAAGCAAGCTGCTAAAAAGCCGTCCGTAGACGTTTCGCCAGTTGAAATAAAGAAATATGTATTCATAATCGATGAGATTAACCGTGGCGATATTTCAAAAATATTCGGCGAATTGTTCTTTTCTATCGACGGGATATAGGGGAGAGAATGGGAAAGTGAATACCCAGTACCAAAATATAATAGAAGATGGCGACTCATTCAAGGACGGTTTCTTTGTTCCGGAAAATGTTTTTATCATTGGAACAATGAACGACATTGACCGTAGTGTAGAGAATATGGACTTTGCCATGCGTCGTCGCTTTTCTTGGGTGGAGGTTACGCCTGCCGATACGGAATCTATGCTCGACGAACTGTCATGTGTAGAGGAAGCCAAAGAAACGATGGCTCGTTTGAATAAAGCCATTGAAGAAACAGAAGGATTGGGGTCTGCCTATATGATAGGACCGTCTTACTTCTTAAAACTTGGCGAGAACGGAGGCGATTTCGATAAGTTATGGAAGATGAATATAGAGCCTTTGCTGCGAGAATATCTTCGCGGATTTCGCAATACAGACGATATTATCAATAAATTCAGTATGGCTTATTTTGCCCAAAAAGAAGAAGAGCATTCAAATATTTCAGAATTGACAGATGAGAATTAATCTGACAGACAACAATGTCGGGCGGGCAGATACCCAAACATTCCTGCGAAAGGAGGTTGCTGCTTTGTTTCCAATTGCAGATAAAACGATTGCCGAACTATGCAGAGATAACGAAGGCCTGATCATCTTCCCACACAGCATCAAAGAAACTGACGATAAGGTGGGCGGTTCTTCTGTCATTAACATCTTAAATACCGATGATGTGGAAAAAGTACGCATTGCTACCGGCAATATAATGGGCTTTATCGGTATAAATAAAGTTCAGCTTAAGATTAAGTCAAGATTTGATGCCGGGCGCGACGATTACCTGTTGCATTACATGCTTCAAAAGGTTTTGTCGTTCAATCTTTTCGATCTCAACCATAATAATGAGCAGGAAGATGTATTCGATTTCATTATGTTTATGTTTCCGTATTTCCTGAAAGCAGCTTTACGGCAAGGCATATATAGAGAGTATCAGCACTTTAAACATAACGATACTAATCTTAGAGGAACGATAGACATTAGTCGGCACATTGCAAGAAATATACCTTTCAACGGCAATATTGCCTATTCGACCCGCGAATATAGCCGCGACAACGATATGACAGAACTTATTCGGCATACCATTGAGTTTATGAAAACCAAAAAGTATGGAGAAACAGTCTTGAATATCGACCGCGAAACGAAAGAAAACGTAGATGCTATCGTTGAACATACACCTTTATATAACAAGCATGAACGAAACAATATCGTGGGCAAAAACCTCCGAATAAAAAATCATTCTTATTATACGGAATATCGACCACTACAAAATCTCTGCTTACAAATTCTACGAATGGAAGAAGTTAAGTACGGTGAGAATGATGAAGAAATTTGCGGCATCTTATTCGATGGTGCGTGGCTATGGGAAGAATATGTGAATACCATTCTGTATGAGGTTGGGTTTATACACCCGGAAAATAAACTTCGCAAAAATGGTATATACCTTTTTGAAGACCGTAGTGGTATCCGTTTTCCGGATTTCTATAAGGACAATATGGTACTTGACGCTAAATATAAACGACTTGGCAGCTATGAAAGTGTTTCAAATGTAGCCCCTGACGATATTCATCAATTGATTGCGTACATAACAGCCTTACAAGTTAATAAAGGAGGATTTGTTGCTCCACTGGAAGAGAAACAGCTTAAGGTTCCCACTTCTCAGCTGAAAGGAAGTGCTGCTACTCTTTCTATATATGGTATTGAAATCAGTAAAGAGGCATCATCGTATGCAGACTTCTGTAATAAGATGCAAAAGATGGAAGCTGCATTTGTAAAATCAATAACACAATAATAGTTGCGACAGGGAAGAAAGACAAGATAGAAGTACAACGAATTGGTATAGAGCGGGGTAGAATGATGGAAATTGAACAATTCTTTAACTATGTTTGCATACAAGTATATGCAAGCAAACTATTAAAGAGATGTTGTAAAGTTCTATCATAGAAATCCTAGGATTTCCTATTTTTCGTAGTATCTTTAGATGACGTCGCTTTTCCTTTGGTGTCAGCAATGTGATGATAAATCGTGCCCCTACATAGCCGAAAGGTGTTAAATGCACCTTTATAAGCAGATAACCTATGCCTTTAAAACGCATAAATCCCGAACTTCCATTGGAAATTCGGGACTATGTTGTTTGTTTGGAATAGTTTTGTTTGTTTTGCTTTACGCTTCCGGTGTTTGTGTTTTTGCAGCGTATGCTTCTTCAGAGAGTACAGAGACCTTGCTCTTGTTGTACTTACCTCTGTGGAAGTAAACGATACCGTTTGCGAGAGCGTAGAGTGTATCGTCTTTACCTTGTGCTACGTTTTCACCCGGGTAGTGCTTGTTACCGCGCTGGCGTACGATAATGTTGCCTGCGATAATCTTCTGACCACCTCCGATTTTAACACCTAAACGCTTTGAATGCGATTCGCGTCCGTTCTTAGAACTACCGACACCTTTTTTATGAGCCATTTCCTGTCCTCCTAAATTTAAGCGTTAATTGTTTTAATCTCTACCTGTGTGAAGTGTGAACGATGACCGTTCTTCTTGCGAGAGTCCTTGCGACGCTTCATTTTGAAGACGATTACCTTATCACCCTTTACAAGTGGGTTTACCACCTCGGCTATTACTTTTGCACCACTAACAGTAGGTGCGCCCACTGTGACCGTTCCCTCGTTGTCTAAGAGCAGAACTTTGTCAAACTCAACAGTCTTGCCTTCTTCCGCATCTTTGATGTGGTTCACGAAGAGTTTCTTCCCTTCTTCGACCTTAAACTGCTGACCGTTAATTTCTACAATTGCGTACATTTTATTTATTGTAAACGGTTTCACCGATAGGCGGCGGAGCATCTTTCCCGCACTTATTCGAGCCTAAACGGCATAAAAACTGTGCAAAGTTACGAATTTCCTTTTTATTAATGGTGTGTTTGTGCGCTGTGAGGAACGCGAATTAGGAAGAATTAACAAAGATTATCTAATATCAGCCTTGCCACACGTATGCCCGGGTTTTGCGGTCGCTGCATTAAGTATTGGTAAAGGGTTTCTTTTGGTTCTACCACCCGGCTGCCGTTTTTCTTCAGGCTCGATGCGTTCAGTAGGTGAAGTCCGTCGCTGTGCCACACGGCGAAGCCCAAATGGGTTGTATCGAGGTTGCGTTTGTTGGTCGTAATGGCAATAATGTCGCCGTTGCGCACCACTTTGCGCAGCAGTGCAGTGTTCGTCAGCCGGCTTTTAGGTATGTATCGCACTATGGTGCCGTTGGTTTGGTCTTCCTGTCTCTTTATGGCTGCCACACGTTTGGGGCAGTTACGCAGCATGTCGTAGGCATTGTGGTTCTCGCTCATGTAGTTTATCTTCAGTCGTTGCGTAGCGGTGAAGGGCGGGTTCGGCGAAACTATTTCCTTGACGAACCCCATTTGCGCATTGTCGGTTACCCACCATTGGTAGTAATGCAGTCGGTTTTCGTAGGTAAGGCGTCCCTGTCGATAGCGAATACTTTGTAACATGCGCTTGAAATCGCTGAAACGACTGTGGTTTCGGTCTATGCAGAGCACCACAGCGATAACGGTTTCGAGATAGGTTGTGCAGTCCATTTCCCGCGTATTCACTACGAGCGTTTCTTCGCTGTTGCGGTCGAGCGAGTGTGCAACGTAGGGAATGCCAACGAAATGGCGTGCCGCTTTCAGTATCATATCCTCTTTTGACAGTTTTGACCGTAAGGGGAGCAGATCCGAAAGCAGGCGTTCTATGCGGGCAGAGTCCGATGTTGCAGCCTTTTCCGTGCTTTGTTGGCTGTGCTTTTCAGTTGCAAAGGCGGAGGAGTAGCGGGCAGTTCGTGTGGTTGTTGCGTTGCCAACCGAGAGCAAAGCAAGCATTGCGAGCGGCAAAAGAAATCTTATTGTCCTCATTTCGTTGCTGTTTTATCTTTGTTTTTCTTTGCTTTTCCTCGCTTTCCGAAGTTCATACCCACGTAGAAATTCAGGTTTCCGAAAAGGTTGCGCGTAGAAAAATGGTCGCGTCGGTAGTTGAAAGCGTGCATAATGGCACTCATGCCGGCATACCATTTTGTGTTGTTCCATACCAACCCGAAGCGTGTTGTGCCGTCTATGTTGATGTTGTTGGATATGATTCGGCGCAACGAGAAATTCTCTTCGACAATCTTTCCGCCGTTGTGCTTGTAGGCAAGACCGAGCGTTGCCGATGCTGCGAGCAGCCAGTTGTGTGCAAACACGTAGTTGTAGGCGTAGCCGCCGCTGACGGAAAAGTTGGTATAGCGTATTTCTTCTGCTTCGAGCGTGTTCTCGATGTCTTCTATATTGCCCTTCATCTGCAGGTGCTCAAACGCCAATCGGTAAAATTCGGGCCAGTCTACCTTTAGCGAGTGTCTTGTGTAACCGATGCCGATGAGGGGGCTGCCTGCCGATTTTCGTTGCACGGTGCTTTGACTGAAAGCAGCAGGATAGGAGAAACGGCGATGGTTGAATATATAGTAGATGTTAAATCCCTTTACGGTAGACTCCACTCCGTCGAAGTCAATGCCCTCCAAAGGTTTTGTGTTGGTCTTGTCGCCCATCGACAAGTGGCGTATTTTAAAGTCCTGTCCCGTCTTCCGATAATAGAGGTCGATGCCTATTTTCGAACTGTAGAGACTGAGGTCGAACTCTTTTCGCTTTTGTTCCGTGCTGTTGAAAAACGGGTGTTTAATATCAATGGTGTAGCCGAGGAATATCCATCGCCACCCAATATAGGGACCGATGCGTATGGCAGGTTCGGGTGCAAAGGTTACTCTGTGGCGTTGTTGGCTGTTGAGCACATACACTTCGAAGTTGTTGGTGTTCTGTATCATTGCCGTGAAGTTGTACCGCTGCGGTTCAATGTAGACGGTATCGATGTCGTTCATCTTGTTCATCGTCTTTTCTACATTGCGCAAGTGTCGCCTGTACCAGCGTTTTGTGGTGTCCGGGCGTTGCCATTTTACACTGTCGAAGCGTTGCCGCTCTGCGTTTTCGGGTATGGTTACAATGTTGCTTTCAGCCCATGTTGCAGGGGCGAAAAGCAACGATAGCAGGCAGAAGATAATGGCTTTGGCGAGCATAGCGTTAGTATTTGCCTAATATTCTGTCCATTACCCAGTTGGTAGGAGTAGCTCTATGCTGTTTATTTCGCATTTGCCATATCCCTGAAGGTCCTGTACCACGGCACGAATAAGGGGTTCTTGCACATAGTGGGGGTTCTTTATGTCGAGGTATTGCACACCTTCGCTGGTGTAGAGGGTAATGGGTTCGTAGTTGTAAACCGAGAAAATAATTCGCCCTTTCGTGCCGTAAATCTCGATACAGTCCTCTTTTGCGCTTTCGTGAGCGGTGAAACTCCACGACCCACTGCCACAAAGTCCACTTTCAAAGCGAAACACAGCGTTCACCGTATCTTCCACTTCGTACAGTCCGGTGCGGTTTGCGGTGTATCCGTGTGCCTTTACGATGACGCCAAACATGCTCTGCAACAAGTCAATCTGATGGGGTGCAAGGTCGTAGAAATATCCTCTGCCTGCCTCTTGAGGCTGCAATCGCCACGGCAGTTCGTCCGAATTGTCGTCTTCGAGTTCCGTTGCGGGCACGGCAAAGCGTATCTGCATAGTGAGCACCTTTCCGATTGCGCCGCATTGCAAAATCTCTTTCACCTTCTTAAAATAAGGTAGATAGCGACGATAGTAAGCCACAAAGCAGGGCACGCCCGTCTGTTCAGCCACACGGTTGATGCGCACGCAGTCTTCGTACGACGCTGCCAACGGCTTCTCTATTAAGCAAGGCTTGCCCGCCCGCATCGCCATGATGGCGTAGGTGGCGTGCGCCGATGGTGGCGTAGCTATGTAGACGGCATTCACGTTAGGGTCGTTCACCAGCAGTTGTGCATCGGTGTACCAGCGTGGTATGCCGTGTTGGTTGGCGTAGGTGCGTGCGTTTCTTGCATTTCGGCTGAATACAGCTTCCACATGCGACTCGGTTACAGCGTTGAAAGCTGCTCCCGACTTGCGTTCCGTAGCCTCTCCGCAGCCTATAAATCCCCAAGAAATATGCTTCATTATTGTTTCTTTTTTGCAAAAATAATACCCATAAGCGGTATGAAAGTTTGCACTCCGGTACCTGAATGCAGTTTCTTTTCTGCAAAATTACGAATTTTCTGCTGAATAATATCCCTGCCGTCTATAAATATATATAATGTGTGGACGAAATCGGAAAAATATTATTAAATTTGCAAACAAACGAAAAATCTATTTAAAAATGAAGAAAATAAACTTATTGCTATTGCTCCTGCTTGCCGGCACCTTTGCTTTTGCGCAGGATTTTCAACGCTATTTTGAAGATGCAACGTTGCGTATAGACTACAATTTCGCAGGAAACGCCCACCAACAAACCATTGCCGTGGACGAACTCTGCCGTATGCCACGATGGTATGGCAAGAAACACAGGCTCAGCGAGCTGCCTGTGGAAGGTTACGGACAGCTCACGGTGCGCGACCATCGCACAAAGGAGGTCATCTATCGCAACTCTTTCTCTACACTTTTCCAAGAATGGCTCACTTACGACGAAGCAAAGACCATCAAAAAATCGTTCGAGAATGTTTTCCTCGTACCTTTCCCGAAAGATACGGCTGACGTAACCATCGAATTGCGCGACAACCGTCGCCGCGTGATGGCGGCACTCACCCATACCGTTGTGCCTACCGACATACTGATACGGCGCATCGGCGAGAAATATGTAACGCCCTACGAAACCCTCCAAAAAGCTGCCGACACCACACGTTGCATACACGTTGCCTACGTGGCAGAAGGTTACACCGATGCCGAAATGCCCGCTTTCCTGAACGATTGCCGCACGGCAATGGAGGCTCTGTTTGCCCACGAGCCGTTCAAATCGTTGCGCAACCGCTTCAATGTGGTAGCCGTGAAGTCGCCATCGGCAGAGAGTGGCACGTCAATCCCCGGCAAAGGAATTTGGAAAAACACCGCCCTACACTCTAATTTCGACACCTTTTACAGCGACAGATACCTTACTACGCTGCATCTGAAGACCCTGCACAACTGGCTGGCAGGCACGCCTTACGAGCACATCATCGTGTTGGTGAACACCGAAAACTATGGTGGTGGCGGCATATTGAACTCGTACAACCTTTCCATGGTGCGCCACCCAGCTTTCAAACCGGTTGTCGTACACGAATTCGGACACTCTTTTGCAGGCTTGGGCGACGAGTACGGCTACGGCGACATACCGATGTATCCGCACGACATAGAGCCTTGGGAAGCCAATCTTACCACGCTTGTAGACCTACAATCGAAGTGGGCGGATATGGTAACGAAGAATACGCCATTGCCAACGCCGCAACCAGCCGACCTTGACAAGCCCAATGCGAAGCAAGACAAATGGAAAATAGGTGCTTACGAGCCTGCAGGATACTCGAAACACGGCGTTTACCGTGCTTATCCCGACTGTCGTATGCGCACAAACCAAAACCCCAACTTCTGTCCGGTGTGCCAACGCGCCATCACGAAATTGGTTAAGTTCTACACTGAATAAAGAAAGACAAAGTTTAATCCAATCGTTCATTAGCGTCCTTTACTGATTTTGTTCGATTGTTGAGCAGCTGTGCCGGTGTTTCATCGAAGGCGTAGCGGACTACGGCGAGATGGAATGGCTGCGCAGATGCCGGCAAGCGGACGAAACCGGTAAGGAAGCATGACGGTAATAATAAAGATAAGCAAATGCGTCCTAATGCCCGATTTGGGTTTAAGGCAGGTTCTGAAGGTTTAACCTTTAGCGTCTGCCTTTATTGTTGCCGGTCTATCCCACTGCAGAGATATTAAGAATATGTCTTTGCAGATAGTTTGTTACTATGTGAAACTGTTAAAACGACCTTATTTTATAGTGCTGTGAAAGCAGCCACGAAACCAAAGATGACGCCGGGTGTATTGGCAATAGCAAGTGGTAGGGCGCGCTTTTCCTTGAAGAGACCGTAGCAAACCCATAGCGTACAGTTGATGCCGGCCATAAAAGGTTGTATGAAAGTACCTTTGTGCCCTGCCAGATTATTTTCGATTTGTGGGAAGTAGAACACGTACATCAATATCGATGTTGCCATACCAACCCAACCCATAGCTCCGAAAAACTTTTCTTTTGTCATATATTATCTCCTTTTTTAGTTAATGTCAGATAAAAATAGGCAAAGTATTATTTGCTTGTTTTTATCTGTATATCTTTACTTTATTGTTCAATTCGTTGTTGCAAAGATAAATAAAGTTTCATATTAATGTAATTGTAGCCTAATTGAAATCTTCTTTATACCTTATTTTTTCTGCTTTATATCAATTGGGGCGATAATGTGTTTTCCACGTTTTTCATATCTACCGATTGTATTTCTTGTAGGCAACAATTGCATTTCTAACACCAAAGAAAAATGGGGTTATTTAGAAGTTCTAAGAAAATTAGAATTTTATAGAAACTCTATCACAGAACTTGACTATACCCTTAATTTTGTAAATATAATTCGTAGGGAAAACGATAATTTCGATTTGATGTTGCGAAAGCGGCTGTTTTGCGATGCAAAACCTACGGTTTTACCGTGCAAAACAGCCGCTTTTGGAATGCAAAACAATAGGTTTTGTAATACGCTGATGGATAAAGAGTTAAGCGATAGTTATGTTTGTGAAAAATGTTTACGTTTTTATTGTCTTCTTTTCGTTCGTAGAATAATGTGAGTTTGCGTAAGAATTTGAGGACGAAAATACTTCATTTCTTTTTGATTATAAGCATATTAAATCGTAACCGGTTCTTTCTTTAAGTATCTTATAAGTAATATACCAATGTAATTCTTACATCGAACTCACGTTAGAGAAGGTTGAACAGCTGCGTGCATTCCTCACTTTCCTTGCTTTTAGAAAAAGATTTGCTGAACCAAAAAGATATAATATAAAAAAACAAACCTGCTCAAATTGTTTGCCATTTCATGAAGAAATTATATTCATTGAAAGGGTTATCCGGTCTAAGCAGGTTTGTATTAATGTTATAGGATTTAGAGTATCCCCATCTTAGCATCGGGTTCGATGGCTTGAACACCTTCGTTCTGTGCCAAGACATGTATTTCTTTTGCAGTTAGTCTGGCTGCCAAGATGTTGCTCATCAGAACACGATAGCTTTTCAAGTTGAGAGATTCTGCATTCACGCCTTCCATCAATGTGATGATAACATCAAATTCTCCTAACGGTTTTGAGTTTATCTCTCTTTGAAGTTCAAAACTTATTTTGTCCATAACATTCAATTTTAATATTTACACATCAATGTCAAAGCTACAACGAAGTCTTCACACTAAGCTGATGCCTTTTGTGTGTTGCTTCGTATTGAATTTATCTAAACAGATACCATTCTTTCCAACTGTTATAGAAGACATTAATTTCATAGGTTGAAACCACTCTATCGCAATTGATAAGACCAAATCCCTTTTCCACACTCTTTGGGTACGAATGCCCGTAGTAAGTACCTATCAATATTTGTTTCTTAATCCAATATGTCCATGTATTCGTGCCCCATCTTTCCCATAGCAAAGCTGCAAGTCCTGAAACGTGTGGACAAGCCATACTTGTACCATCCATTTGAGTATAACTTTTATTTAAATAGGTTGATCTGACATTTACTCCGGGAGCAACACAACCAACCGGATTCCATGGCGATTTTTGTCGTCCTCTTGATGAGAAAGCAGCAATATTATTATTTATATCAACAGCACCGACTGCTATCGGACTTGTACTCCACCAATTATTTTTGGCTGAATTCGCAGGAGCACCTACCCAAGGAAATTTACCACGTCCGCTATTTCCTGCCGAAGCAACAACAAGAACTCCATTTTGCTGGCATCTTGAAACAGCTTCTCTATAAGCTATGGTCGGAGCATAGGCACCACCTAAGCTCATACTTGCCACCTTAATGCCATTCTTCACGCACCAATCCATTCCGGCAATGATATTGCTTGTATCTCCCCAACCATCATTACCCAAAACCTTTACGGCATAGAGTTTAGCGCGAGGAGCAACACCTACAACTTGATTTCGATACTCTCTTGCAGCAATAATACCAGCACAATGCGTACCGTGTCCATAGTAGTCCATGTAATTTCCTGAACCTGTGAAGTCGGCACCACCATAAACATATAGGTCAGGGTGGTTATAATCAATGCCCGTGTCCAATACGGCAACCTTTACACCCCAGCCATCATAGCCTCTTGCCCATGCTTCGGGTGCTTTTACCATTCTGATATTCCAAGGAATATACGATGCGTTTATTGCCATGGCAGAGTCGAGTGTTCCTGCCGATGCGGCAGCAGCATTGCAAGAATCAGAAGATTCTTTCTTGATATTTGCATCTAACATCGACGAGAACATATCCATCATTGCTTTCTTATACCCATCAGCAAAACCGCCTTCTTGCGTTTGAACTTGCTTGTCGGCTTCTAATAAGTTGTCTGCACCTAAATTGCTTTGACCGGAAAACCTTGCAAAGTTGAAAGGTTTGGCTTCTTCTTCGGGAATAGTCTTGTCTCCGACAATCGTGTTTTCGTCCTGTGCTTTAAATGGCACAACGGTTTCACCAAAGGCTTCTCTTGTGCGAAAGTCGCCTTTAACTCTTGCTCCGCCTTTAATATTTACAGGTTCTTCCAGTTTAGCCATTTCTTCCTGATTGATATAAACCTCCGGCTGATAGTCGTGATCGTAGCCTTCCGGTTCCATATCCAATGCAAATACTTTCACATCTTCTTCTACTGCCAAGACACCTTCTTGCGTTGAAAGTTCCTTTGCTTCTTCCGATGTAAGTTCAAGCAGCGAAATTCCAACGTTTTCAAAGTGCAAGATATTATCTTTTAAATCAGCTTTTTCGGCAGACATGAAAGAAACTCCATCTTTCAAATTTGATTGGTTTACTTTTAATAGGTTTACTACAGAAGCTTTACCAACTTCTTGATTTGCATAGGTTACTAAAAACTTTTTGTTAGCTTGATTAGACATAGTAATTATTTTTTTAGTTTTACTACTCGTATGGCTTTTCGTATCCGCCCCGTTTTTTATGGTTTCTGGCTCCATTTCTTTTGTTAAACCGGGTAGTCAGCCCATTCTTTAGACTTCTTTTTATGTTTTGATTGTTATACTACTTTTTCCTTTAAGTGATGAACTAAAAACTTTATTCTTAGTTTTGATTTAGATTCTCTCTATTCTTAATTCTGCTACAAATATAAACAATTTTTCTTTAACGAAGCAAATTTTCTGCGTTAAAAAGTCAGGAATAATTCTTTTTCTTTCTACAAAGCAGGTTTTCCATACTCTTTTTTCATGCAAAAGTATCGATATAGACCACTCTGCAATATGTGAATAACATTGATGAGAATCCTGTCGGCAGAATTAAATATTTGTAAAGATTATTCTGTTAAAAAGTGATAACTGCGTTTTGACATTGCAAAAGCGTAGGTTTTGCAATGCAAAACAGCCGCTTTTACCGTGCAAAACCTACGGTTTTAGAATGCAAAACAATAGGTTTTGAAAAGCGTTGATAATAAGATAGTTACACGATAGATACCTGTGTGAAAAATGTTTACAGTTTTATGGATTGTTTCCCGTCTATGAAACGAGGAACACACGAACAATTGTGTAGCTGCCGAAAGACTTCGTCTGTTCGGAAAAGTAGAACTATATGCGTGTCCCTTTCATTGCCTGTCTGCTCCCAACCTCTGTTGTTGGTCTGCCAATCTATTGGTCGGGGTTCTCCACAAAACCTTTATACTGTTCTTCCAAGCCGCTGTTCACGCTTTCGTAAGCCTCTTTCATGGTTGCCTGCTCGAACTCTGCGCCCTTTCCTTTCGGCTCTATGGGCTTGTGAATGGTGAGCGTCAGGGGGTGCCAAACGGGGAAATGCCAGTCTTTTGTGCGCGGCATTACGTTGAAAGAGCCGTTGATGGTTATCGGACAAACGGGTAGTTGCAGCTCGTTTGCCAGCATGAATGCGCCACGACGGAATACACCCAAATGACCTGTAAAGGTGCGTGCGCCCTCCGGAAATACCACTACCGACATGCCTTCGCGAAGGGTTTCGCGGGCTTGGTCGTAGGTTCGCTTTATCTTGCTCGCCCCCGACTTGTCTACAAATATATGGTGGGCGTACTCGCAAGCTATACCTACAAAGGGTATTTTGCGTATGCTCTTCTTCATCAGCCACTTGAAATTGCGACCGAGAAAACCGTAAACGAGGAATATATCGAACGCTCCTTGATGGTTGGCAACGAACACATAGCTTTGCTTGTCGCGCAGATGCTCGCGTCCCTCTACCTTTACAGGCAGGAAAAGGGCACGAATAACGAACTGTCCCCACAGTCTGCCGGGGTGATAACCCCAAAAATGGCCGTCGCCAAGCCTACACCCAACTGCCGTTACCACGGCTGTTATCAACGATGCAAGCAGGAAAAGAGGCAGGAAAATGAAGAACGTATAGAGTCGGTAAAGCAGTGTGAGGACTGTTCCGAAAAGCGTTTTGCGTTCTGCCGATGCAGCTGTTTTGTTGTTGTGTTGCATTATAGTTTGTTTTTATTGTAGCTATTTTGATGTTTCGGCTTTCAGTGTAATCACCACAATCTCGTTCGGCATGTTCAGTCGGAACGGTGCAAAGCCACCCAAGCCTGCCGTTACGTTGAGTATATGGTCGCCACTGCGATAGATGCCGTAGTCGTTTTTCTCTCTCAGTTGTGTGGGGCGGAAGCGAAAATCTGCATTTGTCCGCCGTGAGTGTGTCCGCACAGCGTTATCTGTGCCAAGTTTTGAGGCAATATGTGCCGCCTCCATGCCGATGGGTCGTGCTGCAACATAATGACAAAGGCGTCTGGCTTCACTCCCTTCAGTGTTTGCCTGTAGTCGGCTTTCTGCGGGAAAGGTGGCTTGCCGTCGTTCTCTGTGCCTGCGATAACGATGCTGTCGTTGCCTCGCCGTATGGTTGTGTGGCTGTTTTTCAGCAGTGTCCACCCCAATTTATTGCGCACGATGTCGGCAAACCGTGCCACCTGCTCTCGCTCTTCGTCGGGCGTAAGGTCTACATATTCGGCATAATCGTGATTGCCCGGAACGGCGATAGTGCCCTGCATCGATGATTTCAGCAGCGGAACGAAAGGCAAAATCTCTTCCGGACGCATATTCTGCAAGTCGCCCGTGAAAACAATTTGGTCGGCTTTCGCGTTCTTTATGCTGTCCATTTCGTCTTCGAGAATGGTCTTGCGCCAACCATTGAACGTACCAACGTGGAGGTCGGACACGTGAACGATGCGGTAGCCGTCGAAACTTTTGGGCAGATTGCGCACCGTTAGCGTTTCGTGGCGTACCCTAATCTGCGAGAAGCCGAAAGTCAAGCCGTACATATAGGCTGAAAGAGTTACGCTGCTGACTGCCACACCTACGTAATGACCATAGTTTCGGCGCGTGCGAATGATGGTTTTGCGCACCACCCAGCCTATGAGCGAGCAGATGCCGAAGATGGTTTTAGGGCCTACGAATGCACCCAGTAGGAACAAATAGGTGTTGAGCCACGTAAGATTGTTCGGTGCAAAGTTGCGTATCGATGCCAGAACGCAGGTGTAAATCACGAGGAAGATGGTGGGAATCCACCATGCGAGCCTTTGTTGCCACGACAGCCGAATGCGCTTGCGAAAGTAGTGGGCGTCTATATAAACGTCGGAAAGTACGATGACGAGCAGCAAGGGAATGGCTATTCTGGCAATCATAGATTTATTGTTTTGTATTTCGGAAAGTTATTTGTTCGCCCCGATAGTCGGCATCGAACTTGTCGTTGTCGAGGATATGCACCCCGTTGCAAAGCGTATGCAGTACCCGCCAGTTGTATTGGTGTCCTTGCATCGGACTCCATTTGCACTTGCTCTGTATATTTGCTTCGGTTACAGTCCAAGGTGTGTTGGGCTTTACAATAGCGATGTCGGCACGATAGCCTTTGCGCAGGAAGCCGCGTTCGTCGATTTGGAAGAGTCGGGCAGGGGAGTGCGCCATGAGTTCTACCAATCGTTCGATGGTCAGAATGCCGTTATCGACAAGTTCCAACATCGTCGGTAGAGAGAATTGCACCATGGCATGCCGGAAGTGGCGCAGGCGCAACCGCCTTGTTTCTGTGATAAGAGGTGGGGCGCATGGTCGGTTGAAACGGTGGAGATGCGTCCGTCGGCAAGTGCCCGGCGCAGTTCGGCACGGTCGTGCGCAGTTTTCACCGATGGATTGCACTTTATCAGTGCCCGCTTTACGGCGTAGTCGTCGTTCGTAAAATAAAGATGCGCTATCACGGCCTCCATGGTTACGAAGTCGCGGGCGGGCGGTTGTTGCAGCAAATCAAGCTCGCGAGCCGTCGAAAGATGGGCAATGTGCAGGCGTGTCTTGTGTTTCAGTGCCAGTTCCACAGCCAGTTGCGAACTCTCCCGGCACGCTTTTTCGCTCCGAATTTCGTAGTGGTGGCTGATGTCGGGGTCGTCGCCGTAGAGTGCCTTTGCCTTTTTCATATTCTCGTTGATGATGCCCGAATCTTCGCAATGCGTCATTACGGGCAGTCCTTCGGCGGCTGCGGTGGCAAAAATGCTCTCCAATGCGCTGCGTCGGTCTACCAACATATTGCCAGTAGATGCACCCATGAAGAGCTTTACGCCCGGTACAAGGTGCTTGTCGAGCTGTGTTATCGTGTCGCTGTTGGCATTTGTAGCCCCGAAGAAGAACGAATAGTTGATGTGGCTACTGCGTTTGGCACGCTCGAACTTATCGTTCAGTGCGTCAATCGTAGTGGTCTGCGGGTTCGTGTTGGGCATTTCGAAGAACGAAGTAACCCCTCCGTAGGCTGCCGCACGGCTTTCGCTCTCTATGTTTGCTTTGTCTTCCATTCCCGGCTCGCGGAAATGGACGTGCGTATCGATAATTCCCGGGATAACGAAACACCCCGTAGCATCGATGATTTCATCGAAATTGCTACGGGGTGGCTCGTTTTCGGGCATGATAGCGGCAATCCGATTGTCTTCAATGACGATTGCGCCACTGAAACTTTGTCCTTCATTGACAATCGTTCCGCCGTGAATGAGTTTCCTCATTGTGTGTCGTATCTATATATAATGTGTAGTTTCTATTGTCTTGCTGTTAATGTGTCGCCTGCCATTTCGGCTGGTGTCGGCGGCACAATGTCGCTGTTGGGCGTTTCCGTCATACCTGTCTGCATCGGTTCCTGTGCAGGCATTTCCATACCGTTCATTTCTTTTTGCGCACGCTGGAAGTTCTCGTAGAAGTCCTTTATTGCGCTATTGGTCTTGAAACTGTCGGGTGCTTTCGCTATAATGAACTCTACCCACGAGGGCAACTGGCTGATTGCATTCATATAAAGATAGTCGTTCATCCATACAGGGTACGCATTCGGCGTCATATCGTACGACACCCGCGTGAGAAAACCCCACGGCGAGAGTGCATTGTCGAAGTTTTCGGTTACGAAAGCCGTAAACAGTTTGTCGATATTGGCATATACCTGCAATGCTTTCTTTATAAGGCGGGCATCGGTAGCTTGCTCGTCGTGTCCGTTCATAATGCTGCGCCTTCCTCATGGTCTATTTCCACATACTGGTTGCGCAGTTGTGTGAACTTCTTCCAAAAGGTATTGAGCTTGTCGTTCAGCGGTGTGCCACTCACATTCAACTGTGTATTATCGAGTTTCAGGTATATATTGCCCTCTTCGAGTACGATGGGGAACTGCAAATTCATATCGTCCATATACACTTGCACTATCTGTACGGAGTCGAGCGTGCCTCTGAAAGCGAACTCTCCGTGTACGACATCGCACGAATCGATGGTTATCAGCGTGTCGGCAGAGCCGCCTTTAAGGTATAGTTTCCGTCCGTCGAGGTTGGAAATGTTCGACGAACCCTGTATGTAATACGACTTAGCGCACGATGTGAATGTCATTAAGACAATGAAAGCGTATAGTATTTTGTTCATAGAATGAGTTCTTATTCTGACCATACAAATTTACAATGTATTTGCGAAGTAGCGAAAGTTTTTCATTGAATTTAAATTATTCACGTCCTTTTTAGGCTTTTTTCAATTTTATGATTGTTTCTCTTTCCCTATCAAATAGTCTATTCTGTGTATGGTATAAAGTTCGAGTGCGGTTGCGATGAGCAGTATTACCACCCAGTTATGATAGAAAATGTTCACGTAAATGGTGTATCCGCCAATGGAATTGGCAAGATATTGCTTGATGAAACCGTAGCTGTCTTCCACCATGAAGACGCCTGCAAGTATGAAACCTATATCTGCCAGCACCATAATCTTGCGCAGGCGGCGTATGGTTAAGTTTGTTCCGAGGTATTGTTGGCGCATCTGCATGGTGGCAAAGCATATTGCGCCTATCAGCATTACTATGCAAGCCACGTCTTGTAATATAAAGAAAGCATAAAGACCGGTGCCCACTGCCATCAGCAAACCGCCAAGTGCGTAGAGTATGCTTTCTGTTTTATTCAGTTGTCTCATATACATTTTTGCCCCCTAAAGGTTGTTCGTCGTCGCTCAATACGAATATATCTTCGTCGTCCGCCTTCATGAAATATCGTTCGCGGGCTATCTTTGCGATGGCGCGAGGACTTCTTTTCAGTTCTCTGAGCCTTTCCGTATCGTACTGATACATCTTCTCGTATTTGTCAATCTCGGTGTTAAGGTCTTTTATCTGATAGTAGCATTCCATGCGACGGCGGAAGCTATTCTCGTCGAAAACGCCCACAATGAGCACACCAAGTATGATGACGATATGATACCTGAAGCGACTTAGGAATGAAAAAATATGTCCTGTAATTTTGCTCACTTTGTTCTTTGTTACTATGCGTAGCCTTTCGCCAATGCCATTGCACTGCAGGAGCGGTGCAGACATCGTCGCGGCTATCTTCTGCAAAAGTAATGAAAACTTTTGGAAAATGCAGGAACGGTATGCAGATTTTACGCTAATTAACAATTAAATCCACCGTGCAGCCGTGTCGTTCCCTTACTTTTTATTATCTTTGCAACACCAAAAGAAAATAGAACTATGGACGAATATATTGTTTCGGCACGAAAATACCGACCCATGTCGTTCTCTGCCGTGGTGGGACAGCAGGCTCTTACCACAACGTTGATGAACGCCGTGAAGAACGGAAAACTTGCCCACGCCTACCTTTTCTGCGGTCCCCGCGGTGTAGGAAAAACCACTTGCGCACGCATTTTTGCCAAGACCATCAACTGCGAACACCCTACCGAGCAGGGCGAAGCATGCAACGAGTGCGAGAGTTGTAGGTCGTTCAACGAGGGAAGAAGCTACAACATCTTCGAGCTTGATGCGGCAAGCAACAACTCGGTTGAAAATATCAAGACGCTGATGGAACAGACCCGCATTCCGCCACAGATAGGACGATACAAGGTTTTCATCATAGACGAGGTGCACATGCTGTCTACTGCGGCTTTCAATGCGTTTCTGAAAACGCTGGAAGAACCGCCCGCACACGTCATCTTCATTCTTGCCACGACCGAAAAGCACAAGATTTTGCCCACCATACTTTCGCGTTGCCAGATTTACGACTTCGAGCGCATGTCGGTTTCGGGCATCATCAACCACCTGAAAGCGGTGGCAGAGAAAGAGGGTATCGCCTACGAAGAGCAGGCGTTGAATGTGATTGCCGAGAAAGCCGATGGCGGAATGCGCGACGCACTCTCCATTTTCGACCAAGCAGCGAGCTTCTCTCAGGGCAACATAACCTATCAGAAGGTGATAGAAGACCTTAACGTGCTGGACACGGAAAACTATTTCCGCATAGTAGACCTGTCGGTCGAAAACAAGGTACCCGAAATAATGGTGCTCCTGAACAGCGTCATCAACAAAGGTTTCGATGCCGGCAACCTCGTGAACGGCTTGGCTTCGCACGTGCGCAACGTGCTCATGGCGAAAGACCCGCAGACACTTCCGCTACTCGAAACCGGCGAACAGCAACGCCAACGCTACCACGAGCAAGCCACAAAATGCCCCACGCAGTTCCTTTACAAGGCGTTGGAGATTATGAACCGCTGCGATGTGGAATACCGACAAAGCTCCAACAAACGGCTTTTGGTAGAGCTTACGCTCATACAAGTGGCACAAATCACACAGAAAGACGACGATGTGCCCGGCTCGGGGCGTAGCCCTAAGCAGCTGAAAACCCTGTTCAGAAATCTTATTGTAAAGGCTCAACCGCAAACAGCGTCGCAGGTAGCTGGGGCGAGCCGTAAGCATAACGCCCACGATAATGGGCGCAACGAATCGGTAACACACGTTACCGTCAGTACCACACCCCCTCCTGTGAGCCCTCCTCCCGCAGCCCCCTCCATGCCGAAAGTAAAGTTGGGCAGTCTTGGAATGTCGTTCGCAAACTTGCTGAACGAAGGAAAGAAAGAGGAAAAGCAAGAAGAGGTGGTGGAGATAACCAATAAAGACGAAAGCCGGAGCTTCACCCGACAAGAGCTTATCGTAGAATGGAAAGGAATGTGCACCCGCATTGCCAAGATGAACGCAGGCTTGGCGCAGCGCATGAAGATAATAAAGCCACAGATTTTGCCTGACGGAAACATAGAAGTAGTTGCAGGAAACAAAATCCTGCTCGACGAAATGTGCGCCATTCAGGGGCGCATACGTGCCACCATGGCGCAGCGTCTGCATAACGGACAAATCGACGTGGTGTTGCGATTGGCAAAGGCAGAGGAAATAAAACCCATTCTCACCCCTCGCCAAGAACTTGAGAAAATGCAGCAGCAAAACCATTCCATTACCAAGCTCATCGAACGGTTGGGGCTCGATTTGGCATAAACGGCAGCGCGAAGCCATAGTTTCTACGCTGCATTAACAGCGTGTGCATCTATAAATTCTAGGGAAACTAGAATCTTCTAGGGACTCTAGAAAGAACTTAAAAGCAGCCTTCCTTTTGTAAGAATAATTCCAATAAAAAAACGTTAATTCCGCTTTGGCATTGCGAAACCGTAGGTTTTGCATCGCAAAACCTACGGTTTTACCGTGCAAAACAGCCGCTTTTGGAATGCGAAATAATAGGTTTTTCAATGCGTTGAAAACGAGCTGGTTACATTATAGCTATATCTATGAAAAATATTTACGCCTTTATTCTTTATCTTTCGTTCACCAAATGAGTTGTGCAAGCAAAAGTTGCATGGTGGCACGAAGGCTTTTTCCCTGCCGGTTGGTGGTTTCTGCGGTGTGCCTAAGCGGACAAATTAAGTAATGTTTGTTGGTTTTACGGAAGGTGTAATGATGCGAGAAAGCACCTAAGAATGCTTTACTTATCTTGCGGAAGTATAAGCGTTACATATTAAAAAGAATAGAAAAGGTAGCAAAAAAGTTACTTAAATATTTGTATATATGTAGCATTTGTGCTACCTTTGCATTGTCGGAAAGACAAAAGAGTTCTTTAAATTATGAAGTACAATCAACTTTACAAAGAGTTGAGGAAAGCAGGTTGCTTGCTCACTCAGCATGGAGCCGAGCACGATGAATGGTCTAATCCCAACACAGGAGCCAAAATCAGGATTCCAAGGCACGGTAGCCATGAGGTTAAGACGGGGTTGTTAAAGAAGATTTACAAGGTATTGCTCGGACAATAGTTCGGGCATACCGCCCCCTCGGCAAGGTTGATGAAATGAGATAATTTAGGAACTCTTTTTAAAGGAAATATCTAACACATAACTATATGGCAAGAAAGGTTTTAGTAACTATAGAGTTTGGCAATGATGGCACGTACTCGTGTTACAGCGAACAACCCATAGGCGACTACGCACTGATAGACGGCGATGGTGCTACGGTAGCCGAAGCAAAGGAAGATTTCCTCAAGGCTGTTGAGGAATGTAGGCAGGCTTATCCACAAGACGACAGATACAACAATCTCGTTTTTGAGTACAAGTATGACTTGCGTTCGTTCTTTAACTACTTCAACTTCCTCAATGTATCAGAAATAGCCAAACGTGCAGGGATTAATCCTTCGTTGATGCGTCAGTACACCAGCGGTGTGAAGAATGCGGGCGAAAGCACTTATAAGAAACTTTCTGCCTGTTTGGCACAAATAAAGTCGGAATTACATGCCGCTTCGTTCTGATGCGGAGTACTTCATAAGATAAATAGAACTTTTTAAGCCTTCGGTGCGTGAAGCATCGAAGGCTTTTTATATTGCCTATATTTGTTATGGTTGCGCCCTTATTTCTCAAAGTTTCTTAATTTATTGCGCTTGTCAATCTTTTTTAATATAATTTAGTTGGAAAGCTTACATATTTACGCTTTTAATGTATTACTTTTGCGTGAATATTAAAAGAAAGTAGTAAAAAATCCAGAATTATGGCAGAAGCTATAGACATTCGCGAACTTAACATAAGGATAGAACAGAAGAGTGCATTCGTAACAAACCTTGTTACGGGAATGAATCAAGTCATTGTGGGGCAGCAACATCTTATCGACTCGTTGCTCATCGGCTTGTTAAGCGACGGACATATCTTGCTCGAAGGTGTGCCGGGATTGGCAAAAACCCTCGCCATAAAAACGCTTTCGCAGCTCATAAGTGCAAAGTACAGCCGCATACAGTTCACCCCCGACCTTCTTCCTGCCGATGTAATAGGTACGCAAATCTACTCGCAAAAGGAAGAAAAGTTCCAAGTAAAGAAAGGTCCTGTGTTTGCCAACTTCGTCTTGGCTGACGAAATAAACCGTGCACCGGCGAAGGTTCAGAGTGCGTTGCTCGAAGCAATGCAGGAACACCAAGTAACTATCGGCGAGGAAACCTTCACGCTGCCGACGCCTTTCATGGTCATGGCAACGCAAAACCCGATAGAACAGGAGGGAACCTATATGCTCCCGGAAGCACAGGTAGACCGTTTTATGCTGAAAGTAGTCATCGACTACCCGACGCTTGAGGAAGAAAAGCGCGTCATTCGTGAAAATCTGCACGAGCATCTGCCCATCGTAACTCCTGTTACATCGGCAGCCGACATACTCGAAGCACGCAGCGTGGTGCGCGAAGTGTATATCGACGAGAAGATAGAGCAATACATTGCCGACATCGTTTTCGCTACCCGCTACCCCGAACGCTACGGACTGACCAATCTCCGACAGATGATAGCCTTCGGCGGAAGTCCGCGTGCCAGCATCAACCTTGCCAAGGCGGCACGTGCATACGCCTTTATAAAGCGTCGCGGATACGTTGTTCCGGAAGATGTGCGTGCTGTGGCACACGATGTTTTGCGCCACCGCATCGGTCTTTCTTACGAGGCTGAAGCCGGCAACGTAACCACCGAGGGAATCGTAAGCGATATTATCAACAAAGTGCAAGTGCCCTAAACACAAAGGAAGGATAACGCATGAACACCACCGAAATACTCAGCCGGGTAAGAAAGATTGAGATTAAGACCCGCCGTCTTAGTCAGAACATCTTTGCAGGGCAATACCATTCTGCCTTCAAGGGGCGTGGTATGGCTTTCTCGGAGGTGCGCGAATACCAGTACGGCGACGATGTTCGCGATATAGAATGGAATGTTACGGCACGTTTCCATCACCCCTTTGTGAAGATTTTCGAGGAAGAACGGGAACTCACCGTGATGCTCCTCATCGACGTCAGCGGTTCGTTGGACTTCGGAACAACTCACCGGCTGAAGCGCGATATGGCAACCGAGATAGCTGCAACGCTCGCTTTCTCTGCCATACAGAATAACGATAAAATCGGCGTAATCTTCTTTTCCGACCGTATAGAGAAATATATTGCACCCAAGAAGGGGCGCAAACACATTCTTTATATTATACGCGAGATGCTCGATTTCAAACCCGAAAGTAAGAAAACCGATGTCAATGCAGCCATAGAGTTCCTCACCCGTGTGGTGAAACGACCTTGTACGGCGTTCGTGTTGAGCGATTTCTATGTGCGTTCCGACTTCGAGCACGTGTTGCAGATAGCCAATCGGAAGCACGACATCATAGCCGTTCAGGTGTACGACCTCCGTGCCAAAGAGTTGCCCGATGTCGGACTGATGAAAGTAAGCGATGCCGAAACAGGACACGAAATGCTTGTAGATACAGGCAGTGCAAAGTTGCGGAATGCCTATAAAGCCAATTGGCTGCAACGACAGAACGAATTGCAGGCAGTGTTCTCGAAAAGCAATGTAGACAGTATTTCCATTGCAACGAACGACGATTACGTTAAAAAACTAATGGCACTATTTGCCCAACGAAGCTGATGAAGAAGTTTTTCTTAACCATAATGCTCATACTCGTTGCTGTACTCGCCTCTGCGCAGGTGCGAGTAAAAGCCGTGTTGGACTCTGCAAAGATACTTATAGGCGAGCCAATCCATTGGACTGTCATGGTAGACGCCCCCAAGGGCGCACGAGTGGCGTATGCCCACTTTGCCGATACCACCAATGTGCCGCACGGAATAGAGGTTATGGAACAGCACATCGACACCGTTCGCAACGGCAACGCCTATACGTTGGCTTTCCGTCGCACCCTTACGGCGTGGGACGCACGCAACTACGAGTTGCCGGCTGTTACCGTTCAGGTAGACGGAAAGGATTATACCACCGGCAAACTCGCCTTCGATGTTGAGGAAGTAAAGGTAGATACCGCTGCCACAGCACCTGCCCGACCCGGCGACGGCATACAGAAGCCACCGTTTCAGTTGAGCGAATGGTTGCCCTACTATGGTCTTTGCGTACTTGCCTTGTTGCTCTTGGCAGTCGCATACGCCATTAACCTGCGGTTGAAGAACCGGAAACCACTCGTGAAACGCAAGCAACCTGAACGCAAACTGTTGCCACACGAAAAGGCTATGCGTGCCATAGAACAGGTAAAAGCACAAAACAGTGGTGCCGGCAACGCCGACGAAAAGGCGTATTATACTGCTCTGACCGATATTCTGCGTGAATATTTGGAAGACCGATTTGGCATTAAGGCAATGGAAATGACGTCGGCAGAAATCGTGGAAACGCTGCGACGCGAAGGCAACAGCGAAACAAATGCCGAGCTGGAACGTGTGTTTGCCACTGCCGACCTTGTGAAGTTTGCCAAGTATTCCACACAAGACAACGAGAAGAACTACTATCTCGGCAATGTCGTGGACTACATCGAGGAAACCAAGGCAGGCTATCAGCCATCAATGGAACCTACTGTTTCGGCTGAAGAAGAGGCTGACCAACGCAACCGCCGTGCACGTCGCATCTTGCTTTGGTGCAAGTATGTCGCCATTGTAGTTGCCCTTGCGCTTGCCGCCGTTGCCGCATGGGGTATAACAGAACTGATGAATTAAGAGGAGGACGAAGCGAAAATGGAATTTGCAAACAAAGAATACTTATTGCTGCTTTTGCTCCTTATACCTTATATAATATGGTATTTCCTTTATAGGCACAAAAGCGAACCAACGCTGCGCATGGGCGATACGTTTACCTTCCGGTATGCTCCGAAGAGTTGGAAAGTGCGTCTTGTGCATCTGCCGATGCTCTTGCGCTGTGTGGTATATGCACTGGTAGTCATCGTTTTGGCGCGTCCGCAATCCGATAGCCCCGTTGGCGAAGAACAAGTAGAGGGCATTAACATTATGTTGGCAGTCGATGTGTCTGCCAGTATGCTCTCCGACAACGTGGAACCCAACCGCATCGAGGTGGCGAAAGACGTGGCGCGAGAGTTTATTTCATCACGTCCGAACGACAATATAGGACTTACCATATTTGCCGGAGAGGCATTTACGCAGTGTCCGATGACCACCGACCACGCCTCGTTGCTTAATTTACTGGCTGGCGTAAGAGCCGATTTGTCGGTGAACAAGCTGATACAAGACGGTACGGCAATCGGTATGGGACTGGCAAATGCTGTCGGACGCCTCAAGAATGTTGCGGGTAAGAGCAAGGTTGTAATACTCTTGACCGACGGAAGCAACAACGTGGGCGACATTTCGCCCCTTACTGCCGCTGCCATAGCAAAGAAATTTGGTGTCCGCGTCTACACCATCGGACTTGGAACCGACGGTACCGATGCGCAAGGAAGAGTCGTGGGCGAGATAGACTATAAAACATTGCAAGACATTGCCGTGCAAACCGATGGCGAATTTTACCGTGCACAGAGCCGAAACGAACTCTCGCAGATATACAAAGACATCGATAAATTGGAGAAAACAAAGCTCGATGCCACCTCCTACGGTAAGCGATACGAGGCTTATATGCCTTTTGCTATGTTGGCATTGCTGGTGTTTCTTATCGAAGTAGTGTTGCGAATAACAGTGTTTAAACGTATTCCTTAACGGACGCAAGGGCGTTCGGAGAGGACAAGAATAAAAGAAAGAATGTTCAGATTTGCTAATCCCGCATACCTATGGTTGCTCCTGCTGATTCCATTATTGGCAGTAGTCTACCATGTTTGGGCTTTTAAACGCAGGAAACGAATGGCTCGTTTCGGCGATAAAACGCTGTTGAGGCAACTCGTGCCGGACTATTCAAAGTATCGCCCGCTCCTGAAATTCTACCTTATGGAGGTTATATTGGCACTTTTGGTCGTAATGATGGCACGCCCGCAAATAGGTACAAAAATATCCAAAGACAAGCGTGAGGGCATCGAAGCTATTATTGCAATGGACATAAGCAACTCCATGCTTGCCGAAGATGTAGCTCCGTCGAGGTTGGAACGCAGCAAGCGACTTGTTGAAGACCTGCTGAACCATTTCACAAACGATAAAATCGGACTGATAGTCTTTGCCGGCGAAGCTTTCGTACAGCTGCCTATTACTGCTGATTACATATCTGCAAAGATGTTTTTGGATAATATCAGCCCTTCGCTCATAGGCAGTCAGGGCACCGATATTGCAAAGGCAATCGAGCTATCACAGCACAGTTTCTCGCAGAATAGCAAGTTCGGCAAAGCCATCATCATCATTACCGATGGCGAAAACCACGAGGGTGGGGCAGAAGAGATGGCTCGGAAGGCACAGAAAGCAGGCATTCGGGTCTTCATTCTCGGCATTGGCTCAACAGCAGGAGCACCCATTCCGATGGACGACGGCAGCTATTTGCAAGATAAGAACGGACAAACCGTGATGACAAGGCTCAACGAAGAAATGTGCAGAAAGGTTGCCGAAGCTGGAAAAGGTATGTACATACACGTTGATAACACAGCGGCAGCAGAGCAGATGCTCGACAACGAAATTGCAAAAATGCAGCACGGAGAAATAGAAAGCGTATCGTACAGCGACTATGCCGACCGGTTTCCTGCCGTGGCAGGAGTAGTTCTGCTTCTTCTTATCGCCGAAGCATTGCTCATGGAACGTAAAAATCCGTTGCTCAATCGCATAAATCTGTTTACAAAGAAATAAATGATAAGGAAATTATACATATTGCTTTGCCTTGCTTTTGCTGTACTTGCGGCAACAGCACAGACCGATAGGCAATACATTCGTAGGGGTAATGCAGCTTTTGCAGCCAAGAAATACGGCGAAGCAGAGGTAAATTACCGTAAGGCACTCGCAGCTAATGGTCAGAATGCAATAGCCGCTTACGACCTCGGTTGTGCCATGCAGGCACAGCACAAGGACTCTTTGGCGATACAAAACTACACGTTGGCAACCGAAAACGAGGCGAACAAAGCCCGCCGTGCAAGTGCTTTCCATAATCTTGGAACAGTATTTCAAGGCAAGAAAGACTATCAGAAAGCGGTGGAAGCCTACAAGAATGCACTGCGCAACAACCCCCAACACACCAACGCACGCTACAATCTGACCCAGTGTATGCGACTTCTGAAGAAGCAACAGCAACAACAACAGCAGAACAAACAGCAGCAAAAGAACGATAAAAAGGATAAAAACAAAAATAAGAACAACGATAAAAATAAACAGCAGAACCCTCAAGACAAGAAAAAACAAGATGACGGAATGAGCAAGGACAACGCCGAGCAGATGTTGAATGCAGCCATGCAGGAAGAAAAAGCAACGTTGGAAAGGCTCAAGGAACACATGAAGCAGTCTCCAAGCAGACATTTAGAAAAGAACTGGTAACAACATTATGAAACGATATATTAACATACTGCTATCCTTTTTGCTACCGCTTGTAGCGTTGGCACAGCACGTTCGCGTGGCAGCACCCCGACAAGTGGAAGTAGGAGAGCAATTCCAAGTAGAGTACATTGTTTATACCGACGATGTAGAAGGATTGAAATTGGGCAAGATGCCACACGGTATCGAAGTGTTGGCGGGTCCCTATTATACTTCGCAAAGGAACTTACAGATGGTGAACGGGCACATGAGCAGCTCTTCGTCAGAGTCGTTTACCTACGTCTTTATGGCAACAAAGCGAGGCAATTTCAATATTCCACCGGCACGAATTACCGTGAAAGGGCAAACCATAGCGTCTACACCGGTGAAGATAACGGCTGCGGGAAACATCAATGCCAGTCGTTCGGCACAGTCAAACGGTGGCGGAAGGCAGGATATAACTATCACCCGACCCGAAATCAAGACCATTGGAGGCAAGGATTTATTCGTCAAGGTAACGGCAAACAAGCGCACCGTGCACGAACAGGAACCGGTATTGCTTACTTACAAGGTATATACGAATGTGAATTTGGTGCGTATGGCAGGCAAAATGCCCGATATTAAAGGTTCGCATGTGCAAGAGATAACCCTGCCGCAACAGAAGTCTTTCCGCACCGAAAAGCTGAACGGACGCACCTATCGCACCACAACATGGAGCCAGTACGTGGTCTATCCGCAAGTAACGGGCAAGCTCCGTGTGCCTTCCGTAACCTTTACAGGACTTGTGCGCCCCAATATCGACGACTTCGACCCCTTTGCTTTCATGAACGATGGGGGCGACATACAGAAGCAAGTCGAAGCAGAAGGCATTACCATCAATGTGCTGCCACTGCCCCAAAAGCCTGCCGATTTCTCGGGCGGAGTGGGCAAAATGAACATCAAGGCACAGCTGAACAAGAGCGATGTTAAAGAGGGCGACCCCGTAAATCTGCGCATTGTCATTGCGGGTGTGGGCAACTTGAAACTTATGCGCCAACCTGTTGTAACGTTTCCCGATGGTTTCGACGTCTACGACCCTAAGCTATCTGACAAGACACACCTCACTGCCAACGGCGTAGAGGGTAGTATGGTGTACGACTTTCTTGCTGTTCCGCGCAAGGAGGGTAACTACACAGTACCCCCGGTAACGTTCGTTTACTTCGACACGGCTACCAATTCGTACAAGACTTTGCGCACACAAGCGTTCAAAATAAACGTGGCTAAGGGCGACGGAACAACGCAAAATATGGAAGCATTCACAGGAAACGGCAAACAGGACATACGCGGACTGAAGACCGGAGCCGAGGAAATGCTGGCTGAAACAAACTTTTTCGGCTCGTTCGGCTATTGGTTCATAGCACTGTTGTTTGTCGCTGTGTTCGTCGTTTCTCTCATTATGCTGCGCAAACGTGCCAATATTCGTGGCGACATAGCCCGCCTGAAGGGCAAGAATGCCGAGCGTGTGGCACTCAATCGCCTACATAAAGCCAAGGTTTTCCTTGAGATGCGCAAGGCAGAAGACTTCTACGACGAGAACCTTCGGGCACTTTGGGGATACGTCAGCGACAAGTTGAACATTCCCGTAGAGCAACTCTCTCGCAACAATGTGAAAGAAAACTTTGCCAAATTGGGCATCGACGGCAGTGTGATAGACAAGTTTATAGCTGCCTTGGACGAATGCGAGTTCCAGCGTTATGCCCCCGGCGACGAACGTGGCAATATGTCGCTGACCTACGATGCAGCGATGAAAGCCATTACGGATATAGAAGAAGCAATGAGAAACCAACGCACAAAATCGGCTGACAAGGGCAACGGCACAACACTCCTGCTGCTGTTTACACTCGCTTTCGCCCTTTTCGCCCTGTCGCAGCATGCCTCTGCCGTTACCATGGAAGAGGCTGCAAAGGCTTACAACAAAGGTAATTACCAAGAAGCGATAAAGGATTACCAAGCACTGATAAAGCAAAAACCATCGGCAACCCTTTATTACAACCTTGGCAATGCGCACTACCGCAACGGCGATGTAACGCAAGCCATCATCGCTTACGAGCGTGCGCTGAAACTTGCGCCCAGCGACGAGGACACACGCTATAACCTCCAGCTGGCTCAGGCAAAGACCATCGACCGCCTGTCGCCCGAGTCTGACGTCTTCTTTATGCGATGGTTACATGCCGTAGTCTATTCGATGAGCATCGACGCTTGGGGCATCGTAAGTCTGGTGGTGCTCTTTTTCAGTTTTGCCTTTGCGCTGATGTACTTCCTTGCCACCACCATATCGAAGCGCAAGGTGGGCTTTTTCGCCGCTTTCGGTTTCCTGTTGCTCTTCGTTTTCTGTGTTGTTTTTGCCAAAATACAGCAGAACGAAAAGAGAAACTGCAATCAAGCCATCATCGTTGCCTCCATTGCCACCGTGAAATCGACCCCCGATGTAAAGGGCGAAAATGCCATTACGCTGCACGAAGGCACGAAGGTTGAAATAGTAGACAGCAGTATGGACGGCTGGAAAGGCATACGCCTGCCCGACCAATCGACAGGCTGGATACCTGCAAACCAGTTAGAAGAAATATAAAAACCGAATATTCAATGGATTTGTTCACTATCCTCGAATACGACAAAGCCTTGCTGTTGGCACTCAACGGCAGCAACAGCGCATTCCTCGACCACGTAGTACTCGTGTTCACATCGGGTCTTACGTGGATTCCCATGTATATATCCTTGTTCTATCTCGTAGTGAAGAACAACGAAAAATGGAGCCGCATATTTCTCATTGTTGCTGCTGTGGCTGCATGTATGCTGCTTTCCAACGGTATAAACGGCGGTTTTGTAAAACCATACATCGGTCGCCTGCGCCCATCGTTCGACCCTTCGCTGGCAGATAGCATATCGTTGGTAAACGGTTATACGGCAGAAGGCTTCAGTTTCTTCTCCGCCCACTCCTGCAACGCCTTCACCGTGGCAGTGTTCTTTGTGCTTTTGGTGCGCAGCCGTGTGCTTTCCATCTTCCTTTTCGCGTGGGCGATAACCATTGCATGGACGCGTTTGTATCTCGGCGTGCACTTCCCCTCCGATGTTCTTGTGGGTACGGTGGCAGGAATATTCATCGCCTCGCTGTGCTACTTCGGCTACAGCAGGATAACAAGTCGTGTTGCGCCCATATCGCCTTATGTTACAGACCAATATACGCAAACAGGTTACAGCCTGAAAGATATAGATGTTGTGCTTGCAACATTCGTTTTAACCTGCATTTACTGCGTCGTGCGCGGTGTGATAGAAGCAGGATTATAAACTCCAACAACCATGTTAGAAGAAACAAGACATATTAAAATATCGGATTACGACTATCCGCTGCCCGACGAACGTATCGCAAAGTTCCCACTCGCACAGCGCGACCACAGTAAACTGCTGCTATACAAGCACGGTGAAGTGGGCGAGGACGTGTTCTGCAACCTGCCTGCTCATCTGCCAAAAGGTGCGCTTATGGTGTTCAACAACACAAGGGTGATACAGGCACGCATGCACTTTCGCAAGGAAACAGGTGCGCTCATCGAAATATTTCTGATGGAACCTGCACAGCCTACCGACTACGAACTGATGTTCCAGACCAATGAGCGGTGCTCTTGGCTCTGCATGATAGGCAACCTGAAGAAATGGAAAGAGGGCACGCTGAAACGCTCGTTTGAAATCAACGGCAACACGCTGGAACTCACAGCTACCGTAGACCGCACGAAGACAAATGCTGTTGCAGCGGGTGGAACAAACCATTGGGTGGACTTTGCATGGGACAATGCGAAGGTGTCGTTTGCAGAAATACTCGAGGCAGTGGGCGAATTGCCCATACCGCCCTACCTGAACCGCAACACCCAAGAGAGCGACAAGCAGACCTATCAGACCGTTTACTCGAAGATAAAAGGCTCGGTAGCAGCCCCGACAGCAGGTTTGCACTTCACCGACAAGGTGTTGGCAGCACTCGACAAGGCAGGTATCGTCCGCGATGAACTCACGCTGCACGTCGGAGCAGGCACGTTTAAGCCCGTAAAGAGCACCGAGATTGAAGGGCACAACATGCACACCGAATACGTGGTGGTGCATCGCCACACCCTCGAAAATCTGCTTTCGCACGGCTGTTCTGCTATTGCTGTGGGCACAACCAGTGTGCGCACGCTCGAAAGTCTTTATTATATGGGTGTGAAATTGGAACGCAATCCGCAGGCAGCAGAAGACGAATTGCACGTTTGCCAATGGGAACCTTACGAGCAGGAACACAACGCCGCCGGGCTTGTCATTGTGAATGGCACTGCCGTAACCGTAGAGCGTGCCCTCGAAAATCTGCTCGCCTACTTGGATAGCAACTGCTTGTCGGCTCTCCATTCCAGTACGCAAATCATCATTGCGCCGGGCTTTGACTACAAGATAGTGAAGATGCTCGTAACCAACTTCCATCAGCCGCAGTCTACGCTCCTGCTTCTTGTGAGCGCATTCCTCAAAGGCGATTGGCACAAAGTGTACGACTATGCCCTTGCAAACGACTTCCGCTTCTTGAGTTATGGCGACAGCAGTCTACTCGTTCCGTAGCTTTGCCTGCGGATAAAAACGACAAGAAAACTGTAAAAACGACAGCAGTGTCGGTAAAGAAACATTACAAGACAATGAAAGGATAGTTTTCTGACTATCAGATATTTACAAAGGCGTTGCGAAAGCGGTTGTTTTGCAATGCGAAAGCGTAGGTTTTGCAAGGCAAAACAGCCGCTTTTACCGTGCAAAACCTACGCTTTTGAAATGCAATAGCGAAAGTACGGATTTTTGTAAATATTTACTACGGTAATTGAAATAAAAAATAAAGAAGATGAAAATAGGCGATAAGGTTAAATTTTTGAACGAAGTTGGAGGTGGCACTATCTCCGGTTTTCAAGGCAAAAAGATTGTTTTGGTGGAAGACGAAGACGGTTTCGAAATTCCTACGCCAATCAACAACGTGGTGTTGGTGGGCAACGACGATATATCGGAAGCCAAGATAAGGAGTTTGGAGCAGACAAAGCAGGAACAGGAAGAAGGCAAATCGAAGTCGATAAAAGCCCGACTGAGCAGCCACGCCGACACGACAGCCGACGAAAAGTGGGACGAAGTGAAAGAGCCGGAGTACGACCCGGCAGACAATTTCGTGCCGCAGCCACGCGAACGGGAGGGCGGCGACACGCTCACGGCTTATCTTGCGTTTGTTCCGACAAAGCCACGAGAGCTGAACAACACCGATTTCGAGTCGTACATGGTGAACGATTCCAACTACTACGTACATTATTTATATATGGTGAGCGACGGAAAAACGTGGCGTTGCAAGTCGGTGGGCGAGATAGAACCCAACACGAAGGTGTTTATGGAGCGGTTTGCCTATACCGATTTGAACGACCTTACCGAAACGTGCGTGCAGCTTTTCGCTTACAAAGCCGAAAAGCCGTTCGAGTGCAAGCCCGCTCTCGATATGCGAATTCGCATCGATGCCACGAAGTTTTATAAGCTGAACACTTTCCGAGAAAACGATTTCTTCGACACACCGGCATTGCTTTACGCCATTACCGAGAAGGCAAAGGTCGAGGAAAACTACATCGAACCGAAGCCGGAGCTACCTAAGAAGTTGCAGGGAAGCCACACCAAAATCGTAGCACCACAGCCTCAACCAGCCCGAAAACCATTGGAGCGTAGGTACGAAAACAACCAAAGTAAAGCAAAACATGCCAAACAAATTCTTAAAAACGATAAAATTGTTGTAGATTTGCATGCTGAAGAGGTATTGGAAACCACCGCAGGCATGTCGGCGGGCGATATTTTGGAATATCAGATGGGAATTTTCCATGCCACATTAGAACAATATAAAAACAAAAATCAGCAGAAAATAGTCTTTATTCACGGTAAAGGCGAAGGCGTTCTGCGCCGTGCCATACTCCGCGAATTGAACTATCGGTACAAGAAATATCAATTTCAAGACGCATCGTTCCGCGAATACGGCTACGGTGCAACGCAAGTAACAATAATAACCTAATATATATTTTTAGAATGAAATATGGATTTATCAAAGTGGCAACGGCAATACCGGAAGTAAGGATTGCCGATACGAAGTTTAATCTTGAAGCTATTGAAAAGCAAATTGTATTGGCTGAAGGGCAGGGGGTTGAGATAATCGTCTTCCCGGAGTTCTGTATCACGGGCTATACGTGTCAGGACTTGTTCCGCCAACAATTGTTGCTCGACGATTCGGAGCACGCTATGATGATGTTGCTCGACTTCACACGCCAGCTCGACATTATTGCCATTGTCGGCATTCCTGTGTGCGTCGGACCTTTGTTGCTGAACTGTGCTGCCGTGGTTCAGCACGGAAAAATCATTGGTATCGTACCAAAGACCTACCTGCCGAACTATGCAGAGTTCTATGAAAAGCGATGGTTTGCATCAGCACGCGACCTTTGTCCGACACAAATACACTACGCCGGTCAGACTGTATTGGTTACACCGGCTCGTCAGATATTCCGTACTGCCGACGGAGTGAAGTTCGGAATCGAAATCTGCGAGGATATTTGGTCGCCCATTCCACCAAGCAACGCACTCACATTAGCAGGCGTAGAGATTATGTTCAACCTTTCGGCAAGTACCGAACAGATTGGCAAGCACCGCTATCTTGAGGCTTTGTTGGCACAACAAAGTGCCCGCACCATCTCGGCATACGTATATAGCAGTTGCGGTTTCGGCGAAAGCTCGCAAGATGTAGTGTTCGGTGGCAATGCCTTCATATACGAGAATGGAACACAAATTGCTACGGCAGAACGCTTCTCGCTCGATTCCCAGCTCATTGTAGGCGAGGTAGACATAGAAAAATTGCGCAGCGAACGCCGTTCAAACACCACTTTCGTGAACGCACAGAAGGACATGTACGTAGACCCGATAGGCGGTGTGCTACCCGAAAAAACCTATATCAACTGTCTGCCAAAAGAAAACCCTGAGGTCGAATTTACGCTTACACGCAAGATAAACCCGCAACCTTTCATTCAAAGCGAGCACATGGAGGCGGCTTGCGAAGAAGTTTTCAACATTCAGGTAGCAGGATTGGCAAAGCGATTGCTGCACACCAATTGTAAGACTATTATAATAGGTGTAAGCGGCGGACTCGATTCAACCCTCGCACTGCTCGTCTGTGTGCGTGCTTTCGATAAACTGAAGTTCGACCGCAAAGGCATTATCGGCGTTACGATGCCGGGCTTCGGCACGTCGGCACGTACACGCAAGAACGCCATTGCACTCATGGAAGAGTTGGGCGTGGACATGAAAGAAATAAGCATTGCGCCGTCGGTAACACAGCATCTGAAGGATATTGAGCACGATATAGACCTTCATGACGCTACCTACGAGAATGCACAGGCACGCGAACGCACGCAAATTCTTATGGATTTGTCGAACAAATACGGTGGAATGGTTATCGGAACAGGCGACCTCAGCGAGCTTGCGCTCGGCTGGTGTACCTACAACGGAGACCACATGAGCATGTATGCCGTAAACGGAAGTGTGCCAAAGACGCTTGTGCGCCACCTCGTTACCTACGTTGCCGACCTTTCCGACAACGCCAAAGTGGCAGAAGCCCTGCACGACATCGTGGCAACACCCATCTCGCCGGAGCTTGCACCGGCTGACGAAAAGGGCGAAATACAGCAGAAGACGGAAGATATTGTAGGACCATACGAGTTGCACGACTTTTTCCTATACTACTTCCTGCGCCACGGTTTCCACCCATCAAAGATTTATTATCTTGCCGGAAAGGCGTTCGAAGGCAAGTACACAGGCGAGGAAATAAAGAAATGGCTCTATACTTTCGTAAGTCGCTTCTTCCGTCATCAGTTCAAACGTTCGTGTCTGCCCGACGGTCCGAAGGTTGGAACGGTGAGTCTGTCGCCTCGTGGTGATTGGCGAATGCCGTCAGATGCCCACAGCACCAACTGGTTGGCGGAGATAGAACAACTCTGAACTGCCCGTTTTCGTTAAGCCAAATAGCGCACTGCCAACCTTGCTTGTGCCTTGCCGTGGCGAGATAACGTACAGTTTGAGGAACGAATAAAGAATGAAAAGAACCCTTCTAACATTATTTTTACTCTTGATTGCCATATTGGGACGTGCCCAGTATGGCAATTATGTCCAATTAACGGCAGTGGATTTGTTGCAATATCAGCTGCAAAAGACACGCAAGCAGCCCGCAACGCCACCCTTCCGCCGCTACGGACTGCGTCGCATACGTGCGTCTAAGTACCTCGACGACAGCGACCCGCGCCACATCTGGGGCTGGCATTTGCAACCCAACGAGCAGTACGAAGTGTCAGAACCCCTCTATAAACTCTTTCAAAAGAGCGACCTTTCTTCGCTCGCAATCATCGACACACAAGGTGCAGCCATCGAAGTTGTGTTTTGGGACAAGACTTATTATCGTCGCTTTTCACAGCAACTACGAAACATAGGCTTCACCGTCAGCAACAGTCCTGCAGCCACGAATGTGCTACAATTTCGCAAACCCGACACTACTGTTCAAGTAGACGTTACCATTTGGCCCGACATATACATCTTGAAGATAGAGTAGGGCGCACCCTTTATTTTGCGTTGGTAGCACCCTTTGTTTGTATTTGCAACCTTGTTTATTTGTATTTTCACCCTCCTTCTTGCATCTGCAACCTTTTTTGTTTGTATTTGCAATCCCCCTTTCTTTGTATTCACATAGAAATTCTAGAAGTACTAGAAATCTCTAGAAATTCTAGTAAGAAACCCAAAAAACTGCCTTAACTTTGTAAATATAATTCGTTAGAAAAACGATAATTTCGATTTTGCATTGCGAAAGCGTAGGTTTTGCAACGCAAAAACAGCCGCTTTTACCATGCAAAACCTACGCTTTCGCAACGCCAAACAATAGGTTTTGCAATGCGTTGATAGCAAGTAAGTTATGCGATAGCTGCGCTTGTGAAAAATATTTACGTTTTTATTGTCTATTTTTCATATAATAC
>NZ_BAJY01000017.1 GCF_000613945.1 Prevotella falsenii DSM 22864 = JCM 15124
GTATTGCTTTTATGAGAATAAGCCCGAGGCACTGCCAGTATATGTAGAAAAATCAAGGCAGTTAGAACTATTTGCATAATAAACTTATCCCGAACTGGCGTAGGAATGCAGCCGTGCAAGGTCGTGGCTGTGGTTTTGGTAGATAAAGAAAGGAGGGTATGCAGATGAGATTTTCTGCATACCCTCCTTGTTTTATAATGTATTTTGGCAGCTGTGCCGGGTTGAACCCTTATTACAGGTTTGCCAGTTCAATGGCTTTGTCTACTGCAGCGGTTACACCTTCAACGTCCTTACCGCCTGCTTGTGCGTAGTGGGGTTGCCCTCCACCGCCGCCTTTGATGAGCTTTGCAGCTTCGCGGATAATTCTTCCTGCGTCCATTTCGTGGTCTTTCACCATATCATCGCTCAACATGATAGAGAGCAAAGGTTTGTTTTCGTGGGTTGAACCCAATACGCAGACGAGCTTTTCGGGAAAGGCTTCGCGCACCTTGAATACGATGTCTTTCGCCGAAGCAGGTTGAATAGGCAGCACACCTTTCACCACTGTGATGCCATTTATGGTTTCTGCACGTTCCACCAAGCGGTTTGTAAAGCGGCTAACGTTTTGTTGGCGGAAGCTTTCCATTTCCTTTTTCATTGCGTCGTGCTCTTGAATGTATTTTTTTACAACATCTCTCAAGTCTTTCGCATTGTTGAACATCGCCTTTAAATTGCGTATGGTGTCTTCAAGAGTATAGATTGCTTCTTCGCAATTCTTCCCCGTGAGAGCCTCTACGCGGCGAATGCCTGCAGCAACACTACTTTCGCTGATTATCTTGAAGAAGCCGATGCGCCCCGTAGAAGTAGCGTGGATACCGCCGCAGAACTCGCACGAAGGACCAAAGCTGATGACACGCACCTTGTCGCCATACTTTTCGCCGAACAAAGCCACTGCACCCATCTTCTTTGCTTCCTCCAATGGCGTGTCGCGATACTCTCCACGAGGCAAGTCCTGACGTATCATGTCGTTCACAATGCGTTCTACCTGTCGCAATTCTTCGTCGGTTACTTTCTGGAAGTGCGAGAAATCGAAACGCAAAGTGTCTGCACTGACATACGAACTTTTGTTCGCAGTGCTCGCCCAACACTTGTTTCAGTGCATAATCCAACAAGTGGGTTGCCGTATGGTTGGCTGCCGAAGCATCGCGCTTGTCGGTATCGACGCAAGCCATGAAGTCTGCCTCAACGTTCTTGGGCAGTTGCTTCACGATATGTATGCTTTGATTGTTCTCGCGCTTAGTATCAACGATGTCGATGGTTTCTTCTTCGTTCACCAAAACGCCTTGGTCGCCAACTTGTCCGCCCATTTCGCCGTAAAAAGGCGTGTGGTCTAACACCAACTCAAAGAAAGTATTCTTCTTCTGTGTTACCTTTCTGTAACGCAGAATGCGGCATCCGTATTCGGTATAGTCGTAGCCGACGAACTCTTGTTCGCCCTCTTTCAGCACCACCCAGTCGCCGTTTTCAACAACGGCAGCATTGCGGGCACGTGCCTTTTGCAGTGCCATTTCCTCCTCGAACTGTTTTTCATCGACGCTGAAGCCGTGTTCACGGCAAATCAGTTCGGTGAGGTCGAGTGGGAAGCCGTAGGTATCGAACAGGCGGAATGCCTCTTTGCCGTTGAGTTCGGTCTTTCCTTGCGCCTTCATTTCGTCCATTGCGTTGGTTAAAAGGTTGATACCCTTCTCCAAAGTGCGCAGGAACGAGTCTTCTTCTTCCTTGATAACACGCGCAATAAGTTCGCGTTGAGCCGGCAATTCAGGGTAGGCATCGCCCATTTCGCGGATAAACGTGTTGAGCAACTTATAGATAAACGCCTCCTTTTGGTCTAAGAAGGTGTAGGCATAACGCACGGCACGGCGCAAGATACGGCGGATAACATAACCCGCTTTCGCATTGCCGGGCAACTGACTGTCGGCGATTGAGAATGCAACGGCACGCATGTGGTCGGCTACAACGCGCATGGCAATGTCTATTTTCTCTTGTTCGTTCTTTGCTTCTCCGTTTTTTCCCGATGGAGTAGTAAAGCCGTACTTCTTTCCGCTCAAACGTTCTATTTCCTTAATAACAGGTTGGAAGATGTCGGTATCGTAGTTCGAGTTCTTTCCTTGCAGCATGCGTACAAGGCGTTCGAAGCCCATACCCGTATCGATAACGTTCATTGCCAAAGGTTCGAGCGAGCCGTCTGACTTGCGTTGGAACTGCATAAAGACGATGTTCCATATTTCAATAACCTGCGGATTGTCTTTGTTTACAAGTTCACGGCCGGGTATTTGCGCCTTTTCTTCATCGCTACGAGAGTCTATATGTATCTCCGAGCAAGGTCCGCAGGGCCCTGTTTCGCCCATTTCCCAGAAGTTGTCGTGCTTGTTTCCGTCGATAATGTGGTCTGCCGGCAAATGTTTGCTCCAGTATTGTGCAGCTTCGTCGTCGCGTGGGATACCCTCTGAAGGGCTGCCTTCAAACACGGTAACATACAAATCGGCAGGGTTCAGCTTCAAAACATCAACCAAATATTCCCACGCATAGTCGATGGCACTTTCCTTAAAGTAGTCGCCAAAGCTCCAGTTGCCAAGCATTTCGAACATCGTATGGTGGTAAGTGTCGTGTCCAACCTCTTCTAAGTCGTTGTGCTTGCCACTCACGCGCAGGCATTTCTGCGAGTCGGCACGGCGTCGTGGTTCCGGTTCTTTCGTGCCAAGAATTATGTCTTTCCACTGGTTCATACCAGCGTTGGTGAACATCAGCGTAGGGTCGTCCTTTATAACCATAGGTGCGGACGGTACGATGACGTGTCCTTTCGACTCGAAAAAGTTCTTGAACGAGTCGCGGATTTCATTTGCTGTCATCATTTTCATACTCTTAATTTTATAAAATTCATTCAAAAGTGTTGCAAAGATACTGACTTTTCACTATTTTTGCAAGTGAATTGTAAATTGATTGAACTATGGCAGATAATTCACGCAAACTATATTATTCCATAAAAGAGGTGGCACAGATGATGGACGTATCGGAAAGTTTGCTCCGTTATTGGGAAACAGAGTTCCCACATCTTCGTCCGAAGACCACCGGTAATCGTGTTCGCCAATATACCGACAAGGATATTGAGCAGATAAAGATTATCTACAATCTTGTGAAAGTGCGTGGATTTAAGATTGCCGCAGCAAGAAAGATGTTGCAAGAGAACCGCAGCGGTGCCGATAAGAGCCAAAAAGTGCTTGAAGCACTGATGTCGGTACGCGACCAACTCAAAGATTTAAAAACTCAGTTGGGTGGTTTGGTGTAAGCCATGTGTGCCTATACCTTATATATTATATAATAGAACTTGTCGGCAAAACCATTAAAAAAAACGTTACAAAAGACGTTATTATCGCAACGTTCGTAAGTAATTGATAATTAATAACTACGCTTTTGTCTCTCAAAACCTGTTGTTTTGCGTTCCAAAAGCGGCTGTTTTGCTTTCCAAAACCTATGCTTTTACCGCACCAAACCGTAGGTTTTGGAAAGCAAAAGAAAAGCAGAGATTTTTCTGTAATGTTTTTTTAAGTAGTTCCGAGAGCAAGTATGATAGAGAAATGTCTGCCCGGAGGAAGATGATTTTATATTTGTGGCAAATCCTATAGATCAGAACAAAGAGGGTGAGAAAACCCTAATTACTTCAACATAATGCCGTTATAGATGCGTCCGGAGTCGATGCCAAGCTTGCGTGCAGAGAAGTAATCGGTCGTGCTATCGTAGGTACAAATGCCTTCGTCTATAATGTTTTCAGGCAAAACGCCCATTGTTTCCATATCCATACGGTTGGCAAGTTTAAGGTCTAAGTGCCATTTCAAAGGCTGTTCGCCCTCTTTTGGCTGCATGGCACGATAGCGTTTGGCAATTTGTTCCATATCGAAATGGGCATTGGCAAAGTGTTCGTAAACTTCGTCGCCCACTTCAAAGTTCTCCAATGATATACCGGGACCAATTACAGCCTTAAGTTTTTGTGGGTCGGTGTGGAAGACTGTGCCCATCTCCTTAATGGTTTTCAACACAATATGCTTCGCTGTGCCACGCCAACCGGCGTGTACGGCAGCGGCAGCATGGTGCTCGGTGTCGTAAAGAAGCACGGGAATGCAGTCGGCGGTAGACACTCCGATGCACACATTCGGCTCGTTTGTCATTACCGCATCGACGCCTTCAATGATTTGATGGCGAATGTTTTCGGGCAAGTTGAAGTATTCACCGGCTATCAAACGCGAGTTGTCGCTGTGTATTTGGTGCGGAACGATGAGCCTGCTAACCGCTATTCCCAAGCTGTTGGCTAAGGCTTTTCGGTTTTCTTCTATGTTTTCGGGCACGTCATTGCAATAGCGATTGATGTTGAATGCGGCGTAATTGCCTTTGCTAACACCGCCGTGGCGGGTGGAAGAGAACGCTACAACGTTGTCGGAAAGTGCGTAATAATGCAGTTCGGGCTTAGTCATCGATGTATTCAAAGTCCTCAAGTTCGTCTATTCCATCGAAGTTTTCCTCGTCGTAAAGCTCTGCGTCTTCCACATCAGCACCCTCTTCGTGCATCTCTGCCTCGAAGCGAGCCATGTCTTTATCGCGATGCACAAGCGTGTCTTCAGCTACAATGTCGTTCAACTTGTTGCTTTCCGAGTTGAGTTCCTTCCACAGCAAGTCTTTCAGTTCGTCAATTCCGCTGCCGACCACTGCTGAAATAAACACCACAGGCAGGTCGGTGGGCAGTGTTTCCTTTAGCATTTCTATCAGTTCATCGTCTAATAAGTCGCTCTTTGTAACAGCCAATACTCTGTGTTTGCTGAGCATTTCGGGGTTGAATTGGCGGAGTTCGTTGAGCAAAATCTCGTATTCCTTCTTTATATCGTCGGTATCTCCGGGCACCATAAACAATAAAAGCGAGTTGCGTTCTATATGTCGGAGGAAGCGCAACCCCAGTCCTTTGCCTTCGCTTGCTCCTTCGATGATACCCGGAATATCTGCCATGACGAAGCTTTGGTGGTCGCGATAGCTCACAATGCCCAACGATGGCTCCATTGTAGTGAAGGGATAGTTAGCGATTTTGGGCTTTGCGCTCGACAACGACGACAGTAATGTAGACTTGCCGGCGTTGGGAAAGCCTACCAAACCTACGTCAGCCAAGAGCTTAAGTTCGAGAATGATGGTCATTTCCTGCAACGGTTCGCCCGGTTGTGCATAGCGTGGAGCTTGGTTGGTGGCAGTACGGAACTGGAAATTGCCCAATCCGCCACGACCGCCTTTCAGCAATACCACTTCCTGACCGTCGTACGAGATGTCGCAAACAAACTTTCCTGTCTCGGCATTGTAGACCACTGTGCCGCACGGAACATCGATATAAACGTCCTTACCGTCGCTTCCGTGGCACTTGTCGCGCCCTCCGTTGCCTCCGTGTTCGGCGAAAATGTGGCGTTGATAGCGCAGGTGGAGCAGTGTCCAGTAGTTGTGGTTGCCACGCAGAATAATGCTTCCGCCCTTTCCGCCGTCTCCTCCATCAGGTCCGCCGTTAGGATTATACTTCACGTGGCGCAAGTGCATAGAACCCTTACCGCCCTTTCCGGAACGGCAATATATCTTAACGTAGTCTACAAAGTTTGTTTCTGCCATAGCTTGATGGGGAGTTTAAATAATGAATGGGTGGAGTTTTACCAATGAATAATCATAAAAAAGCCAATAAGTGGCGCAGTTTTATTGAATAAAAAAGAAGTTTTATGGAACAAAAAAGATGATAGGCAGCGGGTAAAAGTATGCGTATGGCGATACTTCCCGTTGCCTATCACCTTTTTATATTATAGTGCGTCGATAACAGTTTCGATGCGACCGAAGATGTCGTCGATAGTTCCAAGACCTTCAACGTGGTGGTGAATGCCCTCTTTTTCGTACCAATCGATGAGCGGAGAGGTCTGTGTGTGGTACACATTCAGACGCTTCTTGATAGTTTCTTCGTTGTCGTCGGAACGTCCGCTTTGCTCTCCGCGGAGCAGCAGACGCTTCATAAGCTCGTCTTCCGGCACAAAAAGCTCTATCATGGCTGCAATCTTGTGTCCACGTTCTGCAAGCATAGCCTTCAAAGCATCAGCTTGTGGGATTGTACGGGGGAAGCCGTCGAAGATAACACCTTTGTGTTCCTTGCCGAAACTGTCGTAGACGCCGGCAAGAATGTCAATCATGAGTTCGTCAGGGATAAGCTGACCATTGTCGATATAGCCTTTGGCGGTTTTGCCAAGTTCTGTACCGTTCTTGATTTCGGCACGCAATACATCGCCCGTAGAGATGTGTCCGAAGCCGTACTTCTCAATCATTTTGTCGCTCTGTGTGCCTTTTCCTGCACCGGGAGCACCGAAAATTACGATATTTTTCATTATTCTTGTACTAAAGTATATATGTCTCTTAGATTTCGTCCTTGCTGATCGTAGTCCAAACCGTAGCCCACAATGAAGTCGTTAGGTATTTCCATTGCAGCATATTCTATATTTAAAGCCGCTTCCAACTTGCCCGGTTTCAGCAGCAACGTACTGATATGGATATGTGCAGGGTTCTTCTTGCGCAGTGTTTCGAGCATGCGTTCCATAGTTCTGCCCGTATCTACGATGTCTTCTACGATTACTACTTCGCGTCCGGAAATATCTTCGTTCAAGCCAATAATTTCGGTAATCTTTCCCGACGACTCAGTTCCTGCATAAGAAGCAACCTTTACAAAGCTTATTTCGCAAGGTATATCAATAAACTTCATCAAGTCTGCAGCATACATGAACGACCCGTTGAGGACTGCAAGAAATAAGGGAGTCTTGCCTGCCATGTCCTTGTTCAGCCTTTCAGCGACACGTTCCACCTTCTCAAGAATTACTGCTTCCGGGATTGAAGTCTCGAATGTTTTATCTTTAATTGTTATGCGACTCATTGTGCAAAATCGGTTATTTTGCGCAAAATTACGAAAATTAAACCAAACAAACTCATAGGATTAGCATTTATTTTGTAAATTTGCCACTATTATGAAGATATTTACAAGTGCTCAGATACACGAGCTTGACCAATACACGATAGAACATGAACCCATAAGATCGATAGATTTGATGGAGCGGGCAGCCAAAGCACTGACCCATGCCATTATGGAAGAATGGAGCAACAATACTCCCATAGTGGTCTTTGCAGGGGCCGGAAACAATGGTGGCGATGCCTTGGCAGTGGCACGTTTGCTCTTTGCCGAAGGCTATCAGGTAAAGGTGGTGTTGTTTAATATCTCCAACCGTTTGTCAGAGAACTGTGCTTTGAACAAAAGCAGGCTGATAGATACAAAGCATTTCAAGGATTTCACGGAAGTAAACGTGTCGTTCGACCCACCCGAACTTACTGCCGAAACCTTGGTAATAGACGGTTTGTTCGGCATCGGACTGAACAAACCTCTTGCAGGAGGCTTTGCTTCGCTTGTGAAATACATCAATCAAAGTCCGTCGAAAGTGGTCAGTATCGACGTGCCTTCGGGGCTTTTGGCAGAAGATAACTCGCGTAATGTGCGTGCAAACATTATCCAAGCCGACCTGACGCTGACGTTACACCAGAAGAAACTTTCGTTCCTGCTTGGCGAATCGCAACAGTTCCTTGGGCGTGTAAAGGTGCTCGACATACGATTGAGTAGGGAATTTATCAGCAAAACAGGCGCACAATACGCCATTTTAGAGGAAAACGAAGTGCGGGCAAAGTTGCTTAAGCGCGACGATTTCGTCCATAAAGGCACTATGGGCAATGCTTTGCTCATAGCAGGAAGCTACGGAATGGCAGGTGCGGCAGTGCTTGCAACGCGTGCGTGTTTGCGTTCGGGTGCAGGAAAGGTAACCGTGCACACACCAAAAAAGAACTACGACATTATGCAGACTGCTGTTCCGGAAGCCGTAATGCAGATAGACCACGAGGAAACTTACTTCTCGGAAGCCGTAAACGTAGAAGACTTCGACGCATTGGGCATCGGTCCGGGCTTGGGGCAGCAGGAAAACACAGCCATTGCTATGATTTCGCAAATCCGCAGAGCACAGTGCCCCGTCGTTGCCGATGCCGATGCACTGAATATGTTGGCTTCTCATCGTGCGTGGCTGCAGCAGTTGCCGAAGAATATCATCATGACGCCGCACGCAGCAGAGTTCGACCGACTGAACGGAACGCCTTCCACAGGCGACTACGAACGCTTGGAGCAAGCGCAAGCCTTGGCGCAAAGCCTCACCGCATATATACTGTTGAAAGGGCACAACAGTGCACTTTGCTTGCCAAATGGCAATATTCTCTTCAATCCTACGGGCAATAGCGGTATGGCAACAGCGGGTAGTGGAGACGTGCTCACAGGTATCATAACGGCTTTGTTGGCTCGTGGCTACAACCATGCAGATGCTTGTGCCGTCGGAATGTACCTGCACGGCTTGGCGGGCGACCTTGCTGCAAACGATTTAGGTAAGGAAAGCCTTATCGCCGGCGACATTATCGACTATCTGCCGAAAGCCTTTAAGCGTCTTAGCGAGTAGCATTTGCCTTGCCATATTTTTACTTCGGTAGAAGCTAAGTTGGGGAATGATTTCCCCATTTTTTTGTTTGCGAAAGATGCAGAAACCACCTTGACTTTGTAAAGATAATTCTAACGCAAGATGATAATTTCGTTTTTGCGTTGCGAAAGCGTAGGTTTTGCATCGTAAAACCTACGCTTTTACCGTGTAAAACAGCCGCTTTCGCAATGCAAAACAATAGGTTTTGCAACGCGTTTGATAATAAAATGGTTATACGTTTTATATCTTTGCGATAAATATTTACACTTTTATAGCCTTTTTTTCGCTTATATAATAAGGTGTGTTGGAGGACCGGAGCAGGCTCTAAAAGGTTTGTCTAATCTCCAAAAAGGAAATTTCTTTTATTCCGTCAGAATGTATTTGCGTTTGTAGAAAGGAATAAGATGAAACTTCAACGAGCAGTAAATGTATAATGGAAATCCCTTGTAAGAATAAGTATTGCAAGGGATTTACTGTGTGTAGAACTTTCTATTGGTTTTTTGCGATAATTCTTCGCTTAAATCAAGAAATACGTATAATTTAACAATCATACCGATTTATCTTCTCATAAGGTTTGGTGTTCACAAAATAAAAGGTTATATTTGCAGATAATTAGTTAGTATTCAGTATTCACATTTTAAATACATAGTAATATTATGGCAGTAAATTATAAAGACTTAGGTCTCGTAAACACACGCGAGATGTTTAAGAGAGCCATCGACGGAGGGTGGGCAGTACCGGCATTTAACTTTAATAATTTGGAACAACTCCAAGCAATTGTTACAGCTTGTGTGCAAACAAAGTCGCCTGTAATCATTCAGGTTTCAAAGGGAGCGCGCAATTATGCCAACCAGACATTGCTTCGTTACTTGGCAGAAGGTGCTGTTGAATATGTAAAAGAGTTAGGCTGCAAGCACCCTGAAATTGTGCTGCACCTCGACCACGGCGACAGCTTCGAGCTATGTAAGAGCTGTGTAGACTTCGGTTTCTCATCAGTAATGATTGACGGTTCTGCACTTCCTTATGAGGAAAATATAGCTTTGACAAAGCAGGTTGTAGACTATGCACACCGGTTCGATGTAACAGTAGAAGGCGAACTCGGCGTTTTGGCAGGCGTTGAAGACGACGTTGTTGCTGAAGAGTCGCACTACACACGTCCGGAAGAAGTGGTAGACTTTGCCAAGCGCACAGGTTGCGACTCGTTGGCAATCTCTATTGGCACTTCGCACGGTGCTTACAAGTTTAAGCCGGAGCAGTGTACACGTGACCCAAAGACCGGCCGCTTGGTTCCTCCTCCATTGGCATTCGATGTGTTGGAAGCAGTAGAGAAAGAACTTCCGGGCTTCCCAATCGTGCTTCACGGCTCGTCTTCAGTGCCGCAAAAGTATGTTGATATGATTAATAAGTACGGTGGCGCATTGCCAAACGCAGTGGGCATTCCTGAAGAACAGCTCCGCAAGGCTACCAAGAGTGCCGTATGTAAGATTAATATCGACTCTGACTCTCGTCTTGCATTCACCGCAGGTGTTCGCGAAACATTGGCATTGCACCCTGAATACTTCGACCCACGCCAGTATTGCGGCAAGGCTCGCGAGTATATGACCGAACTCTATGCTGAAAAGATTAAGGACGTTCTTGGTTCAGACAACAAGTTGGCTAACCTCGATTAATCCTTGGCAGTAATCAATACAAACGGCGGAAGCCCCTTGAAGAGGTTTCCGCCTTTCTTTTCCACTTAATTAGAGAAAACTAAAAACACCTTAAATAAAACAGAAAATGAGAAGGATTATCGTTTCACTGGTCTTGTTTATAATGGGCATTTCAATGAATGCGCAAGACAAAACTATTGGATTTATCTTGCTATCGGGCAAGAAGATATGCTCGGCAAAGCCGATACGGGAACAAATACTGATGGTTTCTTGCTCGATTCGTTCAGCAAAGCAATAAGCGAAGTTGCGAAAGGAAAGCGCGTAGGTTTCGTTACCGTAACGTTGCCGGTAAGCCCTATCATTGCTTTCGATAAGCAAAACTATCGCAGCTACGTATCGAAAGTAACCGACGAAAACAACAGGAAGGCTTTGGAAAAGTACGATAACAACCCTTACGGCAGCCTTATCAGCATGGCACGCAGTGCCCAAAGCAAGGGCGTCGTGAAAGGAATATTGCTCCAACAAGACGGTATCGACAACTATAACGAAGCGTGGCTGAAGCGTGTGAGGAGGCTTTATTATGATATACTTGCCGATTTGTCGCTCGATTCTACAAAAGTTCCGTTGCTGATAGGCGAAGTAGGCCATGCCGAATATGGCGGAAAGTACGCTGCTGCCAACGAAACCTATGGCAAAATGCACGGTGCTTTGCAATATTCGTTTGTTGTTTCGTCGGCAAATTGCCCATTGGCAGACAACAAAATCTATTATTCTAAAGAGGGATTTGAAGGTCTTGGGCGCAAATTTGCTATCAAAGCCTTGCAAGGAATAGGCTTCGAACTTCCCGAAGTTCGCAGAACGACCTCGATAACGAAGCAGACCATCGACCGCAAAACGCTGAAAGTAGGCGTGCAGATAAGCGATAAAGGAATGCTGACAGCTACTTCCAACGAACCCATCGTGAAGATTTCGGTGCAGAATGCAGCAGGAAAGAATATTAAGGACATTACGATTGCCGAACCGACAAAAGAGTATAACTTGGACTTGAATGCGTTCCCGCAAGAAGAAATCACCGTTATTTTCCATACAACAGAAGGCGAACAGTCGTTCACGATTAATAACTAACTTCATAAAATCAGCGAAAAGATGCACATCGTAACCATCGTTTCAGCAACATTCGTGGCGTTGGAGTTTCTTTATATCATGTATCTTGAAACTTTTGCGACCACATCTAAACGGACATCAGAGGTGTTTGGCTTGACCAAAGAGGAACTTAGCCAACCTTCGCTCGCCCGTCTTTTCCAAAATCAAGGCGTTTACAATGGGCTTATTGGGTTGTTGCTGTTGGCTGCACTCTATGTTTTTCCCGACCGCCGGTGTGTTGTTTTTCTCCTTATCTATTGTGTTGGGGTAGCTGCATACGGTGGATATAGTGCAGGGTGGCGCATCTTTTTAAAGCAAGGAACACTCCCATTGCTGTCGCTCGTCAGCTGTTTCTTATTTTAAAATGTAGACAGTAGCTCCATAAAAAGATATTTCAACCAATACGAAAAAGCAAATTGAGAATGGCTCGTTGGCATCTTAGTAAACGACAATATTGCATCGGTGGAGCTACTTTTGCCCTTTTCTTGCTTATCTTCGTTGTCTATCGGCTTCTTCCGCCTTCGCAAAAAGACATTGAAGATTGTGCCGTGGTGGTGGAGCAGCAAGCCTATTACCAATTGGAGGTGAACGGAAAGCCCACCGTTTACTTTACCGATTATAAAGACTCGAAACTCGTTGGCGGTGTTATACAGAAAGAATTAATCCGTACACGCAAAGTTCGCACACGTGGCTATTGGGTAAATGCCTTTCCAATCTGGCCCAGTTGCTTCGGACGCATCGTAACAAAGTGGGGGAATAAGCCCTCAACAATCTTGAGTCTCAACAGCAATGCCTTGCACAAGCTGTTAGCCGACAAGCTGAAAACTGCCGACGACGAGCTGGCAGGCTTGCAAACGCAGCACAACGAGCTAACTTATTATATGCGTGTGCACAACGTAAGCGACTACGGATATAACAAGGTGGCTGACTATCACCGACATCTTGAGCGGCAACGCGACTCGCTCCGAACGGTCATTGGCGTGCTGGTGAGCATTCCAACCGATGCCCAACTGCGTATAAAACAAATCAATAGCTACACTGTGTTGCGCGATGGTTCGGCGAAAACGACCGCTTGCAAACGCATTGCCATATACAAAGACAGCGGAAACCTGCTGTTGCAGACGCATAACAAGTTCACACCCATTGGCACAATTGCCGTAATGGGTGCTGAAAGGGCACAGGCAGAGTTGGCAAAGGTATCGCAGCGCACGGAAGTAGCACTGAACAAGCCGTTTCAAAAGGGTGTTCCCGATTCGTTGGGCTACTATGTAGGCGAAATGAAACAAGGAAAACCGAATGGCTACGGGCAGCATTTTGGCAACAATGGCAGCTTCTACGACGGTCATTGGGACGACGGAAAGCCCAACGGTTTCGGCTTCTACATTGCGCCACACGAATATTTACAGGTGGGAGAGTGGAAAGATGGCGTGTTTAAAGGCGAACGAATCAGCCACCACCACGAGCGTATTTATGGCATAGACATATCCAAACACCAGCACGAGAAGAAGAAAGAGAAGTTCGCCATTGATTGGGAGAAACTCCGTATCATAGGTTTGGGAAAGATAAGTGCAAAGAAGATACGCGGAAAGGTGGATTATCCCATTGCGTTTGTATATATAAAGTCTACCGAAGGTTGCACGGTGCTGAATCCATACTACAAGGACGACTATGCACAGGCACGCAAACACGGCATCAGGGTGGGGACATACCATTTCTTTTCCACCACTTCGGCAGGCATAGAGCAGGCTCGCTACTTCCTGAAGAATAGCCTTTTCAGCAAAGGCGACCTACCCGCAGTGCTCGATGTCGAACCTTCCGACGAGCAGATTGAGAAGATGGGCGGTGCCGAAGTGCTATTCAAGCACGTTCGCAATTGGCTTGTTGCAGTTCATCGTGCCACGGGTGTGCGCCCTATTCTTTACATCAGCCAGATGTTTACAAAGAAATACTTGCCGTTGGCTGTTGATTTGCAAGGCGAATACTTTGTGTGGATAGCCCGTTATGGCGAATACAAGCCCGAATTGAAGCTGACTTACTGGCAGCTGAGTCCCGATGGAAAGGTCAGCGGCATACACGGCGATGTTGATATAAATGTCTTTAACGGCTATAAAAACCAGTACGAGGACTTCTTGCGCAAGTATTGTATAAAAAAGAATATTGCTGTTCGCTGACGTTTGAAATGCAGCAACGTATGTTGTTGAAAGCACAGGAAAAGTAGGAGAATGGTGCAAAAAATCTGCGTAAGAACATCTATCGTGTAACGTCTTTATTATCGACGCTTTGTAAAACCAGTTGTTTTGCACGGTAAAAGCGTAGGTTTTGCGAGCCGAAAGCGGCTGTTTTGCAACGCAAAACCTACGCTATTGAAAAGTCAGAGCGCAGTTATCACTTTTTAATAGAATTGTTTCAAGAAGAATAGAACAAAACTACATCGTTGGCTTGCTGCATATTTCAGCCGGTATGATTGTAGTTTTGGTTCTTTTGTTACATAGCCGTCATATGGTAGCCTAACCGCTTCAACTCTATGGCTACACCGAAATTATAAAGCTGATGGAGTGCTTCAACAAACGCACGATAAGATTCTTTGGTGCTTGGCTCGATGTTTAAACGGCGCAACCGGCTGTAAGTTCGTGCGGCACATTCGCCCACAAGACGCTCCAAGGCATTGGCTTCGTCGGCATTTAGCAGCAAAACCTTTTCGCGGATATAGTCGTCGGTATGGTCGAAATCGGTTTGGTCGCGCAGGTAGGCATACAGGTTTTCTACCTTGCTGTATAGTTCCCAATCCTCGTCCCAGTATTTTGCAACTGCCATTCCGACGTACATTATCCACCCAAGTGCAACTGTTGGATAGTTGGGAAACTCGCGTATGGCGTCAGGCATATAGGCTTCGGCTATTTTCTGCCATAGTTCGTCCAAGTCGGGAGCTTCGGGCAACCGCTCGTCTACCTCGTTGTGTGATAGCAAATACCGATAAAGGTCGTCTTTGAAGATGGTTTCAAAGTTGGTGGTTGTGTCTTTTTGCATTGTCTTTTCTTCTTTTCTGAACAGAAAGCAGGGCGAAGTAAGCCCACTTTTCAGCAGCTTTCTTCGCCCTGTTTCGATGTTGCCATTATGCGTTTTGCTTTGCGGTAATGGCTTGTTGTATCAGTGCTGTAATCTCTTCTACAAGTTCCGGATTGTCTTTCAGCATGGTCTTGGTGGCATCACGCCCTTGTGCGAGCTTTGTTCCGCCATAGCTGAACCAGCTTCCGCTCTTCTGAATGATGTTGTATTCTACCCCCAAGTCGAGTATTTCGCCTACTTTAGAGATGCCTTCGCCGAAGAGAATGTCGAATTCAACCTTGCGGAAAGGAGGCGCAACCTTGTTTTTCACAACCTTAACACGAACTTGGTTGCCGATAACATTGTCGCCGTCCTTGATGGAAGTAACGCGACGAATGTCCAAACGCACAGAACTGTAGAACTTCAAAGCGTTACCACCTGTGGTTGTTTCGGGGTTTCCGAACATCACACCAATCTTTTCGCGCAACTGATTGATGAAGATACAGCAGGTGTTTGTCTTGCTGATGGTAGATGTCAGCTTGCGCAGAGCCTGACTCATAAGGCGCGCCTGCAAGCCAACGTTAGAATCTCCCATATCGCCTTCTATTTCTTTCTTAGGTGTAAGCGCAGCCACAGAGTCTACAACGAGAATGTCGATGGCTGAAGAACGAATAAGTTGGTCGGCTATTTCCAACGCTTGTTCGCCGTTGTCGGGTTGCGAAATCCACAAGTTATCTACGTCTACGCCTAACTTTTGTGCATAGAAACGGTCGAAAGCGTGCTCCGCATCGATGAATGCAGCGATGCCACCGGCCTTCTGTGCTTCGGCAATGGCGTGGATGGCGAGGGTTGTTTTACCCGAGCTTTCGGGTCCATAAATCTCTATAATGCGTCCACGGGGATAGCCACCTACGCCTAAAGCAACATCAAGACCTATGCTGCCGCTGGGTATTACTTCCACGTTTTCTATCTGCTCGTCGCCCATACGCATGATAGAACCTTTACCAAAGTCTTTTTCTATCTTCGACATCGCTGCTTGCAGAGCCTTCAGTTTGCCTTCAGCAGCGTTTTGTATTTCTTCTTTTGCCATATAATAATTAATCTATTTTATATTGTATTTTAAACTCTTTATCAGTGAACGTTGCGCTCTATTGCAGGTTTGATGTCGATACTGAGGTATCTTTGCCTGCTTATATGGAGTGCTTAAATGCCCAAAAGTTTCACTTTCGGGCTTTTTATTCGCTGATATGCATTTAAAAGTTTATGTATGTTCATTCTTTGTTGCGCAATTCTTTGCTGCTCACTCTTTCTTCTTTCGCTTTTTAGGATAAGGCAACACCTCTGCCAAAATAGCAACAACCTTTATAGCATGGTCTGCTTTTGAAACGTCAAGTATGTAGTGTTCTTTTGCTCCTTCGTATGGAAAACCTTTTTCAGCTTCTACCATTAAAGCCTCAATAGCCTTGTGTTGCTTCACGAAAGCTATATTGTCGCAAGCTATGATGACAGGTTTCTCGTTGGCGTATATCATGTATTCGCCAAACATTTTGCGGTATCTGATGTTTCCAACAGGTTCTATCTGCTTGCAAACGAACTCGATGAAATCTAAAGAACACGCCATATCGTTCTACTTTTCAGCCTTTCTGATGTTCCTAATTCTACAATTCCAAGTCGCCACCGAACACTTCGTGCCAAGGCAAACCTTGCTTGTTGAGTTGTTCCATGAATGGGTCCGGGTCGAAATCTTCCAAGTTCCACACGCCCGGTTTACGCCAAATACCTTTGAAGAACATCATTGCGCCAATCATTGCAGGCACACCTGTTGTATAGCTGACGCCTTGCATGCCTGTTTCTTCGTATGCTTCTTGGTGCTTACAGTTGTTGTAAACGTAGTAAGTCTGCTCTTTTCCGTCCTTGATACCGCGAATACGGCAGCCGATTGAAGTCTCTCCGTCGTAGTTTTCGCCCAAGTCTTGCGGATTGGGCAATACGGCTTTGAGGAACTGAAGCGGCACAATCTTCACCTTTGCAGTCTTTCCAGAACCGTCAGCCAATGGTGCTTCGTACTCAATTTCGTCGATACGGCTCATTCCAAGGTTCTGTATGCAATCCAAATAAGTAAGGTATTGCTGTCCGAAAGTCATCCAAAAGCGTGCACGCTTAATGGTTGGGAAGTTCTTAACGAGCGATTCCAACTCTTCATGGTGCATTAAGTAAGAGTCGCGAGGACCGATATTGGGGTATGTTAAGTCCTGATGCACCTTCAACGGTTCCGTTTCTATCCATTCACCATTTTCGTAATACAATCCCTTTTGGGTGATTTCGCGAATGTTTATTTCAGGATTGAAGTTTGTTGCAAACGCTTTGTGGTGGTTGCCTGCGTTGCAATCCACGATGTCGAGGTAGTGAATTTCGTCGAAATGGTGCTTTGCTGCGTAGGCAGTGAATACCTGCGAAACACCCGGGTCGAACCCGCAGCCAAGGATAGCAGTGAGTCCTGCCTTCTCAAATTTATCTTTGTAAGCCCATTGCCAGCTGTATTCGAAGTGTGCTTCGTCCTTTGGCTCGTAGTTAGCCGTATCCAAATAGTTGCAACCGCACGCCAAACACGCCTCCATAATGGTGAGGTCTTGGTATGGCAACGCAAGGTTTACCACCAGTTCCGGCTTGAACGAATTGAAAAGTGCCTTTAATTGCTCTACGTCGTCAGCATCTACCTGTGCTGTTTTAATATCGGCTTTGTAGCCTTTGTCGTGAATTGCTTTCACCAACTCGTCGCATTTTTCTTTACGGCGGCTTGCTATCATGAACTCAGTAAACACTTCCTGATTTTGAACAATCTTAAAAGCGGCTACCGTGGCAACGCCACCTGCGCCAATCATAAGTACTTTTCCCATATTCTTATTTCCTTTATTCTATGTTTTTATCTATTTCTTCCGAAGTTATGCCCATGGCATTCATAAGCGAATAGCCCAATATTTGTTGCTTGAAGTTGCCTCCTTCCATTGGCATCATGGCAAACATTGTGATGTGTTTCTGCTCGTCGTCCACATCTTTCAGCGTGTTGCGGATAACACTGTAAATGTTGCTGTCTTCTGCATTCGGCACTATCATGATACGGCGAACTTCGTCGTGGCTCAACGTAATGCGCAGTACGTCGAGCAATACATCGTCTTTCTCCGTCAGTGCACTGCCCGTAGCAATGGTATTGATAATGAATTCGCCCAACCGCTCATCGGTAAATGCCTGCTTGTCAAGCTCTTTTTGAAAGTCGGAAGGTACGAAGTTCTCTAATTTGGCTTTGTTCTTATCGTGCAATACCACCACTTGGGTTTCGTGGTTGCCCGGTTTCAACCGTCCGTCAAGCGCAATATTCACTATCCATTGACTGAAGTCGGCTGCCGAAATCTTCCTGTTGAGCATTCGCTCGAAGTTCACAATGAGGTTAAACGCCACGCTATCGATGTAGTCGCCATCGACAATGATGATGTTTTCGCTCATTTTTATGTTCTGTGAATTTTGTGTATTCATTGCTACAAAGTTACATTAAAAGGTGTGAATGCCCAAAATATTTCACTACTTTTTTGCTTATTACGAGCCTTATGGGTATTTGGCGGAAATTCGATACTGAGCAAATCTCTTTTTATTGTTTCGGTCTGATTTCAGCAAAAATACGTTCTGTTTTGTAAAGAAAAAGACTATTGGAAAGCGGTATCTGTGTTTTGACGTTGCGAAAGCGTAGGTTTTGCGATGCAAAAGAGCCGCTTTTACCGTGCAAAAGCTACGCTTTTGGAACGCGAAACAATAGCTTTTGCAATGCGTTGATGGATAAGGAATTAAGCTGTAGTTACACTTGCGAAAAATATTTACGTCTTTATAGTCTTCTTTTCGTTTATAAATAATATGAGTTCGGTGTAAGTATTTGAGGACAAAGATACTTCACTTCTTTCTGATTATAAACATATTAAGTCGTAACCGGTTCTTTCTTTAAGTATCTTAATAAGAATATACCGGCGTAATTCTTATACTGAACTCAAGTTAAAGTCCCTTTTATATTAGTTAAACTATGTAAAAAGATAGGATAAAATCATCTATTTTGATGAATGTTACCGATGAGTAACCTATCTTTGCGGTTACTTGTTGGTAACATTAAGTAATTATTCAAGATGAAGAATAGAGAACTAACAGAAGAAAAGATAGTTGATGCTGTTGAATGTATCATTGAAAATCAAGGTTTTGAAAAGCTTGGTATTAATGCGATTGCTTCTGAGGCCGGTGTGTCTAAGATGCTTATTTATAGGTATTTTGGTGGCTTAGATGAGCTATTAACCCATTATTTGATGCAAAAAGATTATTGGGCAAATACTGACACAACTATCTTGAAGCGAGCCAATGTTGGGGAAAATATCAAGAATATGTTTCGTGAACAAATCAAACAGATGCGTAATGATATTATATTAAAGCGACTTTGCAGATGGGAACTCACTGCAGATAACGATAATATTCGCACGCTTCGAGATAAAAGAGAACGGAATGGTTGTGATTTAATCCAAATGGTTGCTCGTTTAACAGGGTGTTCTAATGCAGAAGTAGCTTCTCTTGCTGCTATTCTTTCAGCCTCAATCAGTTATCTTGTATTGATGGAAGAGCAGACTTCTACGTATAATGGCATAGATTTGCAAAGCGAAGAAGGGTGGAAACAGATAATGGACGGTATAGGATTGATGATTGATTTATGGATGAAGAGTATTGAGAAATGAAGAAATTAATTATAGTATTAATTGTTTTTATGGAAACTATGAGTAACGTATTAGCACAAAATAGTGATTATCAGTTTATGATAGAGTATGCAACAAAGGCTCCTTCCGGTCATAACACACAGCCGTGGTTGTTTAAGATAGAGGAGTCCGGGATTGATATTTATCCCAATTTTGCAAAGGCTTTGCCTGCGGTTGATGCTGATAATCGCGAACTATTTGTTAGTCTTGGCTGTGCTACAGAAAATCTTTGCATTGCAGCCAAGCAGAAAGGGTATAAGAGTGAAGTAGAGATTGCTGATGATGGGGTTATTCGGGTAACGCTTTCTAAAGACAGGAATGAGAATATTGACTCTCTTTTGTTTTCTCAAATCGCTGTAAGACAGACCAATCGGAGTGTTTATAATGGTAAGATGATACCGGATGACAGTATTGCCGTATTACAGAAATTGAGTGTGGAACCGGCTATCGGCATACATTTTTATAAGAAAGGTACGGCTGAATATAACGCCATTGCAGAGATGGTTTATGCCGGTAATAGCCTGCAGATGAACGACAAGCGGTTCAAAGCAGAGCTTCAGCAGTGGATGCGTTATAACAGGAAGCACCAAAACACGACGCGAGATGGATTAAGTTATGCGGTGTTTGGGGCTCCGAACGTTCCGTTTTTCATAGCTAAGTTTGTAATGTCTAAAGCCATTAATGAGAAAACACAGAATAAAAGCGATAGAAAAAAGATAGCTTCATCTTCTCATTTTGTTCTGTTTACCACAAAGGATAATACCATTGAGCAATGGATTAATTTAGGCAGGACGTTAGAGCGTGTACTTCTTCGTGCTACCAAAATGGGAATAGCCAACGCCTATTTAAATCAGCCTAACGAAGAAAGGAGTATATCTGTAGAACTTGCTAATGAACTTGGAATAGCAACAGAACACCCTACAATATTGCTGCGTATCGGTTATGGGAAGAAAATGCCATCTTCATTAAGGCGAGATATTTCAACTTGTATATTGCCAAATGTATAGTTGGAATGGTTGGATATTTTGATATTCTTCTTTAACGGATAAGCAAATCTCTTTTTATTGTTTCGGTCTGATTTCAGCAAAACTACGCTCTGTTTTGTAAAGAAAAAGACTATTGGAAAGCGGTAACTGTGTTTTGACGTTGCGAAAGCGTATGTTTTGCAATGCTTTGATAATGAGATGGTTGTGCAAAGGCTACTCTTATGAAAAATATTTATACTTTTATGGCGTTATTTCCGACCATAGCAGAAGACTTCGGAGAGGAGTAGGGAAGGAGAGAAAGTGTTTTTTCTGTTTGGAAAGGCTTGTGTTGTACGGTTGTTGCCACCGAAGTACTGCCGGCTTTTTATCGGCAGTGAATGAACGCAAAAAAGCGAACCGACGCTCACTGCAAGCATCGGTTCGCTTCTGTTTCGTATGAGTCCGTTCGGCTCAACTGCAATTACAAAGGTATATTAAAGCACTTTGCCACGCCAAGTTACACCTATGTTAAGCTCCGACATCTTGTCTTGAACCACACCGGCGGGGTTGGCGTTCTTGCCAAATGAGTAGCTGTAATAGCCGTGTATTCTGATATTCTTCTCCTTCAAAGGGTAGTATTCCACACCGCCACCAACGCGGGTAAGTTCTGTTCCGTCTTGAACGGCAACGTCAGCCTCGGTTCCTGCGTGGTTCACTTCGTAGCTTGCCTTTGCAAAAACGTTCAGTTTCTCGGTGGGTTGGTAAGATACTTGTCCGATAACCGAACAGTCTTTGCCGATGAAACCTTGTCCTGAAGCGGCACGGTTCCAATAGTCTAACTCAACTTGAACATTATCGCCAAGGTGGAATTTGTTGCCCAACGAAATGTAGTTGATGAACTTATGAGGGGCATATTCCAGCATATTTGCCGACCAATAGGTTTCCCAAAAACCGTGGCGACCGTTCCACAGTACGTTGTAAGCATACATTTCTGCTGCTTTTCCGGCTTTGTTTTCATAGCCTTTTTGGTACGGGCTTTGGCAAATCTGTGCCGAGAAGGCATCGTTTCCGCTATTGGTTGTGAACTCGCCCACTACTCCCCATTGGTAGCAAGGGAAGTTGTAGCAAAACTCTGATAGGAAATAGCAGTCGATAGGAGCCGGCAACAGCTCGTAGCCTGCCACCATTACAATGTATTTACCTGCAATAACGGCTACATTCTTATTGGGTTTATACTTCAAATACAGCCAGTCGGTAGAGTTGAAGAAGTTGTAATCCTTGTTGATACCGTTCAGACGGTTGCGAAAAGCATACGAGAATTTTGGCGAAATGTCGCCTTTCAAGATGATGTTTACTACATTTCCCCTGAATCCGCTTTCCTCTTTAATCTTCCTGCCATCAATGTTTGTGCGTTGATAGTCGGCTCTTGCCTCGAACTGCAAGCTAACGGGCTTGGTTTCTTGCGCCATTACGGTTGTCGAACTCAATAGTAATAATGCGATAATACTTTTAATTTTCATGATAGATAATCAATAAACTTAGTATCAATGTGCTTTTATACATCGTAAAGAGGCGGCATATTTGTTATGCCGTCTCTTTATTTCTGTTTTAGTATATACCTATTTAATCCTTTTTTCCGGTTTTTTCTTGTTCCACAAGCCACGCACTTCGCTGACGGTGTCGGTGGTGCAGAACGAATCGATTTCTTCCTTGGCAAGGAACGCCATAAAGTTTGATAACTCCTCGTTGGTTAAGATAATTTCGAGCTGTACGTTCTTCTGATGGCTGAAACCGCCAACTACTTCGTGCATGGTAATACCGCGACGGAGCGTGTTGATAACGTAATCTTGAATGCGTTCATAGTCTTTTGAAATAACAAAGACGCGGTTCTTCATGTTCATACCCAACATAAAGTGGTTCAAGATGAGGCCGTTCATCCATGTACCGATAAGACCTATGATAACGAGGTAAGGAGGATTGATGGCAAAAGCAGTACAGCAGATAGCACCACCTGCAAACGTTACCGATGTGCCAAGGCTGACGCCGGTGTACTTATTGATAATCTTTGCAAGAATATCAAGCCCACCCGTAGAAGCGTTGATGCTGAAAAGAATACTTTGCGAAGCACTTAAAATAAGCACGAAACAAAGCAAGTCGAACCATGGATTTGTAACTATACCACCTCCGGCAATATGTTGTGTGAACATAGATTCCGACATTGGGAAGATTGTTCCAAGGAAGTCAATCATCGGACCGAGTATAAGTGCGGTGTAAACGGTCTTTGCACCAAACTCGTTTCCTATCAGAATGAACGACAATATTAACAAGATAGCGTTGATAATGAATATTACATTACCAACCGAAATGAATGGTAAAAGCTGGGAGATTACCAGCGAAAGACCGGTAATAGAACCAACAATGAGTTTACTTGGGATAAGGAAGAAGTAGACACCGAGGGCTGCAACGAACATACCAAGGGTCATAATAACCAGTTCTACCCAAAACTTTCTTGTCTTTAACAATTCTCCTACTTTGGCAAGACCTTGATTAATGCCTTCAGGTGAGAATGGTTTGACTTTCTTAGAATCTTGATTCATAATTAAATTCGATTTAAGTTAGATTGTTTTTTATACTTTTTTGTTTTCTCTGTTTGTATGCATGCGCCTTTTAGTTCTTTTTTTATGGTTATTAAGATAAGGCTGCTTAAATGCGGTACAAAATTACATCAATTAAATGATATAACAAGTATTTAATACTCAAAAAGTGCTTTTTACCTTGTAATTTTTTTGTTTGCTCTTCGTTTTTTGCCAATAATGAGGGCAAAAACATTCGGTTACACTTCTATTTACACCTTATTTATTAAGAGAACAGCAAAAAGATGACGTACTTTTAATTTATAAGTTCCGCTTTGCAGAATGCGCAAATAAAAGCAAGCAATCAGGCGAAAAGATGTTGAAAATATACTTTTCAATACGTAATGGGGACGTGAAAGTTATAATTTGTAAGCAATAATGTTGTTGTATTATAAGATAAAACAATACAGGACGACACATATTGTGCCGCCCTGTATTTATAATGGTGTGTTTTGAGAAACGGAAATTATCCGTAAATGATTTTTCCGTTCTCGTCTTTATATTCGTCGTCGATGCCCTTTTCATAGGTAGACATAGCGCGAAGGCTCATGCCGATGTTAGAGAAACCGCCGTCGTGATAGAGGTTTTGCATGGTAACCTTCTTTGTTAAGTCGGAGAACATAACGATGCAATAGTCGGCACATTCGGCAGCAGAAGCGTTACCGAGTGGCGACATACGGTTGGCGAAGTCGTACAACTTGTCCATACCCTTCACGCCCTGACCGGCAGTGGTCATCGTTGGCGATTGCGAGATGGTGTTGATACGCACGTTCTTTTCGCGACCGTAGATATAACCGAAGCTGCGCGCAATGCTTTCCAAGAGTGCTTTGGCATCAGCCATATCGTTGTAGCCGAAGAATGTACGCTGCGCAGCAATGTACGACAAAGCCAATATAGAGCCGTACTCGTTGATAGCATCGAGCTTTTTCGCACTTTGAATCATTTTGTGGAACGACATTGCCGAAATATCGAGCGTTGTGCCAAGCATGTTATAGTCCAAGTCGTCGTATGTACGATGCTTGCGAACGTTTGGCGACATACCGATAGAGTGCAATACAAAGTCAATCTTTCCACCTAAAACTTCCATCGAACGCTTAAAAACATTCTCTAAATCCTCTACACTTGTTGCATCTGCTGCAATTACTTCACAATTCAATTTCTCAGCCAATGCGCTCACTGTGCCCATTCTCACGGCTACCGGAGTGTTTGAAAGTGTTATCGTTGCTCCTTCCTCTACTGCTCTTTCTGCAACTTTCCATGCAATTGACTGCTCGTTTAATGCACCGAAAATGATGCCCCTTTTACCTTTTAATAAGTTGTTACTCATATTATTATCCTTCTAAATTGGGTTCAAAGGTACTAAAAAATGTTGGAAAATTAACTTGTTTGATTGTTAAATAGGGTTTTCTTGAATCTTATTGCCAATACAAAGCTGTTCTTTGGCTTGCCATAATGATGGGAAACAAAGGCAGCGATTATAACAGAAAAGACTTATGAAGCGGAAGAAATGATATTGCGTTTCCTTTTGTTTGCGAAGCGCAGCCAAATTATTTACGTGTAAATAAATATTTTTCTACACGTAAATAATAATTTCCATACACGTAAATAAATATTTCTTTACGTGTAAATAATTTCTTCGGCAAGCGTTTTCTCTGCAATATAACGGCTCTGCGTCAAAGGAATAAGGTATTTTCGAGGGGCTTGTCGTGCTTTTTATTTCTTGAGAAAGCAAAGTTGGAGAAGGCGTCAGACGAGTATCCGCTTCAGCAAGAACGTTGCGTTTTGGTTTCGTGCAACGCCTCTACCTATTTTATATGTATAGGTAACATCGGTGCCAAGTTCTATTTCAAACGAATAGTTGTGGAAGCGTTGCGGGTTCTCGTCTTCGAGTTTCGATAGCTCCAAATCGTGTGTGGCAATGACGCCCGTAACGTTTCGTTCGGAAATATACTCTAAGAAGAGGCGCGAACCGTTGAGCTTGTCCAACGAGTTTGTACCTTTCAGAATTTCGTCGAGTATGATTAAGCTCGGTACATTCGGGTCTAAACTCGCAATAAGTTGCTTTAGTCGGAGCAATTCGGCATTGAAATAGCTGATGCCGTGCGTAAGGTCGTCGGTTGTACGCATATTGGTGAAAAGGCGGAACACCGAAACGTGCATCTCTTCGGCAAACACAGGCAGTCCGTTCATGGCAAGAATGTAGTTCACGCCCAGCGTTCTCAGGAAGGTGCTCTTGCCCGCCATGTTTGCCCCCGTTACGATATAATACTCGTGGTTGTGTATGTCGAAGTTGTTGCGCACAGCCTTTTCGCCCAAGAAAGGGTGATAAATGCTGCGTGCCTTGTAGCTCACTTCGTTGTCGCCGACTACCGTAGCCTCTTGCGCCTTGTCTTCGTTGAGACGGAAAGTCGCCATCGACACAAGTGCATCGAATACGCTCGATGCGCCAATCCATTGGTCGGTAATAGGCTTGTAGGTGCGTTGCCAACGCAGAAAGTGTCGAACGATGGTGATGTCTAACAGACCAAAGCAGTTGAAAAGTACGATACCGATTTCGTTGCTCCTATTGTCTATCTTTTGCAAGATACGCTCCAACTGTCCGAACGATGCCATTGCGCCCGACAAACGTGCTTTCAGTTCGCATAAATGGGCAGCTTCGAACGACTGTTTTTCTATGAGCGACGCCATATTAACGTAGCCGCGCACTTGGTCTTTCAGTTTAGAGATGGCTTCGTTCACCAATTTTATGTACTTATGACTGCAGAACATGGCAAGGAAAAAGTTGAAAATGCCCCACCAAAGCGGAAGAAACGCAGGCACAAAGTTGCCGATAGAGAGGAAAATGCTGAGGTAAAAGCCTACAAGATTGGCATAAATAAGTATTCGGAAGGTAGGATTGGCGAAATAAGACGGTATTCGCAATGCGTGAATGCTGCTGAAAGCCTCTCTTACGGCAGCCGTATCTATCGGCTTTTCTACTCCCTGCGCCTTGAACTGCGATAGGAAAGGCTCGTTCTTGGCGAGTTCGCCGATGGCTTCCACACGTTGTTCAATGTGCTTTAAGAGTTTCGTAGCAGGCAAAGATTCCCACTTTCCCGACAGGCTTTCGGCTAAATAGTCGCTTCCGCCCGAAGAAATGGTGCGGTTGATGCGCCGGAAAAGCGAACCTTGCCCGAATATGTCAAGGTCGAAAGTGAACGGGTGCGTAGGCAGAACATAGCGTTCGCCGGCATCGAACTTAGTATAATCGCCCGTCTGATAGGCTACTTCCTTTTCGTAAACGAGCTTTAATGCCGACGCATCGGCAATTTTTCTGTCGTTCTTTGTATCTAAATTCCGAATATAAAAATAAAGGAATAGCACACATAACGCTATTCCCAATGTCCACGAAGCATCGGCAAGAACCGTGAAAAGCACCACGAAACCAATGGCAACGGCAAACGACAGCACTTCTGCCATTACAAACGCACGACTTTTCGCACGCAAATTGCCGATGCTTTGCGCCAGTTCTGCAATTCGCTCCTTATATAATATGTTTAAATTCTCGTTCATGTCGCAAAGATAGACAAAATAATCTTAACCGCAATAAAATCATCTTTGAATTGGTATTATAAGTTAAAAAGATTAATATTGAGCAAATAAGCAAATGTTCAAGAGTAAAACTCCAAAAACGACAAAAGTATTATAATATTTCCACCTAACATCTCTTAAAGTAGCAAAAAGCAAGCATTAAGGGGCTATTTTGCAATGTATTTGAGGAAAATAAAAACTTTGAGACTTTAAAAATTGTTAGTAAGCAAATAAAAAGACATCGTTTTATTTGGCATTCTAATATAAAATGAATACATTTGCGGTAGATTTAATAAACAACGACACTAACATAAACGTTTTATCAAAATTACTATGGAAGTCAAAAAAATTATGCAGAGCCTGGAGCAGAAGCACCCGGGAGAGTCTGAGTACTTGCAGGCAGTACAGGAAGTCCTTGAGTCTATCGAGGAAGTTTACAACCAACACCCTGAGTTTGAGAAAGCTCAGATTATCGAAAGAATGGTTGAGCCGGAGCGTATCTTCACATTCCGTGTAACATGGATTGATGATAGTGGCAAGGTTCAGACAAACCTTGGATACCGCGTACAGTTCAATAGTGCTATTGGTCCTTACAAAGGCGGTCTTCGTTTCCACAAGGCAGTAACACCTTCAATGTTGAAGTTCCTCGGTTTCGAGCAGACATTCAAGAACGCACTTACAACTTTGCCAATGGGCGGAGGTAAGGGTGGCTCGGACTTCGACCCGGTTGGCAAGTCAGACGCTGAGATTATGCGTTTCTGCCAAGCATTTATGCTCGAACTCCGCCATAACATTGGTCCGGACCAAGATATTCCTGCAGGCGACGTAGGTGTAGGCGGTCGTGAAATCGGCTACATGAATGGTATGTACCAAAAGCTCACACGCCAGTACCACACAGGTGTTCTCACCGGTAAGGGCTTAACATGGGGTGGTTCATTCTTCCGTCCTGAAGCAACAGGTTTTGGTGCTCTCTACTTCACAATGCACCTTCTTAAGAAGGCAGGCAAGGACATTAAGGGCAAGAAAATTTCTCTCTCAGGCTTTGGTAACGTAGCTTGGGGAGCTGCAACAAAAGCTACCGAACTCGGTGGTAAGGTTGTTGCAATCTCAGGACCTGACGGTGTGTGCGAAATACCTGAAGGAATTACACCTGAAATGATTGATTACATGCTTGAAATGCGTAACTCTAACCGCAACAAGGTAGAAGATATGGCTACCAAGTTCCCAAGCAAGGCTAAGTTTACAGCAGGTAAGAAGGCATGGAGCATTCCTGTAGACATTGCTCTTCCATGTGCTTTCCAAAACGAACTCAGCGAAGACGACGCTAAGGAATTGGTTGCTAACGGATGCTGGTGCTGCTGCGAAGTTTCTAACATGGGTTGCCAGCCGGGTGCTATCCACTATTTCCAAAGCAACGGTATCCTCTTTGCTCCGGGTAAGGCTGTAAATGCCGGTGGTGTTGCTACTTCCGGTCTTGAAATGACACAGAATGCTGCTCACTTGAACTGGGCACCTGCTGAAGTAAACGAGAAGTTGCAGTGGATTATGGAAAGCATTCACGAGCAGTGCGTGAAGTTTGGTGAAAAGCCGGACGGCACAGTAGACTACGTTAAGGGTGCTAACATCGCCGGCTTCATGAAGGTAGCTCAGGCTATGCTTGAGCAGGGTGTAATCTAATAAAAGTTTTCTCCTTTCCCCTTTCCCACGCTATTTGTGGGAAAGAGGAAATAGATATTTACGGAAGGGGAGGACGAATACAAACATATATTTATATGAATAAAATCGGAAATCTCCTTTTAGTAACAACAATAATGGGCTTTACCGCCTCGACAGAGTGTTCAGCACAGTCGAGTGGTAAAGCCTCTTATTATAGTAACGACCTGCATGGTCGGAGAATGAGCAATGGCGAACGCTACGACCGCAACGACTTTACGTGTGCACATCGGACGTTGCCTTTCGGCACTCGGCTAAAGGTTACAAATACCAAGAATGGTAAAGAAGTAGAGGTGCGCGTTACCGACCGCGGTCCTTATTCGCATGGCAGAATAGTAGATTTATCGTATGCAGCAGCTCGCGAAATAGGTATGGTAGCCAGTGGGGTGGCTTATATTAAGGTGGAAGTGCTGCCGAAAGAAACCGAAATACCATACGCAGCCGAGCAGAATGGCTTGAAGATGCCGGAAGTGGAATATGGTTTTGCCGGTGTTTGCTACGAGTTTATACCTGAATGGGAGGCGCAAGGCAAGGACGATAAGCCGAAAACCATAGAACGAAAGGTAAAAACATCGTTGCAACCAAAGAAGAATACACACACCGTAACCCCACCGACAAAGACGAACAGCAACAACAAACCGGCGCAGAAGCCTGTCGAAAACAAACGCCCAACACAACAAAAATCGAATTCAAAGAGTTGGACAAACTTCTTTAAGAACGTAAAAAAAGGCATAACGAGTTTGTTTGAATAATGCCGATGTGTATCGTTAAATGTACCAAAGCAACTGTTTGCCGATAGTATAAATCTTCTTTATTCAGTAAGGTGGAGTATTTTAGATTTAGCGAATCGGTATTGTCGATTTACTAAAACGGCATTATATCTTCAGTAAAACGGTATTATTGATTTACTGAAACGGCATTATATCTTCAGTAAAGTGGTATTATTGATTTATTAAACGGCATTATAGCTCATCAAAGTGGTATTATTGATTTACTAAAACGGCATTATAGCTTCAGTAAAACAATATTGTAGATTTACCAAGGTGCTATTATAAACCGTTCGCAGAACAACCACCAATACCGAATAAAGCATTTCATAAAAGTAGTAAAGCGCAGAAATGAAAAAAAGACGCACCGTTGTCGATGCGCCCACCTTGAGTTATTTAGCAGATATAGTGGTGTTTTGCCTTTTCTTATCTTTGCGTTTTCCGAACTTTTTATCCTTTTCTTTCTCCCTATTACCGTATATTGTTCTTTCTTATTTTTGCGTCTTCACACGTAGTTCTGTTACTCTTGCTATGCTTTTGTTATCCTTCAATATAGCAATGGCAAAGCTGTATTCTCCTATTTTTACTTTCCTGTCTGCCATTATCGTCGCTGTGTACCTTACAATTTCGCCGGGCATCAGCACGTCGATGCGTGTTGTCGGACTTATTTTGAAACGATTTGAGTTTGTTGTTTCGGTTATTGTCGGATACAAATTGCTAATCGGTTGAGTGCCTTTGTTGTGTATTTCAAAAGTAATTTGTCCCACTTCGCCACGCGATAGTATATTGTTACCGTTGTTATCCGTAAAAATCAAGTTGCCTACTTCTATATTCGGCATTTCTTTTGTCATCTGTGTGAGCCGTTCGATGTTTGCTTCGTTGGTAAATTCTATGCGATTTGGCTCCATTTCGGTAGGATAATCGCCGGCTCCCATCTGTAAGTCGTACAGTCGGTCGTCGCCCGAATTAGTACTGTCAAAGCCACTTTCATCTCCCGTCTGTGTTTCAAAGTCCTGCTGTTTGTAAGGATTGTACCCCCTTGCCTTGTTTCGTTGCACCCGCTCGTAATGCTCGTAAACAGCATCTTCTGTCTTTTTCTGTTCATTGGCGTCTATCGCTGCCCCTACGGCAGCACCGCCCACCATTCCGATAATTGTACCTATGTCAGAGCCACGTGCGCCTCCTGCTATGCCGCCTACCGCACTGCCGAGCACGCTTCCCAACGATGCACCCGCATAGGTGTTGCGCATATAAGTGTCGCAACTGCTTAACAAGAGAGTTGCAGCAACTCCTAATACTACTATCTTCTTCATATCTTATCTTTTAAGTGATAATGCAAAGATAGAAGAAAATAGCGAATGCAGAAAGATAAAATCCCTATTAAGGAAGGGGAAATTCCCTAAAATGATTATCCCCAATCGGTCGTTAGGCCGCCTTTGCTTATATTTGTTATTACCGCCATGCTTCCTTACTGCTTTCGTCCGCTTGCCGGCATCTGCGCAGCCATTCCATCTCGCCGTAGCCCGCTACGCCTTCGATGAAATGCCGGCACATCTGCTCGACAATCGAACAAAATCAGTCAAGGACGCTAACGACCGATTGGGGATAATCCCCTTCGCACGATGTGCGTGGCAGCGTGCCATTGCAACGTATCAACGTGGCGTTAAGGCGATAAGCAAAAGTCAGGCAACAAGGCGAAAAAGCGTTGTTGCCTGACTTTTATTATTTATGTTGTAACCGCAGTTTATCTGTTTAGCAAACTTATGCCATTTCTGTTTACTGCCGTAACGCCTTTTACTTTGTTAAAGTAAGCCACCGCTTTCTCGATGTCCCAGCCTTGCGGAGTCTTAATCGTTACTCTGTTCAAGTTCTTGTGTTCGTACAGTAGCACACAGTCTTTCTTTTCAATAGCCTTCATCAAAGCCTTGTTGCCTTTCGCCTTGTCGTAATAAATTATCAACGTTTGGCTTGCTTGTTCCGAGCCGTTGTCTTCGTCGCCGCTGCCCATAATCTGTTCTTTTATGGGGCATTGTGCAGACGCAATTGTCGATTGGACAAACAAAAAGCCCACCAACAATATACCAATCTTAAAATATTTCTTCATATTAGCGTTTTTTATTCGATGTATATCTTTTGCAAAGATAGGGATAATTTCATATTCAACCGCCATATTTTATAATTATTTCAACAATCTTTAGTGTTTCTTAGTTGCCGTTACCCTTTCCGGCGGAATAAAATTCGTTGTCTGCTACCGTCCCCTTTTTACTGCGTTCGTATAGTCTTATACCCGTAAAAACTATTGTCAGACGAATTACTTACACGTAAAGAAATATTTATTTACGTGTATGTAAATTATTACTTACGTGTAGAAAAATATTTATTTACGTGTAAATAATTTACCGTGCTGCCGTAAAAACAACGTAAGGCATAGGAAAAGGGCAGGAAAACACATAGAGGAAACGCTGTCGAACCTACACGGCGATAAGGCTTGGACGCAGTGGCTGCCGATTATTGCAAGTTTTATTCTGTTGCCGGACAGACTTCTGAATATTCAAAAAACGATGGCGAAAAATATAGAACGATAGCTTAAAATCTCATTTTATTTGCCTATCTTTGCAGCTATAATAAAAGTCTATACACACACATACACCATAAGCAATATGAAAGAATTGGAACTTAAGTATGGTTGCAATCCCAATCAGAAGCCTTCGCGCATTTTTATGGACGAAGGAGAACTGCCTATCGAAGTGCTGAACGGTCGCCCGGGCTACATCAACTTCCTTGATGCGCTCAACAGTTGGCAACTTGTCAGGGAACTGAAAGCCGCTACGGGCTTGCCTGCCGCAGCATCGTTCAAACACGTCAGCCCTGCCGGTGCAGCCGTAGGTTTGCCGCTTAGCGACACACTGAAAAGGATTTACTTCGTAGACGATATTGACTTTGAACTTACGCCCCTTGCTTCGGCTTACGCTCGTGCAAGAGGTGCCGACCGTATGTGCTCGTATGGCGACTTCTGTGCTTTGAGCGACACTTGCGACGAGGCTACCGCCCGACTCATCAACCGCGAGGTGAGCGACGGCGTGATAGCTCCCGACTACACACCGGAGGCTCTCGAGATATTCAAAAAGAAGCGCAAAGGAAACTATAACGTTATCAAGATAGACCCGAACTATCAGCCTGCACCGATAGAACGCAAGCAAGTGTTCGGCATAACCTTCGAGCAGGGGCGCAACGAGATAAAACTCGACGACCCAAAGCTGTTCGAGAATATTCCAACCAAGAACAAAACCTTTACCGAAGAGGCGAAACGCGACCTTATTATTGCACTGATTACGCTGAAATATACACAGAGCAATTCTGTCTGCTATGCGAAAGACGGACAGGCTATCGGCATCGGGGCAGGGCAGCAGAGCCGCATTCACTGCACACGATTGGCAGGAAGCAAAGCCGACGAATGGTGGTTGCGACAGTGTCCGAAGGTGATGAACCTGCCTTTCAAGGAAGGAATACGCCGTGCCGACCGCGACAACTCTATCAATATCTATATTTCCGACGAATACGAAGACCTCTTGCAGGAAGGCACGTGGCAACTTTTCTTCACCGAAAAGCCCGAACCGCTGACCACAGACGAACGTAAGGCGTGGCTTTCGCAGAATACCAAGGTGGCATTAGGCTCGGACGCATTCTTCCCTTTCGGCGACAATATAGAACGTGCGCACAAAAGTGGGGTAGAGTACATAGCGCAAGCAGGCGGCAGCATACGCGACGACCACGTTATAGACACTTGCGACAAGTATGGCATAGCTATGGCATTCACGGGCGTACGCTTGTTCCACCATTAATCAAAAACAAACAAAATGAGCGAAATAGACGAGATAATTGAAAGCGGAATGGTTTTCAGAGGTGCGCCGAAACCAAAGGCAGACGATGGAAAAGTGAAGACCAAAGCCAAGAAAAAGAAATATATAACAGGGGCACACGGCTCCGGCAGTGCCAAGCAGAAAGCGAAATACCGCCAACAGCGCGCTAATCGCAAAAAGTAAACAGTATATAAATATTGTGTAATGGCAGATATATCGGCTGTATCGGCGGTTGTTTGCCATATCGTTTATACGATTAGAAGAATTTAACACAAATACTTTGACGATATAAAAAGTTATCGTTTACCTTTGTACCGTATTAATTTATAAGAAGGTAAAAATGAAGAAAGTATTCGTTTTAATGGCAGTTTGCGCCACAATGGTAGCATGCCAGCAAAAAGGAAAGGCAGATGCTGAAGCAAAAACAGGCGATACAGCACAGGTAGAAACAGCAGACACAGTGCGCTATACGGGTGAAGTGCCGGCAGCCGACGGTCCCGGCATACGCTACGAAATAGCATTGGCAGCCGACAGTACAAATGGATTCTACATGAAAGAAACCTATATTGAGGCTGAAAATGGCAAGGACGCGGTAAATAATTACACCGGAACTGCAGAGAAAATAGAGAAAGATGTAAATGGCACAAAGAAGGTTGCATACAAGTTTGCTACCGGTAAGGACGGTGCAATCTACTTCCTTCAAGTAAACGATTCTACTCTCCGTATGGTAAACGACCAATTGGAAGAAAGCGGAAGTAAAGAACTCAACTACGATTTGAAGTTGGTTAAGTAAGCATTACAATTCCGATAAGAAATAAAAATGGGAAACAATGAACCGCAAGGAACATTGTTTCCCATTTGCTTTATGGAAGGGCAGTGTGCTAAAAAACAGCTTAAAACCATCGCAGATAAAAAGAAAAGCGTTATATTTGTAAGCACTTAGAATAAGAAGAAACTATGAAGCAGCAAGTTGTTTTTACTCATCAGTTCGAGCAAAGTCTTTCCGAAGCCATTGCAAAATGCAGTCCCGACAAGGTGTTTGTACTTGCCGACGACAATACTGCTTGTGCATGTTACAACAGAATGAAAGGTTTCGAGAGCCTTAAAAGCGCACATCTGATTACCATTCCGAGTTCCGACAGCAACAAAAACCTTGCATCGCTCACCCATGTATGGACGACTTTGCAGGCAGAGAAAGCCTCTCGCCGTTCGTTGCTCATCAATCTTGGCGGTGGAATGGTAACCGACCTTGGCGGCTTTGCAGCCGCTACGTTTAAGCGTGGCATCAACTTTATCAATGTTCCTACGACGCTGTTGGCAATGGTCGATGCCGGTGTGGGAGGCAAAACAGGTATTAACTTCGGCGGTTTGAAGAACGAAATAGGGGTGTTCTGCCCATCGAAATCTGTTATTATCGACACTATGTGGCTGCAAACGCTCGACCATGAAAACCTTTTGAGCGGTTATGCCGAGATGTTGAAGCACGCATTGATAGCAGAAAATGGAGCTTTGGCAACGCTATTGACTTTCGATACCGATGCGTTCGACTTGCAACAGCTTGCCGAAATGCTGAAAGAGAGTGTGGAAATAAAAGAAAAGATAGTGGAACAAGACCCCCACGAGAAGCATATAAGGAAGGCTTTGAACTTCGGACACACGTTTGGGCATAGCTTTGAAGCGTGGGCAATGAAGCGAAAACCTATTCTTCACGGCTATGCAGTGGCGTACGGAATTGTTTGCGAGCTTTATCTTTCCGTAATAAAGCAGGGCTTTCCGACAGAAACAATGCGGAAAACGGTTAATTTTATCAAGGCAAACTACGGCGAATTAGCCATTTCCTGCAACGATTACGATGCGTTAATCGACCTTATGAAGCACGATAAAAAGAATGTGAACAACACGATTAACTTTACATTATTGCAAGATTTAGGCAAGGTTTCCATTAATCAGACAGCGACGGAAGACGAGATGAAAGAAGCCTTAGACTTTTTAAGAGAAGGCTAAAGCCAAGTTCTTACGGTTGGTTTGCAGGTTGCTTGCATCACTTTCGCATAGGTAGGATTACTCCGTATCGGTTGGAACATCTACCATCTGCAAGGCTTTTGCACGGGCAATCTTACCTGTTTCGGTGCTTGGAAGGCTGTCGGTGTGCTGGTAATGTGCAGGTTGCCGGTATCGTGGCAATACTTTTACACAGACGGCACGCACTTCCTCCAAGTCGTTAGCTTCGGTCAGGAGCACTATTTCTTCACCAAACTTCTTGTTTTTACGCTTCGTTATCAGGAAGGGAGCAGCGAGATAAGGGCGCAATGCCTGTTCCACGTCTTCCATTTGCACCTTTATTCCCCCCGTGTTGATGGTGTTGTCTTTGCGTCCCAATATACGAAACTCTGTCCTTCCCGCCTCTGTTAAGCGCAATTCGGCTATATCGTTGGTCTCCAAATGTTGAGAACAGACGGCCGGTGCATCAATTACGAGGCAGCCATCGTCGTTCAACGACAACGCTACGCCGTCGAATGGCGTGTACCAATCGCTGCGTTCGCTTCCGTTTAAGCGACGAAGGGCAATGTGCGAAAGCGTTTCCGTCATGCCGTAAGTGCTCCATACCGCGTTCGGAAAGTCTTTTAACTGTGCAGAAATACCATCATCGATGCTCCCGCCCCCTATTATTAAATGTCGAATGCGTTGCAATCGTTCGCATTCCTTGTCGTTTTGCAACGTATTGAATACTTGCAGAGGCACCATTGCTGCAAAAGTGATGGACTCGGCAGGGTTCGGCAGTGTGGCGAGAGAGGGGTCGGAAAGCGGGTGTCCTGACGGTTCTACGCTCAGCAGACGCAGTTTGCGTTCCATGCTGCGTACTACAACCATCTTTCCGGCAATGTAATCGAGTGGCATACACAGCAAGGCTGTGTCGTTGGGGCGTAGTCCGAGAAAGTCGCAAGTGATGCGTGCGGAGTTCAGCATACGTGCTTTTTCAACACGCAGCGGCTTCGGTTGCCCCGTCGAACCACTCGTATGAACAAGCAGAGTAGGGTCTTCGCTGTGCCATTCGTTAAGAAATTGCTCTAAAGTCATTGCTGTTTTCTCGTTTAAAAGTTCCGCTGTCAAAGTCTTCTTTCCTATCTGTTGGTACTTGATTACGCAGCTATTGCACTATCCAAAGCCGGTCGCCGATAACTTTTAAAGGCATTTCTATGTTGTCGGCAAACAGTTGTCCCGTGCCTAAACCTTGTGCGTGGCGTATGTTTGTGCCGTAAACGTTTGCTGTCAATTGCGCTATGGCGTTAAGACCGATGTTGCTTTCGAGGGCAGAAGTAATCCATGAGCCGATGTTTCTTTTACGAGCGAGTTGTATCCATTCCGTTGTTCCTGCCATTCCGCCGTGCAAACCGGGTTTCAAAATGATGTATTGAGGACGGATTGTATCTAATAACTCAATCTTTTTCTGCTTGTCGTTCACCCCAATCAGCTCTTCGTCGAGTCCTATTGGCAAAGGTGTTGCAGCGCAAAGGCGTGCCATTTCTTTCCATTGGTGTTGCTTTATGGGTTGCTCGATGGAATGAATGTCGTATTGAACCAACGCTTCCATTCGCGAGAGTGCCTCTTTGGGCGTGAAACCGCCGTTGGCGTCCACCCTCAACTCAACGTCGTTGCGGCTGAAAGTGGAACGAATGTGGCGTATCAGCTGCAGTTCTCGCTCGAAATCAATCGCTCCAATCTTTATCTTTACGCAGTGGAAACCGGCTTTTAGTTTGGCTTCTAAGCGTTCAAACATTTCCTCGAACGTTCCCATCCATACCAAACCATTGATTGGAATGCCTTCTTCGCCACGTCCGAAAGGCGTATCGAAGAAGTTTAAACTGCCTTTAGCGTTGAATTGCGCCACTGCCGTTTCAAGTCCGAAGAGCATAGATGGATAGGCGCGCATCGCTTCATAATCGATTATTCCGGTGCGTTCGTAATCATCGCAGAACGTTCTTAGCTTGCGTTCGTATTCGTTTGGCGGCATCGCATCGCAAGAAAGGTCGGGCAACGTGGCACATTCGCCAACTCCCACCACTCCCGGTTGTTCGTCGGAAGTGAGTTTCAAGTAGAAACTAAGGCGTGTATTGTAAACCCCACGCGATGTTCCTGCCGGCTGCAGAAAGTGCAACAGCTTGGAAGTAATCGTTATTTTGCGCATCGCTGCTTATGGGAATTGAGGGTACTTATCAAAGTCCGGCTTGCGTTTCTCTAAGAAAGCACGTCCTCCTTCTTGCGCTTCGTCCATTGTGTAATAAAGCATCGTAGCATCGCCGGCAAGTTCCTGAATACCCGCCTGACCGTCTAATTCGGCATTCAGTCCGGCTTTTATCATGCGCAAAGCCAACGGCGAACGTTCCATCATGGTTTCTGCCCACTCCACACACTCGTCTTCGAGTCGGTCGAAAGGTACAACCTTGTTCACCAAACCCATGCGTTCAGCTTCAGCCGCAGAGTATTGACGGCACAAGAACCATATTTCGCGTGCCTTTTTCTGTCCTACTATGCGTGCAAGATACGATGCTCCGAAGCCTGCATCAAACGACCCGACCTTCGGACCGGTCTGTCCGAAGATTGCATTTTCGGCTGCAATACTTAGGTCGCACATAACGTGGAGCACGTGTCCGCCACCGATTGCGAAGCCATTTACCATAGCAATGACCGGCTTGGGCAAGCGACGGATTTGCATTTGCACGTCTAATACATTCAGGCGGGGTACTCCGTCGCCACCGACATAGCCGCCACGACCTTTTACATTCATGTCGCCACCTGCGCAAAAGGCTTTGTCGCCCGCCCCGGTAAGTAGCACTACACGAATATCCAAAGCCTCGCGGCAATACGAAAATGCCTGCGAAATTTCCCAAACCGTTAGCGGTGTGAATGCGTTTCGATAGCGTGGGCGGTTGATGGTTATCTTTGCTATGTGGTTATATTCCTCAAAAAGGATTTCCTTAAAGTCGAAACCTTCGATGGTTTTCCATTCTCTGTTAGCCATATTATGATAGTTTTAATTTATTGTTTCTTTTCTAATTGCTTGTAAAAAGTGCTCCACGCCTTGGCGTCTTCTTCGGAATTGGTGAACACTTCCAACAGTACGGAACTGTTTTTAACGTTGAGAAACGCTGCCAAAGTGCTTTCCAAATCTTCCGAATCGGCTGCTGAAAGGTAGCCAATGTTATGTGTTTGGCATACGCCTTCGGCAGTAACGCTTGCCCCGGCACCCATTATCGCAGCTCGGTGTGCCGATTTTTCCAATCCCGACAGCTGCTGAAAGATACCGCCACCACTATTGTTGAGCAGCAATATAGACAGGTTGTCGCCCAAATTGCTGTTCCACAAGGCGTTCCGGTCGTAGAAAAAGCTCAAGTCGCCTATAACGCAGAACACGCGTTTGTTTTTGTTTGCCGCTGCCATACCTGCGGCTGTGGAGAGCGTTCCCTCTATTCCGTTCACCCCACGGTTTACGAAAATGTAGTCGGACGAGTAGAAATTGCCCAAGCGAACTGCCGAACTGTTGCCATAAACCAATGCTTTGGCGTCGTTGTTCTGTTGTAACAGCGTGTGAAAACGCCTTACTGCCAACATCTGCGAATAGGCAGGAACGTACAATTGGGCAACGGTCGTAGCATTGTTCAATGCCTTTTGCCAATCGTGATAGAACTTTGAAGTTGCAAAACCTTCCAAACCGCTTGCCAATGCCTTGATGAAAGCGTCGCTTTGGCACTGTACCACGTCGGTAAGGTTCATGAATGTGTCGCGAATATCGCCACGCGGGTCTACCAAAATCGAATGTGCCGGCGTGCAATTCCGCAAGAATTGTTTGCACTGCTTGCTCACCAACGTGCCGCCCATATATATAATAAGGTCTGGACGCAATGCTTCAGCGTCTTCTGCAATGGCTATTGCCGCATCGACAAGTTGCGGTGGGGCATCGCTAACATCGGAAAGTTTATCTTGTAGCACAACGATTTGCTGTCGCAACTGTGCCAATTCGGTCTTCGCTGCAACCATCTTGTTCCACGCTTCCTGACCAATTACGAGCAAAGGGCGTTGCGCCTGTCGTACCATTGTTGCAATATCGGCTACGGCAGCATTGTCGTTGCAGACAGATGTAGCAGAAATGTGCCGTTCTATGGGCAAGGTTGCCACATCGTAATCGAACAACGGCTCGCTTATCGGTACGTTGATGTGCACCGGAGCATACGCAAATCGCTTGCATTCAATGAGTGCTTCGTTTGCCAAACGGTTGCAATACCAATGTTCTTCTTTCGTTTTCGGTTCGATAAGGTGGACGCTTTTGCGCACAAACGGAGCGAGGGCGTTGGCTTGTGGCATCGTTTGTCCGTCCGATTGCCCTATCCATTGTTGGGGACGGTCGGCTGAAACCACTATCAAAGGTAAGTTTTGGTAATACGCTTCTGCCACGGCAGGCGCAACATTCAGCAGTGCCGACCCCGACGTAACGCAAACAACAACGGGCGAGTGGGTACTCATTGCAACACCTAAAGCAAAGAATGCTGCCGACCGTTCGTCGGTTACGGGATAGCATTTTATGGCTTTGCATTCACAAAGATTATGCACAAGCGGCGAGTTTCTCGAACCGGGGCACACCACAGCCTGCGTTATGCCGTGCCGAACAAGCAACGCCGTCAGGATATTTACGTTTTCTTTGTTACTGAACATCTTTATTTTTGCGTTTTAACGAAGTAGTTGTCGCATTGTCGATAGCTTGGCTTCGGTTTCTTTCCATTCGCTTTCTTCCGTGCTTTCCTTCAGTATTCCGCCACCGGCATATAGGTTGCAAAGTCCTGTTTGCATCTGCATACAGCGTAACGATACATAAATGTGCGTGTTTCCCTGTAGGTTTAACGGACCTGCAAAGCCACTGTAATAGAGTCTTTTATTCGATTCGTTGGCAAGAATGAATGCCTTTGTCTCGTCTTTGGGCATTCCGCAAACCGCAGGCGTTGGGTGAAGGTCGGATAAAAGTTGTCCTATGGCTGCATCGGGGCGCAGTTTGAAACTGAAATCGGTACGCAAATGCACCAAGTCGGCAGCCTGTGTGGTGTATGCTCCTTCTTCTTTTATCTCGTCGGCACAGTGTTCCAAACACCTTTTTATATATAGAGAAACATGCTGTTGCTCTGCCTTGTTCTTTGCCGACCATTCTGTTCCGTTCTCATTGTAAGGCATTGTGCCTGCCAAAGCCATTGTTTTCCATTCCGTACCATTGCCATCGAGAAGTATTTCGGGCGTCGCCATCAGCCAAATGCCCGACTGTGGGGTGGAAAAGAGGGCGACAAACTGGCGTGGATATTTCTTGCAAGCCTGCCAAAACACCTCTTCGGGCTGTAAATCGTGTGGAATTTGCTCTTGCACACAACGCGAGAGCACTATTTTGGCAAACTTGTTGTTTGCCAATTCTTTGTGAAAGGCAGCGAAATCTCTGTGATATTTGGCTCTGTCCGTTTCTTTTTCGTTTACTTCTTGTTTCTTTTTTGGCAAAGATTGCACCTCTTTTACGGGCATCGTACGCACTTCGTCGGGCTGCAAAAGCAGTATGGGGCAATCGGCTGACGGACTGAACGGTGCAATTACAAAACCTTCCTTGCCGTCTAATTCGGTAAGCGACGACAACTCTGAAGGTGCGGACTGTTGCACCAACATTGTGCATTCTTCGGCAAAAGGCAGTCGGTAAATAGCAAACGAACGCATGGTCAATACTCTTTTTACTACTCTTTCTTTTGTGAATGAACGATATAGTTCGTAACCTGCACCGACGAAATGAGTTCTCCTTCATCGTTCTTTACGTCTATGTGCCATACGTGCAACTTGTGTCCTTGGTGCAGAATGCGTGCATAAGCCGTAACCGTGCCACCGTAGGGCATAGCCTGCACATGGTTTCCGCTCACGTTTATGCCCAAAGCCATTTTACCATCGCAAAGTGCCATAGACCTAAGCCTGCCACATTCTCTGCCAATGCCAACGTAGCACCACCGGAAAGGAAACCGAATGTTTGCTTGTTTCTATCATCAACAGCCATTTTTGCCATCAGCGTGTCGGGTTCGGGAGTTGATATAAAATGCATTCCCAAGGTGCGGCTCAACCCCTCTTCGTTCTCTAAACGGGCACTGTACTTCTCTACGTTCATTACTTTTTTATGTCTAAATAGATGTATTTAACCCCAATCGGTCGTTAGGACGCATTTGCTAATTTCTGTTATTACCGTCATGCTTCCTTACCGGTTTCGTCCGCTTGCCGTCATCTGCGCAGCCCTTACATCTTGCCGTAGCCCGCTACGCCTTCGATGAAATGCCGGCACATCTGCTCGACAATCGAACAAAATCGGTCAAGCACTCTAATGACCGATTTGGGTTTAATGACTAATACTTCATAGCTGATAGCAGCTAACTACTGCAAAGTTAGCAATAAACTATCAGATAACGAAACTAATATATGAAATTCTATTGCAGTCGGGTGAAACTTTGAATTTACAAAAACATCTGTAGAATAGCCTTTGAACAGCTTTTCTTTCTCCGTTTTTCAGCAGTAAGTAGGTGTTCAAAATTAAACGTATCTATATTGCTTTTATTTTTTATGCTTTCACTTTGCCATCGTCTTCACGTCTCTTTTCCGTCATTCTGTCGCCTTTCATCAGTCGTGTAGCCCGCTACACTCCTTCTTCAAGACGGCAGACTGACCGGAAAATAGCCGTAAATACAATGTCAATTAATTATGAACACCTACTTATGGCAAATTATTTACGTGTAAATAAATATTTTTCTACACGTAAGTAAGAATTTATTTACACGTAAATAAATATTTCTCAACGTGTAGATAATTCGGCAACATGCTTTTAAAGCAGATAAAAGGCTGCATTTCAAGAGAGTAATTCAGCCTTGCTTTTGATGCGTGGGTAAACAGGTTGCAGAGCAACAATAATAAAAATCCTCCCTGTCCGATGAACATCGGACAGGGAGGAACTTAGTATTCACAGATTAATGGTGTTTACTTCACCAAGATTTTCTTGCCATTGTGGATATAGATACCGCGTGTTGGGTTCAGCACTCTGCGTCCTTGTAAGTCGTAGTAGTAGCCGTCGCCCACGCTCTCTTTAACCTTATCGTTTATGTTTTCAATGCTGTTTGGCTGCTGTCTGTAGCCGAAAGTAATGGTTCCATCTTCATTAACCTTGATGTCTTGTACAGCGTTTTCAATAAAAGTGTTGTCGTAGAACGTCAGCTTATCGATGTTCTTCTTCTCCACACCATAGAGGTTTTCTTTGTGTGCACTGTAGTAAAGCTTTTCGTTATCGGCAGGAATCATATATGCACGCATCTTCTGTGCGTTGGTATTCACGCTGTTGTTTGACCAAATACTTTTGTCGTAAGCATAGTGGCTCAGCATTAAGCCGTCGCCAAAAGTAAATGTTTCATACTTGCCGTTTCTGCTTTCTTTGTATTCTTTCGGATACCACGTGTCTGAAGTTCTGTTCTCTAAGATGAAGTATTCGCTACGGTTGCGTGTTGAACGAATAATGGCAGCGAGCTCTCCTTCCCGATTTGTTACCGGGTCGAGCTTGACAGTTTCAGGCGCAGTAAGTTCTTTAATCTTCAACCAACCTAAGTAAGAGCGTTCGTAAGCCGTATAACCGATAGGCGCATTTGCATTGTTTACGTAAGGACCGGCGTCCATTATAGACCAAAAACCGAATGGGTTGCGTGGCAGGGTAACGTATGGATTGGTGTTATAGAAGTCGGGCAAGCCCAATGCGTGGCCTAATTCGTGGCAGAAGATGCCCATACCTATAAGATTTCCGTAATGGTCAAGCTCGTTTCCAACAAAGAAAGAATTGAAGTGTGTGCCCTCTATATCTTCCTCAATGTCTTGTTCTTGTGGCCAAATATAGTTTTCATAAAGAGGGTCGTTAGGGTCTTCGGTAGCTTGTCCGCGCCCTGCATAGAACAAGCAGGTAAGCTCTACGTTACCTGTTGTTGGGTCTTTGAACTTATCGAAGCTGATGCCTTGTGCTTGGCTTTCTTAACAACGTCTCTCAATAACTTATCAACGTCCTCGTTTCTGCCATAGTATGAATAGCTGTGGTCTACCTTAATAGGACCGATTATCTCGAAAGTTGGAACAAACATACCGCGACTCTGAGACTCGAAGAAGTCTTTTACAGAACCCACACAGAGGGGCTCTTCGTTGTAGCCGGGTTCGTTGCAATAGCGCGACATCTTCTCCGGAGTCGTCGTTGATTGAAAGCTTTTGTTTGTAAACTCTACCATTATGGCAGGCACGAGTGGCTTTCCAATACTCTTGATACCACCCATACCCGACTTGTTGAACTCGCCTAAGCCGTCTGCTGTAGAAGCACTGATGGCCTTGTGGGGTGCTTTGTGCGAAGCGTGTGTAGTTGCAGGCTTTAGCAAGTGCATATTCTTTTCGGTTCGGGTTTCAGCCAAGAATGCCTTTTCTTCTGCTGTACGGTCGCCCGCTTCGTGCGCAATGAAAGTTGAAGGGCGAAGTTCTCCGTCACGGATAACTGCATGATAGAAATTGTTGTCGGCACCTTTTACGATGATTTTACCATCGAGTGATGTGAAAAACACTGTACGACCACCTTCACCATGTACAAGAATTTTAATACTGGTGCTGTCGCTTTGTTTCACAGTCCATACCTTTTGTAATGGACGAATAGCAAGTGTCGGAAGTGCAAATGTTACCGACAAAAGCATTGAAATTAAGATTTTTTTCATATTTCTTTATTGTAGATATTACCTATATTTAATAAATGGGTCTGCAAATATAACTAAATTCTATATAAAATCCCTTACAATGTTCCAATCTTTTTTATTTTTTTAGGAATAAACGTTTCACGTTAAATAGGCAAATTATATGTGCAAATGTTTATAAAAGTACGTTGTTTTCTACAAGTGTAATAAAAATGAAGAGCCTCTGAAAGTTTTTTATCCGGCTTTCAGAGGCACTTCAGGTAAATATCATCGGGCTTTTTTCATTCTCACAAGCTCAATGGCTTCTTTCCCACTGATATGTTCGATGGTGAATTCAATCATGACAAGGTGTGAGAAATCTTTCTTTATCTCGTGTCTGAGTCCTTCTTCATCGTCGGGATTGTACCGCCTGCCCAATTTACAGAGGGCTTCCATCTTCTCCGTTTCATCTTCTATCAAGCGCACTTTTCCGAAGCATATCACACTTCTGAAATAGGTAGTAAACTCTTTAGGCTTTACGTCGTTTCGGTCGATTACCGTAAACGATGCCTTGTCGGTGTTGCGAATAGCGTCCACTTTATGCCCTTTTATTGCCGAATGGAAGTATAGTTTGCGTCCCACAAGTACAGGCGTGATGGGTACACCGTAAGGATAGCTGTCATCGCCAAGCAAAGAAAGCACACCGGAGGTTGCTTTTTCCAATATTTCCGTGCATTCCGTTTCTGTTAATTCTTGGCGTTTGCGCCGCATAGTTCTAAATTCAGTCATAATAAAAACGTTAATATTTTATTGCACGATTAACGCTTTCTGCAACTGTTCGGGCTGTTCCGGGTAGAGGCGTATTTTGGTTTGCTGTTTCGTAGTGATGGTTAGTACAGGGTAGAACCGCTTCTTCCGAATGCTTACAGCTGCTATTTCGGAGAGCGGCAGCGTGCGTGTCTTCACTTCGTTCGTTGTTTTGTACGTCAGCAAGTTGCCTTCTATCTTTATTGTCATGCGGTAATAGTAGACGATATACATTGCCATTATGGCTAAAAACCAGAAAATGGCGTAAAACGCAGTATCGTTTCCCCGTAAGAAATAGTGGTAAAAGGCGATAGCAAGAAGGTAAACGGCAATTGAAGCCAATGTCATTATGATTTTAAAGTTTCTATTTGTCCGATATGTCATAGATTTCTTATTTGTTTTTGCAAAAGTAATGAAAAACTTATAGTATCAAAACAATATAGTTAATGATATTTAATGACAAACTAAACGTCGCTTCGTGATAGCACGATGCTACCCATTAAGCAGTGAAGTTGCTGATGTTCAGCATTCTTGGCGTTGCACGTGAAAAGTGGGCTTATTTAAAAACAATTTGCTCTTTGTGCAGAAAGCAGCCCTTCCCGGCGTGTTTCATGGATTGAAATTTAACCTTTGAAGACGTGTATTTAACATACGTTTAAATTCTTCTTGTATGGCAATGTAAGCCCACTTCGTAGGTAAAGCATAAAAAAGGCAAAAACAATAAGGAATTGCAAATAATTTATTAAATTTGCAAACCATAAAGATTATAATTCGATTAATAGAGAAAATGAACGTTTTAGAATTATCAGAACAAGAGATTGTACGCCGTCAGAGCTTGCAGGAATTGCGCAATATGGGCATCGACCCATATCCGGCAGCAGAGTTTCCAACCAATGCTTACTCTACGGATATAAAGGCTGAATTTAACGAAGACGAGAAACGCGAAGTCGTAATTGCAGGTCGCCTTATGGGACGCCGTGTAATGGGCAAGGCTTCGTTTGCAGAAATACAAGACAGCAAGGGCAGAATACAGGTTTACATCACCCGCGATGAACTTTGCCCGAACGAGAATAAAGACCTTTACAACGTTGTTTTCAAGAAGTTGTTGGACATTGGCGACTTCATCGGAATCAAGGGTTATGTGTTCAAGACACAGATGGGCGAGATTTCGGTGCACGCCGAAGAGCTCACCGTACTATCAAAGAGCTTGAAGCCACTGCCCGTTGTGAAGTATAAAGACGGTGTGGCTTACGATAAATTCGACGACCCGGAGCTTCGCTATCGTCGCAGATACGTAGACTTGGTGGTGAACGATGGTGTGAAGGAAACGTTCCAAAAGCGTGCCACGGTGTTGAGAACCATGCGCCGTTTCTTCGACGATGCAGGTTACACCGAAGTGGAAACACCAACCTTGCAGACCATTGCGGGCGGTGCAAGTGCGCGTCCTTTCATCACACACTTCAATGCGCTGAACACCGAAATGTATATGCGCATCGCCACCGAGCTTTATTTGAAGCGACTCATCGTGGGTGGCTTTGAAGGCGTTTACGAGATTGGAAAGAACTTCCGCAACGAAGGTATGGACCGTTTCCATAATCCTGAGTTTACTTGCATGGAACTTTACGTGCAATACAAGGACTATAATTGGATGATGAACTTTACCGAAAAGCTGATAGAAAAGATTTGCACGGAGGTGAACGGCAAGCCCGAAGTGCAGGTAGGCGACAATATCATCAGCTTTAAAGCACCGTTCCGCCGCCTTCCAATCCTCGATGCCATCAAGGAAAAGACCGGTTTCGACCTTTATGGAAAGTCGGAAGAGGAAATCCGCAACATCGCCGTGAACGAGCTGAAGCTCGAAGGCATCGACAGCAGCTTTGGTAAAGGCAAGCTCATCGACGAGATATTCGGCGAGTTCTGCGAAGGTACGTTCATACAACCGACCTTTATTATCGACTATCCGGTTGAGATGTCGCCACTCACAAAGATGCACCGCTCTAAGCCGGGGCTTACCGAACGCTTCGAATTGATGGTGAACGGGAAGGAGCTTGCCAACGCTTACTCGGAATTGAACGACCCTATCGACCAAGAAGAACGCTTCAAAGAGCAAATGCGATTGGCAGACAACGGCGACGACGAAGCAATGGTTATCGACCAAGACTTCCTGCGTGCCCTGCAATACGGTATGCCGCCGACATCGGGTATCGGCATCGGTATCGACCGATTGGTGATGTTGATGACAGGACAGGAGTACATTCAAGAGGTTCTGCTATTCCCCCAGATGAAGCCGGAAGCCAAAATGCCGCAGAGCAGCATAAAGGAATGGGCAGAAATAGGCGTACCCGAAGAATGGGTTTACGTGTTGCGTAAGTGCGGTTTCAACCTCATACAGAATATTAAAGAGGAAAAAGCGCAGGGCTTACAGCAGAAACTTGGCGAAGTAAACAAGAAGTACAAGTTAGGATACGATAAGCCATCGGTTGATGAAATTCAACAATGGATTGACAAAGCACAATAACAAGAGAAAGGAAAGGCACTGCCTTTCCTTGATAAAAAGACATGTACGACGTAGGAAACATAGCAATCATCGGAAGCGGAAGCTGGGCTACAGCCATCGCCAAGATAGTGGTGGAACACACACATCACATAGGTTGGTACTTTCGACGCGACGAGACAATAGAGCAATTTCGCAAGTTGGAGCACAATCCCACCTATCTGACAAGTGCTCATTTCGACACCAACGAAATTCGTTTGTCGTCAGACATCAATCGTTTGGTGCAGGATTACGATACGCTTATCTTCGTAACACCATCGCCTTATCTGAAGGCTATATTAAAGAAAGTGAAGCACAAGTTGCACGATAAGTTCATCGTAACAGCCATTAAAGGCATTGTTCCGGACGAGAACTTGGTTTGCTCGGAATATTTCCGCAAGGTTATGAAGGTGCCGGAAGATAACTTAGCGGTCATAGGAGGACCATCGCATGCCGAAGAAGTGGCTATGGAACGCCTTACATACCTTACCGTAGGTTGCACCGATACGCAGAAAGCGCATGCCTTGACCGAAGTATTGGTTTCCAATTACGTTAAAACAAAGGTGTCGCGCGATGTGCTCGGCATAGAATACGCTTCGGTCTTGAAGAATGTTTATGCCATTGCGTCGGGCATTTGTTCGGGTTTGCAGTACGGAGACAACTTTCAAGCAGTGATTATTTCAAATGCAATGCAGGAAATGGAACGGTTTCTTACCAGCATAAATCCCTTAGAGCGCAACATGGTAGACAGTGTTTATCTTGGCGACCAGCTCGTTACGGGATACAGCAACTTCAGCCGAAACCGCACCTTCGGTATGATGATAGGAAAGGGATACAGCGTTAAGTCGGCACAAATGGAAATGGAAATGATTGCCGAAGGCTATTTCGGAACAAAGTGTATGAAGGAAATAAACCGACATTTGCACGTGAATATGCCTATCCTTGATGCCGTTTACAACATTCTGTACGAAGGTATAAGTCCCAAAGTAGAGATTAAATTATTAACAGATTCATTCAGGTAATACACAAATGGAAAGTATTAAGTTAGACATTTCAAAAGCTGCTCAGGTGCTAAACCCGGGCACAATGGAGTCGTATGCACCACAGGTGGCAGCCGCACAAGAAGCATTGGAGAAGGCTACTTGCCTTGGCAACGACTTTTTAGGTTGGTTGCATCTGCCGATAAGCATCACGGAAGAGTTTATAAACGAGGTAAATGGTGTTGCCGAAATTTTGCGCGAAAAGTGCGATTTTGTAGTGGTGGCAGGCATCGGAGGGTCTTATCTTGGTGCCCGTGCTATCATAGAAGCATTAGATAACAGCTTTGCATGGCTCTTGAACGACAAGAAGAACCCTACCATTCTTTATGCCGGCAACAACATCAGCGAAGATTATTTGTACGAACTCACCGAGTTCCTGAAAGATAAACGCTTTGGTGTCATCAACATATCTAAGTCCGGAACAACTACAGAAACTGCTCTTGCTTTCCGTTTGTTGAAGAAGCAATGCGAAAATCAGCGTGGAAAGAAAGAAGCAAAAGATGTTATCGTAGCCATAACCGACGCTGTAAAGGGTGCAGCACGTACGGCAGCAACACGCGAAGGTTACAAAACTTTCGTTATTCCCGACAACGTTGGCGGTCGTTTCTCTGTGCTTACACCTGTTGGTTTGTTGCCTATCGCAGTGGCAGGCTTCGACATTCGGCAGCTTGTAAAAGGGGCGCAGGACATGGAAAAGGCAACGGGCGCAGACGCTCCATTTGCTCAGAACATTGCAGCACGCTATGCAGCCATTCGTCAAGCACTCTATTCAGAGGCTGGAAAGAAGATAGAAATAATGGCAAACTTTCAGCCAAAGCTCCATTTTATGGCAGAATGGTGGAAGCAACTTTACGGTGAAAGCGAAGGAAAGAACCAAAAAGGCATTTTCCCTGCAGCGTGCGACTTTACCACCGACCTCCATTCTATGGGACAATGGATACAGGAAGGCGAACGTTCGATATTTGAAACGGTGCTCTCTGTCGAAGAACCTAACAGAACATTGCTGTTCCCACACGACGACGAAAACCTTGATGGGCTGAACTTCCTCGAAGGAAAACGTGTGGACGAAGTAAACAAAATGGCTGAATTAGGTACACGCCTTGCACACGTCGATGGCGGTGTTCCAAACATTCGCATCAGCATTCCAAAGCTAAATGAGTACTATATCGGACAGCTTATCTACTTTTTCGAGAAGGCTTGTGGTATCAGTGGCTTGGTACAACAAGTAAATCCGTTCAACCAGCCGGGTGTAGAGGCATACAAAAAGAATATGTTTGCCCTGCTCGACAAACCGGGTTACGAGGAAGAAAGCAAGGCTATCAGACAACGATTATGAACACAAAAACGCCCAATACCATTATTTTAATGGGTTGGCGTTTTGGTTTTACAAGCAAAAATGTTTCAAAAAGCAATCGCACAATACAACAAACAGGCAGAACAACCTTTTGCACCGAAGATTGTTCTTTTCGATATGGACGGTGTCCTCTACAACTCTATGCCCAACCACGCAAAGGCTTGGCAAAGGGCAATGGCTGAATTTGGAATTGTTTTCACTGCCGAAGACGCATACGCAACGGAGGGCGCACGAGGCGTAGATACGGTGCGAAAGTATGCAAAGGCGCAGTTAGGAAAGGAACTGACTGAAGAAGAAGCGGCAGAAATGTACCAACTAAAGGCGCGCTACTTCCACGAAATGCCTGAAACAGACATCTTCGATGGCGTGAAAGACTTAATGCAGAAGATACAAGACAGTGGATTAAAGATAGGCATTGTAACGGGAAGTGCACAGCGACAGCTTATTAACAGACTGCTTTCCGACTTCAAAGACTTTATCAACGAAGCGCAAGTAACCACCGCTTTCGATGTAAAACGTGGCAAACCGAACCCCGACCCTTACCTTATAGGCTTACAAAAAGCAGGCAATTTCGCACCGTACGAAGGCATTGTCGTAGAGAATGCACCTTGGGAGTGCGTTCGGGCGTAGCAGCAGGGTGTTTCACGGTTGCCATCAATAGCGGTCCGCTGTCCGATACAGTCCTTCTCAACGAGGGAGCAAACATTCTTTTCGATACAATCAGCGACTTTTCCAATAGTTGGGAACAGCTGATGGCTTGCTGCAAACCAATGATATAAACAGGTTGCAGCAAGAAAACGACCCCTATAAATATAGCTTCTATTATTGCGCAAATACACTTGTTTGTGCACGTTTTATCGGTTTTTGTGCATTAAATTTGTTTGATTTATAAAAAAATCGTACTTTTGCTACACGAATTTAATGAAACAACGAGTATCTTAAACAACACATTATATAATATGAGTTTGAAAATTGTAGTACTTGCAAAGCAGGTACCTGACACACGAAATGTGGGAAAAGATGCCATGACGGCAGAAGGAACGGTGAACCGTGCCGCCTTGCCCGCTATCTTTAACCCAGAAGACTTGAATGCGCTTGAGCAGGCATTGCGATTGAAAGAACAATATCCGGGTTCAACAGTGGGTATCCTTACAATGGGACCTCCACGAGCCGGCGAAATAATCCGTCAGGGTTTGTACCGTGGTGCTGATACCGGATGGTTGCTGACCGACCGCAAATTTGCCGGTGCCGATACGCTTGCCACATCTTACGCTTTGGCTACTGCCATTCAGAAGATAGGCGATGTAGACCTTGTAATTGGTGGACGCCAAGCCATCGACGGCGATACGGCACAGGTTGGACCGCAGGTTGCACAGAAGTTAGGACTAAATCAGGTTACTTACGCTGAAGAAATTCAGAAGATAGAAGACGGTAAGGCAACCATTCGCCGTATGATTGACGGCGGTGTAGAAACGGTTGAAGCCCCTCTGCCGGTGGTTGTAACCGTGAATGGCACAGCTGCTCCGGCACGTCCGTGCAACGTAAAGCTCGTGATGAAGTACAAATATGCAACCTGTCCTATGGAACGCACAGGCAAAGAACCTTGGGCAGAACTCTTCGAGCAGCGTCCTTACCTTACATTAACCCAATGGTCGGTAGCCGATGTAGATGGCGATGAAGCGCAATGCGGACTTTCAGGTTCGCCAACAAAGGTGAAAACTGTGCAGAACATTGTGTTCCAAGCGAAAGAAAGCAAAACCATCAGTGGCTCGGACGAAGACATTGACGGCTTGATGAAAGAATTGTTGGACGAGAAGATAATAGGATAAACTATGAATAACGTATTTGTATATTGCGAAATAGAGCAAGCAACGGTGCAGGAAGTATCGCAGGAATTGCTCACAAAAGGACGTAAACTCGCCAACCAATTAGGCGTAGAACTCCATGCCATCGTGGCGGGAACCGATATAAAAGGTAAGGTGGAAGACCAAATACTGCCATACGGAGTTGATAAACTCTTTGTGTTCGACGGCAAAGGATTGTTCCCTTACACATCAGCACCCCATACCGACATACTCGTAAACCTATTTAAGGAGGAGCAACCGCAGATTGCGCTCATGGGCGCAACGGTTATCGGGCGTGACTTAGGGCCTCGTGTGTCGTCGTCATTGACATCGGGTTTGACCGCCGACTGTACGCAACTTGAAATCGGTGAATACGACGACAAGAAGGCAGGAAAGCACTACGACAACATCTTATACCAAATTCGCCCTGCTTTCGGTGGCAATATCGTGGCTACAATCGTAAATCCCGACCACCGTCCGCAAATGGCAACAGTCCGTTCGGGCGTTATGCAGAAAGCCATTTACGAAGGAACGGCAAAGCAAGAAGTGGTTTATCCCGAAGTAAGCAAGTATGTTGATGAGGCTGCATACGCCGTAAAGGTAATTGAACGACACGTCGAAGCAGCCCAAAACAACCTCAAGGGTGCCGCAATTGTTGTGGCAGGAGGTTACGGTGTAGGCTCGAAAGAAAACTTTGAAACGCTTTTCCAACTCGCCGATGTATTGCACGCCGAGGTGGGCGCATCGCGCGCAGCGGTAGATGCGGGCTGGATACCGACCGATCGGCAAGTAGGGCAGACCGGTGTTACCGTTCACCCGAAGGTATATATTGCCTGTGGCATTTCAGGACAGATACAACACATTGCCGGTATGCAGGATTCGGGCATCATTATTTCCATCAACAGCGACCCGGAAGCACCCATCAACCAAATTGCCGACTATGTTATCAACGGCGATGTAGGCGAAGTGCTGCCCAAAATGATTAAGTATTACAAGCAAAACAGTAAGTAACAGAAGAGGAGAAACAGACATGGCAAATTATTATACAGACCAACCGGAGATAGCGTTCCACTTGGAACACCCTCTGATGAAGCGAATTGTTGAGCTGAAAGAACGCAATTACGCTGATAAGGACAAGTACGACGACGCTCCCGTAAACTACGAGGACGCCATAGAAAACTATAAACGCATTCTCGATATTACGGGCGATGTGGCAGCAAACATCATCGAACCCAATTCGGAAGCTGTGGATTTGGAAGGTCCGCACCTCATCGACAACCGCATGCACTATGCAAGCAAGACCTACGAAAACCTTGACGCTACCCGCAAAGCAGGACTTTGGGGTGTCAGCATGCCCCGCCAATACGGTGGTTTGAACCTCCCCAACGTGGTGTTCTCTATGCTTTCAGAGATGATTTCGTCTGCCGACGGCGGCTTCCAAAACATCTGGTCGTTGCAGTCGTGCATCGACACGCTCTATGAATTTGGCAACGACGAGCAGCGCGCTAAGTATATACCTCGCATTTGCAACGGCGAAACCATGTCGATGGACTTGACCGAGCCTGATGCAGGTTCCGACTTGCAGCGCGTAATGCTCAAGGCGACATTCGACGAGAAAGAGAATTGCTGGCGACTGAACGGTGTAAAGCGTTTCATTACCAACGGCGACTCCGACATTCACTTGGTGCTTGCCCGTTCGGAAGAGGCACGCACGACGGTCGCGGACTGTCTATGTTTATCTACGACAAGCGCGACGGAGGTGTTGATGTGCGCCATATAGAGCATAAACTCGGTATTCACGGTTCGCCAACTTGCGAGTTGGTTTACAAAAATGCGAAAGCCGAACTCTGCGGAAACACCCGTATGGGACTTATCAAGTACGTTATGGCACTCATGAACGGTGCCCGTCTTGGCATTGCCGCGCAGAGTGTAGGGCTTTCAAGCGAAGCCTATAAAGAGGGATTGAACTATGCCAAGGAGCGTGCACAGTTTGGAAAGAAAATCATTACTTTCCCTGCTGTCTACGATATGCTTTCTCGCATGAAGGCAAAACTCGATGCCGGTCGTTCGCTGCTCTATCAAACAGCACGCTATGTAGACATTTACAAGGCATTGGAAGACATTGCACGCGACCAAAAGCTGACACCGGAGGAACGCCAAGAAATGAAGCAATACACTCGTTTAGCCGATGCGTTCACACCATTGGCAAAGGGTATCAACTCCGAATATGCCAACCAGAACGCTTACGACTCTATTTCCATTCACGGCGGTTCGGGTTTCATCATGGAATACAAGTGCCAACGCCTTTATCGCGATGCGCGTATCTTCTCTATTTACGAAGGCACGACACAGTTGCAGGTGGTGGCTGCGGTGCGCTATATAACCAACGGAACCTATCTCAACATCATGAAAGAAATGTTGGAAAGCGAAGTTTGCGACTGCATGAAAGACTTGAAGGTGCGTGTAGAACGCCTTGTTGCGCTTTACGAAGAGGCTTTGGAGAAGGTGAAGGCAAGCGAATGCCAAGACACCATCGACTTCCTTGCACGTCGTTTGTATAACATGACAGCCGGCATCGTGGAGTCGTTGCTCCTTATCGCAGATGCAAGCAAGGCACCGGAACTGTTCGAAAAGTCGGCAAACGTGTTTGTCCGTATGACCGAAGAAGAAGTTGCAGGCAGCGTAGCTTATATTAAGGCATTCGACTGTAATGAGCTTAAATACTTCAAAACAGCACCGGAAGAAGCTGTTCAGTAAAAATAGAGAGCTTTAAAAAGTTAAATAAAACAAAGGCAGCTAAGCGGTTATGCTTGGCTGCCTCTTTTTTTCTCAGCACAATAGTGCAGCTTTTCTTTCTCGTTTACAAGGGATTATGCGTGCCAAGGCGTTTCCCTGTTAAATTACTTACACGTAAAGAAATATTTATTTACGTGTAAGTAAATATTTCTTTACGTGTAGAAAAATATTTATTTACGTGTAAATAATTTAGTGTAGTTTTAAAGAAGAACGATAAAACCCTCGTTTTGTGCGTAAAAACACACAAGTAAGCAAGATTGGTTTAGAAATTTTAAAGAATAAATTTCGAGTATATATGCAAATGTTCATATCTTTGTGTCAGATTATTTAGATATGAACAGAAAATAAAAGAAAAGGTTTCAGTTTGTTAGCGTGTCGCTACTTCTGTGTTTTTTACGAGTTGTGGAAACACATCGAGGCAAAACAGTGATGAGAGAATAAAATTTATCAACATTTAAAACTAAACATAAGGAGATAAACATAAAATCAGCACGACGCCTAT